>PLXW01000016.1 GCA_003151595.1 Myxococcales bacterium
TCACCGACGTCGTCATGCCGCGCATCGACGGGTCGGAGCTGTCGCGACGGGCGGCGAAGCTCCGCCCCGAGATGCGCGTCCTCTTCATGTCGGGCTATACGGGCGACAGCCTCGGGCGTTACTCGATCGACGCGGACGTCGCCTTCCTGGAGAAACCGATCACGCCTGAGTCGCTCACGCGCAAGGTTCGTGATGTGCTCGATCGCGCGCCGGTCGTACGCTACGGGCATGGCGATGGAAGCCCGGAGAGCGGACGGCCCGAAGGTCGAGCGCGCTAGCACCGGCGGCACGGCGAGCGTCGTCGTGCTCCGCCCGATGCTCGCGTTCGCGCGCGCGCGCGGCGTCGACGTCGACGCCATCCTCGACGGCATCGGCCTCACCGACTCGGCGCTCGACCAGTACGACCTCCGCATTCCCGAAGTGAGCCGCCAGCGCGCGTGGCGCGAGGCCGCGGCGCTGTCGCACGACGCCGCGTTCGGTCTGCACTTCGCGGCGCAGGCGAAGGTCGGCGCGTACGACGTGCTCGACTATTCGATGTCGCTGAGCGCCACGTATGGAGACGCGCTCGATCACGTCCACCGCTTCCATCGCCTCCTCAGCGACGCTTTGGATTTCCGGATCGAAGCCGCCGGCGAGGTCACGCGCCTGCGATGCATCCAGCCCACGCCGCGCCACGAGGTCGAAGCCGTGTTCGGCATCCTCGTCGTTCGCGGCCGCCAGCTGACCGGTCACGAGCTCGCGCCGCGCGAGGTCCGCTTCGCGCACGCGTCTCCGGACGACACGACGCCGCACCACGCGCTCTTTCGCTCGCGCGTGCGCTTCGGTCACGCCCCTTCGGAGCTCGTCTTTGCGGCCGAGGATTTCGCGCTCCCAGTGGTCACGGCGAACGCCGGGCTCAATCGGATCCTCGAGCGGTACATGGGCGAGATCCTGGCGCGCCTCCCGAAGGACGAGTCGTTCGTCGAGCGCGCGCGCTCGGCCGTGGCTCGCACGCTCGTCGCCGGTCGCCCGACGCTGGAGGCGACCGCGCGCGCGCTCCACGCGTCCCCGCGCACCGTCCAGCGAAGGCTCGGCGAGCGCGGCACGAGCCACGTCGAAGTGGTCGACTCCGTTCGCCGCGATCTCGCCGAGCGCCTGGTCAGCGAAGGGCGGCTGTCGATGACCGAGATCGCGTTCCTCCTCGGCTTCGCGGACGTGAGCGGCTTCCGTCGCGTCTACAAACGCTGGACCGGGCTCGCGCCGTCGCGCGATCGCATGCACGCCTGAGCTCTGGCGCGCTTCGCCCCCCGTTTTGGCGTCCGCAGCCCGTCCGTTCGCGCCTCGCGTCCTCATCTTCAGAGGATGAACGTGAGCACGATCGCAAGGATGAGCAGCCAGGATGATCCCCTAGGCCGCGCTGAAAGCATCGTCATCCGAGGTAAGACGCCTCGGACGTGCCCGATTCGGAGGAACGCATCGACAACACCTCTCAGGGGAAACATCAATCGCCTCCCACGAGGGCCATGCGCGTACTGATCGCCGACGATCATGCGCTCCTGCGCGCGGGGATTCGCTTGCTCCTCAGCGAGGTGCCGGGCGTGAAGGTCGTGGCCGAGACCGGCGACGGACAGGAAGCGCTCGCGTTGATCGCGGCAAAGCGACCGGACATCGCGCTGGTCGAAGTCTCGCTCCCCGGGCTCAACGGTCTCGACGTCGCGGCGCGCGCGCGGAAGGAAAATCCGTCGACGCGCATTCTCATTCTCTCGTCCGAGGCGAACGACGAGCACATCCGTCGCGCGCTCATCGTCGGCGCTGCGGGCTATCTCTTGAAGAGCGCCGACCGCAGTGAGCTCGGGCTCGCGCTGCGCGCCGTCTTCCGCGGCGAGGTGTGGCTCAGCCCCGAGGTCGCGACGAAGGTCGCCGCGGCGTACGCGCGCAACTCGCGGAGCGCGTCGGACGAACCGTTCGAAGTGCTCACGCCGCGGCAGCGCGAGGTGCTTCAGCTGATCGCCGAGGGGCTCTCGTCGAAGGAGATCGCGGCGCGCATCGGCGTGAGCGTGAAGACGGTCGACACGCACCGCACCGAGCTGATGGAGCGCCTGGGCATCCGCGGGATCGCGGGGCTCGTGCGGTACGCGATCCGCGTGGGGATGGTGCGGCCGGGCGCGTAGTCGGCGGGCGGAACGCGCTCACGCGGTGCTACGCTCGTTGCTGTGAATCCGCGCATCGAGCTCGCCCGGGGGGGTGACGCAGATGCTTGAGCACGTGCTGGTCCCGTACCCGGACACGCTCGCACGCGAGCCGACGGCGACGCACTGCCGGAGCACGCTGCTCGTCACGTCGCAGCAAGCGCTCAAGCGTCACGGCTACTACGAGAAGTACGTCCGCGTGCTCCCGCCCCGTCGCCTCGACGAGATCGTGTCGTCCGGCTCCGGCGTGTGGTTGCCGATCGAGGTCGGCATCGCGCACTACCAGGCGTGCGACGCGCTCGACATCCCGATGGACGAGCAGCTGGTGCTCGGCGGAGAGGTGGTTCACGTCATGCAGAAGACGTTCCTCGGGAGCGTCCTCAAGTCCGCGAGCGCGGGCATGGGGATCTCTCCGCTCACGGGGCTCGAGAAGTTCACGTCGCTGCGCGCGCGATCGGTCAAGGGGGGCGGCGCGCGCGTGATGCGCTTCGGGCCGAAGGACGTGCGGATCGATTTCGTGGGCGAGCCGTTCGCCGCGATTCGTTACTTCCGCGTCGCGTACCGCGGGTTCATCCAGGCGGGGTGCGAGTTCTTCTCGCGCCGCGTCGTCGTCGCCGAGCTCGACGCGTTTCGATCGCCGTCGACGCTCGGCTACCGCATCGCGTGGGTATGACTCATCCCCTCTCCCCTTGCGGGAGAGGGGCCGGGGGTGAGGGCTCGCGTGCACGCTGCGCGAGGTGCGTGAGCGCGCCGCTGATCGTGACCGCCAGCTCGACCAGCGGCTCCTTCCCCGGCGCGGACCAGACCAGAAAATCGCGCGCGATGACGTCGTACCGCGCGAGGTGCCGAATGCGCCGGAGCGTGGCTCCGTCGCCGAGATCGATCATCGGCCCGTCGAGCGCGACGCCGTCGGCCAGCGGCTTGCCGTAGCGCTCCATCACGCGCGCCAGCACGACCATCGGCAGCGCGACCGGTGGCTCATCGGCGACGCAGACCACGAGCGCCTCGTCTTCGACGCGGACCGTCACGACCGCGTGCGCGCCGTCATCGGTCGTCCACTCGTGAATCGTGAGCATGGCTTCTCTGTTGTAGGCTCCCGCCCGCCCGCATGCCGAACGATCGCGACACGTTGGCTCTCGGGGAGACGCCGGAAGAACCGACGCCGCCCGACGTCGCCAGGCGACCGGCGAAGGCCGCCGGCATCCCCGCCATCGTGAGCACGATGAAGTGGGGCCTTCGCGAGATGGGCGTCGCCAAGACCGTGCGCACGTTCCTCGAGATCAACAAGGGGGACGGCTTCGACTGTCAGAGCTGCGCGTGGCCCAGCCCCGACACGCACCGCAAGGTCGCCGAGTTCTGCGAGAACGGCGCGAAGGCGCTGGCCGACGAGCTCACGCACCGCCGCGCGCCCCCCGCGTTCTTCGCGCAGCACTCGGTCGCCGAGCTGCTCGCGCAGTCCGACCACTGGTTGAACGGCCAGGGGCGACTCACGCACCCGATGATCCGCCGCGAAGGGGCCACGCACTTCGAGCCGGTGGCGTGGGACGAAGCGTTCGCGCGGGTTGGCTCGTCGCTCCGCGCGCTCGCCACGCCCGACGAAGCGATCTTCTATACGTCCGGAAAGACCTGCAACGAAGCGGCGTTCCTCTTCCAGCTCCTCGCGCGCCAGCTCGGCACGAACAACCTGCCCGACTGTTCGAACATGTGCCACGAGTCGAGCGGCCTCGCGCTCACCGAGACGATCGGCATCGGCAAGGGGACGGCGAAGCTCGAAGACTTCGAGCACTGCGACACGATCGTCATCCTCGGGAACAACCCGGGGACGAATCATCCGCGCATGCTCACCTCGCTCGAAGCGGCGAAGCGGAAGGGCGCCACGATCGTCTCCATCAACCCGATGCCCGAGACGGGCCTCATGCGCGTCGCCAACCCGAACCCGCAGGACTATTCGAATCCGCTGACGATCGTGGCGGCGCTGCTCGGGGCCGGAACGCGGCTCACGGATCTGTACGTCCCAGTTCGCGTGAACGGCGACGCGGCGCTGCTGCAAGGGATCCTGAAGTCTCTGCTCGAACGCGAGCGCGCGGCGCCGGGGACGATCGTGGATCGCGCGTTCATCGCCGAGCACACGTCGGGCTTCGAGGACTTCGCGGCGGGAGTCGAGCGCGCGTCGTGGGACGAGATCGTGGACGGCAGCGGGATCGATCGCGCGCTGATCGAGAAGACCGCCGACGTCGTCGCTCGCGCGAAGAAGATGATCGTGCTGTGGTGCCTCGGCCTCGCGCAGCACCCGAACGGCGTCGAGAACGTGAAGCAGGTGGTCAATCTGCTCCTCCTCGGCGGCCACATCGGCCGCCCCGGCGCGGGGCCGTGCTGCGTGCGCGGCCACAGCAACGTGCAGGGCGATCGCACGATGGGCATCTGGGAGCGCCCGAAGGAGCCGTTCCTCGCCGCGCTCGACGCCGCGCTCGGCATCCGCGCGCCGCGAGCGCCCGGCTTCGACTCGGTCGAGACGCTGCACGCGATGCGCGACGGGCGCGCGAAGGTGTTCTTCGCCATCAGCGGCAACTTGCTCTCCGCCGCCCCCGACACGCACTACACCGCCGAGGGGTTCGCGCGATGCCCGCTCGTCGTGCACGTGTCGACGAAGCTCCATCGCGGCCATCTCATTGGCGGAAAGACCGCGCTCGTCTTGCCGTGCCTCGGTCGCGCCGAGCGCGCGGTCCACGCCGGCGAGCACCAGCTCTCGACGGCGGAAGACTCGATGGGGATCGTGAACCCGTCGCGCGGTCGCGAAGAGCCCGCGTCACCGGAGCTCCTCAGCGACACCGAGATCCTCGTTCGCGTCGCGCAGGCCACGTTCGGAAAGGACGGCCCCGTCGACTGGGCCTCGATGCTCCACCACGACCGCGTGCGCGACGCCATCGCGCGCGTCGTCCCTGGCTTCGAGGACTTCAACGCCCGCATCCGTCGCGGCTTCTTCTATCTACCGAACGGCGCGCGCGAGCGGAAGTTCCACACCGCGACGGGCAAGGCGCAGTTCTCGGTGTGCGGCATGCCTGCGCACGCGCTGGGGCCGCACGAGCTCCTGATGACGACCGTGCGGAGCCACGACCAGTTCAACACCGCCATCTACGGCCTCGACGATCGCTACCGCGGCATCTTCAACGGCCGCCGCGTCGTCTTCGTGAACCCCGACGACCTTCGCGCGCTGGGCCTCGCCGACGGACAGATGGTCGACATCACGAGCCACTTCGAAGGCGAGACGCGCACGGCACGCCGCTTTCGCGCGGTGGCGTACCCGATCGCGCGGAAGAGCGCGGCCAGCTATTTCCCGGAGGCGAACGTGCTCGTGCCGGTGCGGCAGGTGGCGGCGGGGAGCAACCAGCCGGCGTACAAGTGCATCCGGATCACGCTGAGCGCGTCGGACGCGCGCGAGCTGGGAGCAGGCGAGGGGCGCGACGTTCCGCGCCTGGGTCCATGAACGTCGACCCGCGCCACGCCACGCGTGCCATCCGCGTCACGCGCGCAGAGCCTTCGCTGCGATCGCTCGACGACGACGTCGTCATCGAGGAGCCGCTCGACATGCGCGTCTCGGGCGACACGCTCGCCGTGACGATGCGAACCCCGGGGCACGACCGCGAGCTGGTGCTGGGGTTCCTGTGGGCCGAGGGGATCATCGCCGCGCTCGACGACGTGTCGGCCATCGCGCACTGCGGTCGACCGGGCGACGACGCCTTCGGCAACACGATCGAAGTGACCCCATCGCCCGGCGCGCGCCTCCGCCTCCCCGAAGAGTCGGTGGCGCGGCGCGGAACGTTGATGACCTCGGCGTGCGGCGTCTGCGGGCGGCGATCGATCGACGACCTGCTCGCGCGTTGCGCTTCGGTCTCCGCGCGCGGCGCGATGCAACGGAGCGCCATCACGCGCGCCATCGCGCTCTTGCGCGCGCGCCAGCCGGTGTTCGCGCGGAGCGGCGGGTGCCACGCGGCGTCGCTCGTCACGTTCGACGGCGAGCACGTGAGCACGTTCGAGGACATCGGTCGCCACAACGCGGTCGACAAAGTGGTCGGCGCGGCGCTCCTCGCGAAGCGCATCCCGGCGTCGGATCACGCGCTGGTCGTGAGCGGTCGCACGAGCTTCGAGATCGTTCAGAAGGCGGTGGCCGCGGGGATCCCGATCGTGATCGGTGTCTCGGCCTCGAGCTCGCTCGCGATCGACGTCGCGCGTCGGGCTGGCATCACGCTCGTGGGGTTCGCGCGCGGCGGCGACTTCGTGGTCTACACGGGTGAAGAGCGGATCGCGCGCGACGACTGACCGTCACTTTCTCGTCCCATCGCCATCGCACCGCGTGATCATCCGCTCGAAGAACCGCTTCTCCGACGGGCTCCGCGCCATGCCGAGCGCCGCTCCGAAGCTCGCGCGCGCTTCGTCGCGTCGCCCCGCGCGGAGAAGCTGCTCGCCGATCGCCGCCGGGTAGAACGGATAGTGATCGAGTCGTTCGCGCCCCGCGATCGCTTCGAGCTCCCGGAGCGCGCGCGCCGGCCCTTCCAGCTCGCCGACGGCGATCGCGCGGCTCAACGCCACCACCGGCGACGGCCTCATCTTCAGCAGCGTGTCGTAGTGCGAAACGATCCGCCCCCACGGCGTCGCGGCATGACTCGCCGCCGTCGTGTGCTCGAACGCGATCGCCGCTTCCACGTGCCACGCCGTCAGCTCGTCGCCGCGCGCCGACGCCTCGAGCGCCTCTCGCCCGCGGCGCGCCAGCTCCGCGTTCCAGCGCGATCGATCCTGCGCATCGAGCGGCACCAGCTCGCCGTTCGCGTCCACGCGCCCTGGAAGCCGCGCCGCGACGAGCAGCATCAGCGCCAGCAACGCTTGCGTCGCCGGAGTCGCGGTCGTCTCGCTCTCCGCGAGCAGCGTCCCCAAACGAATCGCCTCCGCGCACAGCTCCGCGCGCACGGTCTCGGCCGGATGGTTGCCGTGGTACCCCTCGTTGAACACGAGGTAGATCGCGCTGTGCACGGTCTCGAGGTTTTCGGCGACCACGCGCGGCGTCACCTCGAGCAACCCGCGCGACTCGGCGAGCGCGAGCTTCCCGCGCTGAAGTCGCTTCTCCATCGCCGCGTGCGACACGAGAAACGCCGCCGCGATCTCGCCGACGCCGAACCCGCTCAGCAGGTTCAAGACGAGCGCGACCTGCACCTCCTCTGGTAGTCGTGCGTGGCAGCACGCGAACATCATTCGCAGCTGCTCGTCGCGCAGCGCCTCTTCGCGAAAGACTTCGTCGACCGCGGGCTTCAGCGCCGCGTCCGACGCGATCGCGTACTCCACGTCGGGCGCGATCGTCCGCGCCTTGCGCTCGCGCCGGAGCACGTCGATCGCGCGGTTCTTCGCCGCTGCCATCAGCCACGCGGCGGGGTTCTCGGGGACGCCGCTGAACTTCCACACTTCGAGCGCGCGGCAGAGCGCGTCGTTCACCACGTCTTCGGCCAGCGGCAGGTTGTGCGGGCCGAACAGGCGAACCAGGGCGGAGGTCATCCGCCCCGACTCGCGCCGAAAGAGGGAGGCGAGCTCGTCGCCCCCCTCGTGCGTCGCGTGGGCGTCCGACATGGGACGAAGGCTAACGCGGCATCGTCATGACGGGTCGCACCTCGACTGCGCCGTCGCGCTCGTAGATGGGGCACCCCATCGACAGCTCCGTCGCGTGCGCGAGATCGCGCGCCGTGACGAGCATGAACCCGCCGATCAAGTCTTTCGCCTCGGCGAACGGCCCGTCGGTCACGGCCTTCTTCCGTCCGCTCACGAGCTTGCCGCCGTCCTCGAGCGGCTCGCCGCCTTTGAAGTGACCCTTGGCTTTGAGGTCGTTCATCCACGCGCCCCACTTCTGCATGTTGGCCTGCATGTCGGCCGGGCTCGGGAGCTTCTCACCACCACGAAAGAGGAAAACGAATTCGGACATGACTGACTCCTGGGTTCGAAAACTCGAAACGGATGCTAATCGACTGGGCGATTCGATGGCTCGGCGTCACCCGGCCATCTTGGCGAGGTACGGCTTCGCGTCTTCCAGGACGCGAACGACCGACGGCCGCTCGGAGAGTCGGTTCCAGTACGCCGAGACACGCGGGCGCGAGGCGAAGGGGTGCAGGCGGCGCAGGTAGCCGAGCGGCGCGGCGGCGGCGCAGTCGGCCATCGAGAACGTGTCGCCCACGGCAAACGTGTTCTTCGCGAGATGGTCGTCGAGGTACGCGTAGATCGTGTCGATCGTCTCGCGCGCCTTGGCGACCGCGGCCGCGTCGCGATGCGCTTCGGGCTTCAGCGAGTCGAAGAAGATCGTGGCGCACGGGTTGTTCAAATAGAGATCGAACATCCGATCGTGAAAGCGCACACGTCGCCCCACGTCGGCGTCGGCCGGAATGAGCCGCGGCCCGCCGGGCACGCGCTGGTCCAGGTATTCGATGATGATCGACGACTCGGGAATGGTCCGGTCGGCATCGACGAGGAGCGGGATTTTCCCGAGCGGATAGATCTTCTTGTACGCAGCGAGCGCAGCCGGATCCATGGTCTGCACGACCTCGGGGGTGAACTTCGTCGCCTTCTCGTGGAAGGCGATGATGGTCTTCTGGGAGTACGTCGAGAGCGGATGAAAATAGAGATGCATGGTGTTTGGCCTCCGTGTTCGCCATGACGACGAACGGGTGGGACTGGGCCGGACAATTTTCTTTCAGCCCGTCATTCTGAGCGCAGCGAAGAACCCCCGCTTTGCACGCGGGGGTCCTTCGTCGCTGCGCTCCTCAGGATGACGAGGCGGGGTGTAGACTCCGATCGTGGCGACCCCGACATTTCTCCCTCCGCGCTCGCTCGCAAGTCGTTCGCTCTGGGAGGCCGCCGCGCGTCGCCTGTCGCGCGCCGGCCGCGAGACGAGCCCGCCCTTGTGGCGCGAGCCGCGGATGATCCTCGAGTGCGCGCGCCTGATGCGCGATCCGATCGCCAAGGGGATCGGCATCCCACACGGCGACGGGCGCCCCGTGTTTCTGATTCCGGGCTACTGGGCGGGTGACGGCTCGCTCGTTCCGCTCGCTCGCGCGCTCCGCAACGCGGGGTACCGCACGAAGGCCGCGGGCATTCGCCTCAACATCGGCTGCGCGAACGACATGCTCGCGCCGATCGAAGCGCGCCTCGAACGCCACGTCACGCGCTATGGCCGGAAGGCGCTCGTCCTCGGTCAGAGCCGCGGCGGCGCCTTCGCGCGCTTGCTCGCCGCGCGTCGCCCCGACCTCGTCGACGGCCTCATGACGCTCGGCACGCCGCTCCTCGATCCTCTCGCGGTCCATCTCCTGGTGCTGCTTAACGTTGGTTTCGTCGGCACGCTGGGAACGCTGGGCCTCCCCGGCCTCCTCTCGATCAAGTGCACGCGCGACAACGCCTGCTGCGAGAGCGTTCGGCACGAGTACGAGTCTCCGCTCCCGGCGACCACGCCGTTCGTCTCCTTCTATTCGCGCTCCGACGGCATCGTCGACTGGCGCGCGTGCCTGGACCCCGAAGCGCGCCAGGTCGAGGTGGTCTCCAGCCACTGCGGCATGGCGTGGAACGCGGACGTGCTCCGCGCGATCGGCGTCGAGCTCGCGCGTGGCGCCGTCGATCCGAGAGCGTCGTCGGCTATCATCGCCGCGTGAACGCACGCACCCGCTTCCTCACCGTCCTCGCGATCGCCACGCTCTTCACCACGACGGCCTGCCACCGCCGTCACCGATCGCGCACCGCGCCGGCCGCGGGAGGCGCGACCACGTCGGTCGCTTCCACGGAGTCGATCGAGCTGATCCGCCGGAACGGCAACCACCTCGTGACGGCGGGCTCGCTCTACTTGCAGATGCACGCGCACAACCCGGTGAACTGGTACCCGTGGTCGAAGGAGGCGTTCGAGCGCGCGAAGAGCGAGAACAAACCGATCTTCCTCTCCATCGGTTACTCGTCCTGCCACTGGTGCCACGTCATGGAGACCGAGGTCTTCGAGAAGGACGACGTGGCCGCGTTGCTCAACGCGCACTTCGTCAGCATCAAGGTCGACCGCGAAGAGCGCCCCGACATCGACGCGGTCTACATGCAGGCGCTGACCCGCATGACCGGCAACGGCGGCTGGCCGATGACGCTGTTCCTCACGCCGTCGCTGAAGCCGTTCTTCGGCGCGTCGTACCTGCCGCGCGACCGGTTCCTCGCCATCGCGAAGAAGGCCTCGAGCGAGTTCGCCTCGGCGCGGAAGAGCATCGACACGAACGCCGACGAAGTGGCCGCGCGCATCGGGCGCGAAGATCGCGCGGCGAACGAGCCTCCGATCGACGCCGACGAGATCCATCGCATCGCCAGCGCGTCGCTGCAGCGAATCGATCCGCAGTTCGGCGGCTTCCGCGGCGGCACGAAGTTCCCGACGCCGGTGCGCTGGGAGCTCCTCCTCCACGTCGCGCGCAAATGGGGCGACGCGCCGATCGCCGACGCCGTGCGCGCAACGCTAGACGCCATGGCCGCCGGCGGCATTCGCGACGCCGTCGGCGGCGGCTTCCACCGCTACTCGACCGACGAGCGCTGGGAGACGCCGCACTTCGAGAAGATGCTCTACGACAACGCGCAGCTGGCGACGCTCTACCTCGAGGCCGGCCTCGCCTTCAAAGAGCCGCGCTACATCGCCGTCGCCACCGACACGCTCGACTTCATCGTCCGCGAGATGCAGTCGCCCGACGGGGGCTTCTACGCCAGCTTCGACGCCGACAGCGACGGGCGCGAAGGGGCGTACTACGTATGGACGCGCGACGAGCTCCTGGCGATCGCCGGCCCGACCGACGGCCCCGTGCTCGCGCGGATCCTCGGCGTGAGCGGCGCGGGGACGTTCGACAAAGGCGCGTCGGCACCGAATCGAAAGACGTCCTTCGCCGACGTCGCCGCGGCCAGTGGTCGAACCGCCGCCGACGTCGAAGCGCTGTGGAAGACGATGCGCCCGAAGCTCGAAGAAGCGCGCGCCAAACGCCCGAAGCCGCGGCTCGACACGAAGGTGGTCACGGCGTGGAACGGCCTGGCGATCGAAGCGCTCGCGCGCGGCTTCGAAGCGACGGGCGACACGCGCTACCGCGACGCCGCCGATTTCGCGGCCGACTTCATGTGGCGCGTTCATCAGCGCGCGCCATCGGCGTTCTTCCGCGCGTCGAACGACGGACACGCCGAGAGCGCCGGCGTCCTCGAGGACTACGCCTTCCTCGCGCGCGGCTTCGTCGCGCTGTCCGAAGCGGGGAACCGCCCCGAGCTGATCGGCCGCGCGGTGAAGCTCGTCGACAACGCCGACGCGCACTTCCACACGCCCGATCAGAGCGGCTGGTACTCCAACGAAGACGCCTCGACGCCGTTCCCGCGCACCGTCTCGCTCGACGACGCGGTCGAGCCCTCGGGCTCCTCGGTTCTTCTCTCCACGCGCCTCGCGCTGGCCGCGCTCACGTTGCGCGAAGACCTCACCCGCGCGGTCGACAGCGCGCTGGCCGCGCGATCGGCCGCGGTTCGTGCCAGCGGCATCGGCTCGGCCGGCTGGCTCGACGCGGCTCTTCTCCGCAGCGGTCCTTTCTATGATCTCGTCATCGCCGGAAACGCCGGCGGCGCGCTCGATCGCCTCGTGCAGGTCCGCAACACGCTGGGCCCGTCGTGGGTCGTCGGCACCCACGTCCCGGCCGAGGGCCCCGACCCTTCGTTCGATCAGCTCGTCGCCGCGACGCACGGCAAGACCGCGCCGACCGGATCGGCGAAGGCGTACGTCTGCATCGCCGGAGCCTGCAAGTCGCCGACGAGCGATCCCGCGACCCTTCGCGAGCTCCTGCTCGACGGCTGGCGTTACTGACCAATCGCGCGCGCCTTCAGTGCGCGCCCTGCACGACGACGGCGGTGTCGGGCTTCTTCAAGAAGAACACGACCGCGATCGACGCCACGAACAGCACGGCCAGCGTGGTGAACCCTTCGTTGAACGCGCGCACCAGCGCCTGAAGATCGAGCCGCATCTGCATCGACGTCAGCGCCGCGCCCGCCGGATCCCACAGCCGCCCGAACGCCCCCTGCGCGTTGCGAAGCTGATCTTGCGCGACCGCGCTGTACGCATCGACGTGCGGCGCGAGGTCCGAGGCATACTGCTTGCTCATGCGATCGAGGTGCGTGCTCATCCACGCCGTCCCGATCGATCCTCCGAGCTCGCGCGTCGCATTGAACAGCCCCGCGCCGTTCCCGCGCTGCGACGCCGGCAGGTCGGCGAGCGCCACCACGCTGAGCGGCACGAAGCACAAGCTGAGCGCCGCAGCGCGTACGAAGAGCGGCATCACCATCGTGTGCGTGTCCGCTTCGGGCGTGAGGTGCCCGTTCATCCACAGGCTCAAGAGAACGCCCGTGAGCCCGATGCCGATCATCTTCCGCGAATCGACCTTGCCGATGAGTCGCCCCACGATCGGCATGATGAGCAGCTGGATCCAGCTCCCCTTCAGGAACAGGAGCCCGATGTCGAGCGCCGAGTAGCGCATCACCGTCCCGCAGTAGAGCGAGAACAGGAACGACCCGCCGAAGAGCGCCGTGCCGATGAGGAAGTTCACGCCGGTCGACGCCGCGTAGCTCATGTTCTTGAAGATGCGGAAGTCGACCACCGGGTTCGGCGTCTCCAGCTCGTGCACCACGAACGTGATGAGCGACGTCGCCGCGATCACCGCCAGCGCGATGATCACCGAGCTGTCGAACCACCCGTCTCGGTTCCCTTCCTCGAGCACGTACTGAAGGCTCACCATCCCCACGGCCAGCAGCCCGATCCCGAACGTATCGATCGGCGCTTTCGACGCGACGAACGCCGGCTCGTCGATGTTCACGTACGCGATGTACGCGGCCAGCGCTCCGAGCGGCACGTTGATGTAGAAGATCCAGTGCCAGCTCGAGACGTCGATTAGGTATCCGCCGAGCGTCGGGCCGAGGAGCGGAGCGGTCATCGCCGCCATGCCGAAGAGCGCGCCGGCCATGCCTTGCTGTTCGCGCGGGTAGCGTGAAAACAAGATGTTCTGCGACGTGGGAATGATGGCTCCGCCGCCGAGCCCCTGAAGAATCCGGAACACGACGAGCGACGGCAGGTTCCATGCGAGCCCGCAGAGGGCGCTGGCGATCGTGAAGAGGACGATCGAGCCGGCGTAGTACTTCTTGATGCCCCACCGCTTCTGGAGAAACCCGGAGATCGGGATCACCGTGATGTTCGCCATTGCGTACCCGGTCGAGACCCAGGCGATCTGATCGAGCGGCGTGCCGAAGCTGGCGCGGATATCGTTGAGCCCGACGTTCACGATCGAGATGTCGAGCACGCTCATCAGCGACGCCACCATCGTGGCGACGGTGATCCAGAGCTTCGAGCCGCGAATCGAGGGGGCTTCCATGTCAGCGTCCTTTCGCTCTGCGGTCGATCACTGCGCGCGCGTATCGACGACGACGTCGGCGCTCATGCCGGGGCGAAGCGCGGCTTGCGGATCGCCGTCGAAGCGAATGAGCACGGGGATGCGCTGCACGACCTTGATGTAGTTCCCCGTCGCATTGTCCGGCGGCAGGAGCGCGAAGCGCGAGCCCGAGGCGCCCGCGATGCTGTCGACGTGCCCCGAAAAGCGCCGGCTGCCGTAGCTGTCGACCTGAACCTCGACGTGCTGGCCGGGACGCATGTCGCGCAGCTGGTCTTCCTTGAAGTCGGCGACGACCCACACGTCGTCGATCGGCACGACGGCGAGCAGCGCTCGTTCCGGCCCGACGAGCTGCCCGGCCTCCACCGTGCGCCGCGAGATCTCGCCGCGCCTCGGCGCGCGAATCTCCGTGTACGAGAGATTCAGCTCCGCGATCTCGCGCGCCGCGTCGCTCTGCTTCACGCGCGCTTCGGCGAGCATCACGGCCGCCTTCTGCGCCTCGAGCTGCTGCGGACCGGTGAGCGCCGCGTCGAGCTTCCCTTGCGCGAACACGATCCCGCCCGACGACCCGCGCGTCCCTGCGCGCGCCGCCTCCACGCGCGCCCTCGCCTGATCGACCGCCGCCTTCGCCGTGTCGTACGCCGTGTTCGCGTTGTCGACCTCGGCCTGCGCCACCGCCCCTTGATCCCGCAGCCCCTGCGCCCGCCCGCGATCGAGCTGCGCCTGCGCGAGCCGCGCTTTCGCCGCTTCGACGTCTGCTTCACCCTGCGCGATGGCCGCTTCCGACGACGACAGCGACGCCGCCGCCTGCGTCAGTCCGCCCTTCGCCTGCCGTATGCCTGCCTCGATGTTCTTCTCCGTGAGCGCGAGCTGCGCGCGAGCGTTCGCCAGCTGCGCGTTCGCCGCCGCGAGATCGGCCCGCGCTCCGTCGACCTTCGCTTGCAGGTCCCCCTTGTCGAGCTCGACGAGGAGATCACCCTCCTGCACGATCTGGTTGTCCTGCACGAGCACGCGCGAGACCTGCCCGCTGATCCGCGCCGACACGTTGACGATCCGCCCTTCGACCTGCGCGTCGTCGGTCCCTTCGCGCCCGATGCCGTGCGCATAGAACCCAGCGACGGCGACGGCGGCCGCGGTGATCAGCCCGCCCAGCACGTAGAGCGCCTTGGGGCGTTTGGCGGCGACGGGTCGCGCCGTGGTCTCGGTCCGGGAGTCGTCCAGGTCAGGCGTTCCAAGAAGCGTTTCGTGTTGTGCGGTAGCAGCCATGGGTTCCTCGACCGGCGCTTCTTCGCATCCGACGTGCCAGTCGCGATCGTCGGCGATCGCCGCGAGTTCTCGTCGCCCGCCCTGTCGGAAGCGCGACATCTGTCGCCATTTGATTAGCTGCCTAACGACAAGCGACGGACGACCTTGCGCCTGATGATGAGGCTCCGTACTATTTCTGGCATGCTTTCGCTCCGCGAGCTCCCCCGTGTCGAAGTCCTCGAAGCCGAGGCCAAGCGCTTCTCTACGCTCGACCCCTCGACGGTCCTCGCGTTCCTCAGCGTCCTCATCGTCGCGGCCGACGTCGAGCGCTCGGTCGACCCGCACTTCGCGCGCTACGGACTCTCGCAGGGTCGCTTCGTCGTCTTGATGGCGCTCCGCCGTCGCCCTGAGCTCACGGCCACGCCGGCCGATCTCGCCGACCACGCCGGCGTCACGCGCGCGACGATCACGGGTCTGCTCGACGCGCTCGAGAAAGAAGAGCTCGTGGAGCGCTCGCACCGCACCGACGATCGCCGGAGCCTCCACGTGCGCCTCACGAAGAAGGGAGTGAACCTCCTGGAGAAGATCCTCCCCGATCACTACGCGCGCATCGGCACGCTCATGGGCAAGCTCACGAAGTCCGAGAAGAAGCAGCTCGTCGCGCTCCTCGGAAAGATGCGCGAAGGGATCGCCGAAGGGGTCGCGAAGGACGGCTGATCGAGCGATACGCGCCGCGCAGAGGATATGGATATGATCGTCGCTTCGTGATCGCCCTCGCGCCGAACCGAGAGACTCACCTGCGCCTTCGAAGCCTCCTTCTCGTCGTCGCGCTCCTCTTCGTCTCGGCCTCCGCGCGCGCGCAGACCGAGCCCTCGGGTCACGACGACGACGCCTTCGACTTCATGAACGTGCTGGCCAAGCAGGGCCTGAAGGATCTGAAGGACGAGCGCTGGAACGCCTACGGCCAATACACGTACATCTCCAGCACGAAGCTCGCGTTTGCCGCGCCGTACACCGACTTCCACGGCAGCACGAACTCGCTCCTCCCCACGAACGAGAACAGCTTCACGGGCACGCTCACGCTCTACCTCGGGCTAAAGCTCTGGGAGGGGGGCGAGGTGTATCTCGTCCCCGAGGTGATCGCCGAGCGACCGCTCTCTCACTTGGCAGGCCTCGGCGGCGTCATCCAGAACTTCGAGCTCCAGAAGACCGGTTCGGCGTCACCGTCGATCTACCGCTCGCGCCTCTACATACAGCAGACGATCCCCTTCGGCGGAGCGCGCGAAGAGAAGACGTCTGATCCCAGTCAGCTCGCCACCACGACCCAGAGCCGGCGCGTCGTGTACACGGTCGGCAATTTCAGCGCGCTCGATTTCCTCGACAAGAACACCTACTCCGGCGACCTCCGGAGGCAGTTCTTCAACATGGCCTTCATGACCTACGCGGCTTACGACTTCGCCGCCGATGCGCGTGGGTATGCCTGGGGCGGCGTCCAGGAGATCTACTACGACGATTGGGCTTTCCGGATCGCCCGCATCACCGCGCCGCGCGATCCGAACCAGCTGGAGATCGATCCGCGCATCTACAAATATTACGGCGACCAGATCGAGGTGCGGCGCACCTTCCACCTCTTCGGCCACGAGGGGACGGTTCGCGTGCTCGGTTACCGAAACCGCGAAAATATGGCTCGATTCGACGACGCCATCGCAGCCTTCACCGCCGACCCCACCAAGAACGCGACCACGTGCACGGGCTTCAGCTACGGCTCGAAGAACGCGAGCGCGCCGGACCTGTGCTGGGCGCGAAAACCCAATATCAAGATGGGTATCGGCGTGAACATCGAGCAGAGCGTATCGGACGACGTGGGTCTGTTCTTTCGCGGCATGTACTCGGACGGCCATACCGAGGTCTATTCGTACACATCGACGGATCGATCGATCTCGACCGGCGCTCTCGTCAAAGGAACGTTCTGGCATCGCGCCGCCGACACGATCGGCCTTGGGTACGCCCAAGGTTGGATCTCGAAGGAGCACGCCGCGTACCTGGCCATGGGCGGCGTCGATGGGTTCCTCGGCGACGGGAAGCTCAATCAGGCGTCGGAGCACGTGGCCGAGATCTTCTACAGCTTGAACGTCCACAGCTCGCTGTGGGTCTCGGGCGACTTCCAACACATCTGGAACCCCGGCTACAACGCCGACCGCGGGCCGGTGGAGATCTTCGGCCTGCGCATGCACGCCGAGTTCTGATCGCGCGCGCTACGGCGTCTTCACCGTGAAGCGCCAGTTCCGTCCGTAGTCCGAGTCCCACTGATCACATCCGGGCGCGACGGCGTGGAACCAGAGCTGCACGCCGGTCGCGTCGGCGGGGACGTCGAAGCCGAGCGCCTCGTCGCTGGAGAACTGCTCTCCCCCCGGCTGGAAGCGCGCGTACTTGAAGACCGTGGGGCTCTTGCACGCCGAGACGCGCGCTTCGTCGTAGCTCACGTCGACGTGCCCGCCGCGAACGATGGTGCCCTGCTGCGCCGAAACCCACCCCCCCTCGAATTCGAGCTGCGCTTCCGCCGTGGACGCGACGCTCTCGAGCCGCGCGGACGTCGCGGTGGAGTCGTCGGCGGGAGAGGCCGCCGAGCAACCGGTGAGGATCAACGCCGCCAGCACTCGGGTTCGCATGGGGACCGTTCGTGACGTAGAGGTGAGTGACTGTCAAGCGCCCCGCGCCGCGACTCGACCCGAAGCGCGTCGTGCAACGTGAGGCCGCGCACGCGACGCACACACACGCGGCGTCCCAAACGCATACGGGAACGTCAGCATGGTTGCCGTACGACTCACCCCGTGCAGAATTCCAGTAGTGAGTAACAACTTGCGGTGGCTTTGGGGCGCGGTCGTCGCTGGCGGGTTGCTTGTCACGGGATGCGGGAGCGCCGGGCTCGATGCGTCCACGTTCGACGAGAACGACGCCGGCTTCACGTTCGTCGATGGGACGGTCCCCTCGCTCCTCAACGACGCGACGACGGTCCCCGAAACGTCGCTCAATTGCACTCCACGCTCCTGCGATCAGGCCGGCGCGAACTGCGGTCCCGTGGCGGACGGCTGTGGAGGCCTCCTCCAGTGCGGCGACTGTCCCGCGCCGTCGACGTGCGGCGGCGGCGGCGGTCTGCCCAGCGTGTGCGGCGGCACCGCGGCGTGCATTCCGGCGACGTGCACCACCCTCCACGTCAACTGCGGCGAGCAAGGCGACGGCTGCGGCGGCACGTTCGATTGCGGCAAGTGCACCGCTCCGGAGACCTGTGGCGGCGGCGGCGACGCGGGCGCGGCGAGCGTGTGCGGCGGCAGCGCGGCGTGCATTCCGATCACGGCGTGCCCCGCGGGAATGAACTGCGGCGCGGTCGCCGACGGTTGCGGCAACCTCGTTCAATGCGGCACCGGAACGTGTCCTCTCAACACGACGTGCGGCGGCGGCGGTCAGGGGAACGTATGCGGCGCTGTCGACGTTCTCCCCGACGGCGGCATCGTCGACGGCGGTCTCGATCTCTGCACGCCGCTGACGCAACTGCAGGCGTGCAACGGGAAGAACTGCGGCATCGCGACCGACGGCTGTAGCGGCAGCTATTCCTGCGGCACCTGCCAGGCACCGAAGACGTGCGGCGGCGGCGGCGACGCGGGCGCTCCCAGCGTGTGCGGCGGCAACGCGGGATGCGTCCCGCTCACCGCATGCCCTCCGGCCATGAACTGCGGCATCATCGGCGACGGTTGCGGCGGCGCCGTCCAGTGCGCGCCCGACGGCGGCACGTGCGCCAACGGCGAGACGTGCGGTGGCGGCGGTACGTCGAACGTCTGCGGTGCGAAGAACATCCAGCCTGACGGCGCGGTCATCGACGGCGGTCTCAACATCTGCGTGCCGCTCTCGAAGGTCGACGCGTGCAACGGTAGGGACTGCGGCATCGCCAGCGACGGTTGCAGCGGCAGCTACGACTGCGGCACCTGCACCGCGCCCAAGACGTGCGGCGGCGGCGGTGACGCGGGGACGTACAACGTCTGCGGCGGCAACTCCGGATGCGTTCCGCTCACCGCGTGCGCGGCCGGCATGAACTGCGGCGTCATCGGCGACGGATGCGGCGGCGTCGTGCACTGCGGAAACGACGCTGGCACGTGCCCGGCGAGCGAGCTGTGCGGCGGCGGCGGTCAGCCGAACGTGTGCGGCGCGAAGAACATCCTCCCCGACGGCGGCATCATCGACGGCGGTCTCAACGCCTGCACGCCGACGCTGAAGTCGGTCGCGTGCCAGGGCATCGGCTGCGGTCAGACGGGCGACGGTTGCGGTGGCGTCTATACGTGCGGCGTCGTCTGCACGGGGCAAGACACGTGCGGCGGCGGCGGCACTCCGTTCCAGTGCGGACACCCCGCGTGCAACCCGATCACGAGCTGCCCGGCGGGCGTTCAATGCGGAACGGTCGCCGACGGTTGCGGCGGCACGGTCACCTGCCCGACGTGCGCGGCGGGGACGACGTGCGGAGGCGGCGGCGTGGCGAACACGTGCGGCAAGCCCGCGTGCGTTCCGGCGACGACGTGCCCCGCGGGCGTGAACTGCGGACCGTGGGCCGACGGATGCGGCGGCACGATCCTGTCGTGCGGCACGTGCAACGTCGCCGGTCAGACGTGCGGCGGCGGCAACGTCGCGTCGCAGTGCGGCGCGCCCGCGTGCTCGCCCATCACCGTGTGCCCGAACGGAAAGAACTGCGGCACGTGGCCCGACGGCTGCGGCGGATCGATCACGTGCGGCAACGACGCCGGCACCTGCACTCCGCCGTTGATCTGCGGCGGCGGCGGCGTGCCGAGCGTCTGCGGCGACGCGCTCCCCGACGGCGGCACGTGCGTCGGCATCGCCTGCAATCAGGTGAGCTGCGACTCCGGCACGACGTCGATCTCGGGTCACATCTTCGACCCTGCCGGCAACGACCCTCTCTACAACGTCGTCATCTACGTTCCGCAGACGGCGCCGGCGAAGCTGACGCAGCACGGTCCGTCGTGCGATTCGTGCGGCTCGCTCTACACCGGCAACCCGCTCGTTGCCGCCGTGACCGACGCCGACGGCCACTTCAAGCTCGACGACGTTCCGGTGATGGCGAACCTCCCGCTCGTCATCCAGATCGGAAAGTGGCGCCGGCAGATGGCGCTCGCCTCCACGATCACGAAGTGCCAGGACAACCCGATCGCCGACCCGCTCTTGCTGCTCCCGTCGCAGGAGAACGCGGGGCCCGCGGATGCGGGCGCCGGTCCGTGGCAAGGTCCGGGGACGATCGACGACCTCCCCGAGATCGCGATCTCCACCGGCGGCGCCGACACGATGGAGTGCTTGTTCCGCCGCATCGGCATCGCGGCGAGCGAGTACACCGCGGGCTCCGGCGGCACCGGCCACATTCACATCTTCAAGGGGAGCTCCAACAGCGGCGCCGCGCCGACGAAGACCGGCGCACCCACCAGTCGGACCAGTCTCTGGGACCAGTACTCGGACATGTCGCCGTACGACATCGTCATCCTCTCCTGCGAAGGCGAGGAGACGATCGGCGCCGGCGGCGGTGGGCTCAGCGCGACCGAGCGGAGCGAGCTGTTCCAGTACGCGAACAACGGCGGCCGCGTGTTCGCGTCGCACTACCACTACTCGTGGTTCAACAAGACCATCCCCGACGCGGGGTCCTTCGCCGCCGAGAACCTCGCGACGTGGACCGCCGGCGCCAACGCCATGACCGACACGCCGGGCGGCAACGCCGAGGTCAACACGAACCTCATCACCACGCTCAACGACGGCGGCGCCTTCGTCCGAGGAACGGCGCTCGCCGAGTTCCTCTCCAACACGAAGGCCCTCGGCAGCGCGGCCAATACGCTCGGTCCGGCCGACGGCACGGGCGCGGCGCAGCTCAACATCCATGCGCCGAAGCACAACGCGGACGTGAGCGCGGCGAACACGCCGTCGCAGCCGTGGCTCGTCGCCGACAACAAGAACAGTAATCCGGGCGCGACCGAGTACTTCAGCTTCGACACGCCCGTCGGCGGTGGCGACGGCGGCGTGAACTACTGCGGCCGTGTGGTCTACAGCGACCTCCACGTCGGCGCGGCCGTGAGTCCCGCGGACTACGCCAGCACCGGCAACACGAACACGCCGACCGGCTGCTCGACGAGCAAGCTCTCGCCGCAAGAGAAGGCGCTCGAGTTCATGCTCTTCGATCTCTCGTCGTGCGTGTCGGGCACCGGGAGCAATCTCCCTCCGCCGAGCTGCACGCCGCTCGTTGCGTGTCCGGCCACGTACACCTGCGGCCAGTACCCGAACGGCTGCGGCACCGGGAACATCAGCTGCGGCAACTGCGAAGGCGGGGCCACGTGCATCGACGGTCAGTGCGTGAGCTGCACGCCGGCGACGTCGTGCCCGGTCAACCAGACGTGCGGCGAGTGGCCTGACGGCTGCGGCGGCGTCCTTCAATGCGGGAGCTGCCCGAGCGGTGACACTTGCATCAGCGGCGCGTGCGTCAACGGATGCAACAAGCAAACGTGCGCCTCGCAGCACCTCACGTGCGGACAGGCCGGCGACGGCTGCGGCGGCGCGATCGACGGCGGTTGCGGCACGTGCCTCCCCGGCACGTCGTGCGAAGCGACCGATGCGGGCGGCAGCGCCTGCGCGATTGCTCCCTGCACCAAGGTCTCGTGCGCCACGCTTCATCTCTCGTGCGGCATGGCCGGCGACGGCTGCGGCGGCACGCAAGACTGTGGCGACTGCGTCCTTCCGCAAACGTGCGGCGGCGGCGGCGTCAACGGCGTCTGCGGTCGCGGGTGACGCGAACCTCTGCGTGCCGCTCACGTGCGGCGATCAGGGCATTCTGTGCGGCCTCGCGGGCGACGGCTGCGGCAACCTCTTGCCGAGCTGCGGCAGCTGCCCCACCGGCCAGTCTTGCGGTGGTGGCGGCTCGCCCGGCATCTGCGGATCGCCGAGCTGCTCGCCCTTCACCTGCAACGATCTTCACCTCTCGTGCGGCACGACGGGCGACGGCTGCGGCGGCGTCCTCCCGTGCGGCGTGTGCGAGTCTCCTCAGACGTGCGGTGGCGGCGGCGTCACCGGCGTGTGCGGTCTCGCGGACGCGATCGCGTGTACGCCGTTCCTCTGCCCCACGTCGCAGAAGTGCGGAAAGATCGGCGACGGTTGCGGCGGCATCGTCAACTGCGGTGACTGCCCGACCGGCGAGACGTGCGGCGGCGGCGGCACGGCGGGTCAGTGCGGCGCGCCCAACTGCACGCCTGCAAGCTGCACGGATCTCGGCGCGACCTGCGGCGTCGAAGCCGACGGTTGCGGCGGGCTCACGAAGGACTGCGGCACGTGCAACGGCAGCGCGACGTGCGGCGGCGGCGGCACGCCGAACCAGTGCGGGTCTCCCAACTGCCAACCGCGCACCTGCCAGCTGGCGGGCGCGAACTGCGGTCCGGTCGCCGACGGCTGCGGCGGGATCATCCAGTGCGGCTCGTGCGCCTCGCCGGATACGTGCGGCGGCGGCGGCACGGCCAGTGTCTGCGGTACCGGCAGCATCCATTGACGACGTGGGCGATCGCCCGCGGTACAACGAGGGAATGAGCGACGCGCCGATGAAGCCGGGTCGACGCGTCGTCATTCGTGAGTTTGCGGAGAACCCGCTCGAGGCGATCGAGCAGGCGACGCTCGAGGCGATGGATGCTCCCGATCCGGCGACGCTCGGCGCGGGCGACGTGATCGTCGCCGTCGAGAGCGCGTCGGTCGGGTGGGTCGATCTCCTGATGACGAGCGGCCAGTACCAGCACATGCCGAAGCCGCCGTACTGCCCGGGGCTCGAGTATGCCGGGCGCGTCGCCTGGAAAGGGGCCGAGGTCGGCACCGGCGTGAACGTCGGCGACGCCGTGCTCGTCGATGGGTTCCTGGCCGGGCCGCGATCGGTCGGCGCGTACCAGGCGTCGGGCGGCTTTGCGTCGTATGCGGTCGTGCCTCGAGCTGCGTTGCATCCGGTTCCGCGCGGGCTCTCGCTCGATCAAGCGTGCAACCTGCTCGGGAACTACGAGACCGCGTACCACTGCCTCATCACGCGCGGCGCGCTCCAGGCCGGCGAGACGGTGCTCATTCACGGCGCGTCGGGATCGACCGGGCTCGCCGCCGTGCAAGTGGCGAAGCTCCTCGGCGCGAACGTGATCGCCACCGGGCGCTCAGACGCGAAGCTCGCGGTAGTGAAGGACCACGGCGCGGACCACGTCATCAACTGCAAGCGCACCGACGGCGAACCGGGCGTGCGCGAGTTTCGCGACGAGGTGAAACACCTCACGCGTGGGCGCGGCGTCGACGTCGTGTACGACGGCGTCGGCGGCGACATCTCGCTGGAGAGCCTTCGCTGCGTGGCTTTCGGCGCGCGCTTTCTCATCGTCGGCTGGGCGGCCACGCCGTTCGTCGCGAAAGGGAAGGGGCAGCGCGGCGCGCCGAACGCCAACGTCCTCCCCACGAACCTCATCATGATGAAGGGGCTCGACGTGCTCGGCTGCCCGACCGTGATCTCGACGCTCCAGGACCCGTCGCTCCGCGCGCCGCGCCTCGAGCGAATCCTACGCTGGGCCGACTCCGGTCAGATTCGCCCGCACGTCAGCCACGTGTTCCCGCTCGCCGAGTTCAAGGAAGCGATGCGCGCGAAGTGGAACGGCGAGGTCATCGGCGGATGCGTCTTGCATCCCTAGGGGCTTGTCGGAGTAACCGACAAGCTCCGTCGTACGGGTCATGTCGACGCGGACGCCTTCGGCGCCGCTAGCCGTTCACGCCGGCGGGCGCGCCGACACCACGGTGCCCACGGCCTTCTCGATCCGCTCCAGCCGCGACAGCGCGTTCGCCTCGAGCGCTTCGAGCCGCTCGTGCAGGTGCCCGATCTCGAGCTCCGCTTTCAGGTTCACGTCGTACTCGATGTCGTTCCGCACGCGATCGCGCGACGCCTGCCGGTTCTGACTGAGCAGCACGAACACCGACAAGATGATCGCCTCGAGCGACACGGCCATCGTGAGCAGCCCGAACGGATAGCTGTCGAACCCCCCGAAGCGCGTCTCGCTGAGCGGCTTCACGTTCAGGATGATCCAGATGAAGAACAGCACGCAGTGGATCATCAGGAACGGGATGCTCCCGCTGAACTCGCTGATCCAGTCGGCGGCCTTCATGACCGTCGTGCGGTTGTCTTCCGTGGTCTCGTTCACGTTGCGCGTGGTCGAGTGGCGCAAGAGCCGCGCGCTCTCGCGCATGCGCTTGCCCATCGCCGTGAGCATCTCGAGCGCCGCGGCCGGGCGCAGGCGAAAGAGCTCGTCGAGATCACCGCGGTCGACCATGAGCGCGTCGATGGGCTCCATCACGAGCGCGGTAGCCTGGCGCGGGCCGCCGTCGAGGAGCGACATCTCGCCGAAGAAGTCGCCGCTGCGCGCGACCTCGAGGACGATCTTGTCGCCCGTGTCGTTCTTGATCGAAAGCTCGACGACGCCCGAGCGCAGGACGTACAGCGAATCGCCGGGATCGCCACGGTAGAAGAGGATGTCGCCCTCCTTGGCGCTCACGAGGTCGAGCCGCTCCGCGAGGACGGTGCGCTCGCTCTCGTCGAGGAGCGCGAACAGGTGAACGTCCGCGAGCATCTCGGCGATCGCTGTCATGGGTGTTTCCTCGAGCGAACCGTCACTACGACTTGTTCGCCTTCTTTTCCTTCTTCTTCTTCTGCTTCTCCTTCGTGGAGAGCTTCTTCTTGTTGTCCTTCTTGTCGCGCTCGATTCCCTTGGCCATGGTGGTCTTCCTTTCGAGAGAGGCGTGTCGCGGAAAGACTACGAGGAGCGCGGGGGTGACGTCACGCTTTGCGCAGACGTCAAAGGCGCCATGGCGCTGAAGTGCCGCGTGACGGCGGCGACCTTCCCCAGCCGTTTGCCCGCGCGCCCTACGGCGAGGCTCGACCACGCCGGCGCGCCGATCGATTCGACGAAGTCCTCGAGCGTCCCCACGCGGCGCTTCGTGATCGCGCGCGCCACTTGCCTCAAGTCCACCTGCGACGCCGGCATGAACGCGCCCGTCTTGCCGAAGAGCGCTGCCGCGTAGTGACCCCAGTGGCAAAGAACGTCCGTGTCGCGAACGAACGATCGCCAGCGCGCGAGCAACTCGCTCGTGCTCTCGCCAGCCGCCAGTCGCTCTTCGGTGAGCTCCACGTGCATCCCCGTCCGCGGCGCCAGCGGATGGCTCGGCGCGATCACGCAGTCGAACGCTTCGCCGGTCGCCACGCGAGTCGCCACCCAGTGAACCATCTCGTCGGGATGGAGCGCCGTCTCGCGCTCGCGTGATCCGTACGGCCAGGCGTTCGCCTCACCGACCACGCACACCAGATCCTGCGCGCGCTCCCGGAAGATCGCCGGCGCCCTCGGCCCTGTCGGTTTCGGCTTCTTCGCGTGGCGGCTGCGATGGCCGTCGCGCGTCTTCTCGCACGCGATCTGCGAATCGATCATCGCGCGGAACGGCGTGAGCAACGCCTCGAAGCGCGCCGCGTCCCCTTCGAGCGCGCCCAGCACGTGGACCAGCGCTTCGAGCGTCGACACGTACGTCGCCTTCGGCTCCTTCCGGATCCGGTACTCGCTCGGCACCGGCGGCGTGAACGTGTACCGCGGCAGCTCGCGCAGGCGCGCGTTGTCGCGCACCACGGTCTTCGCTTGCGACCACGTTCCATCGATCACGATCAGCGTGACCGGTCCTGCCGGCGGCGATGCGACGACGTCGATCGCTCCGTTTCCCGGATACAGGAGCACCGCCGGGCGATCGGGGTCGGCGCACGCGCGTGCGAGCGCCTTCGAGTCGTCCCAGCGGACCCCCACGTGAAGCTCGGCGTTCGGAAGACACAGGCTCGCCATGCGCGCGGTGCCGATCGCGACGTCGCGCTCGCGTGGGTGCTGCAAGAGCACCACGCGGGTCGACGTCTCGATCGACGTGAGATGCGCGCAATAGCAGACGCTTGCTGGTCTCCAGCAGCGCCTGCAAACGAGCCGTGGCTCCCGTTCGAGGTCACTCACGCGCGACTTCGAAGCCTCAGCGAGTCAGTGATCTCAGTAACGATCGCGACCGCCGCCACCGCCACGACCACCGCCGCCCCCGCCACGGCCGCCACCGCCGCCGCCGCCGCCACCGCCACCGCGGTTCGGGCGCTCTTCGGCCTCGTTCACCTTGAGCGCGCGGCCGTCGACCATCGCGCCGTTCATATCGGCGATGGCTTTGGCCGCGGCGTCCGCGGAGCCCATCGTCACGAAGCCGAAGCCGCGCGACTGACCGGTCTCGCGATCGGACATGACGTGCACGTCGGTCACCTCGCCGAACTTCGCGAATTCAGCGCGAAGCGAGTCGTTCGTGGTCTGGTAGGAGAGATTGCCAACGTAGAGACGATTGCCCATGGGTGTTCTCGATTCGTGACGCGGCTCGGAGTGAGAGAGATGAAACGGGTCCTCTCCGAAGAGCCGCTGGAACGGAGAGGAAGGCGCCGAGACTAGCGCAAGGAATTGCGGTCGTCACGGGGGCGGTTTCGACCAGAATCGATCGCGATGGGCGCTTGTGCGACACGGACGAGCCCCCAGGGCACCGGCATCGACTCCGAGCCGACCGCAGTAGGGTCGGGGGCGACGGGCATCGATTCCGAGGCGATGGCCGTTGGGTCGGAGCGCAAGGTCATCGGCTCGGCCTCTAGGGCTGTCGGGTGGGACCGTAGAGTCATCGACTCGGACCCTACAGCCGTCGAGTCGGAGCGTAGGGCCATCGACTCGGGCCTTAGGGCTGTCGGGTCGGAGCGCAGGGTCATCGACTCGGGACGCACGACGATGCGCAAGTGGCCGAAACCCGTCCCACTCGCGCCCGTCGCATTGCGTCACGGACTCACCACCAGCCCCTTTTCCTCGAAGGCCTTGGCCAGCGCGGGGTGGACGGCGATGCCGGGCTTGGCCACCTGCGCGCGGAGGCTGCGGATGGTGTTGTAGCCCCAGCTCTTCTGAAACAGGTTCACGATCCAGCCGGCGACGCTCCCCTTCGGGTCGCAGTGAATCTCGGCGACGACGTGCGTGGTCTTGCCGTCGGGACTGGCCGTGAAGGTCCACGAGCTCTCTTCGATCTGTCCGCGCACGTAGGTGGTCTTCGGGGCCGCGGGGTCATCGACCGAGTGCATGCGGACGACGAGCGTGCGTGCGGCGGGATCGACCGAGAGCGTGACGTCGGTGACGAACTCGCGATCGGACATCGTGATCGGCGTCGCCACGTGCGAGTAGGTCACGTACTCGGTGAGGCTCACGCGACGGAGAATGTGCGCCTCGGCCACGCTGTCGATCCACTCGTGGTCGCGCGCGATGTCGACGAGCACGCTGCCGACGAGGAGCATCGGCGCGCTGACGTCGCCTTCACCGCGAAACGCCACGAACGGGCTGCCGGGGACTTCTTTCTTCGAGACGAGGATGCCGTCTTCCGTTCGAATTTTCTCCCATCCTCCCTTCGCGTTCGCGTTCGCGTTCGCGTTCGCGTTCGCGTTCGCGTTCGCGTTCGCGTTCGCGTTCGCGTTCGCGTTCGCGTCGGCGTTCGCGTTCGTGGCCATGGCTAGCACGAAGATCGCGACCAGCGCCGGCAGCGCGCGCGCGAAACGCCGGCGCGTGAGCCCCATGATCTGCCCCATGATGAAGTCGGCCCAGCGCGTCGGGATCGACCGCAAGAACCCCACCATGATCTGCGCGCGAAGCGGCGCGACGTAACGCGCGCTCGGCCATCGCGACGTCGCCGCGGCCTCGATGGCGCGCGCCACGCACAGCGGGCCGACCGCCGTGCTGTCGCTCATCTTGCGCATGTCTTCCGCGCGCTCGAACACCGGCGCGTACGGCGAGTCGGCGCGGCTGTACTTCTGGATGCCGTCCATCGATCGATCCGTGAAGTTCGTGGCGATGACGCCCGGCTCGATGAGCGACACGTGCACGCCGAACGGCGCGAGCTCCACGCGCAGCGCATCGGACAGCGACTCGACGGCGTACTTGGTGGAGTTGTAGACGCCGAAGAGCGGCAGCGTGTACCGCCCGCCAAGGCTGCTCACGTTCACGACGCGCCCCGCACCTCGCGCGCGCATCTGCGGGAGGAACGCGCGCGTCATCGCCATCAGTCCGAAGACGTTCGTCTCGTACTGCGCGCGCATGTCCTCGTCGGTGATCATCTCGGTCGGCCCGAGCATCCCGTAGCCGGCGTTGTTCACCAGCACGTCGAGCCCGGCGCCGTTCGTCATCGCGTCGACCGCGCTCTTCGCGTTCGCGATCGACGCGCTGTCGGTCACGTCGAGCCGCATCGTCTCCACCTGGCCGCGCGACTCCGCCTTCAGCACGGCGAGCGCTTTCTCGTTTCGCCCCGTCGCGATCACCCGATGCCCGCGCTTCGCGAGGTAGAGCGCTGTGAATCGACCAATCCCCGACGTGGCGCCCGTGATCAGAATCGTCTGCGGTTTCATCGTTACTTCTCCCAGTTCGGTTGAACGTTCATTCAATAAGCGGACAAAGAAATGCCCGAGCGCGAGCCCCTCTCACGCCCGAACGGCCTCCCAGCAACACTGCTCGGCTTCCATGAAGAGCTCTTTGGTCAGGACGAACCGCCCTTCGAGCCCTGCCCGAAACACTCCGATGAACGCGCCGTTCACCAGCTCCATGAGGAGGGCCGGCGGCAGCGATTTCAGCGTCTGCGCCGCTTGCGCGCGCTTGACCATTTCGATGCCGAACTCGACGATGTGGTTCTCGATCCCCTTCGCTTCGGCGTCCAAATACGACCCGTGATGGTGGAGCTCGAGGAACGCGAACTCCTTCGGGTGGGCCAGGGCGAAGTCGGCCATGCGCTCCCATACGGCCCGGAACTGCTCGCGGCCGGGGCGATCGAATGGGAAATCGGGGAGGACCCGGGCGCTGATGGCCCCCTTCCACTTCTTGAAGAGGGCGTTCACGAGCGCCTCTTTGCTCGCGAAATAGTGGTAAATCGTGCCCGCCGCGACGCCCGCGCGCTCTGCGACCGAGGGCACCGACGTCCCGTGGAACCCGCGCTCGACGAACAGCTCGAGAGCCGCGTCGAGGATGGCGTCCCCCTTGTCGTCGTAGGTTCCGGCTCGCATCGTGATTGAATGTTCATTCGGCTTGGGCGGAAGTCAAGGAAGACTCGGCCCGGGTCGCTCGTCTGTCTCTCATTCGCCTCTGATTCGCGCTCACGCCTATTCTGGGCTCGACGATGAACCGCGCACGTTGGCTTCTCGTGGGTGCCGCTCTCCTTGCGACCTCGGCTGCACACGCGCAGTCGGGGAGCGACATTTCCACCGCGCAGGCGCTCTTCGAAGAGGGGAAGCACTTGATGCAGGGGAAGCGCTTCGACGAAGCGTGCCCGAAGCTCGTCGAGAGCCAGCGCCTCGATCCGGGCGGCGGAACGCTCTTCGCGATCGCGCTCTGCCACGAAGGGCAAGGGAAGCTGGCAACAGCGTGGGGCGACTTCAACCTCGCGGAGAGCATCGCGCGCAAAGACCATCGAACCGATCGCGAGATGGCTGCGCACGATCACGTGACGGCGCTCGACGCGCGGCTCACGAAGGCGCGCATCGTGGTCACGGCGCCGCCCGCGGGGTTCGAGCTGACGCGCGATGGGAAGGCGGTGAGCGCG
The DNA here is from genome assembly GCA_003151595.1 of Myxococcales bacterium. The sequence goes on from PLXW01000016.1 coordinate 29,561, forward strand.
GCGGAGTTTGGGACGGCGTTGCCGATCGATGCGGGAGACCACACGTTCGAAGCGCACGCGCCCGGGAAGAAGACGTGGCACGCGACGATCGCGCTCGCGGGCGAAGGGAAGTCGATCGACGTCGTGATTCCCGCGCTCGACGACGAAGCGAAGATCGCCCCTGTCGTGGCCCCGATCCCGACCTCGACCTCGACCCCGACCGCGACTTCGACCCCGACCCCGACTCCGACCTCCGACGGCTCCTCGATGCGCACCATCGGCTTCGTCACCGGCGGCGTCTCCCTCGCCTTCGTCGGCGTCGGCCTCGGCTTCGGCGCGAGTGCGCTCTCGAAGTGGCATGACGCCGACACGGGCTGCAACGGCACCTCGTGCACGAACCCGAACGCCGCGACGCAGAGCGCGAGCGCCGGTCACGCGGCCGACGTGTCCACGGTGCTCGTCACTGTCGGCGCCGTGGGGCTCGCCGCGTCGGTCGCGCTCATTCTCTTCGCGCCGTCGAGCGCGTCGTCGTCGTCCACCGGGCTGCGCGTGTCGCCGATGATCGGTCGCGCGAACGGCATCGCGATCGGAGGTGACCTGTGAAGCGCGCGCGACTCGTCGCCTTCGCCGCGATCGCGCTGTGCGGATGCCGCGCGGTGCTCGGGATCGAGGGGCTCACCGTCGATGAAGATGCGAGCGTGCCGAACCAGGACGCCGCGGTGAGCGACGCCGCGACCGATACGACGATCAATCTCACGGGCGATGCAGGGGGCGACGCCGCCAAAGACGGATCGATCGATTCGCCGATCGACGCGCCCCCCGACCACGCACCGCCGCCCGACGGACCAGGACTGGGACCGAGCGACGCCGGCTGCGCCGACTCGGGGCAGTGCCCGATGTGCTGCCGAAACGCGCTGACCGCCGCAGTCGCGCGGCTGGAGGTGTACGCGATCGACGCCGGATGCCTCTGCAACCCGAACAACGGGACCGCCACCTGCCTCGATGCCGGCGACTGCCGCACGACCGTGTGCGCCGAGAACTTCGGGCAATCGAACTCGGACTGTTTCAACTGCGTCGACCCGGTCATCGGACCGAACAACCTCTGCTCCGGTGACGTCCCCAAGAACGAGTGCTCGGGCGACCCGGAGTGCGTCCCCTACCTCCAGTGCCTCGGATCATGTCCGCACTAGTCGGCTCGCCCTCATGAGTCGCAACGAGCAAAGCGCCTTCGTCGACGCGCTCATCGGCGAACGGATCGCCGGCCGCTACATCGTCGAGCGCGTGCTCCGCTCCGGCGGCATGGGCGTCGTCGCGCTCGCGCGGTACCCGGAGCTCGAGCAAGAAGTCGCGATCAAGTTCATGAAGCCGGAGTACGCGGCGCACACCGTCTTGTGCGCACGCTTCCTCCGCGAAGCGCGCCTCGCCGCGCGCGTGAAGAGCCCGCACTTCGTGCGCGTGTTCGACTTCGGTCGCGTCGAGCCGGGCGTGCCGTACCTCGTGATGGAGATGCTCTCGGGGCGCGATCTCGCCGACGAGCTCGAGAAGAACGGCGCGATGTCGATCCCGATCGCCGTCGACTACGTGCTGCAGGCGTGCGTCGCGCTCGCCGAGGTGCACGGGCTCGGGATCGTGCATCGCGATCTCAAGCCGTCGAACCTGTTCCTGGCCGAAGCCGGCGGCACGCGCATGTTGAAGGTGCTCGACTTCGGCGTCTCGAAAGAGAACGTCGGCGAGCAGCTCACGTCGACCGGCTCGCCGGTCGGGACGCCGCATTACATGTCGCCCGAGCAGGTGCGCGAGTCGAAGACCGTCGATGTGCGGAGCGACATCTGGTCGCTCGGCGTCATCCTGTACGAGCTGCTCACGACGACGATCCCGTTCGGCGGCGAAGGGGAGCCGATCGGCGAAGTGTACGGAATGATCGTGCACACCGAGCCCGTGCCGCCGCGGAAGTATTCGCCCGAGCTCCCCGCCGAGATCGAGGTGGTGATCATGAAATGCCTGAAGCGCGACCCGAAAGATCGCTACGCGAACGTCGGCGAGCTGGCCGACGCGCTTCGCCCGTTTGCGACGACGGGATCGCTCTCGCGGATCGAGGCGGTGCATCAGGTGCTCGCGTTCGAGCGGCCGGATCGGATCCTCGGCGGCGACTCGCCGGTGGAGGTGTCGCTGCCGCCGGTGGAGAAGGCATCGTTCTCGTCGCGCGTGGTCTCGCCGGTGCGCGAAGACAAGCCGACTGCGGCCTCGGGGCCCAACGCGAAACGAAGCGGCGGCGGAGGAGCGCCCGTGGAATCCGCGCAGCCCACGCCTCCGTCGGCGCCGACGCGCGCGCTCGGCGCTCGCGCGCGTCCCGACACGGCGATGACGTCGACGCGATCGTCCGAGATTCCCGAGCTGCTTCGCGCGCCGACGCCGGTGAAGAAGACGTCGTCGGTGGTGCGCATCGGCGTGGTCGCGTTCGTCGTGGGGGTGGGGATCGCAGGGGTCGCGTTCTGGCGCGCGATGACTCCGACGCCTCCCGCACAGTCGTCGGTCGCGGTCGCGAGCGCGCTCCCCGTCGTGCCCATTCCATCGACCACCACGACGTTGCCGCCCGCGGCGTCCGCGCCTGCTCCGATCGCGAGCGCCTCGGCGTCAGCCTCGCCGTCCGCCACGCCGACGCCAAGTGCGAGCGCGAGCGCTGCGCCCGCGACGCCGCCCGCGCCGAGTCAGCCGGCGAAGCATCGCGCCGCGCCGCCCGCCGCGCCGACCAAGCCTGCCACGTCAGCGGCGCCGACCGATCTGCTCGACGATCGCAAATAGCGAGCGCTCACGCCTCGCGAAGCTTGAAGCGCTGAATCTTCCCGGTGGCCGTCTTCGGCAGCTGCTCCACGAACACGATCTCGCGCGGATACTTGTGCGGCGTGAGCCGCGTCTTCACGAACGCCTTCAGCGAGGCCTCGAGCGCTGCGTCGCCGCGATGCCCGTCACGCACGACCACGAACGCGCATGTGCGAATCAAGCCGTTCGCGTCGGGCTTTCCGATCACCGCGGCTTCGAGGACCGACTCGTGGCTCTGGAGCACGGCCTCGACCTCGATAGGCGAGACGTACTGCCCGCTCACCTTGAGCATGTCGTCGCTTCGGCCGGCGTAGACGTAGTGGCCGTCGGCGCGGCGCTGGTACTTGTCGCCGGTCTTCAGCCACTCGCCTTGAAACGTCGCGCGCGACTTCGCGCGATCGCGCCAGTAGAGGAGCGCCGCGCTCGGCCCCTTCACGTAGAGGTCGCCGATCTGTCCGTCGGGCACGGGCCTGCCGGCTTCGTCGCGCAGCTCGACTTCGTAGCCCGGCACCGGGGTGCCCGTCGTTCCGTAGGCGACCGCGCCGGGGCGGTTCGAGAGGAAGATGTGGAGCATCTCGGTGGAGCCGATGCCGTCGAGGACCTCGCAGCCGAAGTGCGCGGTGAACTGCTCGCCGGTCTGCGCGGGGAGCGCCTCGCCGGCCGACGTGCACACGCGGAGCGCGACGTCGGCGCGCGAAGGAAGTCGCGGTGAGGCGAGCATGGCCACGTAGAGCGTGGGGACGCCGTAGAAGATCGTCGGCTTGTGGCGCGTGAGGCGATCGAAGATCGCGTCGGGCGTGGCGCGTTCGGCCATGAGCACGGTCGTGGCTCCGACGCTGAGCGGGAACGTCAGCGCGTTGCCGAGGCCGTACGCGAAGAAGAGCTTCGCCGCTGACAGGACGACGTCCGACTCGCGGATGCCAAGGATCGGCTTGCCGTACAGATCGGCGGTCGCGTGGAGGTTGCCGTGCGTGTGAACGGTCCCTTTGGGTCTGCCCGTCGAGCCGGACGAGTAGAGCCAGAACGCGATGTCGTCGATGTGCGTCGCTGCCGGGTCTGCGAGCGGCGCGGCTTCGTCGAGCAGCGACTCGAGCTCGCGCTCGTCGGGCGCGAGGGCTCCTTGCGGGCACGAGACGACGACGGTCACGTCGATCGCGGAGTCGGCGATGGCTGCGCTCAGCGTGTCGCGCAGCGCACCCGACGTGACGACGACGCGCGCGCCGCAGTGCGCGAGCATGAAGGCGTAGTCCGACGCCGGAAGCAGCGTGTTCACCAGCACCGGGACGACCCCCGCGTAGAGCGCCCCCAGGAACACCGTCGGGAGATCGACGCTGTCGAGCATCGCCACGAGGATTCGCTCTTCGCGCCGCACGTCGAGCCTTCCCAGCACTCCGGCGAATCGGCGCACGCGGAGGTCGAGCTCGCCGTACGTCGTCGTGCGCGCGTCGTCGATGTACGCGACCTTGGCGCGACGGCCGTGGTTGACCTCCGCGAGGTGCGCGGCGAAGTTGAAGTGCTCGGGAGGCAAGGGCGTGGACTCTCTCTCCATCGTGGCGGCAGGACATCGGCTCGAGGCGGCGTGGTTCGCGCCGCGCGTGCCCGACGTTCCGACGATAGTCATGCTCCACGAGGGCGTGGGGTGTCTATCGGGATGGCGCGACTGGCCGTCCGAGCTCGCGGAGAAGACGGGGCACGGCGTGCTCGCGTTCAGCCGATGGGGGTACGGCGGATCGGATCCGGTCGATCTCCCGCGACCGCTCCGGTACCTGCACGACGAAGCGAGCCTCGCGCTCCCCGAGGTGATGGACGCCGCGGGAGTTCGCGACGCGATCCTCCTCGGGCACAGCGACGGCGCGTCGATCGCGATCCTCCACGCCGGCAGCGCGCGCGGCAAGCCGCGCGTGAAGGGGCTCGTGCTCCTGGCGCCGCACGTGTTCTGCGAAGACGTCTCGGTCGAAGCGATCACGCGCATCCGCGAAGAGTTCGTTCACGGCGATCTCCGAGAGCGACTCGCGAAGCGCCAGGGGGCGAACGTCGACGGCGCATTCTGGGGGTGGAACCGCGCGTGGCTCGATCCGGGATTTCGCGCATGGAACATCGAGTCGTCGCTGCCGTCGATCGACGTGCCTGTGCTCGTGATCCAGGGCGAGGCGGACCCCTACGGGACGCTCGCGCAAGTCGACGCCATCGAGCGCCAGGTGCGCGGCCCGTTCACGCGCCTCGTTCTTCCCGAGTGCGGTCACGCTCCGAACAAGGAGCGCCCCGAGGAGACGACGGCCGCGGTCGTCGCGTTCGTTCAGTGCAACCAGTGGAGATGATCGAGGAGCACGCTCGAGTCGTAGCTCGAGTCCTGTGAGTCCCAGATGATCAGCTCCAGCGTGATGACCTCGCCCGGCAGCACCGTCGCGGTCGATGTCACCCAGTTCGTGCTCCCGCCGCTCGTGCTCGGGGTCGTTCCGCAGTAGACGCTCCCGGCGTCGCCAGCGGTGTCTTCGGCATAGCCCGTCCCGTTGAGCGACGTCGGACCCGACACGCACGTCGACGTCGGCGCACCGGCGTCGCCCGCGCCGCTGGCGCACGCGAGCTGCGTCCCCGCCGTGCACACGGGGAGCGTCGGCGCGTTGATCGTGACCGGGTTTCCATTCGCGTCCTTCGCCATGTTCGCCGGCGTGCCGCCGTTGAACGCGCCGGAGGAGAGGTACGCGATGAACCCGTCGTTGAACGACGAGCACACGTAGTCGGGCCAGTCGCTCGACATGAAGTTGAAGTCGAAGGCCATGCCCGTGGCGTTGGTGGGGACGCGGATCTGGAGACGCACGTCGATGAGATCGTTCACGACCGTCGAGACCGCGGGGCAGCCGGGGTACGTCTGCGGAAATCCGGGCGGCAGGTCGCCCGAGTTGCCCGTCGTGCCGAGGACGCCCCCCACGCCTTGCATGCCGGCCTTGCCCCCCTTGAAGAACGGGCCCGTGTCGGTGTCGGTCGCCGTGGCCGAGCCGCTGCTGAGGACGCCCATCATCGATCCTTCGCGCGGAAGGAGGACGCTGCCGAACGCCGGAAGGATGCCGTGCTGCTGCTCGAAGTTGGCCGCGCCCGCGTCCTGGTACGAGTGACCCGACGAGTACGTCGCCGAGACGAGGCCCCAGTGCGTGGCGTCGACCGAGACCGGGCAGATGCCGATCGCTTTGGCGAAGTCGCTCGCGGGTCCGCCGGCGGCGAGCGACTGATCGCACGACGCCGTGGTGCCGCACTTGTTGGTGAAGTCGAACGCCGCGGGGTCGCACGGGCCCGCGTCCACCGGCGGGTTGCTGCCGGAGTCTTCGGGCTTGGTGGCGTCGATCGAGGCGTCGTGGGGCTTGGCGGCGTCGGGCTCGCCGGCGTCGAGCTCGTTGCCGGAGTCGTGCGAGCCGCCCGCGTCGTTGCCCGAGCCTCCGCCGTCGTCGCCTCCATGGCCGCCGTCGTCGCCGGTCGTCTGACCGCTGTCGTCGCCCGTGACCTGACCGCTATCGTCGCCGCCGGTGGTCTGACCGCTGTCGTCGTCGCCTTGCGTCGGACCTGCGCCGTCGTTGTTCGACACGGTCGCGTCGAGCCCGGGGAGCGGACCCGAGACGCCGCATCCGGCACACGTACCGTAGCCCTCGCCGTTCGACGTACACGCTTGCGCGCCGACCTCGCCGCCCGGACAGGTGCACGCGATCTGCTGGCCGGGAATGCACGCCGTTCCTGGAATCAGCGGCCCCGCATCGCTGCCTCCGCCGCACGCCGCGGCCAGCGCGAGCACGCAGGCAAACCCGACCCCGATCAACGCGGCGCGCCTGCGATTCCCGTGCTTCACGTCCGAGTTCTACGCACGCGCCCGGGTTGACCTCCCTTCGTCCGTCACCGACACTCGCCGCCGATGGACCTCACCACCGCGCGCACCACCGGCAAGAAATGGCTGATTCGCATCGTCGTGTGGGGGCTCGCGATCGCCGTGCTCGGCACCGCGCTCTACACGTACACGTCGCTTCACTACGCGTACTCGACGGGCGAGCGGGTCGGCTTCGTACAGAAGATGTCGAAGAAAGGGTGGTTCTGTAAGACCGACGAGGGGGAGCTCGCGCAGGTCAACATGGATGGCCAGCAGGCGCAGATGTTCTACTTCACGGTGCGCGACGACGCGGTCTCGCAGCAGATCCAGAACTTCGCCGGCCACCGCCTCGTGCTCGAGTACGACGAGCACCGCGGCATCCCGTCGACCTGCTTCGGCGACACGACGTACTTCGTGACGTCGGTGCACGAAGCGAAATAGCGCGTCAGAAGATCGAATAGATGAACGGCGCGACCGCTTCGACGGTCGCGGCCAGGACGAGCACCAGGCCCGTCACGCACAGGAACACGACGAGCGGCGCGAGCCATCGCCGGCCGCCGTCGCTCATCCACAGGCCGCGCGCGAAGCCGCCGATCGACGGGACTGCGCTGGCGATCACGATCATTCCGCGCTCGATCTTCCCGCGCCTCTTCAACATGCGATCGCTCCCTCGGTCGTGATCTCGCTCGTGGGTTTGGTGACCTCGCCCGAGACGGGCGCTTCGCTCGTCGCCTGCGCGCGCGCTGCCCTCTTCGTCACGAAGTGGTTGCCGGCGACGAGCACGTCGATGCCGCAGCGGAGGAACGTCGAATACCCCTCGACCGCGCGCGTGACGATCGGCTCGCCGGCGAGGTTGAACGACGTGTTCAGGATGACCGGGATGCCGGTCTTCGCGCCGTAGCGAACGAGCAGCTCGTAGAAGCGCGGCGCGGCCTCGCGCGTGACCGTCTGGACGCGCGCGGTGCCGTCGACGTGCGTGATCGCCGCGAGCCGGTCGCGCCATTCGGGGCGCACCGGGAAGACGCCCGACATGAACTCGCCGAGCTCGGCGCCGCCCGGCGGGAGATCGAAGAACTTCCCCGCCAGCTCGATCGGCACCGCGGGCGCGAACGGACGGAACTCCTCGCGGTATTTGATCTCGCGATTGAGCCGGTCCTTCATCTCGTTGCCGTGCGGCGCGGCGAGGATGCTCCGGTTGCCGAGCGCGCGTGGGCCGAGCTCGGCGTTGCCGTCCATCCAGCCGATGATCTTGCCGGCGACGAGCGCAGCGACCGTGCGATCGAGCGCGTCCGAGTCGTCGCGCGCGGTCTCGAGCGGGAGGCCGTCTTCGTTCGCGAGGCGCGCGAGATCGCCGGCGTCGACGGCCGGTCCCCAGTACGGATGGTTCGGGATCTCCTTGTGCGCGTTGCCGAAGTGGATCCGATCGGCGTACAGCGCCGCGCCGAGCGCGCACCCCGCGTCGCCCGGCGCGCACGGCACGTGGAGGCGCGCGAAGCCCGACTCGCGCAAGATGCGCGCGTTGGCCACGCCGTTGAGCGCCACGCCTCCGCCGAAGCAAAGGTCCGCGAGGCCGGTCTCCTCGCGCAGCGACTTCGTGATCTCCACCAGCGTGTCTTCGAGCACGCGCTGCACGCTCGCCGCGATGTTCGCGAAGCGCATCCCTTCGGGCGTTCGCGGATCGATCCTCTCGTGCTGCGCGCGCGGCGCTCCGAAGAGCGCGATGAACCTGTCCGAGTACGAGCGCTTCGCCGTGGTGTGGAAGTCGAAGTAGTCGAGATCGAGCGCGAACGATCCGCCGCCGAGCGGGCGAATGACCTTCCGCACTTCGTCGAGGTACGTGGGCGTCCCGTACGACGCGAGCCCCATCACTTTGTATTCGCCCTCGTTCACCTGGAACCCGAGGAACGCGGTGAACGTCGAATAGAGCATCCCCAGGGAGTGCGGGAAGCGGAGCTCGCGGAGCAGCGTGATCGACGTCGAGCCGTCGTCCTTCTTCTCGCCCACGCCCACGGAGAGCGTGGCCCACTCGCCGACCCCGTCGGCCGTGAGGATCGCCGCCTTCTTCGCCGGCGACGTGAGGAACGCCGCGGCCGCGTGCGACTGGTGATGCTCGGTGAAGAGGATCTTGTCGCTGGCGACGCCGAGGTAGCTCTTGATGATCCCTTTGACCCACAGCTTCTCGCCGAGCGTGTTCTTCATCGCGTGTGGGAAGCTCTTCCAGCTCTTCGGAAACGCGCGGAGCGCCGTGGTGAGGATGCGCTCGAACTTGAGCATCGGCTTCTCGTAGAAGACGACGGCGTCGAGATCACCCGGCTCGAGCCCGGCGTGATCGAGGCACCACTCGATGGCGCCCAGCGGGAACGCGGGGTCGTTCTTGATGCGCGAGATGCGCTCCTCTTGAACGGCGCAGACCGGGACGCCGTCGATGACGAGCGCCGCGGCCGAGTCGTGGAAGTGAGAAGAGATGCCGAGGATCTTCATGGCGCGTTACTCCGAGCTCAGTACTGCGAGCGGAGCTGCGCCGCGTTTCGCGTGTTGCGCGCTTCGGACCAACCGGGGAGCTCGCCTTTCGCGCTGCGCTTCGCAGCCATCGCGAACAGCGGGAGCACGACGAAGTACTGCACCGTGAGCACGACGCCCCCCATCACGTTGGCGACCGCCGACGCGAGCCGCAGGTACGCCTTCCACACGCGACCGAGCCGCGCCCACGCCAGATGCCAGACGTAGTTCTTCGGCGACACCCGCTTCAACTGCGCCAGCGTGTAGTTCGTGTGAAACGCTTCGTCGGGGATGACGATGTCGAACACGCGGCTCGTCTCGGGATCGGCTTCGAGCACGTCCTGGTAGACGACGAAGCGCTGCGCGCCCGCCCGCTCCGACAGATGGAGGAACGCGAGGAGCGAGCCGTCGGACTCCTGGTCCACCTTGAGATCGTCGAGACCTCGCTCGCCCGGCGCGAACCAGTTCGCCTCGAAGCCGTTGCGTTGCGCGTTCGGGAGCGACGTGAGGATGGCGCGCCCGCGATCGGTGAACAGCTTCGCGTGCTTCTGTTCGTCTTGCGCGTGACGCAGATAGAGCCGGCGAAGCAACGGATCGCGCGTGCACTCGGCGGCGCGGGCCATGTCGCGCCCGCTATCCGACTCGGTCGATGCGAAGCGAAGGAGCTTGCTCGCGCGGCGATGCGCGTCGGACCAGATCCAGCGATGAAGCGGCTGGAGAACGCGATCGATCCCGCCTGATTTCCCGACCCCCATGCGTACTTCCCTCTCGGCGGGGAACCCTAGCGCAACCGCTCTTTCATCGCATCCGTCAGCGCGACCGTCAGCTTCGCGATCGATCGCGCGGTCGGATGGTTGTCGCCGGGGATCGGATCGTCGCCGACGTCGACGTCGAGACACGCGAGCCCCTGATTCGTGAACAGCTCGTCCAAGATCCAGCGATCGCCGCGCGGCTCGGGATACCCGAAGCTCGGGCAGACGAAGAACGGTTTCGCGCCGCGCGCGAGCGACATGCGCGCCGTCTCGCGGAAGATCGCCTTCGCGGTCTCGAGCGCGGTGTCGTCGCGGTACTCGAAGATCCCGCGCGCGGCTTGGGAGAGATGCAGGTCGTGGAAGAAGCCGTGCGGCGAGACGAGGCGCGGGGTGACGCCGTCGAAGACCACGTGCGGGTGATCGTCGAGCGTCATGCGCCACACCATGAGCGAGAAGAAGAACGTCACTGTGGCGACGGGGCGCTCCAAGCGCGGGAGAGCGTCCGACAGACGAAGGAACGCCTGGTCGGAGCCGTAGCCGTGGACGCCGAGATCGACGACCTGGAGATCGAGCGCGCGGCCGACGCCGGCGGCGAACGTCTCGTCCCAGTGGAGGCCGTGGCCGGCGGTGATCGATTCGCCGGTGAAGAGGATCGTCGGGCGCGTGAAATCGGGGACGGCGCCGATCGACGGCGCGCGATCGTGGTCGGCGTCGATGGCGTACTCGATCGCGCGTCCGCCGGTGGGGATCGTGGTCGCGCGCGAGGCGACGAAGCGCCAGCCGTAGCGCGCGTCGAGCTCGCCGATCTGGATCTCGATCGTGCCGAGCTTGTGCGCGCGCCTCGGGAGATGAAGCACGCGAAGACCGATCTCGCTGGCCACGAGCGCGAGGACGAGCGCGACCACCGTCGGCCCCGACGCGTGCGCGAGCTCGCGCGCCGACCTTCGCCCCGCCCATCGCCCCGCGATCGGTCGCACCACGAACAGCAACGCTGCGGCCACGACGCCACCCGCCAGGCGCCACAGGATTGCGGTGCGCCTCTCGGACGCATCGCGCGCCCAATAGAAGAGGAGATAGTGGCGCTCGAACCAGCGCAGGTCCGCGCGCCACACCCAGGCCAGCACGAACGCTGCCACCGCGATCACGATCGCTTCGACCGCGAACCGCTCGCGCGAATGCGCGCTCACGCTCACCCGAGCGTGCCCAGCGAAACGACGCGTGCGAAGCCCCTCGTCATCTCGTCGAGCTTCGTCGCGCAGTCGGGCGTGAGCTCGTAGCCGCCGTCGCGCGAGACGATCGCGTTCTCGAGGATCACGTACGCCGGCGCCACGTGCGCCGCGCCCAGCGTCATCAGCACGGGGCGAAGCGCGTAGTCGATCGCCAGCACGTGCGCCGACGCGCCGCCGGTCGCGATCACGAGCACGGACTTTCCGGCGAACGCGAACTGCGGGAGCAGATCGAGGAACACCTTGAGCACGCCGGAGAACGACGCCTTGTAGATCGGCGTCGCCACCACGATCGCATCGGCCAGCTCGACGGCCGCCACCGCCGCCGCGATCTCCGGCGAATTCACGTGCGCCCGCACGAGATCCTCCGCCGGGAGCTCGCGCACGACGATGCTCGTGACGTCATGCCCGGCGCGCGTGAGCCAATCGCTCACGTGCGCCGCGGCGTGCGCCGTTCGCGAGGGAGAAGACGGGCTGCCTACGAGGATCGCGATCTTCGCCATCGCCCGAGCACTACAGCCTCAGTCCTGCCCCTTCAAGAACGCCACGTACGCCTGCTCGTTCGGCTCGCGACCGAGGAAGTGCGCGACCATCGTGCGCTCGTCCTCGCCGCCGCCCTTCGAGAGCACGTCGTCACGCCATGCGCGCGCGGTCGTCGTGTTGAGCATGCCGTCCTTCTTGAACCGCGTGAGCACGTCGCGCGAGAGCGAGAGCGCCCACTGGTAGCTGTAGTAGCCGGCGTCGTACCCGATGAGGTGACCGAACGACGACTGGAAGTGCGTGCCCGGCACGTACGCGAACGGATCGTTCGCCTTCTGCACCTCTTCGAGCACCTTCGTCGTGTCGAAGCCCGGCGTGCGCGAGTGGTATTCGAAGTCGATCGACGCGAGGAACAGCTGCCGCTGCGTCGCCAGAGCGCGGCCGAACGCGCGCGATTTGGTCATCGACGCGAACAGCGCGTCGGGGATCTTCGCGCCCGTCGCGTAGTGCTTGGCGAAGCGGTCGAGCACGTCCTTGTTCCAGGCCCACTCCTCGAACATCTGCGACGGCGCTTCGACGAAGTCCTGCACCGTGTTCGCGCCCGAGTACGTCGCGAGGTCCGAGCGCGTGAGCACGTGGTGAAGCACGTGACCGAACTCGTGGAAGAACGTGACCACGTCGCCGTGCTCCATCAGCGCAGGCGGCGCGCCCGGCGCGGCCGGCGGCGGGAAGTTGCACTCGAGCACCGCGGCCGGGAGCTGGTAGCTGCCGTCGGCGAGGCGCTTGGCCGAGCGAATCGGGAACATCGCCGCGTGCTTGAACTTGTCCGGGCGGGGCTGGAGGTCGAGGTAGAACTTCCCGATCAGCTTCCCCTCCGAATAGACCTCGTACGCGGTCACATCGGCGTGCCACGCCTCGGCCTGCACCTGCTTGTATTCGATGCCGTACATCTGCGACGTCACGTCGAGCAGACCCTTGGTGACCGCGCCGACCTCGAAGTAGTTCGACAGCTCTTTCGAGTCGAACTTGTACTTCTTGTTCTGCAGGCGATCGGCCAGGTAGACGCGGTCCGACGGCGGGATCGGGTCGGTCGCCTTGCCGCCGAGCGCGACGTGCTCCTTCACGAACTCCGCGAACTCCGCCTTCGCCGGCTCGCGAACCGCGTCGCGCACGTGCGCGAGGAAAGTGTTCACCGTCGCCGCCGTCTTCGCCATGCGCGGCTCGACCTGGTAGTCGGCCCACGTCGCGTACCCGAGGAGCTTCGCCTTGTCGCTTCGCAGCTGGATGATCCGCTCCAGGAGCTTCACGTTCTCGACGCCGCCGCGGTTGGTGAACAGCGTGTAGAGCTCGAGCGCCGCCTTGCGATCCTTCGCGTACGTCGCGAACGGGAAGTAGTCCGGGTAGTCCGTCGAGATCGAGACCTTGCCGTCCTTGACCGGGTGCTTCGCGATGTAGTCGGCCGGGAGCCCGTCGAGCTGCTTCGGATCGAGCGCGAGGTGCGCCGTCGACGACGCGATGTTCGTCTCGAACTTCTGACCGATCTCGGTGATCTCTTTGTTGAGCGCGCGGAGCTTGGTCTGATCCGCATCCGACAGCTCGATGCCGTTGCGACGGAAGTCGCGGAGCGTGTCGCTGAGCAAACGCGCGCGCTCGCCTTCGAGCTTCTCGCCCTTCGCGGCATACCCCTTCAGCACCGACGCGAGCTTCGCGTCGAGGTAGAGCCCGGTCGTGACCTGCTCGCTCTTCGGCTGGCACTCCTTGGCGGCGTCGCGAACGGCCTTGTCCGGATGCGCGACCGCCATCAAGTACGGGAACTGCCCCGCGTCCGAGATCTCGGCGGCCACGTCGTCGAAGCGACCGATCGTGTTCGCGTACGTGAGTTGATCCGCCGGCGCGCCCGCGCGTGATCGAATCTCTTCCAGGATGCCCTTCGCGTTCGCGAGGTGATCGTCGCAGATGGCGCGCACGCCGTCGGTGGTGAGGCCGGTCGCAACCGGGTCGAAGCTCTTCGTCATGATGGGCGCCATCGTAGTCGAGGACTGCGGCGCGACGGCGGCCGTCGGCGTCGTGATCGACTGAGGCGTTTGCGGCGGCGTGGCGGTGGCGCACGCGGCGAGGACGAAAGCGATCGGGGCGAGGAACGATGCCGGTCTCTGCATGGAGCGCTTCTTAGCAAGCTTCGCTCTGCCGCGCTCGGCCTCCGCGTGTTAAAGCGATGTCTCCGATGGAACCCCAAAAGACTGAACGGAAGACCCCGCGTGAGCTCCTCGTCGCGCAGGGATTGATGAGTGACGACGTCGTCGCGGTGAAGGCCGGCGGAAAGATCGTCGACCTCCACACGCCGATCGATCCCAAGACCGGGATCACGCCCATCAAGGCCACCGACCCCGAGGGGCTCTCCGTCATTCGCCACTCCGCCGCGCACGTCATGGCCGACGCAGTGCAGCGCATGTTCCCCGGCACGAAGGTCACCATCGGCCCCGCGATCGAAGACGGCTTCTATTACGACTTCGAAAAGCCGGGCGGCGGCTTCACCGAGGAGGACCTTCGCAAGATCGAAGGGAACATGTCGGTCATCGCGAAGTTCAACACGCCCTTCCGCAGGGAGGTCGTGTCGCGCGAAGAGGCGATCCAGACCTTCGAGAAGATGGGCGAGCACTTCAAGGTCGAGATCATCAAGTCGATCCCCGAAGGCGAAGAGGTCTCGATCTATCGCCACGGCGCGAACGACTACTCGTGGTTCGACGTCTGCGAAGGCCCGCACGTGCCGAGCACCGGCTTTCTCAAAGCGGTGAAGCTCACGCACGTGGCCGGCGCGTACTGGCGCGGCGACGAGCGCAACCCGATGCTCCAGCGCATCTACGGCACCGCGTTCGCGACGAAGGAAGATCTCGCCGAGCACCTGCGGCTCATCGAAGAAGCGAAGCTGCGCGACCACCGGAAGCTCGGCAAGGAGCTCGACCTCTTCCTCTTCAACGAGGTCGCCCCCGCGATGCCGTTCTTCTTGCCGAAGGGCGCCTACGTCTACAACCGGATGGTCCAGTACCTCCGCGATCTCTACGACGCCGAAGGGTACGAAGAGGTCATCACGCCGCAGCTGTTCGACCCGTCGCTGTTCCGCACGAGCGGTCACCTCGGCAACTACAACGAGAACATGTACCGCGTGTGGACCGAGGACCTCATGGAGGACGCGGTCGCGGCGCAGCCCAGCAGCAAAGAGCTGCTCGGCGATCTCCAGCAGCGCGCGCTCGGCATCAAGCCGATGAACTGCCCGAGCCACTGCATCATCTTCGGATCACGCAAGCGCAGCTACCGCGAGCTCCCGTGGCGCATGGCCGACTTCGGTCGGCTGCATCGCTACGAGCGCGGCGGCGTCGTGCACGGGCTCGCGCGCGTGCGTTCGTTCGCGCAGGACGACGGTCACATCTTCTGCACCGAGGCGCAGGTCGCCGGCGAGATCGCGAAGTTCATGGGGTTCTTCAACTCCGTCTACAAGGCGTTCACGTTCACCTCGATCGACGTGAAGCTCGCCACGCGCCCCGACAAGCGCATCGGCAGCGACGAGCTGTGGGATCGCGCCGAGCGCGCATTGGCCGACGGCCTCGATCAGGCGGGGCTCAAGTTCGAGTACCTGCCGGGCGAAGGCGCGTTCTACGGACCGAAGATCGAGTTCCACGTGAAGGACGCGCTCAAGCGCTCGTGGCAGCTCGGCACGATGCAGTACGACCCGAACCTGCCGGAGCGCTTCGACCTCACGTACATCGGCGACGACGGCAAGGAGCACCGCCCGGTGATGCTCCACCGCGCGATCCTGGGGTCGCTCGAGCGCTTCTTCAGCGTGTACCTCGAGCACTGCGCCGGGAACTTCCCGACGTGGATCGCGCCGCGTCAGGCGATCGTGCTGACCGTGAGCGAGAAGGTCGACGAGTACGCCTACAAGGTGAAGGCGGAGCTCGCGGCGAAGGGCGTGCGCGTCGACATCGATGCCAGCGCAGACAAGCTGGGCGCGAAGATCCGGAACGCGCGGCTCGCGCGGTATCCGTACCTCTGCGTCGTGGGGGCGAAGGAAGCCGAAGCGGGGACGCTGGGCGTGCGGTCGCGCGAGCGGGGCGAGCTGGGGGCCATCCCGGTGGCGCAGCTGATCGCGACGATCGTGGAAGAGAGCAAAGCGCCGGGGTGACGGTCCGCTGACTCGGGGGGTAACGTTCGCGCCACGATGTCGAACGACCCCACCGAGCCTCTCCGTCGCGACGTCTCCGCGCTCGGGCGCATCCTCGGCGAGGCGCTGATCGAGCAGGAGGGGCGCGCGTTCTTCGA
The DNA here is from genome assembly GCA_003151595.1 of Myxococcales bacterium. The sequence goes on from PLXW01000016.1 coordinate 45,484, forward strand.
TCTCGAAGAGCGCATTCGCGCGATCTCGAAAGAGCGGCGCGCGAGCTCGCATCGCGAAGCGGCGACCGAGGCCTTGCGCGCGGCGGTTCGTGCGCTCGATACGCCGACGGCCGAGCGGGTGGCGCGCGCGTTCGCGCACTACTTCCAGGCGGTGAACCTCGCCGAGCAGCACCACCGCGTTCGCCGATACGGGGACTATGCACGCGCCGGCGAGTCGCCGCTGGGGCCGCTCGCCGAGCTGGTGCCGGTGCTGGAGAAGACGTCGCGCGAGGACGCGCAGGCGCTGCTCGAAAGGGCGTGCGTGGAGCTCGTGTTCACCGCGCACCCGACCGAAGCGCAGCGGCGCACCGTCCTCGACAAGCATCGCCGCATCGCGGACCTGCTCGCGGCGCTCGACGTTCCGAACGCCACGCCCGCCGAGTCGGAGGAGACCGCGCGAGCGCTGCGCGAAGAGATCACGCTCCTCTGGCAGACCGAGGAGATCCGGCGCGAGCGACCGCTCGTCGGCGACGAGGTGAAGAGCGTCCTCTTCTACCTGGAAGACGTGCTCCATCCGCTCGTGCCGCGCGTCTACGCGACGCTCGAGCGCGCGGTGAAGTCGGTCTACGGTGACGGCGTGCGCGTGCCGGCGCTGCTCCGCTTCGGGTCGTGGGTCGGCGCGGACATGGATGGGAACCCGAGCGTCACGCCCGAGATCGCGATCGACACGGCGTTCGCGCAAGCGGCGCGCGCGGTCACGTTGCACATGCGCGCGATCGATCAGCTCGGCGCGCGCCTCTCGCAGAGCTGGCGGCGCGCGGGGGTCACGAAGGAGCTGCTCGACTCGATCGCACACGACTACGCGCTTCACCCGGTGCTCGCGGCCACGTTGGAGCCGCGGCCGACCGACGAGCCGTACCGCCAGAAGCTGCGATGGATCGTCGCGCGTCTCGCCGCGACGCGCGACGCGCTCGTTCGCGGACGAACCGGCGCGCCGACCGAGATGGGCGTTGGCTACGCGCGGGCCGAGGATCTGCGCGGCGACCTCGCGTTGATCGAGCGCTCGCTCGCTTCGAACCGCGGCGACCACGCGGGGCTCGCGGAGGTGCGCGCGGTCGCGCGTCAGGTCGAGGTTTTCGGGTTTCATCTGGCGAAGCTCGACGTGCGCGTGCCTGCCGCGTGGGTGCGCGACGCCGTGCGTGAGTCGCTGGGGATCGCCGCGCCGACGGGCGCAGGATCCGAAGACGCGCCGATCGCGATCGACGCGCTCCACGCTGCGCTCCGCGACGACGCGCGCGCACCGTCCGCCAACAAAAGCCCCGGCATGCGCGCGCTCGACGCCCTCGCCGCCATCCGTCGCCGCGTCTCTTCCTCGAGCGCCGAGTCCTTCATCCTCAGCATGACGCGCGGCCACGCCGACATGATCGCGGCGCTCGTCCTCGCGCGCGCCGTCGGCCTCTATCGACCCGAGGCTGGCGTGGCCGACGTCTCGATCGTCCCGCTCTTCGAGACGCTCGACGATCTCGAACGCTGCCCGCGCGAGCTCGCCGCCGCCGTCGCCGATCCGGCGTACGCCCGCTACCTCGATCTCCGCGGCCGCGCGCAGGAGGTCATGGTCGGCTACTCCGATTCGAACAAGGACGCCGGCATCCTCGCCTCGTCGTTCGCGCTGTACCGCGCGCAGCAAGGGATCGTGGAGCTCGAACGGCGCACGGGCATCGCGGTGAAGGTGTTCCACGGGCGCGGCGGATCGATCGGTCGCGGCGGCGGTCCGTCACGTCGCGCGATCGAAGGGCTCCCTCCCGGATCGATCGACGGCCGCTTCAAGCTCACCGAGCAAGGCGAGGTGCTGGCGTGGAAGTACCTCCTCCCGCCGATCGCGCAGCGGAACCTCGAGCTCACGATCGGCGGCGTGCTCGGCGCGTCGCTCACCTGCAAGCTCCCGCAAGACGCCGCGACGCCCGACGCCATCGCCGAATACGAAGCGGCCTTCACGCGCGCCGCCGCCACGAGCCTCGAGGTCTATCGCGGCCTCGTTCACCACTCCGGCTTCGTCGCCTACTTCCAGCAATCGACCCCGCTCGACGAGATCGGCGCGCTCCCGCTCGGCTCACGCCCTTCGCGCCGCACGGGCGCCTCGTCGCTCGCCGACCTCCGCGCGATCCCGTGGGTGTTCGCCTGGAACCAATCGCGCCAGATGGTCCCTGGCTGGTTCGGCGCCGGCCGCGCGCTTCAAGAGCTGGTGCGCGAGCACGGAGTCCCGTTCGTTCGCCGCATGCGCGAGACGTGGCCCTTCTTCGCCACGACCCTCGACGCCGTCGCCGTCGCCCTGGCCACGACCGATCTCCCGATCGCCGCGGAGTACGCCTCGCTCGTCGACGATCGCGCCCTCGCGCAGACTCTCTTCCGAACGATCGCGCTCGATCACGGACGCGCAGTGCGTGCGGTTCGCGCCATCGCGCGCCGCGACACGCTGCTCGCAGAGAGCTCGCCGCTGGCGCGATCGATCGAGCTGCGGAACCCGTACGTGGATCCGTTGAGCTTCGTGCAGATCGAGCTCCTGAGAAGGAAGCGCGCGATCGTGCGCGAGGGGGGAGCGGTGCCGCAGGATCTGCAGCGGGCGATCTTGCTGACCATCAACGGGATCGCTGCCGGGCTGCGGAACACGGGGTGAGGGCCGGCGCTCACGACCCTCGCGGCCTCGCACGCGATGACCGGACCATCGAAACTGCGTGGCGCGGGGTCGAAATTGCGTGATGTCCCTTCCGAAATTGCGTGGCGGCCTGTCGCAATTGCGTTGCGGCCCGTCGAAACTGCGTGGCTGGCCATCGAAATTGCGTGGCTGGCCATCAAAACTGCGTGGCTGGCCATCAAAATTGCGTGGCGCGATGTCGAGCGCGAGCCCGCCGTCATCGAGCTCGGTGCCCAAAGCATCGCGCGCGAGCCCCGTCGCTGCATGCTCGATGCGACGGGCGTCGAATCGGCTGCGCTCGACGTGAAATCCACGCCGCCAACAGGCAGTCGCCCTCTCTCCGGCGTCCTTCGCCCGACGTTTTGCGCCAGGCTCGGCGTCAGAGGCGTCGACTTCACTCCCCCCGCTNNCCCCCCCGCTCGCAGATATTCATCCCGTCCCCGTCGTCCGTGCACACGTACCCCGCCTTCGCGCACGACCCGTAGCAAGTGCTCCCGCACCCGTCGCTGACGCCGCACTTCTTCCCGCTGCAGCTCGGCGTGCACGGTCCGCACTTCCCGCAGGCGATGACGCCGCCGCATCCGTTCGACACCGTGCCGCATCGCCCGTTGCACGCCGTGGGCTGACACACGCACGCGCCGCTCTCGCACGCCGATCCCGCGGCGCACGTTCCGCAATCGAGCGTCCCGCCGCAGCCGTCGGTCGAGGGGCCGCACGTGAGGCTCTGCGACGCGCACGTCTTTCCTTGAGCTCCAGCGCGATGTGCACGATCTCGTGCTGAGGGAGCACATAGTCGAGTCGCTGGAGGAGCTGGAGACAGTCAGCCAGCGTCTAGCAGGTCGAGTTGTCGGTCTCGTTGGTGTGATGTACCTGCGCGGTGGAGAGCCCCCGCGCAACAGGGATGCACTGGCGCGTACGCCGCCGAGCATTGCGGTCGAGGTGATTTCGACCACACCGCGGGACCATCGCCGTGATCGCGCCGAGAAGGTGGTCGACTACGCCGCCTTCGGGATTCGCTGGTACTGGCTCGTGGATCCGGTCTCCCGCACTTTCGAAATTCTCGAGCTCGGCGCGGACGGGCGCTACGTCCTCGCGCTGGTCGCGACGAACGAGGTCGTCGAAGAAGTCCCGGGCTGCGAAGGCCTGCGCCTCAATCTCCCTGAGCTATGGGCCGCGCTGGACTCACCGCCGGTAGACGAATAGCCGCTGGAGTCTCGTCTGCGCGGCTCGCGTATCCCCAAACTGAACCGCCACCGCGGATTCTCCGCGGAAATCCGCCCCTCCCGGGGCCACGTCCGTTGACTCCGCCCGTTTTTCGCGGAAGATGCGCCTCTCGCTCGAATTCCCACTCCTACAGGAGGTCACGTTTCCCTTATGTCCATGGGCCGCCCCCGTTTCGATCCTCGCCAGCAGCAACGCGGAATTCAGATCCGTGTGAACCACCGCATTCGCGTGCCCGAAGTCCGCGTCATCGACGCCGACGGGTCCATGCTCGGTGTGCTGCAAACTCACGAAGCGCTCAGGAAGGCCCAGGAGCAGGGGCTCGACCTCGTCGAGGTCAACCCCAAGTCCGACCCGCCGGTGTGCAAGATCCTCGACTTCGGAAAGTACAAGTACGAGGAGAAGAAGAAGGCCGGCGAGGCCAAGCGGAAGCAGACGGTCGTCGACATCAAGGAGATCAAGCTGCGTCCGAAGACGGACGACCACGATCTCGACTTCAAGGTGAAGGCCGCGCGTCGCTTCCTCGAGGCGGGCCACAAGGTGAAGTTCACCGTACGCTTCCGCGGTCGCGAGATCACGCACCCCGAGAAGGCGCAGGAGCAGCTCACCGTCGTCGTGGCGGGCACCGAGGACCTGGCGAACGTCGAAACGCGGGCGATGATGGAAGCGCGCGCGATGACGATCGTGATCGCGCCGAAGCCGGCCATCATGCAGAAGGTCGCGCAGGCGAAGATCACCGCCGAGAAAGAGCGCCAGAAGGCGGAGAAGGAAGGGCGCGTCATCGCGCCGGTCGCCGACTCGTTGCCGTCGCTCACCGAGCTCAACGCCGGTGAAGAAGACGACGATGACGACGACGACGACAACGCGCAGGGCGAGGGAGACTCGGCCGGCGGGTGAAACTGCGGTGGCGTACGGCGCTGTTGCTCGCGCTGCCGTTCGTGATCGTGGCGATCGGCGCGCGGGCCTTCGTGCCGGCGTGCGGGGACTGGCTCGCGCGCGGAGCGCGTGACGCGGCGGCGATCGTGTCACCGCGTTCTGCGCCGAGGCGCGCGCCGGGCGCGAACGCGCTTCCGACGCCGGACGCGAACCCGAACGCGACCCCGACCCCGAAC
>PLXW01000004.1 GCA_003151595.1 Myxococcales bacterium
CGGGCGCGGCCGCGGGCGCGCGCGCTCCACCGCACGCCGCCACGAGCGCGCCCATCGCCGCGAACGTCCTCTGCGCCACGCGGACGATCACGCGCGCGTCAGATCGCTTCGATGACCGGTTCGTTCCCACGCGCCAACGTCACCAGCACGCGGTCGGCGATCGGCTTCCAGCGCTGCGGCACCTCTTCGTCGAAATCGCTCGCCAGCAGCACGAAATGCATCTGCGACAGCTCGGGGGTCTTTCGCTTCAACGATACGTCGTCGCCGATGATGGCCTCGGCGTCGGCGCGCCCGGCGAACACGCGGTACGCCATCTTCTTCGCGCGGTGCGCGGCGACGAGGTACTCACCGTTCGTGATCATCAGGTTGATCGCGCCGGGCTCGCCGCCGATCTCGGCCGTCATCCCGTCGATGACCTGCAGGCTCGATCGCAGCGCCTCGCGCACCGCGGCGGGCTCTACGACCATGTCGTTCAACCGCCCCGCGTCATGCAGGAACGACAAGTAGACGTGGAACAGGATCTCCGCGTCGGTCTCGCCGCGAATCCCCGCGCGCAAGAACTCGGGCACGCTCGCCGTCAGGCGCTCACGGATGGCGTCGAACTTCGCGACCGTGCCTGTCTGCGCAAAAAGCCACTGGCGGTAGCGAAAAGGATGCGTGTTCTCGGTGCGCAAAGTACCCACCGTGGCGGATCGCACGTGCCCGAGCACGACGTCGCCACGCACGTCGGCGCACTGCTTCGCCAGATCGATCTCCTCGCGATCGTCGATCGGCCGGCGGCGCATGAGCACTTCGCCCGCTTGATAGAACCCGACGCCCCAGCCGAGCGGCTGCCCTCGCGCGCGCACGCGCAGCGCCTCGGTCTCGAAGGCGAGCACGCGCCCTGCGAGATCGGCGCGATTTCCCAACAGTCCGAACAGACGTGCCATCGTGATTTTGTCTCCGTTGCTTCTTCGGTACGCCGCCCGCGGTCTCATTGACGGCCAAGACGGCCAGCAGCGCTACTTTTGGGCTACGAAAGGTACGACAAGCGCTTCATTCACTTCTCGGAATGAGTTGCATCGCGCGTACCACTTCGTGCACGCGCGACCAGAGCTTCCGTGCGGCGGCGAATGCGAAGCTCGAAGCGATCGGAGAGTGCGCGAACGCACCAAGGGGCGATCGCCGCGAGCGCGAGCGCTACGATCCAAACCGGTGCCGATAGCGTCATCGAACGCGCTGCCTCCTTCTTTCTGCCATAGGACGAGCCCTCGCGCGAGTGCGCGCGTGATGACGCGCGTGCGCTCGCTCAAAACGTGTGGATGACGCGGAGCCCCGCGCCGCCGACGTATGACTCTGGAGTCACGATGGTCGCAGTCTTCGTCTCGCTGTTGCCGACGACAAGGAGCACCACTCCTCCGACGAGCGCTGCGCCACCGGCGGCGAACGCGACCGTGCTCACGAGCGAGAGCGTCTTGCCGGAGCTCGCTGCATCGACGCCGGCTTGATCGCACACGTGCGTCGCCTGATCGCAGTGCGTCGGATCGTTGATGATCGATTTCTTTCCGAGCACCATCAGCCCCGTCACCGCCCCTGCACCGAGGCCGACGAGTCCAATCGACCCCAGCACGAGCCCCGCGGCGCGCGTCGAACCACCACCGGCCGCAACCTCGGCCCCATTCATATGCGGAAGGGGCGTGCGCGGAACGGGCGCGACCACGACCGGCGCGATCGCCTCGACGTCGCCGGCGCGAAGCGTGAGCGTCTCCGCCTCGCCGACCTTGAGCGTGATCGTCGTGCGCTTCTCTTTGTGCCCGGGCGCCGTAACGACGATCATGTGCGTGCCGGGGTTCACGGGGATCGCGAGACCGAACGATGCGCTGCCGAGCTGAACGTCGTCGCGCATGACCTTGGCGTCGGCCGGGAGATCGGGCGCCGCGTTGAGCGTGAGATGCGGAATGGATTTCTCGAGCGCCGCGAGGTGCGACCTGGCGAACGGAATGCGATCGTCGTTCGCGCTCAGCGTCTCCAGCGCCGTCTTGAAATGCTCGTGCGCGCTCGCGACCTGCCCCAGGTGCTCCTCGCAGTCGGCGAGGTTGAGCAGCGTGCCCGGCGCGGGATCGAGCCGCTGGCTCTCGGCGAACTTCGGGCAGGCCGTCGTCCAGTCCGCCTTCTCGGCCGCCTCACGCCCCTTCTGAAAGAGCGCGTCGGCCGCGGCCGGATCCGTCACCGGCTGCGCGAAGGCAGGGGCCGCGGCGAAGCAAGCCGAAACGACGGCCGCGAGCCGTAGGCGAGAGACGATGTTCATCGACAGGAGAAAACTTGTCGCTCAATGCCGCCGGTCTAGCAAGCTCGGGGTACGCGTCGCCGGCTTCGGGTCGGAAACCACCGCTTTTCCCGCGTCGGGCGCGTCGATCTCGACGAGCAGCGCATCGTCAGAGGGGTGCGTGAGGCGCGGGTCGTCGGCGGGCGGAAGCGTGACCGCGACCGGGTCGACCGAGGCCGCGCTCGCCGCGCGCATGGGCGCATCCCCGGGGTGACGCGCGAACGCCGCCAGCGTGAGGACGACGCCGAGCCCGGCGGCCGAGAGCCCCACCACGAACGGCGTACGGCTGGGCAAGCGCGCCGACGGAAGCGTATCGGACGCGGGGGCGGCCGACGGCGCCGACACGACGCCCGGCTCGCTCGTCTGCGTCCTGGTGAGCGAGAGCGAGGAGACGACGTCACTCGAGTCGAGCTCCGAGTACGTCGGCGCGATCGGCACGCTCGTCGATCCGTCGCCGTGCGACGCGCGGTACGCCCGGCGGATCGCGCTCTTCATCGCGTGCGCGTCGTGCCAGCGCTCTTCCTTCCGGAAAGAGAGCGCGCGATCGATCACCTCGGCCACCGCCGGGTGCACGTCGGGCACGATCGACGAGAGGCTCGGCGCGGCGTTCGTCATCGCGCTGAGCAGTTGCTCGTTCACCGTCTCGGCTTCGTGAACGAAGCGCCCGGTCAGGAGCGCGAACATCGTCGCGCCGACGGCCCACAGGTCGGCGCGCGCGTCGACGTCGTCCCAGCGTCCGCGCGCCTGCTCGGGGGGCATGAACACCGGCGTCCCCATCGTGGCCCCGCCCTGCGTCGCGTTCGCGCGCGGCGACACTTCGCGCACGCGCGCGATGCCGAAGTCGAGCACCTTCACCTCGCCTTCGCGCGTGAGGAACACGTTCTCCGGCTTGATGTCGCGGTGAACGATCTCCTTGGCGTGCGCCGACGCGAGCACGTCGAGCAGTCGATCGGCGATCGAGAGCACCTCGACGATCGGGAGTCGCCTCCCCTTCCGCTCCCACCGCCGCTCGATCGTCTCGCCGAGGAGAAGCTCCATCACCAGGAACACCGAGCCGTCGTCGCCGACGTCGTCGTCGATGACCGACACTGCGCCCGCGTGATCCACTGCGTTCGCCAGGTACCCCTCGCGAAGAAAACGCGCCCTCACGTCGGGGCTCCGCGCGAGCTCGGCATGGAGCACTTTGACGGCGACGCGATTCCCGTTCCGGTGCGTCGCCGCGTAGACGACCGCCATGCCGCCGATCCCCAGGAGCTGATCGAGCCGCCACTTCCCCCTGAGGACCTGCCCTACGCGTGCACGCGCGCGGTCGACTTCGGAGTTCTTCGGGACGTCTTCCATGAAGGCGCCCGAGCACAACGGGCCTCGACCGAAACGTACGTCTCGGGAGGGCCACTGCTTCCCACTGCCACGAACGATTGGTCGGGGGGCTAGTGCTTCTCGGGGGATTTTTCCGGCGTCACCACGAACGGGACGACGTGCTCTTTCGCTTCGAACGTCGACCGATACGCCTGCGCCGAGTGCAGCGAGGAGAACGGCCCGACGCGAACGCGCCACCACGTTCCGCGCCCCGTGACCCGCGCTTCGAGCGTGTATGCCTTGTGTCCGCGCGCCCGGAGCTGCTCGGCGAACTGCTCGGCCTCTGACTGCGTCTTGAACGAGCTGACCTGGAGCTGCCATCCCCCTTCGTGACCGGTAGGCGCGAGCGCCGCCGACGGCGTGTTCACGTCGCCCGCGTCGGACGCGCTCTTCGTCATCGGATCGCGCGGCCGCGTCACGATGGGCGACGCTTCGAGCACGTTCTGCGCGGGGAGCGACTGCTTGGCGGGTGCGGGCGGCGGGCTGGTGCTGTCGTCGTGAGGCACCGGCGGCGTCCCCCCGGGGAAGGTCACCACCGGCAACCGATCCGACGCCGGCGGCGGACTCCCCGCAAACGCATTCCCGTTCGCGTTCGCGTTCGCGTTCGCGTTCGCGTTCGCGTTCCCGTTCGCCCTCACCGCCGCCAACGCCGTCGTCGGCCGCGCGTCGTCGCTCAGGATCGACGGAAACGTCACGTCCTTCGCCGACAGCTGCGTCACCATCGCCGCCGCCGTCGGCGCGTTCGGCGCGACCCCCTTCGCGTGCTGCGCGACGAGATCGCCCAGCGGGTCCGGCCGCTTCTCGGTGGTCCCCGTCTTCCGCCCGCCGACCGCCACGATCGCGAACACGACGCACGCCACGCCCAGCGCGATGAGCCCGAGGCTCAGCGCGCGCGGCATCGACGTCGTCTCGTCCTGCTCTTGAATCTGCTCGAGGTTTCTCACGGCTGCTGCTTGCTCCATCGTCTGCTCCCTCTCGCCTGCGATCAACTCTCGTCCGCGGTCTCGACCGCCGCCCCGTCCGCTGCCGCTTCCGGTCGATCCATCCGTTCGGGCGCGCTCACGCCGAGCAGCCCCAGGGTCGCCGCGTACACGATCCGGATCGCCTCGATCCACGCGATGCGCGCGCGCGTCTTGTCGAAGTCCCACTCGCGCTCCCACCCCGCCTTCGCCTGCACCGACGCGGGCGGGAGGATCGGATCGCTCTTCAAGCGCGTGAAGTAGCTCTGAAACGAGTTCGCCAGATCGTTCACGTAGAAGACGAGTTTGTGCGGCTCGCGCGTCTTGGCGGCGTCGGCGATCACCTCGGGGAGCTCCGACAGACGGTGCGCGATCGACAGCTCGTCGGCGTTCGCCAGTGTCGCCCACGCCGCTTCGCTCAACGCGCCGCTCGGCTCGATGCCGAGCTCTTTGGCCTTGCGCAGGATCGAGCAGAGGCGCGCGTGGCNNTCGATGTCGAACTCGACGTTCGAGTTCGCGCCGCGTGAGAGGAAGAAGTAGCGGAGCGCGTCGCGCCCGGCCCCTTTGACTCCCGCGGCCTCGTCGATCTCTTCGGCCACCTCTTCGCACGTGACGAAGTTGCCGGCGCGCTTGCTCGACTTGAGGACCTCGCCGCCCTTGTAGATGAACACGAGCTGATACAGCAGCGCTTCGAACGACTCGCTGCGGAGGCCGAGCGCTTCGAGCGCGTTGCGGACGCGCGGCACGTAGCCGTGGTGATCGGCGCCCAGCACGGTGATGAGGCGGTCGTACCCGCGCGAGACCTTGTCGGCGAGGTACGCGATCTCGCTGGCGAAGTACGTGTACTCTCCACTCGATTTCTTGACGACGCGATCCTTGTCGTCGACCGCGTCCTTGCCCACGAAGAACACCGCGCCGTCCTTGGCCACGAGGTTCCCGGTCGCTTCGAGCTGCGCGAGCGCCGCCGGCACCGCGCCCCAGCGATGGAGCGAGTCCTCGCTGAACCACACGTCCATCGTGACGCCGATGTCGGCGAGCGATCGGCGAATGCCGGGAAGCACGCGCGAGCCGGGGATGCCGCGGAGCATCCACATCGTGCAGGTGCGGGACAGCTGCGCCGGGTCTCCGGTGAGCGACGCCGGGTCGGTCTTCTGGAGGTAGGTCGCGAGCTCCTCGACGTACGCGCCGTGGTACCCCTTCTCGCCGACCTCGCGCCCTTCGGCGACCGCGCGCACGCTCTCCGAGAACTCGCGGATCTGATTTCCGAAGTCGTTGATGTAGTACTCGCGCGTCACGCGATGCCCTGTGGCCTCGAGGAGGCGCGCGACGGTGTCGCCGAAGATCGCGTTGCGACCGCTGGCCACGTTGATCGGGCCGGTGGGGTTGGCGCTCACGAACTCGACGTCGATGCGCTCGCCGATGCCGCTCGGCGCGCGACCGTAGCCCACGCCGGCGCGGAGGATCTCGCGCAGCTCGTCGTGGAGCGCGCGCGGGTGAACGCGCAGGTTGACGAAGCCGGGGCCGGCGATCTCGGCGCTCCGCACGACCTCGCTCTTGCCGAGCGCCATGGTGAGCGCTTCGGCGATCACGCGCGGGGGCTTGCCGAGCTTCTTCGTGAGGACCATCGCCGCGTTCGTGGCCAGATCGCCGTGCTCGGCGCGCTTCGGGCGCTCGACGGTCCATTGCGTCGACGTGGCCAGCGCCGCGCGCACGGTCGCCGGATCGCCGAGTTCACCGGCGTCCGCGATGCGCTCCAGCGCGTGGGTGATCGCAACTCGGACTCGATCGGACAGACTCATCTCGCTCCTACTTCCGCTAGCGAAAACATGGGACTTCGGACAACTTTGCGGGGACGCGCTCCACCGAGCCGGACGGTGGCGACGCTGTCGAGATCAGCGACGCCAGCTGCGCCGCTTTCCACTTGGTCTCTTCGACTTCGCGCATCGGGTCGCTGTCGGCCACGATGCCCCCGCCCGTGGCGTAGCGTGCGCGCCTTCCGCCGGCGTTCGGCGCGGCGACTTCGAGCGTGCGGATCGCCATGGCCAGGACGAGATCGCCGTCCCGCGCGACGTAGCCGAAGGCCCCCGTGTACGCGCCGCGGCGGACCGGCTCGAGCTCGGCGATGATCTCCATCGCGCGGACCTTGGGGGCGCCGGTGACGCTCCCGCACGGGAGGACCGCGCGCGCGATGCGATCGAGCGTGACCCCCGGCGCTCGTCGCGCGACCACCTCCGCGACGCGGCTCCACACCGTGACGCCGCCGAGGACGCGCGGATCGCCGAGGACGCGCACGCTGCCGATGGCCGCGACGCGACCGAGGTCGTTGCGGTGGAGATCGATCGCCATCGTGAGCTCGGCGCGCTCCTTCGCGTCGGCGTCGAGCGCGCGCGCCAGGGCGAGATCGGCGTGGGCCTCGTGGCCGCGCGGGCGTGTCCCCTTGATGGGCGTCGTGCGCAGTCGATCGCCGCGCACTTCGAGCGCGAGCTCGGGGCTCGCCGCGCACACGCAGGCGTCGCCGAAGTCGGCGAAGAACCCGTACGGCGCAGGCGAAGCGCGGTAGAGGCGCGCAAAGACGTCGATGAGATCGCCGGCGCGAATCTCGAGGTCGATCGCGCGCGCCACGTTCACCTGGTAGACGTCGCCGGCGGCGATGCGCTGGAGCACGGCGCGGATGCGCGCGGCGTGGGCGTCGTCGGCCTCGTGGGGCGGGAGGAGACGCGCGTCGATCGCGGTCGGAGCGCGATGCGACGCGAGCCCGTCGACGATCCGACGCGCGAGGCGCTCGGCGGCGGGCGCGTCGTCGGCCTCGATGCACACCGTCCCCGTCGCGTGATCCACGCGCGCCACCGCGTCGTACCGCAGCCACGTCGGCCGCGTGAAGAACGCCGGCGCGCGCAGATCGGGCGATCGCGTCCACGCCGCTCGCTCGATCGCGCGCGTCGCTTCGTACGGCACGAGGCCGATCCACCTCGGCGCCGCCGCGCGGCCGTTCCATGCGCGCACGTCCCCCCGCGACCCCTCGGCCGGCACCCACGCCTCGTCGCCCGAGCATCGCTCCACCGGCTCACACGCCACGAAGCTCGACGCCGCGTCGCGCTCGCGCAGCGCCCCTCGCCCGTCGCTCCGGAGCACCGCGAGCCCGGACGAACCGCGGAGCGCGCGCGCGATCGCCTCGACGTTCGCCGGCGCGGCAATCTCTCGGACGACACCCTGCACGCGCGTTTTCTAGCACGCGGGCGCGCATGGTAAGAGAGCCGGCGTGAAGCGCAGTCACCTCCCCGTCCACCCGGTGTTCTTCGCCCTCGCTGCGCTCGCCTCCGGCGCGTGCAAGGCGTCGCCCGACGAGGGCCAGATCCAGATCCTCACGGTCGACGACCCGTTCGTCGGACCGCCGGCCGCGACGACGCTCGACGTCGACGGCATCAGCGCCGATGGTGGCGTGACGTCGCTGGTGCACGGGCAATCGGTGTCGCAGAGCTCGATCGACATGGGCGACTTCGACGAGAGCGCGACCTACGCCATCCGCGTCACCGCGTTCGGCGCCGACGGGGGCGCGGTGGCGATCGGCGAGACGCTCCCCGTTCAGCTCGGCGCGCTCGCCGAGAGCGTGCTCGAGGTGTTCGTGCAGCGCGACGGGGTGCTCTCGCGCATGCCGTCGCCGCTCAACGACGCGCGCAACGCGCCGCTCCTCGGCGTGCTCGGCGGCCGCTACCTCTTCGAAGCCGGCGGCACCGACACGGCCACGGCGACGACCACGAACCTGTACGACCTGATCGGCTACGACTCGTACGCCGCCCCGCCGACGTTCGCGACGGCGCCGAAGTCGATGGCGCTCTCGGATCTCGAAGCGCTCTCGATCGACGCCAGCGGCGCGACATGGCTCGACCTCTCGGCGGACACGACGACGGCCGCGACGCTGCCGAGCGGAGGCACATCCTGGGGAGCGGTCGCCGGCGGGCTCACGGTGCTGGCGGACGACGGGACCGAGTACGTCGTGGGCGCAACGCGCACGACCGGCGATCCAACCGCAGCGATCCTCGTCGTGTCGACCACGCAGACGCTCACGTGGGCGACGCTCGGCACGGCGCGCCTCGGCGCGGCCGCGGGGTGGATTCCGGGACGCGGGCTCGTCGTCGCCGGTGGAAGCCCAGACGCGAAGAGCGCCGGGGCCGAGCTGCTCGGCGCGGGAGCGACGAACGCGACGCCGCTCCCCTACCCCGCCGATCCCACCACGGGCGGAGGGGTCGACGCGCTCGACACGTCGCACGCGCTCGTGGTCGCCGGATCGACCGCGCGCGTGATCGACTTCACGTGCACCGCCGCCTGCACCGCAACTCCCTGGACCGCGACGCTCCCGACGCCGCTCGCCTTCGCGCAGGTGTTCGACATCGACTCGTTGAACGCTTTCGTCGTCGGCGAAGAAGCGAGCGGCGTCTCCCACGCCTTCCGACTCTCGGCATCGCTGGCGCAGGAGATCCCGTTCAAGCTCCCCCGCAGCCACGCGCGCGCCGTTCGTCTGCCGCTCGGTCCCATCGCGATCGCCGGCGGCAACGCCCAGATGGAATCGTTCACGCCGTAGCGGGGAGATCCGTTCGCACGAAGTCGCTCAACGTCACCCCTTCGCACCCGTCGGCGCTCAGCTGCGCGAACGTCCCCTCGAGCATCGCGAACACCTTCTCGATCGACGGCTCGTCGGGGAACGACGGCGACGCTCCGGCCAGCAGCTCCGAGGAGTGAAGCATCATCGTCACGACCCGCAGCCCGAGATCGCGCGCGCACTGGTAGACGCGCGCGAGCTTCTTCGCATCCATCGACGGGTACGGACGAAACCACTGCGGCTCGAGCGAGAAGGCGCGGTTCAGCAGCCCGGCGCCGCTCCCTCCTCGGATCTTCGACCAGGCGCCGCGGACGGCAGCGCTCTTCTGCATCGCCGGGCTGGAGTGGACGATCGTGACGGGGACTTCCCAGAGGCGCGTGTCACCCGGCGCGCAGATGTCGTTCGCGTCGAGCCGGTACGGCGCGACCGGCGCGTTTCGGAAGTCGGGGCCGGCGGCGCGAACGCCTTTCTCGCCGCGGCGGTCGATGAGCGGAGTCACCGACGTGTCGACGATGTACCCTAGCTCGAGCAGCACGGGGATCTGCTCGGCCGAGAACCCCCAGCGCCCAGCGCGGTAGCTCGTCGGCGCACGCCCGGTGCGCGACGTGATGAGCCCGCCGAGCACGCGCATCTTTTCGTGGAAGCGATCGGGCGTCAGCTCGCTGGGATAGCCCGGGTATTCGCCCGGGTCGATATCGACCGCGCCTTGCCGCACGAACGGCGGGTTCGTCCACGGATGCAAGTGAGCGCCGACCTCGCATCTCCCGTCGTTCTGCCACGCGATGAGCGGCGCGAACGTCTCGGCGCGCACGACCTCGTACGTGCACAGGTACGTCGGCTTCATTCCGTAGCGCTCGCACAGCGCTTGAAAGCGCGGGAGCGCACGGAGATTGTCGACCGTGACCTTGTCCTTCTGCGTCCAGGCGCCGTCGCCTTCTGTGTCGATGGTGAGGACGACCTTCACGTCAGCTCCTTGCCCGCGAGCCCGAGCCACTCGTCGAGACGCGCGGTGAGGACGCGATGGGTCCAGATCGCCGTGAAGGTGTGATCGGCTCCGCGGACCTTTTCAATGGTGAGCGCCCTCTTCTTTCGGAGCCGAGAGACCATCGAGCCACCGAGCTCCATGAGTAGCTGCTCTCCGGCCTCACCGTCGGTAAAGACGAAGCGGAGGTCCACGGCGTGCCTGGCGATTGCAAAGAGCTCGGTCGCGAGATCGTTCTCGAGCGGTAGGTGGAAGCGCCGCGCCACGCGGCGCGCCTGGCTCACGGAGAAGTCGACCACGCGCTTCCGGAAGATCCGGCTCGCGGCGCCGAGCTTCACCTTCCCCGTGAAGAGCTTCTTCCACGACTCGCCCTTCAGCAGCGCTTGCCGATAGCGTGCAACCTCCGACGCCGCCTTGTTCGTGGTGACGGCCGCGACCCCCACCGGCACGTTCGGATCCCAGAAGAAGACCTGCTGGTTGATGCCGATCACGCGCTCGATCTTCGCGCCTTTCACCGCCGCCTTGAACGCCTGGTATGCGCTCCCGCACAGACCGACGACGTCGATCCTCCCCGCGCCCCACTCCTGGCGCAAATACGCGGCCGCGTCGTCGATGTCGGCCGGACCGGAGCCGGCGTACACGGCGTTCTCGGTCTCGCCCGCGCGCGGCCGGCTGTCGCCGAGCCCGGCGAGATCGAGCCGAAGCACGACCACGCCCTGGCGCGCCCAGTGACGCGCGAGCGTGACCCACAGCCGATTGGGTCCGATGCGATGCTGCGCGCCGGCGTTGAGCACCAGGATCGCGCGCCCTCCGCGCGGCGTCGTCTCGGGTCGCGTGACGACACCGAAAAGCGTGCGACGCGTGTCGAGGAAGACGGGCGTCTCCACCACACCGGACTCCACGAGAGAGTCGACGCCGTGCTGGGGCGCGGTCTTCTTCGCTGCGGTTCCTTCCGGGTCACGCAGCATCTGCGGCGCGTGCGAAGTGAGCCACGCCACCGATGCCGCGATCATCGCGTCGGGCACGATCGCCTTGTGCGGATCGAGGTTCATCTCGGTGAAACCGGCGATGCGACGTGCGTCCACGTCGACCCCGAGCGCGGAGAGAAGCGAAGCCCACTTGCCGGTCGCCGCGCGATCGGCGCGCTCGATGAGCAGCACGCGCGGCGCGGGAGCCTTCGCGATCCTGGTCAGATCGAGCGGCACGAGCGCGGCGCTCGTCTCGGCCGTGATCACGAAGCCCGCGGCCTCCTGATCCCCTTCGCCGATCCCGCTCACGCCGTCGGGCGACTTCTCGAGGCGTCCCCACGCTTGCAGCGCCTGGAGCTCACGCACGTACTGTTCGGGCGAGACCACCGGGACGATCGCGATGAGCCCCGCGCAGTCCGCGCGCTCCATCGCCGCCGTGGCCGCGAGCGTCGCGCCCAACCGGAGACCGAAGAGACAGACGCGACGCACGCCCGTCCGTTCGCGCAGCACGTCGACCGCCGCGTGAACGCTGTCGACCCACGCGCGCACGCGACCGGGATCGCGATCCGATCCCGCCGAGTCGCCCGTGCCGTCGTAATCGAAGCGGAGCGCGGGGAAGCCCGCGCGCGCGAAGGCCTCCGCGAAATGCCGGAAGCTCCGGTGCGTGCAGATCGCTTCGAAGCCGAACGGGTTGCACAGGACGACGCCGACCTCGGCTCTCGCGTCCGCCGCCGCGTGAAGCCACCCGAACGTCCGTCGCTGCGGCGGCCCGAAGAAGAACGGTCCCGCCGCGTCGGGCATCAGGCCGCGCTCCCGGTCGCCTGGCTCGGCGACGCGATCCGCACCAGCTGCTTCCCGCGGTTCTCGCCCGAGAACAGCCGCGCCAGCGCCGCCGGCGCGTTCTCGAGCCCGTCGATCACGTCGCTCCGATGCTTGATGCGCCCCTCGCGCACCCATCCGGCGAGCGCCGAGAGCGCCTCGGGGATGCGTGCGTTGAAGTCGGTCATGAGGAACCCCTCCATGCGGCTCCGGCGAACGACGAGCTGCATGTAATTGCGCGGGCCGTCCGGCGGCGTCTCGTCGTTGTACCCGGAGATCGATCCGCAGATGACGACGCGCGCGTGAAGCGCGAGGTGCATGAGCGCCGCGTCGAGGATGCGACCGCCGACGTTGTCGAAGAAGACGTTGATCCCTTTGGGGCACGTCTCGCGGAGGCGCGTCATCACGTTGTCGACTTTGTAATCGATGGCCGCGTCGTACCCGAGCTCGCCCGTAAGGTACGCGCACTTCTCGGCGCCGCCGGCGATCCCCACGACGTTGCAGCCGAACGTCTTGGCGATCTGCCCGACGACCGATCCCGTCGCGCCCGCTGCGCCGGAGACGACGACCGTGTCGCCCGCCTTCACGCCGCCGACGGCGATGAGACCGAAGTACGCCGTGAGCCCGGTGAGCCCGAAGACGCCGAGCGCATCTTCCATCGACACGCCCTTCGGGATCTTCCGCACGGGGAAGAGATCGTCCGGTCGCGCCACGCCGTAGTCCTGCCAGCCGCACATGCCGTAGACGAGCTCGCCTCTTGCAAAGGCGGGGTTGCGCGACGTGTGCACTTCGCCGGCCGAGAACGATCGCATCACCTCGCCGATCTTCACGGCGGGCATGTACGTCTTGCCGGCCATCCACGATCGCTGCGTCGGGTCGCACGAGAGGAAGAGATTTCGAACGAGCACCTCGCCGTCGTTCAACGTCGGCACTGGCGCTTCGATCCATCGAAAGTCGGCGGCGCTCACGACCCCTTTCGGTCGTCGTTCGAGCAGCCACTGTCGGTTCACGTCACTGGTCATCGTGGCCTCCGGTTGCATCGAGCGTGGCATCGATCGCGCGCTCAGGTGAGGCCGCCGTCGACGACGAGGACCTGCCCCGTCAGGTATTGCGGCGCATCGGTCGCAAGGTAGCCGACGAGCCCGGCGACTTCCGAAGACGTTCCGAACCGTCGCATCGGCACCCGCTCGATCGACGCCGCGCGCTGCTTCGGCGAGAGCGACGCGAGCATGTCGGTCTCGATGAACCCGGGCGCGACGGCGTTCACGCACGCGCCGTACCGCGCGAGCTCCTTCGAGAGCGAGCGCGTGAAGCCGATGATCGCCGACTTCGCGGCGGAGTACGCCGTCTGCCCGGGGATGCCGACGACGCCCGACACCGACGTGAGGTTGATGATCCGCCCTCCGCGCTGCCGCATCATCTGCTTCGACGCCGGCTGCGTCATGCCGAAGAGGCCGTTGAGGCTGGTGCTCAGCACCGCCTGCCAGTCGTCGACCGTCATCATCGCCAGCAAGCGATCGGCGAGGACGCCCGCGTTGTTCACGAGGACATCGAGGCGGCCGCGATCGGCGATGACCTTGTCGACCATCGCCGTGCAGGCACCGACGTCGCGGGCGTCGACGCGCGACGCGACCGCGAGCTTGCCGAGCGCCGTGACTTCATCGACGAGTGACGTTGCGGCCGCCTCGTCCTTCACGAACGTGAAGTGGACCTCGAAGCCGCGCGCGACGAGGTCGAGCACGATCGCCCGGCCGATGCCGCGCGAGCCGCCGGTGACGAGCGCGATCTTGGGCTCGGTGGTGGTCATGATGGATCGCCTCCAGGTGCGGCCGCCGGCGAGAGGACGAGCGCCGAACACGAACCGTTGCGCGCGATCGACGTGACGAGCGCGGCGCCACTCTCCACCGACGCTTCGTTCGTCGCGTAGCGAAGCCCGCTGACTTCGGGCTCTTCGAGGCCGGCTATCGGCGGCGCCTTCTTCGTCTCGAACGCCGACAGCGCCACGAGCGCTTGAAGCGCCCCCGCCGTGTCGAACGTCTCGCCCAGCGCGCCCTTCACGGCGGCGACCGGCACGCGCGACGCGTGCGCTCCGAGCGCCGCCACCAGCGCCTCGGCTTCGGCGCGATCGACCTCGTGCGCCCCTGACGCGCTCGCGCTCACCAGCGCCACGCCATCGGCCGCCACGTCGGCCGACCGCAGCGCCGCCACCGACGCGCGCTGCAACGCGCTCGCCTGATTCTCCGCCTTCGTCGCAAACGTCGCCGCATACCCGCGCAGCGTTCCGCGCGCGATCGCGCCTCGTGCCATCGCGTCCTCGGCCCGCTCGAGAACGAACGCCACCGCCGCCTCGCCCAGCCCTGCTCCCGTGCCGCGGCGATCGAACGGGCGCACCTCGCCCGTCGACGCGAGCAATCCGGCGCGCGAGATGGCGCGCACGACATCGGCCGACGCCGAGAACGCGCTGACCACGACGCACGCACGCGCGCGCCCTTCGGTGATCCAGCGCGCGCCGAGCGCGATCGCGTCGAGGGACGACGACCCGCCGTCGCTGAGCGTCATCGAGAACGCCTTCGCGCCGAACGCCAGCGCGACCATCGCGCCGGGCGCGCTCGGGATCGCGAACGGCATGAGCGCGCCGTTCGTTCGCTGCACACCGTTGGCGACGAGGCTCCGGTCGTACTCGAGCAAGACGTCGAGGTGACCGTACGTGCTCGCCATCAGCACGCCGAGGTCGTCGCCCGGGAAGGTGGCGGTGTCTATCTTGGCGTCGGTGAGCGCGAGCCTAGTCGCGCAGATCGCGAGGCGCGTCGTCCGGTTGTACATGCGGAGGCCGCGCACGTTCGTGTACTTCGTGGCCTCGAAGTCGGCGATCGATGCGAGCCCCACGCCGCCGTGCTCGCTCGAAGACGCGATCGCTCTTCGCCCTTCGCAGAGCGCGGCGAAGATCGCGTCGGGTGCGTCCCCGATCGGCGTGAGCACGCCGACGCCCGTGACGGAGACCGGCGCGCCCGGCGACGTCACGGCGCGCCTCGCAGCACGACGCAGGCGTTGAACCCGCCGAACCCCGCCGACAGGTTCAGGCACGTCCCCACCTTCGCGTCGCGCCCCTTGCCAGGAACGCAGTCGATGACGCACTCCGGGTCCTGCTCGATCAGGTTCACCGTCGGCGGTACCGCCTGATGGCTCATCGCGAGCACGCAGGCCACGGCCTCGATCGCGCTCGCCGCGCCGTTGGTGTGCCCGATCATCGACTTGATCGAGCTCATCGGAAGCGTCTTCGCGCGATCGCCGAACACGGCGTAAAGGGCGCGCACTTCGCAGAGATCGCTGTAGAGCGTGCCGGTGCCGTGCGCGCTCACGTAGTCGACCGCATCGAGCGGCGTGCTCGTCGTGGCCAGCGCCTGCTGGATCGCGCGCGTGAAGCCGCGCCCCGTCGGATCCGGCGCCGTGACGTGGTGCGCATCGTTGCTGAGGCCGAACCCCGCCACCTCGGCGAGGATCCGCGCGCCACGCTTCTTCGCGACCTCGAAGTCCTCGAGCACCAGCACGCCGGCCCCTTCGCCGAACGACACGCCGTCGCGGTTCTTGTCGTACGGGCGGCAGACGCTCTTCGAGAGCGCGCCCATCCGGAAGAAGCCACAGTAGATCGACCGCACCAGCGTGTCGGCGGCGCCGGCGATCATGCAGTCGGCCGCGCCCATCTGGATCAGATCGTACGCCGTCGCGATCGCCGCGTTCCCCGAGCTGCACGCCGCAGCGCTCAACACCACGGGCCCACCGAGGCCGTACCGCGCTGCCGTCACCGCTGCGAGTCGATGGTTGTCGCTGCGCGCGAAGAACCCGGCGTCGATGCTCTCTTCTTCTCGGCCTGCGGCGCGATCGATCGCCGTCCGATCGCTCAGGTCCCCCACTTGCCGCTCTTCGCCGAGCGTCGTCCCCATCACGACGCCTGTGCGCTCGCGAAACGCGCCGTCGCTGGGGAGCGCCGCCTGCGTGACCGCGCGCTTCGCCGCCGCCAGCGCGAGCTCGAGGCAACGCGCGCGAGAGCGATCGGCGTCGAGGTCCGCAGGGAGCTCGTCCTCGGCGGGCAACGTCACTTCACCGCCGACCAGCGACTCGAAATCGCGAAACGAGAACGTGCGCAGCGGCTTCAACATGCACTCGCCGCGCATGAGCGAGCCCCAGAACGCCTCCAGCTCACAGCCGGCGGGCGTGACCACCCCGCATCCCGTGACCGCGACCCGTCTCGTCATGCGTGACCCGCCGGCTCTATTTGCCGCCGCCGCTCTTGAGCGACGCGACCAGCGCGACGGCCTTCTTCAGCGAGCGCAGCTCGTCGAAGCGCGTGACCGGGATCTTGATGTCGAACACCCGCTCGATCTCGAACACCAACTCGACGGCCCGATGCGAATCGACGTCGAGGTCTTCACGGAGATCCGCGTCGGCCGAGAAGTCGGCGTTCGTCTCCGCGATCTTCGCGATGATCTGCCTCAGCTCTTCTTCCATGGTCATCGCCTTTTCGCGTTGGTTACGGCGTTTTCTGAGAAACGAGCGCCACGATCGCGTCGAGCGTCCGGAACGACTCGGCGTTGATGTCGGAGGGGTCGAGCTGAATCTTGAACGTCTCTTCGAGGAAGCTGATGAGCGAGAGCGTCGTCAGCGAATCGAGGAGCCCCGACTCCTGAAGATCCGTGTCGTCGGTGAGCCCGCGCTCGTCGCCGCTCAGCCACGTGCTCACGATGTACTCGCGAATGGCCGCTTTGATCTGACTCACGAGGCTCCTTTCTGATCGCTCGGTGCGAGGGGCACGAGCACCGCGCGATCGTCGTCACGCACCGCCGCCGCCGTTCGCACGCGATCGATCTTCCCGCTCGACGTCCGCGGCAGCGCGCGCACGAGGCGCACGCCGAGCGGCACCATGTACTTCGGGAGACGCGCGGCGCAGTGGCGCTTCACGTCGAGCACCGAGAGCTCGGCGTCCGACGGAACGGCGACGGCGACGAGCTCCTGATTGTGCACGACGACGATCGCCTCGCGCACGCCCACGTGATCCTGGATCGCGACCTCGACCTCGCCGAGCTCCACGCGGAACCCATGGATCTTGACCATGTGATCGCGACGCCCGTGATAGAGCAGCTCACCGTCGCCCCTCCGCGAGACCATGTCGCCGGTCGGGTACGGATGCTTCGCCGGCGTGCGCTTCCCCGCGTCCCAGTAACCGAGCATCACGGTCGGCCCCTCGATGAAGAGCTCGCCCACGTCGCCGTCGGGCACGGGCTTCCCTTCGGGATCGAGGATCGCCGCCACGTCGCCGCAGCTCGCCTGACCGATCGGGATCGCGGTCACGTCGGCCGCCGGCAGCCCTTTCACTTCGTACGCCGTGCACACGTTGGTCTCGGTCGGTCCGAAGAGATTGAAGAAGCGCGCGCCCGGCAGCGTCTCCATCGCTCGGCGCAGGTGCTTCACCGGGAACACTTCGCCGGCGAAGAACACCGATCGAAGCGACGGCGCGCCGCCGCGCTCCGCGAGCTTCCCCGCGTCGAGCATGAGGACGATCGCCGTCGGCACCGAGTACCAGGCGGTGATCTCTTTCTCGCGAATGCGATCGACCATCCGGGGGCCGGAGATGACCGTGGCCTCGTCGACGATCACGATCGTGGCGCCGCGCGAGAGGGTCGACCAGATGTCGAAGACGGAGAGATCGAAATGAAACGGCGCCACGCTCGCCACGCGATCGGCCGGACCGAGCGCAATGAGCTCCGCCGCCCAGTCGACGAACGCCAGCGCGTTGCGATGCGAGAGCATCACCCCTTTGGGAACGCCGGTGGAGCCCGACGTGTAGAGCAGGTACGCGAGCTCGTCCGGCGAGTCACTCGTCGGCGGGAGCACAGCGTCGGAGGCGCTCGTCACCTCCGACCAAGCGTGAACGTGGACGCCCGAGGGGACGTCGATCGCCGGCGCGTCGGCTGCGACAATGAAGTGCTCGACGGAGTCCTGGGCCCCCGAGGCGACGCTGTTCGCGATGCGGTTCTCGATGCGGTTCTCAATCCGGTTCTCGATCCAATTCGCGAAGAGCGGCGGCGCGATGACCACGTGACGGATCGCGCAGTCGTTCGCGATCAGCTTGAGGCGCGCCGGCGGCGAGCTGGGATCGAGCGGCACGTACGTCGCCCCCGCTCGCAGCGCCCCCAGCATCGCCGCGATCGCTCGACCCGATCGCGGCAGATGCACACCGACCCGCTCGCCCGGCTGAACGCCGCACGCCTTCAGCGTGTGCGCGAACCGATTCGCCAGCGCATCGAGCTCGGCATACGTAAGTGCTTCGCTCGGCCCGTCGACGGCCACGTGGCTCGGCGTCTTCTCCGCGAACGACGACACCAGCCGGTCGATCCGCATCACGTGAGTCTTCACGTGAGTCCCATCATGCGCGCGACGATGAGCCGCTGCATCTCGGACGTCCCCGAGAAGATGCGCGACGGGATGGCGTCACGCAGGAGCGCGTCGATCCCCGTATCGGTCGCGATCCCCGAGGCGCCGAAGATCTGAACGGCGTCGAGCCCCGACTGCACGGCAGCCTCCGAGATCCACAGCTTGCTCAGCGCGATCGCCTCATCGCATCGCTTGCCTGCGCGATGAAGCTCGCCCGCTCGGTAAAGGAGCAAGCGCCCCGCTTCGAGCCGCAGCTTCATATCGACGAGCCGATTGGAGATCGACTGGAACGACGCGAGCTTGTGTCCGAACTGTTGACGTGATCGAACGTGTTCGACGCAGCGTTCGAGAGTGCGCTCCATCGCCCCGACATAATACGCGAACAAACAAGCGCGCTCCCACACCATCGATTCGGCGAAGAGCGCCGCGCCCGACCCCACGCGACCGACGAGCGACGACTCCGGAACGTGCACCCCTTCGAGAAAGAGACTCCCCCACGGTGACGTTCGCAGACCGGTCTTCTCGTGCTCGGGCGTGACGGTGAGGCCGGGCGTCCCCTTCGGAACGAGGAAAGCGGAGATCCCGAAGAAGCCTTTGCCGGGCGCGGTCACGGCGTAGATGAGAAACAGATCGGCGACCGGCGCGTTCGTGATGAAGCACTTGGAGCCGTCGAGGACGTAGTGGCCGTCGTCGGTCTTCTTGGCGGTCGTCTTCATCGCGTAGACGTCGGAGCCGGCGTCGGGCTCGGAGGTGCCGTTCGCGCAGATCAGCTTTCCGGCGGCGATGTCGGCGAGGTAGCGGGCGTGAAGCGTGGTCGACTTCGATCGCCAGAACGGGACCGCCGAGGCGAACATGTGCGCGCACAGCGAGAAGACGAGCCCGCCGTCCTCGCACCCTTTGCCCAACGCCTCGATCACCAGCATCGTGTCGTAGGCGTCGAGCGCGCTGCCGCCGTGCTCTTCGGGGAGCGGGAGGCCGCAGAGCCCGAACGCGGCCGCCTCGTCCCACAGCGCGCGGTCGAAGGTTCCGGCGGCGTCTCGCTCGCGCGCGCCGGGGCTGAGGCGGGTGCGCGCGAAGTGGAGCGTGGCGTCCACCCGCTGGCGTTGCGCGTCGGAGAGATCCATTCGGATCGCTCATCGTATCGACCGGAGCGCCGGGGGTGAAGCTCTACGGAGCGAGCTGCACGATGCCGTCGCGTGTGACGATCGCGTTCGCCATCGGCGCGACCACCTCCGCGCCCGGCCACACGACGCACGACTCCACGCGCCCCGCGCCCACGACGCGCGCCCCGTCGCCGAGGACCGCGCGGTCCAACGTTACGCCCTTTGCGACGCGGACGCCCCCTCCGCGCCACGCCGCCTCGCCGCGCGCGACGAGCCATCGCAGGTTCGCCCGCAGGTATTCGCGCGGCGTCCCGATGTCGATCATCTCGGCGTCGATCACCATCGACGCGATCCGCCCTCCGCTGCGCATCGCCGGCAGATAGACATCCCCCACGAGACACCCCGCCCGCGGGAGCCCGCGCCGCAGCTCTTCGCCGACGACGTGGACGCCTACGAAGTCGGCGGCGCGCGTCTCCGGCTTCCCGCCCTTCACGGCGTTCTCGCCGCGAAGCCTCACCACGCGCCCGTCCTCGTCGAGTCCGACGTTGCCAAGCGCTCCGGCCTCGCACATCCGGACCGCGAGCGTCGCCAGCGCACCGTCCTTCGCAGCTTGCCCATGCGCCTCGACGAGCTTCGGCGCGTCGAGCGGTCCCACCATGTCGCTGTTCCACACGAGGACGTCCCCGGCGCCGAGCAAAGCAGCCGCTGCGTTGACGCCCCCGGCCGTGCCCAGGAGGTCCTCTTCACGCGACACGGCGATCCCGCACGCGCGCGCGAACGCCTCCACCTCGTCCGCCCGATGATGCGCGTTCACCACGATCGCCCGCGCGATCCCCGTCACCCGCTCCACCACGTGCGCCAGCGCCGGGCGATCCCCGATTGGAACGAGCGCCTTCGCACGCCACGACGAGATCGGCGCGAGGCGCGTCCCCAGGCCGGCGGCGAGGATCATGGCGGGGATCGGAATCGCGGAAATCGGGGGCGCCACGTGAGGGAGCATCGCAAAAGTTGGTCGCGGGCGCGCGGGTCGAGTACACGCGGCGTGTGGGAAACGTTCCTCGCGTGGCTGTGCTCGCGCTCGCAGTCGCGGGGGTCCTGTCGATCTTTGCGGCGTGCGGGACCGACGCCGTCGGCATTCAGCAGTGCCGCAACATCGAGAGCGCCCGCTGCATGCGCGCCCCCGCCTGCAAGATCGACCTGTCGCAACCCCTCCACGAAGGGAGCGACGTCGACGCCTGCATCCGGTTCTACAACGACCAGTGCCTGCACGGCCTCGTCACCTCGGTCACGCCGGGCGCGAACCAGGTGAGCGCCTGCATCGCCGCCATCAACTCCGGCCCGTGCGACTTCGTAGTCAACCCGCAAGACTCGCCGGCCTGCGTGTTCCTCATCCCGATCCCCGACGCGGGGACCGACGCGGACGGCGCGGAAGCGTCCACCGAAGACGCGAGCGACGACGGCGGCTGAAACGCTGTCGGTCACCATCCGCGCGTGTGATGCGGACCCCCACGAATCGAGAGCCGCCACAGGACTTTCGCTTGTGATGCTCGGCTGAGCCAGGCCTCCTGGACGGTTCAGGCGAGCGGAGCACGCGCTTCGTCCAGGGGGAGCACAACATGCGGTGGATGCGAGCTGCGGCGGTCGCTACGGCGCTCATGGTCAACATGGGGGCGATGAGCGGCCTCACGGGGTGCTCGAGCGATGACTCGTCGCAGGCGGCGCAGCAGCACGCATCGACCGTCGTTGGAGCCACGGGCGGCACCGTCACCACGCAAGACGGAACCGGCGTCACCGTCCCCGCGGGCGCGGTCCCGGCGAACGTCACCATCACCGTCGACGCCACGCCCAGCGCGCCGACACCGTCGCAGGGCACCGCCGTCGGGACGCCCTACACGTTCGGACCCGAGGGGCAGCAGTTCAGCGTCCCTGTGACCGTGACGCTCGCCTTCGATCCCAGCTCGCTCCCCGCGGGCAAGACGGCGAACGACGTCGTCATCTTCACGGCGCCCGCCGGCACGACCAGCTACGTCCCGCTCGGCACGTCGGTCGTCGACTCGACCCACGCCGCCGCGCAAACCACGCACTTCTCGACCTTCGTCTGCGTCATCCCGCTCGAGCCGATCGTGGGCGAAGACTCGGGCGCGCCGATCGACGACGCTTCGGAAGCGACCGACTCGAGCCCGCAGCAAGGGGACGACGCGACCTCTGCTGACGACGGCGCCACGACCGCGACCGACGCCGGTGCGATCCCCGACGGCTCCGACCAAGGCGACTCGACCGTCGACAAGGACAGCGGCTCCAACCAGGAAGACAGCGGTTCGACCGGCCCGAGTGACGCGACGATCGGCGGCAACGACGGCAGCGACGCAGTCGACGCATCGTCGCCGAGCGACGGCGGCGGCTCCAACCAGCAAGACGGCGGTTCGACCGGCCCGAGCGACGCGACGATCGGCGGCAACGACGGCGGTGGCGGCGTCGCCGACGCATCGCCCCCAACCGACAGCGGCGGCAGCGGCCCTTCCGACGCGACGACCGGACCGAGCGATGCGAGCGGCCCTTCCGACTCCGGCGCAGCGTGCAACGTGAACGGAGCGCTTGGAGCGTCGATCATCCCGCTCCAGCAATTCGGCGGCCTGAACATGAACCAGAGCGGGCCCGGCCTCGCGACGCTGGCGTACGCCGAGAGCGTCTTCTGCGGACCCGGGGCGTTCGAAAGCGAGACCGACGCGGGCGTCACGACCGTGGGCTGGCAGAACCAGGCCATGAACGTGGACTACGATCAGAACGGTCTGCTCGTCTCGCTGATGATGCGCGCGGGGCCGGGAACGGTGACGTTCAAGAGTCGCGCGAACGGCGCCTATGGCACGGGACACGGCTACGTCATCGGGGTCGGCACCCTCACGAAAGACGGGTCGCCCCTCGTCATCGACTGGACCGGTACGCCCGCCACCGCCATCAACGAGATCTTCGACGGCATGATGGCGACGTTCGCGCCGACGTTTCCGGTCGACGTGGACTGCGTCGCCTCCGGCACGTGCGGCGTCAACCCCAGCAACCCCGACGCCGGAGTGACCAACTCGTTCTTCGGCATACGCACGCTGAGCTTCTACGCCGGCATGACCGGCAACACGTCGGTCCCCGCGTACGTCTACACGTTCTTCAACGGCGAGCTCCCCGTCCCCGACGCCGGAGCCTTCCCGGGTCTTCCCGGCAACGGCGGCATGGTGATCCCGAGCGGCTGCGCGCAGCAGGGTTCGGGGAACACGGGCGGCACGTGCGCGAGCCCGAACGCGGCGCTCTGCGGCAAGCACGCCGGAACGACGGCCGTCACGTGCGAAGACTGGCCGCAGTTCGGATACACCGCGACGTGCTGCCCGACCGACGCCGGCCCGTAGCCCGCGACGTCACCGAGGGCGCGCTCCGAGACGGATCACATACCGTCGACGATCTTGTACTGGTCCCCTTCGGGCACGAGATCGAGGCGATTGTCGGCGACCGTGTGGCGCCACTCTTCGCCCTTGGTGCCGGGGATGCGGTAGCTCGCCGCGTACGTGTAGTCGACGTACACGTGCTGGTTCTCGTTGAAGGTCACGCGGCGATACTTGATCTCGTATCGAATGCCCGTGGTCTTCATGAACGTACCGGCGAGGTACTGCTTCAACCCGTCGAAATCGATGTCGTCTTCGCCGCGCGTGTTGCCGCCGTCCTCGTGGTAGCGGGCGCTGGCGAGCGAGAGCAGCTTGCCGATGTTCTTGTCTTCGACCGCGTGCCGGTACTCCTCGCAGAAGAGGACGACGCGACGGTTCTCGCTCGAGTCCTCGACCTCCGTGTTCGGGATGTACGTCTTGGAGCAAGCGCTGGCCGCGAAGGCCAACGCGGCGAGGGCGGCGAGGTGGGTAGTGGAAAAATGGGCGCGGGTCATCGTGGGGGGAACCGCGCGAAGGGCGTCGGTGTTCCCGGAGCATAGTCGAACGGGGCGGCGGCGCGTCAATTTGGGGGGAGCGCGGCGAGAGACACGGTCGCGGAGGCGTGCGTGGCGAGGAGGGTCGAGGTCGCGGTGACGTGGGAGGGGGCGCTCGGCGCGTCGAGGGGGGCGAGGGCGAGGTGGCCCGAGGGGGTCGGGGTCGGGGCCGCGGTCGAGGGGGCGAGCGAGGTGTACGCCGACACGATGCGCGCGAACGAGCCGGCGACGCGATCGCGCGTGACCAGGACGGCGACGGCGCCGGCGGCGACGGGACCGACGAGCGGGCCGAGCGCGCTCGACCATGCGCGCGCGACCTCGTCGATGTCATCGACGGCGACGACGAGCATGCGCGACGCGTCGCCGGCCCGAACCAGCGTGAACGCCGCCGCCAGAGCCTCGACCGCGGCGTGCAGGCCGGCACCGACCGAGAACGCGGGGCCGGTCAGGCCGAAGACGACGCCGCACTCTCCGGCGACGGCGTTCGGCGAGGTGTATGGGAAGCGTCGCGGTTCGACGAGGCGAGCGCCGCGCTCGCGCATGCGCGCGGCGTAACGGGCGTTGGTCTCGAGCGTGGCCGCCGCGGTACCGACGACGATGCCTGCGCCGGCGAACGCCTCGCGACCGATACGCGATGCGAGCGCGTCGAGGGCGGCGAGCGACCATGTGACGTGCGCGTCGGCGCGGGCGAGCTTGTCGAGCGGGAGGCCGATGGACGCGGAGAGCGAGGCGAGATCGGGCGAGGCGGTGACGTGCGCGGCGCGCGTGACCCAGGCTTCGCTCGTCGCTCGCGCATCGTGCGGCGACGGGTCGCGGGCGAGGACGAGCGCGGCGTTGGCGCCACCGAAGGCCGACGCGAGCTTCAAGGCGACGCTTGGTGCGCCCGCTTCGGCGCGATCAAGGAGGCGCACCTTGGCATCGGGATCGAGCGGACCGTCGCCGGCCGTCGCGGGGAGAATGCCGCGGGTGAGCGCGTCGATGGCCGCGAGCGACTCCAGCGCACCGGCAGCGCCCAGCGTGTGACCGACCTGCGCCTTGAAGGCGTGGACCACGACATCGCCCGCATCGTCGGTCACGCGCGCGATCGCGCGAGATTCGGCAGCGTCGTTGAACGGGGTCGCGGTGGCGTGCGCGCTCACGAGGTCGATCCGCGGCGCGCCCGCTTCGTCGATCGCCGCTCGTGCCGCGCGCGCCAACCCCGAGCCACTTCGATCCGGCGCCGTCAGATGCACCGCGTCCGCCGCCGCGCCGAAGCCGCGCACGTAGGCGATCGCATCGCGCGCGTCTTCCGGCCGCACGAGCGCGAGCACGGCGCCCGCCTCGCCCAGCGCCATTCCGTCGCGCCCGATGCGGAACGGACGGGGCGGAACCTGCGTGCTCGTGGCCTGCAGCGCCTCGAAGCCAGACGCGACGAAGGGACTCACCGCGTCGAAGCCGCCCGCGAGCACGAGATCGCATTCACCGGCGGCGAGCCAGCGCGACGCGAGACCGATCGCGATGGCCGACGATGCGCAGGCACACAAGACGAGCGAAGCCGGCGCGAAGGCGAGATCGATCTCGGCCACTGCGTCGAGCAGCGGACCGAAGTACGCGGCGCGAGCGGCGAGCGCCGGCGAGAGCGGTTCCCCTCGCGCGATACGCGTGAAGAGCGTCTGCGCGGTGCGCATGCCGCCGCTCGACGTGCCGATGGCGAGGCCCACGCGCGCCCCCCGCCACCCCGGACGCCTGGTATCGAGCGACGCCGTGCACGCGCGAAGGCTCCTCGTGAGAATGCGCGTCGCCCGATCGGCGCCGGCCCCGACGTCGTCCCTCTCCGCGTTCGAGAGCGCGACCCGCGCGGCGAACGGACGCGCGAGTCCACTCGCCTCGAGCTCGGGGTCGCGCGTGATGGCGACGCGCGCCGGCGCACCGATTTCTCCCGCGCTCGCAGCGCTCCACCCTTCGCCGAGCGCCGACACCGCGCCGAACGCGACGACCGCAGCGCCCGCGCTCCCGCTCACAACGCCGCTCCGTTCTTGTCGATAGCGTCCGGATCGAGGAACGCCGCCGGATCGGGCTCGTGCTCCCCTACCCCTTCGACCAGCACTTCCACCTCGAGGCCGCTCGCGCCATCGACGTAGTGCGCCTTGTCGCCCGCGTGCGGCGCCACCGGCGATCGTCCGAGCCACTCGAGGCGCTCGACGCGCGCATCTTCGCGACGCGCAGCGACGACGTGATCGCGTCGCGATCGCGCGACGTGTCCTTCGCGGAGGAGCACGGTCTCGTCGCCGCGCCGGAGCAAGTAGAGCGCGCCGGCGTCGCGCGCCCACGCCGCCAGCAGACGGCCGTCGAGCGGGTGGAGCATCCACCATCGGAAGAAGCCGATCGGCAGACCACGCGCGGCCTGCACGTCGGCGCCGCCACGACGCAGGAACGCGATCCCCGGCACGGCGAACCGGAACTGATCGTCAGTCACCCACGCATCGAGCGCCGTCGCGCCGCCGGGGCCGACGAGGATCATGCGGAGGGCGTGCTTGGGATCGACGGCGATGGCGCCGCGCGCCTGAAAGATCTTCCCCGTTCGCGGCTCGCGCAAGGCGACGACCACGTTCGCGACGTACGGTCGCTCGGGCTCGGCGCTCCGCGCGATCGCCAGGCGCTCGCGCAGGCGCGTCCACTCGCGCGCCGTCGGATCGGGGAGCGCCGTCGGCACGAACGGCGAAGGGCGCGGCGCGCACGCGGCGATCGCGAGCGCCATCACGCCGAACGCGAGCGCTCTCACGGCGCGCTCAACGCGACGAGATAGCCGCGCCCTCGCGACAGCCCCACGACGAGCACGTCGCTCGCCTCTCCGCGCGCGATCCGGCTCACGGCCACCGCGATCGCGATCGCGCCCAACGCTTCGTGCTCGCCGCCCGATCCCACGCACGCCGCACGCGGGACGTCCCGCCATGCCGAGTCCGCGAGCAGCGCGCCCATCCCATCCAGTCCGCGCGGAGAGATCACCTGCGCGCGCGACGCATCGCGCGGCGCGGGGGGCGAAGGGGCCGCATCTCCAGCGCGCCAGCTCGCCACCGACGTCACCCGCGCGATCACGTTCGCTCCGCGCGCGCGCGCGCTCTCCTCGGACTCGAGGATCACGGCGCCTCCCCCCTCGCCGTGCTTGCCGCGCGCGGAGAAGCCCTCGCTCGCGAAGAGCGCCGCGATCACGCGCTCCACGATCCCGTTGGCCTCTTCGCAGTCGCCGGCGGCGATGGCGTCGGCCTCGCCCGCGGCGATGAGCTCCACGGCTTGCATCGTGGCGCATTCGCCGCTCGCGCCAAGCTCCGCCGCGGCGAGCACCGGGCCGCGCAGGCCGAGATAGATCGACGCGTGCCCGACCGGCGAGCTCGGCACGAGGTTCGGAAACTCCGCCGGGCTCGCGAGCCTCGGCCCCTTGGCGAAGATGCGGTGCATGAACGCCGCGGAGGCATCGATGCTCCCGAACGAGCTGCCGAGGATCACGCCGGTGCGTTCGACCGAGAGCCCGCGCGCGTCCTCCAGTGCGCGGCCGACGACGATCGCTCCGAGGCGCGCCGGCCGATCGAGCCTCCGCGCGCGATCGAGATCGAGCATCGACTCCAGCGGCGGCAACGTCGGTCCGATCGACGAGCCGTCCCCTTCCATCGCGCGCGCCGAGTCGTGCGTGCCGAGCAGGCCCACGGGGGTCAGCGTCGCCGCCGCGGTGACGACCACGCTTCGCCGCGAGGGCGCATGCTCGCGCCCCAGCTCGGGCTCGGTGATCACGAGCGCGCTGTCCATCCCACCGAAGCCGAATGCGTTCGTGATCGCCGCCCTCACGCGCGCCGCGCGCCCCACCCCTTTGACGTGCGACACCCCCGCGCACGCCGGATCGATCTCGCCGAGCCCCGCGGTCGGCACGAGCGTCTGCCGCGCCACGACGAGGGCCGTGATCCCCGCTTCGATCCCTCCGGCCGCGGCCAGCGTGTGCCCGATCTGCCCCTTCGAGCTCGACACGGCGACGTCGGGAGAGAGGGCGCGCGCGATCGCCGCGCACTCCATCGGATCGTTGAGCGGCGTCGCCGTCCCGTGCGCATTCACGTAGTCGACGTCGCGCGCCTCCAGTCCTGCGCGCGCGAGCGCTCGCTTGATCACGCGCTCCGCGGTCGCGCCGGTCGGCTCGGGGTTCGTGATGTGGTGCGCCTCGGCCGCGAGCGACCACCCCGCGAGCTCGGCGATCGGCTCACGCTTTCGCGCGCGCGCCACGTCGTCACGCTCGACGACGAGGAACCCCGCCCCCTCGCCCAGGTTGAGCCCGCGCCGTCGCGCATCGAAGGGCTTGCACGGCTCGGGATCGATCGCGGCCAGCGCGTTGAACCCGGCGAGCGTCAGTCGACACAAGCCGTCGGTCCCGCCGGCGACGACCGCATCGACCTCGCCCGCGAGCAGCCACGACGCCGCGACGATGAGGGCGTTGGCGCCGCTGGAGCACGCGCTGGAGAGCGTTCGCACGCGCGCGAACGGGCCGAGCGTCTCGTGCAAGCGATCGCTCGTGGCCCACAACGGGTGCGACAAGAGCCCGCGCAGCTCGTCGCTCCGTGAAGGGTCGGCGTACACGCCCGCCAGCACCTCTTCGTTCTCGAGCATCCCGCCGGTCGTCCCGCCGACGACGAGCCCCACGCGCCGCCCCTTCACGTCGATGCCCGACATGGCGATCGCTTCGCGCGCCGCCACGTACGCCATCTCCGCGGTGCGCGACCACGCCGCGTCGTTCGGCGCGTGCGCCTGCGTCGCTTCACGCAGCCCGCGCACCTCGCACCCGAGCGCCGCGCGATACCCCTCGGTCGCGAACCGCGTGATCGGCGCCATCGCCCGGTCGCCGCGCACGAGGCGCTCCCACGTCGCCTCCGCGCCAATCGCGAGCGGCGTCACGAGCCCGATGCCGGTGATCCAGATCCGCATCGCGCCGTCGTCACCCCGCGGCCGCGGAGGCACGCGACGCCATCACGTGCGTCGCCAGCGTCCGCACCGATCGAAAGATCGGCCGCGCGTCGTCCCCTTCCGGAATCCGAATTCCGAAATGCTCTTCGACGCTCATGGCCAGCTGCAACGCATCGAGCGAGTCGAGCCCCAGGCTCGCCGTCCCGTTCTGGGCCGGACCGAACAGGAGCGCGTCGTCGTCGATCGCGGCCGGATCACGCCCTTGCAGGTTCAGCTCTTTGACGATGAGGGCCTTGAGCTCGGCGCGAAGCTGCGATTCATCCATGAAGCGTTGAGGCGTCTACCACGCGAGGCTTGTCTCGTCAGGTGCAGACCGCCGCGTCAGGTGTAGACCGCACTCATACGCTCACGGATTCGTCGGCGTCGAACAGGGGCGCGTCATGGTGCGCGGGGCCCGACGGCGCGGCCGGCGCCGGGGGCGGATGGGCGAATCGAAGCTCTTCAGCCCCAGGGGCGGGGGCGAGGGCAGCGTTCAGGGTTCCGGCCGCGAGCGCGAGCGCAATCGAGAACGGGAGGGCCGCCCATCCACGACGCCGACGCGAAGACCGTTCGCCCATCTTCCGACTCACCCTCTCCCAAGGAGCCTAGCGCGTTCCCGGGCGGCGGCGAGGGGCGCCGGCGAGGGGGCCATCCACGCACATGCGCCCCCCGATCCTGCTGGCAGTGCGCTCGCGAAGCCGGATACAACTCTGGCCCATGGGCACGCTCGTCAATTACACGACCGAAAAAGGCGTCGCGCTGATCACGCTCACCGATCCGCCCGTCAACGCTTACACGCACGAGATGATGAAGGAGCTCGACTCCGCCATCCTCGAGGCGCGCTTCGATCAGGATGTCCACGTCCTCGTCCTCACCGGCCACGGCGACCGACACTTCTGCGCCGGCGCGAACATCAACATGCTCCGCGAGGCCGACGAGGCCTTCAAATATTACTTCTGCCTCCACGCCAACGAGACGCTGCTGCGCCTCGAGCACACGCCGAAGCTCGTCATCGCCGCGCTCAACGGCAACACGATGGGCGGCGGGCTCGAGGTCGCGCTGGCGTGCGACCTGCGCGTCGGACGCGAGGGGCCGTTCCAGATCGGGCTCCCCGAGGTCGAGCTCGGCGTGATGCCGGGCACGGGCGGGACGCAGCGCCTGACCAAGCTCCTCGGCAAGGGGCTGGCGATGGAGATGATGACCGAGGGTGATGCGGTCACGTTCGAAGAGGGACTCCGGTTCGGTCTCATCAACAAGCTCTGGAGCACCGACACGCACGAAGCCTTCGTGCGCAAGGTGATGGAGTACGCGCACACGTTCACGCCGCCGCACAAGGCGTCGCTCGCGGTCGGCCGTATGAAACGCGCGGTGCAAGCGGCGATGGAGATGCCGATGGAGCAAGGCCTCGCCTTCGAGCGCGAGCTGCAGGCGTCCCTCTTCGCGACTCACGACGCGAAGGAGGGCCTCGTCGCCTTCAGCGCCAAGCGCAAGCCGGTCTTCAAGGCTCGCTAGCGACTCAGCCCGTCCGGGCGAAGAGCTTGCCGTAATAGTCGCTCACGACTTCGCCCGCGAGCTGCGTGAAGAAGCTGGAGTACGCCATCCAGATCGCGAGCCCGTTCAGGTCGCGGAACATCAGAGGCAAGTA
The DNA here is from genome assembly GCA_003151595.1 of Myxococcales bacterium. Next base: position 30,087 of record PLXW01000004.1, read on the forward strand.
GCGCGGGGGCTTCACGACGCCGTCGGTCACGCGCCTGGCGAGCACCGGCACGTCTTCGTGCGCGACCTTCCCCACGAAGAGGAACGGGATCAAGTCGGCGCGGTTGTGTTGAATCGCGCTGCGGATGAAGGCGTAGTTGAGGACGATACCCTTGCAGTAGCAGGCGTCCTTGGTGAACGGGGCGCCCCCTTCGACGACGCCGCCGCGGAAGATCCGCCGCGTGTTGTGGAAGCACTCTTCTTCGTCGTACCCCTCGGTCCTGAACCACTCGAAGACCTCGATGAAGGACGCGCCGTCCTCGGCTTTGTCCACGGCGAGCACGCGATCGTTCAAGCGGCGCGCGCGGCGCGGGAACGTGCGGAACGTGAAAATCTCGAGCAGCGCCGCGAGCCCCTCTTGCACGGCGACCGTGCGCGGCGGCCCCTTCGACAGCCACTTCGCGACCGTCTGCGCTTGCCCGTTGAGCGACGTCGCGACGTGCACCCACCCCTCGTGCACTTCGAGGATGTCGATGTCGCGCGGCGAGAACTTCGCCCCCGTCCGCACCTTCACGTAGTCGTTGCCGGCGGCGGCGTCGGCCAAGATCGAATCGTCGGCCATGCAGCGGACGGTCGTGTCGGCGAAGTAGTTCGCGAGGCGCGTGTTCAGCTCGGCGGCCGCGTCTTGCGAGGAGAGCGTCCGCTCGAATGCGGCGCCGCCACCGGTCATGAGCGAGTCGTGATCGACGTTCGTGAGGAGCGCGTAGAGCATGTGCCCGAGATCGCGCACGGTGCTCTTGCCGTCGGGGAACTTGTCTTTCGGCGAGCCGTACAGCTTCCGCGAGTAGCCGTAGAACCCCTTCGTCCCGCGCGCGGCGAGCATGCGCACGGTGTCGCGGTACTCGATCGCCGTCTTCGACATGATGTCGCCGATGGCGTCGTCTTCACCGAGCTCGCGATCGATGTCGCGCGCGATGTCCTCGAACTCCTCGGCCTTGGCGCGCGGCTCGAAGCCGAGATCGACCGAGGCGTACCACTCGGGCCCGATGTCCGGGAGCTCACGCCCTTTGTTCTTGAGGAAGTTCTCCTCCACCGAGTTGTCCCAGCGAATCGCCTGGAGCACGCGGATCGGCCGCTGCGCTTCCACGATGCGGGAGGCAATCTGCGCGACCTGCTCCTTGTAACTCCGCCACGGACCTGCGGCCGGCAAGGGGGGGATCGACGGCGCGAGATCGGGCGGCGGCTCGGAGTCGGGCGCGGGCGCCGGGGCTTTCGACGGCGTCGTCGCTTCGGCCTTCGTCGTCGGCGCGTCCTTGGCCTTTTCTTGCTTCTCGGCCTTGTCGGCCTTCTCGCGCTTGTCGCGTTCTTCGGCCAAAGATCCTCGCTCGGCCATCTTCGTTAATTGTGCCACAACTCACCTGGCGATTGCGAATGGCCACCAAACCACCGACCTCCACCGACGCCGTTCACGCGGGCGACACCCGCGCGAAGGCGTACGACTCCGTACCGACACCCGTGGTGCAGACCTCGACGTTCACGTTCGAGAGCAGCGCGGCCATCGCGCGCTTCACGAACGGCGACGACCCGAGCGAGCGCGAGGAGTACGGGCGCTACGGCAACCCCACGACCCGCGCGGTCGAGAAGCGACTCGCGCAGCTCGAGGGGACCGAGGACGCGATCGTCGTCGCCAGTGGAATGGCCGCGATGACGACGACGATCTTGGCGATGGTCCGCGCCGGCCAGCACATCGTGTACGTGCGCGACGGGTACCGCATGACGCGCGAGTTCATCGAAGGGACGCTCGCGCGCTTCGGCGTGACGGCGGACCTCGCGCCGGCCGGAGATCTCGGCGCCATCGAGCGCGCGATTCGCCCCGAGACGCGCCTCATCGTGAGCGAGTCGCCGACGAACCCGTACCTGTCGTGCGTCGATCTCGCGGGCCTCGCGCAGCTCGCGCAGCGGAGGCGCGTGAAGACGCTGGTCGACGCCACGTTCGCCACGCCGTTCAATTGCCGGCCGGCGTCGTTCGGGATCGACCTCGTCGTTCACAGCGTCACCAAGTACATCGCCGGTCACAACGACGTCCTCGCCGGCGTCGTGTGCGGCCGCGCAGGGCTCGTGTCGATCGCGCGCGATCTCCGCGGCGTGCTCGGGTGCGTGTGCGATCCGCACGCGGCGTCGCTCGTCGAGCGCGGGATGAAGACGCTGGCCCTCCGCATGGAGAAGCACAACGCGAACGGCCTGTCCGTCGCGCGCTTCCTCGAGTCGCATCCACGCGTCGAGCGGGTCTATTACCCGGGCCTCGCGTCGCACCCCGACTTCACCGTCGCCAGCGCGCAGATGAGCGGCTTCGGCGGCGTCGTCAGCTTCGTCGTTCGCGGCGGGCTCGAGGGGGCGAGCGCGGTCGTCGATCGCCTTCGCCTCGCGCGGATCGCGCCGTCGTTCGGCGGCGTGGAGTCTCTCGTCGAGCAGCCCGCGGTCATGAGCTTCTACGCCATGAGCTCCGACGAACGCGCTGCCATCGGGATCGCCGACGGCCTCGTGCGCTTCTCGTGCGGCATCGAAGAGGCCGACGATCTCGTGGCCGATCTCGATCGCGCGCTCGCATAGGTCCCCGCTCGCGCTGGTCGCTTAGCCGGACGCGAGCGTTCGGTTATTCTGAGGTCTGGGGGGTATCCATGCGCCGATCCATCCTTGCGTCCTCGATCTTCGCTCCGTTCGTCCTCGCCGCCGCCGTCGCGGCCTGCACCAGCGACGACAACGCTCCGGCCACCAGCTCGAACGACTCGGGCTCGCCGAACGACTCCACGGTCGGCGACGACATCGACTCCTCCCCCGGCCAGACCGACGCCGCGTCGCCCATCGATTCGCCGAACGACACCGCGCCCGCAACCGACGCTGGCGACGGCGGCCTCACGTTCCTCTGCGTGAGCTGGGACGCGGCCGTCGAGCTCGACGCCGCGACGTATGCGAACGACGACGCCCAGGCGCTCCAGCTCCTCGCCGACGGTGGAATGGCGGCGCTCCCCGGCTTCTACCCCACGCTCTGCTCGATCGACGGCGACGCCCACGCGCCGATGACCATCACCAACAACGGCCCCTGCCCCATCGATTACTGGTGGGTCGATTACAACTGCGCCGAGGAGTACTACGGCACGATCCAGCCGGGCCAGCAGGGCCTGAGCGACACCTTCGTCACCCACCCCTGGCGCCTCCGCGCGACGGGGAGCGAGATCCTCCTGAAGGACATCGGCCCGGCGGAGACGCCCGACGCTTGGACCGCCGCCTATCCCTAGCGGTCAGTGACCGTGCCCCATCGCCGGCGGCATGATCGACGGAATCACCGGCGGCTTCCGGCTCTCGAGCCAGCGGTGCGCCACGAGGAGGAGCGGCGGCTGCACCGCGCGCGCGACGACGGCGAGGATCAAGCTCCCGCCGATGACCACGAGCGCGAGCGGCTTCTGCGTCTGCGCGCCGATGCCGTTCGAGATCGCCGCGGGGAACAGACCGATCATGGCGACGAGCGTCGTCATCAAGCACGGGCGCAGTCGCTTCTCGGCGGCTTCGCGCGCAGCGTCGGCGATCGACAACCCTTCGACGTCACGCAGACGCTGGAAGTAGGTCACGACCAGGATCGCGTCTTGTACGGCGATGCCGAAGATGGAGATGAACCCCATCGCCGCCGACACCGAGAAGTGCACGCCGGTCACGAGCAAGGCGAGGATGCCGCCGGCGCTGGCGATCGGAATGTTGGTGAATACGATCACGGTGTCGACCCAGGTCTTCACCGCGGCGTAGACGAGGAATGCGATGAGCAAGAGCGTGATCGGCAAGATCACTTTCAAGCGATCGACCGCCTCCTTCAGCTCGTTGATCTCGCCGGCCCACTCCAGGTGCGAGTCGTACGAGAGGTGCACGTTCTCGGCGATCTTGCGCTGGCTCTCGTCGATCGTGCTGGCGAGGTCGCGGCCACGAACGCTGAACTTCACCGGCGCGTAGCGCTGCCCGTCTTCGCGGTAGATGACCGACGGTCCGTCTTCGAGCGACACGGTGGCGATCTGTCCGAGCGGCACGCGCCCCCCTTCGGGCGTCGACACCGTGATTTCGCGGATCGACTCGAGTGAGCTGCGGTACGGCTCCTGCCATCGCACGACGAGATCGAACCGCTTCTCCCCTTCGAACACCTGCGTCACTGCCTGCCCGCCGACCGCGGCCTGCACGACCCCTTCAACGTCACCCGTGTTGAGCCCGTAGCGCGCGCACGCGACGCGATCGGGGACGATCTTCACGCTGGGCTGCCCCATCGAGTTGAACATCCCGAGGTCCTTCACGCCGTTGACCGTGTTCATCACGTCGACGATCGACTGCGCGTTGGCTTCGTTCGCCTTCAGGTCGGGGCCGAACACCTTCACGGAGTTCTCGCCTTTGACGCCGGAGACGGCCTCTTCGACGTTGTCGCTGATCATCTGCGAGAAGTTGAAGACGACGCCGGGGAACGCCTTGGCCATCTCGGCCGAGAGCTCGTCGGTGAGGTTGTCTTTCGTGACTCCCGGGCGCCAGTCGTCGAACGACTTCAGCGGCGCGAAGAGCTCGATGTTCTGAAAACCCGCGACGTCGGTACCGTCATCCGGTCGCCCGAGCTGCGAGATGACCGTGATCACCTCGGGGTGCCGCGCCGTCTTCTCGTCGCACGCCTTCCCCTCGTCGCAGCCGCGTAGGATCGCGCGCATCTTGCCGACGTATTTCCCCGACTGGTCGAGCGAGATCGACGTGGGGAGCGTCGCGCGGATCCAGAAGTTCCCTTCCTCGAGGTGCGGCATGAACTCGCCGCCGAGCCTGGTGAACGCGAGGAGCGCGAGGACGATCGGGATGGCGCCGAAGGCGATGGCGCGCTTCGGATTCGCGAGCGCCTTGGTGAACAACGGCGTGTAGAGCCGGTGCAGCGCGCGCATGATCGGAGGGTCCTTCTCCTCTTCGTGCGCGGGGATGAACTTGCCGGCAAGCACCGGCGTGAGCGTGAGCGCGAGGCAGATCGCGCCGCCGATCGCGAAGGCGTATGTCGTCGCCATCGGCGAGAAGATGACGCCGGCCACGCCCGTCATCGTGAAGAGCGGAAGGAACGCGACGCCGATGATGAGCGTCGCGAACGTCATCGGCCCGGCGACCTCGCGCGCACCGGCCAGGATGCGCTCGCTCATGTCCCCTTTTCCGTGACCGCCGAGGTGACGGAAAATGTTCTCCATCATGATGACTGTGGAGTCGACGACGATCCCGAAGTCGACGGCGCCGAGCGAGATCAAGTTCGCCGGCGTGTGCGTCGCCACGAGACCGATGAACGCGAGCAAGAGCGCCAGCGGGATGTTGAGCGCCGTGATGAGCGCCGCGCGGAACTGCCCGAGGAACAAATAGAGGACGACGGCGACGAGGAGCATTCCCTCGAGCAAGTTGTGAAGCACCGTGTGCGTCGTCAGCTTCACGAGGTTGCCGCGGTCGTAGTACGGCACGATGTCCATCCCCGGCGGGAGGATGTGGTACTTGCGGATGTAATCTACACGTTCGTGGATCCCCTTAAGAGTGCTCGGCGTTTCTCCGCCGTAGCGCATGAGGACGACCCCTTGAACGATGTCCGGGTTCTCGTCGTGACCGACGATGCCGAGGCGAGGCGCGGGGCCAACGCTCGTCGTGGCGATGTCGCGCACGCGCGTCGGGATCCCCTTGGTCTCGGCGAGGACGATGTTGTCGATGTCGTGCGTGGTCTGAATGAGCCCGATGCCGCGGACGACGTACGCCTGCTCCCCGATGACGAGGCGCTGCCCGCCGACGTTCGTGTTCGCCTGCGTGACGCCGTTCTCGAGCTGCGTGAGCGTGATCCCCTGCCCGCTCAGGCGAAAGGGGTCGACGCCGATGTGGTACTCCTTCGTCTCGCCGCCGAAGCTCACGACGTCGATGACGCCGGGGACCTGCTTGAACTGCCGCTCGAGGATCCAGTCCTCGGCGGTCTTGAGGTCCATCTTCGAGTACCCCTTGCCGACGACCTCGTAGCGAAAGAGCTCGCCGATCGCGTTCCACGGCGAGAGCTGCGCCTGCATGCCGCCCGAGAGCGAGACGAACTGGATGCGGTTGATGACCTCCTGGCGCGCGCCGGCGTACGGCGTGGCCCACGAGAAGTACGCCTTCACGTCCGACAGCCCGAACAGCGATTGCGAGCGCGTGTGCTCCAGCCCCTGCATCCCCGCGAGACCGATCTCGAGCGGGATGGTCACGTACCGCTCGACTTCTTCGGCGCTGTAGCCGGTCGGCTGCGTGATCACTTCGACCATCGGCGGGACCGGGTTCGGGTACGCCTCGATGTCGAGGTCGCTATAGGCAGCGAGCCCCGCGAGGACCACGAGCACCGCCATCGACAACACGATGAACGGCATTCGCAGCGCGAGTGCGACGAGTCTCTGAATCATTTAGACGTGTCTCCGCGGATCGACGCTCACCGGCAGCTCCTATCGCGAACGCATTAGGAGGTGTCGGCGCGGGGACACAAGCAAAAGTTGGGACAGGGGCTCAGCCAGGTGACCTTGATCACGAAGTCCCGCAAATCACGGGTATCGGTCGCTAGTTGGTGCCCCACTCGGCGGCGCGCGAGCGGGCGAAACGCCCCGTCACCCGGCGAGCGCTCGCTGGATTTTTTCGAGCAAGTCCACGTCCTTCACCCCTTCGGCCTCGGCGCGATAGGAGAGGACCAGGCGGTGGCGGAGGACCGGGATGACGAGGGCGCGAACGTCATCGACGTCGGCCGCGGCTTCTCCGTTGAGCGCCGCGCGCGCCTTGGCCGCGAGGACGAGCGCCTGCGAGCCGCGCGGTCCGGCGCCGAAGCGGACGAACTCCTCGACCTCGCGAACGCGCGTGCCGTTGGCGCTCGCGTTCGGACGGGTCGCACGCCCGAGCGCGACGGCGAGGCGCACGGCTTCGTCGGTCACGGGGATGCGCGGGACCAGCGCTTGAAGGGCGCGCACGTCGTCGGCCGCCAGCACCTGCGGCACTTCGCCGACCGACGCGCTCGTCGTCTTCCGCGCGATCTCGCGCTCTTCGTCTTCGCTCGGGTACTCGATGTGGATCTCGAGGAGAAAGCGATCCAGCTGCGCTTCGGGGAGCGGGTACGTCCCTTCTTGCTCGATCGGGTTTCGCGTGGCGAAGACCTGGAACGGATCGGGGAGCGCGTGCGTGGTGGTGCCGACCGTCACGCGCCGCTCTTGCATCGCTTGCAGCAGCGNNTGATCTCGTCGGCGAGCACCAGGTGATGAAAGATCGGTCCCGGGAGGAACCGAACGCGCCGCCGCGTGCCGCCGTTACCGTCGTCTTCTTCCTGAAGCACGTCTGTCCCCGTGATGTCGGCGGGCAGGA
>PLXW01000131.1 GCA_003151595.1 Myxococcales bacterium
ACGCGCGTGAAGGTCGTGAAGAACAAGATGGCGCCGCCGTTCCGCGAGGTGGAGTTCGACATCCTGTACGGCCAGGGGATCTCGCGCGCGGGCGACGTCATCGATCTCGCCAGCGAGCTGAACATCGTCGAGAAGAGCGGCGCGTGGTTCTCCTACGGAGGCGAGCGCATCGGCCAGGGGCGCGAGAACGCGAAGGCGTACCTCGACGCGCACCCCGATCTGCTCGACAAGTTGGAAGCGCTCATCCTCGTGAAGCACGGGATCAAGCGCGGTCCCGGAGGCGGCGTTCAAGCCAACGGTGTGTCACCCGCGGAGGGCGGCGACGAGAAGGCCAAGACGCGCGCCGTCGCGAAGCCCGCGGCCTCGGCCAGCTAGGCAGCCAGGGAATTGCGTTCTAGAGGCGTGGCCGGTACGAGATCCGGGTGCGCCTCTACATCATGCGTCACGGTTCGGCCGAAGACCGCGCGGCCAGCGGGCGGGATTTCGACCGCGTCCTGACGTCCTCGGGGCGCGACCGGGTGAAGGACGTGGCGCGCATGCTCGTCGATGGCGACGAGGCACCTCACGCGATTCTCTCCAGCCCTCTCGCGCGTGCGCTTCAGACGGCGGAGATCGTGGCCGCCGTCACGAAGCTCGCCGACCGCGGAGGCGCCGTGGAGGTGCGCCGCGAGATCGAGCCGGGCGGTGACCTGCGGGCGCTGGTTCGCGAGTGCGTCGCCGGTGAGAGGAAGCGCGTGATGTTCGTCGGGCACGAGCCGGACCTGTCCGAATTGGCCTCGCTCCTCGCCGGACGCTCGTTTCCGGCGGGGCTCCAGAAGGCGATGGTCGTCGGGGTTGCCACCCACAAGGACGACCCGAAGGCGATCCCGATGCGCCTCCGCTTCATCCTCGACCCCAAGTCGCTCGCCTGGTGTGACGACGCCCGCTGAGGGAGTGTTCCACAGATCTTCTCAGATCTTCTCCTCGTCCCGCGCGCACCCTCACCCCCCAGCCCCCTCTCCCGCAAGGGGAGAGGGGGAGCTCACGCGTGATCTCTCCTCCCCTCTCCCCTTGCGGGAGAGGGGCCGGGGGTGAGGGTTCGCGGGCGAACGCCGAGACCCCCTTCTAAGGACCGGCTCCGCCCGCTCCCGAAACGGGACCAGGTCAAGCAGAATTCATCCCACACGCGTATAGGTGCACTGCGCATACAAATGACGCGCATGGGGGCGCTGGGCCTCGCGCGCAACTGATTGGAATGATGAGCGCAAATGCGTTTCCTTGACCACCCCAGGGCCATCTCCTAAGACCGGATGGAGGGCGCGGACGGCGTTTCTCGAAGAGGGCTCGATGGCGGCTCGGAGCTCGTTGCGGTTGGTGCACGTTTCGAACGCCGCAGCCCCACGCCTCGCGCGAGGCAAGTCGTACCTCGCCCGGCCCATGGGCGCGGTGGCGATCCGGCTGCCGGAGCGAATGAGCTCGCAGCTCTCGCTGGTCGTCCCCAAGGTCTCGCCGCGCATCTTCGTGCACGAAGGGGCGCGTCAGTCGCTCGAGCGGAAGCTGGCGGCGGCGTTCCCCGGGCCGGTCAACCTCTCGATCACCGACAACCGGCAGTCGATCATCTCGCACGAGATCGAGTCGGGCGTCCTGCGTGCGCGCATTCATCACATGTTCCTCGACGCGCCGCCCCGCGTGGTCGACGCGCTCGTGCGGTACATCGCCAACGGCGACCCGAAGGCCAGCGTCCTGGTGGGCGACTACATCGAGGCGAACGCCGGGCGGCTCGCGCGTCGGTCGCGGCAGGTGCCGCTGATCACGAACGGCAAGCGGCACGACCTGCTCGAGATCCTGGCGGACGTGAACGATCGCTATTTCGACGGGCAAGCGAACGCCCTCATCACGTGGGGCCACGCCGAGCGGCGGGGGCGCCGGGAGAACCCGCGCCGCACGATCAAGCTCGGGAGCTACAACCAGGTAGACCGGCTGATTCGCGTGCACCCGGCGATCGATCGCAACTGGGTGCCGCGGTATTTCGTGGCGTACATCGTCTACCACGAGCTCTTGCACCACGTGATGCCGGCCACGCGCGGGAGCGGGCGGCGGATGCTTCACCCGCCGGAGTTTCTGGCGCGCGAGAAGGAGTTCCGGCACTACGAACGCGCCATCGCCTGGGAGAAGAGCCACCTGGCGAGGCTCCTCCGTAGTTAGGCGCGGGGCGCCTTTCGTCACGGCGAGTTGCGGTGCTCGCGTCGTCCGCGGTAAGCCCGAACGCGATGAAGCACGGGATTGCGGCGGTGGGCTCAGCGGTTGTCGTGACGATGATCGCGATCGGGTGCGGAGGTCCGCCGAAAACCGCAGCGCCGCCGACCGGTGAAACGGCCGGCGCAACTGCCACGGCGAGCGCGCCGAGCACGGCGACCGATGCCACCGACGGAGGCGCCGCAGCGGCTGCGAGCACGACGGGCGCAAACGCCGCTCCCGCGGATGCCGGCCCGAGCGGGCCGCCCGAGAAGCCGTTCGCGCACAACGCCGAGGAGGCGACGTCGTTCATCGACGACGCCATCACGTCGCGATCGAACGAGCTCGTCGCGTGTGTGAACGAGGCGCGTACGCGAAAGAAGGATCCGCACGCGAAGATCGTCGTCGAGGTGGGCATCGACGAAGAAGGGCACCTGCTCGGCGTGAAGATGCCGAAGGGGGCAAAGCCCGACAAGCCGCTGGTCGACTGCATCTTGTCCGCCGTGCGCGGCGCGCCGTTCCCGCGGAGCCACGCCGGCGTCATCACGGTGCGAAGGACGTTCGAGGACCGTGCGGTGACGCGATGATCGCATTCGCACGGAGCGCGTCGCTCGCGTTCGCCGTCGGCGTCGTCGCGGCATGCAACAGCACCGCGGACGACACGACGTGCGACTGCGCGGAGACCGCGATCGTCGTGAACGTCCCGGTCGACATCGCGCCGTCGATCACCGGCGTGACCTTGGGCGGTACGGCGTGCATCGGCATCAGCGCGGTGTGCTCGAACTTCGCGGGCGGATGCTCGCAGTGGCGCTTCAGGCCAGACGCCGTCGGGACCTGTCACGTGGAGATCGATTCGGCGAAGGGGGCGTTCGTCTCCGACATCACGATCACCCAGGGGACCGGGTGCTGCAACGGGCTCTATGCCTCGCCCGAGAGCGCCGCGACAATCAACGTGCCCGAGCCGGATGGAGGCGGAGGTTGAGGCGCGCCTGGATCGCGATCGCGCTGGCATGTGCGGCGTGTGCGGGAAAGAAGCCGCCGTTGCCGACGAACGTCGGGATCGCGACGCTCGCGCCGCCGACGCCGCTGCCGGGGAGCGCCATCCAGTTGAAGAGGGATGCGTCGCCCGAAGGGGTCGATGCGCACGCGCTGTTCTCGGTGCCCGACGGGAGCATCGGGCCGTTCCTCGCGCGGCGGGGCGACGTGGTGATGGGCGCGTACGTGGGGACGTCGAGCGCGGGGGCGCGGCAGCTCGTGAGCGTGCCCTTGACCGCGAGCGGAGATGGGCGCGGCGACTCGAAGGTCGTGGCGCCGATCGCGACCGATGCGACGATGCTCACGGTGCGGGCGACGGGGGGCGTGAAGCCCGGGTTCGTGGCGGCGTGGACGGCGCTGACCGATCGCGGCGTGCTCCTCTCGGCGGTCGGCATCACTGACGACGGGCGCGCGCGCGGCGCGCCGATCGAGCTGGCGCGAACCGCCGACGACATCGTGTGGCTCGACGCGATCCCGACGTCGCGCGGCGCGCTCGTGCTGTGGGCGGAGCAGACGAAGGGGGGCGACGCGAACATCCTGGCGGCGACGCTGGGACCCGACGGCGTCGTTCGCGGGCTGCCGGCGCACATCGCGCGGACGGTCAAGGGGTGGCAAGCGGTGGCGAGCGTCGACGGCGTCGGGCTCGCGCTGGTGACGCGGGTGAGCGCCAAGAAGAGCGCGATCACGTGGCAGCGCTTCGACGCGGACGCGCGACCCGTCGGCGCCACCGTGACCATCGCGCCGTCGGCGCAGATCGCGGGGGACGTCGACGCCGTGCGCGCGGGCGACGAGACGTGCCTGGCGTGGACCGACGGCTCGCTGCCGGATCCGCAGCCGACGTTGGCGGTGATCGACGGCGGCGGGCACGTGCACGGACCGAAGCGCGCGATCGAAGGGGGCGCCGGCGGCGCGCTCGTCGGGCTCGCGTCGGGCGGGGCGGGGGCCGTGATCGCGTGGGAAGAGCCGTTTCGTCGCGGGCGATCGAGCAAGCGAATCTCGGTCGCGCGGGTGGACACGAAGAACGCGCTGGTCGATCCGACGACCATCACGCCGCTCGATCTCCAGGGGCACGGCGCGCCGGAGCTCGCGGGGCTCACCGACGGCTTCGCGCTCCTCTCGCCGGCGCGCGCGTGCAACCGCGGCGATGCCTGCGCGGACGCGCCGGTGCTCCCGACGTACGTGCGACTCGACTCGAAGCTGGCGGTCGCGCAGGTCGATCCCTTCCGCCTCGGCGTCCTGCGCGAGCAGGCGAGCGCGGGGTGGTCGCTGTCGTGCGCGAAGGACTCGTGCCTGGCGCTTGCCGTGGCCGTGGCGACCGACGGGGGCGCGGCGCGCGTGCTGGCGGTCGATCTGCGGCCGCGGGTGACGACCTTCCGCGCGCCGATCGCGGCGCCTCCGCCCCCGGGCGCGCCCACGGTGCAAGCGCTCGACACGATCGGTGGGAGCAAGCCGTTCACGGATCTCGCGGCCGCACGGGAAGGGGACGGATCGATCGTCGCGCTTCTCGCGGCCGTGAACGACGAGACGGCGAAGCGCGACGACGTGGCCACGATCGGAGTGCACGCCTTCGACGCGAGAGGGGCGAGCACGGGCGAAGGGGCGATCACCAAACGCGCGCTCGCGTCGGGCGGCGTTGCGATCGCGACGACCGAGAAGCCGGAAGACGGCGCGGCGATCGCGTGGGTTGCGCGTGACGGAGGCGATCCGCAGGTGCACGTCGCGCGCACCGACAAGAACGGCAAGCTGCTCCACGACGTGCAGCTCACGAGCGCGCACGGCGAAGCGAGCGACGTGGCCATCGCGTGGGGCGGCGAGCAGTGGGTCGTGGCCTGGGTCGATGCGCGTGACGGAAACGGCGAGGTCTATGCGACGACGCTCGATCGCGACGGGCGGAACGTCGGACGCGGGCAGCGGATCACGAACGCGCCGGGAGACGCGAGCGACACGACGATCCTGGCGACGCCGAGCGGCGTGTGGCTGGCTTGGGCCGATCCGCGCGAGAGCCCGCAAGACGGGTTCGCCGACATCTACGCCGCGCAGCTTCGTCCGCGCGATGCCGTGCGCGTGGGAGAAGACGCACGTGTCCTCGCGACCGCCGCGCACTCGCGATCGCCGGCGCTCGCTCTCCGTGGGAGCGACATCGCGGTGGGGTGGATCGAAGAGGCGCCCATGGGGGCCGACCCGAAGACGTCGCGCGCGTACGGAGCGATGTTCGCGTGGCTCGCGCCGAGCGGGCACGCGGCGTCCGACCCGCAGCGCCTCACCGTGGGCGGCGACGGCTTTCCGACGGCGATTGCGTTCGACGGATCGAACGGCGCGCTCCACGCCGTGCTGGCGCGCGCCGAGACCGACATGATCGTGCTCGACGGGATCGACCTCACGGGCGATCACGACGTGACCGCGTATCCGCTGGTCACGCTCGACGGACCGCCGTCGCTCGACGTGGCGCTGGGCGTCGTGGGCGCGTCGCTCTTCTGGAACGACGAGTCCGCGGACGCCGAGACGCGACGCGTGCGGCGCGCGACGGTACGCTGGACGCGGTGATCGGGAAGAGCCGCGCGGCGTCGCTCGGTGTGTTGTCGTCGCTCGGGCTCGCGCTGGTCGCGTGTCCGCGGGCGACGCAGCCGCCGCTCGATCCGCGCGCGCCGTGCGCGTCGCTCGATCGGAGCGCGTGCCTGCGCGCGCGCGCGCTGGTGATCGCGGCGACGACGTACGCCGACGAGCAGCACGACGTCATCCTCGCCGGCACGCGCGTGATCCCTTCGGGTACGGGTCTCCTGCGAACGGCCTCGGGCTGGCGCACGCTGCCTGTCGTCTGCGGACAGGTGACGCCGAGCAGCGGCAGCGTGATCGACACGACGACGATCACCTACGCCTTCGCCGGCGTCGCCATCGACGGAACGCTCGTCGCGGCCGACGCGGATCTCTCGACGCTCCTAGGCGCAGCGCCGGCCGTGCACGACGTGCGGCTCCTCGCGATCGCGTTCGCGCGCGACCCTTCGCCGCGCGACTTCGAGGCGACCACGTCGGTCGTGGTGCACGCGCAAGATGACTCGTGCACCTGCGATGAGGCCACGCACTTCGCCGGCGCGACGAAGTACGGCGCGACGCTCTCATTCGACCTCCGCGCCCCTCGTGACGCGACGCACGAACGCGCCATCGATTTCGTGCGACGCGCGCTGGGCGATCCGCGCTTCGCGGTGCACGAGTCGAACACGGGGCTCACGATCGTCGGGCTCGCGCCGCTCCTCGACGGCGACTCGCGACCGCTCGTGTTTCGCCTGAGCGCGGCGACGCCCATCGCGTACGTCGCGTCTCCACTCGCCGACCTGTGCGCGTTTCCCACGCCGGACGTCTCGCCGTCGTCGCTCGACTTCGGCGTCGCGCCGTACGGCACGGAGGCGACGCGCGCGGTGCACGTCGTCAACCGCGCGACGGTCGACCTCGAAGCGCTCGTAGGCGCGCGCACGATCCCGCTCCCCGCGCGCGGCGCGATCGACCTCGCGCTTCACTGGACCCCGGACGGCGACGCGCTCCGCTGCGAGACGCAGACGCGCGACGAGTCGATCCTCTTCGTCCCCGCCCACCGCGACGCGAACCGCGACGCGGAGGCGGCCGTCGAGCGTCGCGGGCGGGTCTTCGAGACGATCCGGACGGGACGAGCGCGCGCCGAGCAGAGTGAGCGGGTCGAAGCGACCGTCCGGCGCCCGGCTGACTACGCCGCGACCGTTCGTGAGTGGAGCTGCCCCTCGGACTTCGTGCGCGCCTCGTGCCGCGTGGCCAACGCGACCGAGGGGTTCGCCGTCACCGCCGAGCCGCACGGCGCGAACGCCTGCCGATTCGCCTGCCGCGGGCCAAACCCCGGGAAGAATCCGCTCGTTTGCCGCTACGACGCCGTCATGGCGTGTGCGCTGCAGTGCCCGTGACCGCGATGCCCGAGGGAGCAATCGACCGGCCGCGTGCATTTTCTTAGCAACGTTTCCTGCCGGCGAGCCGATGGGATCTTTAGAGGGACGAGTTTCCGTTCCTCGTGAGGCTCAGGGCCCCGCGCGCCCCAACAAGAAGGTAAAGTAGAGGCACCAATGTCGATCGATCGCATCGGGAAGGGGAGCGCGCCGCCGCCGCCGAAGCCCGTCGGGGGCACCGAGAAGCCGCAGAGCGCGGAAGCGCCGAAGGTGTTTCAGGTGCACGCGGAGAAGGCGGCGGCGAGCGGGCAGGTCGCGCCTGTCGCGGCGCCGGGCGTCGGTGCGCTCGATCGGTTGCGCGCCGGCGAGATCGATCTCGACGGCTACCTCGATCTGAAAGTGAACGAGGCGACGGCGCACTTGCAGGGGATGCGCGCGCCGGAGATCGAAGGGATTCGCGCGATGCTTCGCGATCAGATCGCGGGGGATCCGGCGCTCGCGGATCTGGTGCAACGCGCGACGGGGCAGACGCCGGCGTCGAAGGAGTGAGGGGAGGCGCGCGCGTGATCTCGCGTCGCTCTCTGCTCGTCGCGTTCGGCGCGCTCACGCTCGCGTGCTCGCGTCGTGATCCGAGTCGCGAGCCGAGCCCGGCGATCGCGATGCCGAGCACGCCGGCGCTCCCGGTCGACGCGGATGTTCCGACCGGCGCGACCAAGCTGGTGACGTGGAGCCTCCCCGAGCGCGGCGCGGCGGGCGAAGCGGCGATCCTGGTGCCCGACGATTCGAGCGCCGGCACCACGCGATGGCCGCTCGTCATCGCGCTTCACGGCCACGGCGAAGCGATGAGGCCGCCGCGCGACGGCGCGATGGGGTGGCCGCGCGACTACGCGCTGGGGCACGCGATCGAGCGGGTGAGCCGGCCGCCGCTCGGCGCCGACGACGTGCAAGGGTTCGTCGATGAGGCGAGGCTCGCGCAGTACAACGCGCAGCTGGCGGCGCGTCCGTTCGGTGGGCTCGTGGTCGTGTGCCCGTACCTGCCGGAGATCAACCTGCGGAGCCACGCCGACCTCGCCGACTACGGGCGCTACGTCGCCGAGGTGATCGTGCCGCGCGCCCGCCGCGAGCTTCCGGTGCTGGCCGCGATCGAGTCGACCGGGATCGACGGCGTGTCGATGGGAGGCGCGACGGCGCTTCGGACCGGGCTCGGCCGCGTCGATACGTTCGGTGCCGTGGGCGCGTTGCAACCTGCGATGTCGGACGATCAAGTGGACGAGTGGGTCGAGCTCGCGAAAGCCGCCCGCGCGCGTCGGGGGCACTTGCCGCTGCGCCTGACGACGAGCCACGAAGACGTCTATCGCGACGCCATCACGCACCTCTCCGCCGCGCTCACGAACGCCAACGTGGCGCACGACTTCGCGGACATTCCCGGCCCGCACGACTATCCGTTCAACCGCGGCCCCGGCGCGATCGAGCTCCTTCTGTGGCACGACCGCGTGCTCGCACGAAGCTGAGTCCGAGCTTCGACGCGAAGCTAAGGTAGATTCGGCGGGTCATGCCCTGGCTCGTGCCGCTCGAGGCGATCGCGCGAAAGCGTGGGTCGGACGATCCGCGCGCGATCGGCGGCAAAGGCGCGGGTCTGGCGTGGCTCGTCCGGAACTCGTTCCCGGTGCCCGAAGCGTGGGTGCTTCCGGCGGACGCGTTCGCCGCCGCGCTTCGCGAGCTGCCGCCGGGGTGCGAGCCGCGATCGTTGCTCCGCGCGGCGAGCGGTCGCGCCGGCTACGCGCGTGCGGCCGAAGCGCGGCAAGAGATCCTCGGCGCCACGTTGCCGCGCGGGCTCGAGGACGAGCTGAGGGAGCTCTGGGCGAGCACGGAAGCGCGAGCGCCGTGGGGGCTCGCCGTGCGATCGAGCGCGACGTGCGAAGACGGCGCGCTGGTGTCGATGGCGGGGCTCGCCGAGACGCGCCTCGGCGTGCGTGGCGCGCACGATCTCGCGGAGGCGATTCGCGCCGTGTGGGCCTCGATCGCGTCCGGGCGTGCGCTCGCGTACCTCGCGGCGCACGGCGTGCGCGACGTGGGGATGGCGGTCGTCCTCCAGCGCGTCGTCGAGGCCGAGGCGGGGGGCGTGATGTTCACGCGCGCGCCCGACGCGCGCGTTCGCAGCGAAGACGAACGGATCATCAACGCCGGCTTCGGGCTCGGCTCGCCGGTCGTCGATGGCGTGGCCACGCCCGACATGCTCCGCATCGATACGCGCGGCCGAGTCGTCGAGTCGGTCATCGCGCGCAAGGAACGCGCGACGGTGATCGGTCCCGACGGGCCCTCCGAGATCGACGTCGCCGAGCCCGATCACCCCGCGCTCAGCGACGCCCGCATCGCGACGCTGGCGGAGATCGCGCGACGACTGGAGAAGCTCGACAATGTCGCGTGGGACGTCGAGTTCGCGTGCGATCGAAGCGCGCTGTGGCTCGTTCAAGCGCGCCCCGCCACCGGCCGCGGCTTTCCCGACGGCGGCGACGCCGAGACGGTGTGGAGCAACATCAACGTCGGCGAGGCGCTCCCCGGCGTGGCCACGCCGCTCACGTGGTCGGTCGCCGGCGCGTTCAGCGAGTCGGGCTTTCGTCGCGCCTTCGCCGCGCTCGGGTGCACCGTGCCCCGCAACGCGCGCCTCGTCGGCAACGTCTACGGGCGCTTCTATCTGCACCTCACGCACTTCATGCGAATCGCCGCGCAGGTGCCGTGGCTCGATCCGCGCGCGCTCGTCGATCTCGGCGGAGGCGCGGGGGGCGACGAGCTCTCGGAGCAAGTGGCGGACGTATCGAAGCGCGGTTTCTACGCCCGCTTCCCGGCGACCGCGGCGCGCCTGCTGAAGGAGCAGTGGCGGCTCGACGACATCGTCGCGCAGTACGAAGCGTTCGCCGAACGAGCGCTGCGTGCGCACTCGGCGCTCGATCTCGCGATCCTCCCGGACGAAGGGCTGGCGCGGACCATCCTCGACATCCAGGCGCTCCTCGAGCGGACCGGGAACGTCATGCTCACGTGCGCGTCGAGCACGCTCGGCACGCATCTGTTGCTCACGGCGTTGCTCGCGCGCGCCGCCCCCATCGGCGCCGACCGGCTCGCGCAAGGGCTCACCAGCGGCATCCGCGATCTGGAGAGCGCGCGTCCCGCGATCGGGATCATGCGCGTCGTGAACCTCGCGCGTCGCGATCCGGAAGCGCGCGCGGCGATCGAAGACGAGTCGCTGGCGGGGCTCGATGGAATTCCCGAGGGGCCGACGCGCCGCGGGATCGCGAGCTTCCTCGAGCTATATGGCGATCGCGCGGTGCGCGAGGCGGAGCTGTCGACGCCGCGATGGCGCGAAGATCCGCGGCCGGTGCTCACGATGATCCGCGTCGCGCTCCGCGGCGAGTCGCGCGAGCTCGATGCGTCGATCGCGCTTCGAGGCAAGGAGCTGGCGGACGCGGAGATGGCGCGGCTGCTCCCGCGGCTCGGCTTCGTGGAGCAGACGGCGGTGCGGCACCTCGTCGCGCGATCGCAGAAGGCGGCCCGCCTGCGCGAAGGGATGCGGGCGTGGGTGACGCGCGTGCTCGGGATCCTGCGCGACGCGATGCTCGACGCCGATCGACGCCTGCGCCGCCTGGTGCCCGAGCTCGACGCCGATGCGCGCGCGCTGGCGCCGTCGACGTCGCCGGTGGCGGAGATTCCGAGCGTGTTCTTCCTGACGATCGACGAAGTGCTCCAGGCGCTCCGCACGTCGCGCACGGATCTCGCGCCGCTCGTTCGCGCGCGACGAGCCGAGTACGCCCGCGATCGCGCGCGCCCCGATCCGCCGGCCACGTTCACCGGTGCGCCGCCCCCCGTGCAGCTCCCGCCGTCGGGTGGCGACACGTGGCGCGGCCTCCCCGCGAGCTCGGGCGTCGTCGAAGGGCGCGCGCGCGTCCTCTTCAGCGCGAACGACATGGGGAAGCTTCAGCCCGGCGAAGTGCTCGTGGTCCACACGACGGACGTGGGATGGACGCCGATCTTCTTGATCGCCGCGGGCGTCGTGACCGAGCTGGGGGGGCCGCTGTCGCACGCCGCGATCGTCGCGCGCGAGCTCGGCGTGCCGAGCGTGGTGAACGTGAGCGGCGTGACGCGCGCGGTCCGCACGGGCGACAAGCTGCGCATCGACGGCGATCGCGGCGTCGTGGAGAGGCTCGAGCGCGCGTGACGGTGCGTCGGTTCATCGTGGGCGAAGGGGACGGGCCGACGGTGAGCGAGATCGTCGCGCTGGCGGCGCCGGGCGACGCGCGCGCGATCGCGGACGGGCGGGTGTTTCTCGGTCGGAAGCGCGTGCAAAGCGCGACCGAGCCGGTGCACCCCGGCGACGACGTGACGATCGGGAGCGCCGTGGAGGACGCTCCGGAGGACGTGCGCGTGCTCGCGCGAGGGGCGCGCTGGATCGCCGTCGACAAGCCCGCGGGCACTCCGACGATCCCCGATCACGGAGGCGCATCGCACGCGCTCCTCACGCTCGCGGCGCGCGCCGTCGGCCTCGACCCGTCGCGCCTGCACGCCACCTCGCGCCTCGATCGCGACGTGAGCGGCGTCGTGATCTTCGCGCTCGACTCGGAGATCGCGGCGAGCTTGCAACGCGAACGCGACGAGCATCGCTACGCGCGTCGCTACGTGGCGCTCGCGTCGCGTGCGCCCCGTGAAGATGCCGGCACGTGGGACGCGCCGATCGGGCGCGCGAAAGATCCGCGGCACCGCGCCGTGAATGGACGTGACCCCACCACCGCGCGCACGCACTTCGCCGTCGTCGCGCGCGCCACGACCGCCGCCGCCCTCCTGGCGCTCGCGCCGGTGACCGGACGCACGCACCAGCTGCGCGTTCACGCCTCGCACGCGGGCGTCCCCTTGATCGGCGACCGCACCTACGGCGCCCCACCACGCCTCACGCTTCCCACCGGCAAGGTGCTCACGCTCGACCGCATCGCGCTCCACGCCGCGCGCGTCACGGTGTTTGGCAGCGCCATCGATTCGCCGATCCCGCCGCTGCTTCGCGAGACGTGGCGGGCGCTGGGTGGCGATGAGGGGGATTGGGAGAGAGCCGTCGCGTGGGATCTTCCGAGCGCGTGAGGCAGCCGACCGCGACCGTGAGGGCACTGCTACCCTGACGCTCGTGCTCCCGGCTCAGCTCTCCATCCCCGCGCGCTTCGAGCTCGTGCGGCAGATCGGCGAAGGGGGGATGGGCGTCGTCTACGAGGCGCTCGACGTGGAGCGAAACGTCCGCGTCGCGCTGAAGACGCTCCGGTACCACGACCACGACGCGCTCACGCGCTTCAAGCACGAGTTCCGGTCGCTCCAGGACATCCATCACCCGAACCTCGTCGCGCTCGGCGAGCTGGTGGGGGACGCGAGCGGCGCGTTCTTCACGATGGAGCTCGTCAACGGCGTCGACTTCTTCGAGTGGATGTTCGGCGCGCGCACCAGCAAGGCGCGCGCAGGGGGCGCCACGGCGCGCGACCTCGGTCGCATCGAGCCGCACGACACCGACCGCGACGCGCACGCGGCCGAGACGCCGCCGCTCGCGTCCCGCACGCGCCCATCGACTTTTCCGCGCGCGATCAGCGGAGGGCCCGCCGACGAAGGGCGCCTCCGCGACGCCTTTCGCCAGATCGCGCTCGGCCTCTCTGCGCTCCACGACGCCGGGAAAGTTCACCGTGACGTGAAGCCGTCGAACGTGCGCGTCACGCCGGAGGGGCGCGTCGTGCTCCTCGACTTCGGGCTGGTGTTCGACGTCGACGCCGCGCAGGCCACCGATACGAACGTCGTCGGCACGCCGGCGTACATGGCGCCCGAGCAATCGCTGGCCGAGCCCGTGGGCCCCGAGGCCGACTGGTACGCGGTCGGCGCGATGCTCTACCTGTGCCTCACCGGGCGCCTGCCGTTCGAGGGGGCCGCGGTCGCCGTGCTGATGGCGAAGCACTACCAGGAGCCGCCGGCGCCGAGCACGGTCGCCGAAGGGGTCCCGCGCGATCTCGAACAGCTGTGCATGGATCTCCTCCAGTTCGAGCCGGGCGCGCGGCCGCGCGGTCGCGAGATCTTTCGCCGACTCTCGTCGCGATCGTCGCGCCCCCCCGCGCCGTCGCGGCCTCCGCGGTCCGTGGTGCCGGCCGGCGCTCCGTTCGTCGGGCGCACGGACGAGATGGCCACGCTTCGCCGCGCGCTCGCCGACGTCGTCGGGAAGAAGCACGCGGTGAGCGTCGTGGTGCACGGCGAGTCGGGCGTCGGCAAGAGCAGCCTCGCGCGACGGTTCCTCGACGAGCTCAAGGACGAGCACGGCGCGTTCGTGCTGACCGGGCGCTGCTACGAGCGCGAAGCCGTTCCGTACAAAGCGTTCGACGAAGTGATCGACACGCTCTCGCGGAAGCTCGCGCGTCTGCCGACCGACGAGGCGCTCGCCATCTTGCCGTCGCGCGTGGAAGCGCTGGCGCAGCTCTTCCCCGCGCTGGGCCGCGTGCCCGTCGTCGCGCAAGCGGCCGGCGCGCTCGATCGCGATCCGCACGAGCGTCGGCGCGGCGCCTTCCGCGCGCTCCGCGAGCTCCTTCGCAAGATGTGCGCGCAGCAGACGCTCGTGATCGCGATCGACGATCTGCAATGGACCGACGCCGACAGCCTGTCGCTCCTCACCGAGATCCTCCGCCCGCCCGACGCGCCGCCGCTCTTGCTCGTGGTGACGATGCGCTCGGGCGAAGACGCGACACATCCCAGCGCGCCGCCGGGGCTCGCCGCGCGGATCCCGGGCGACGTGCGCGCCGTCCACGTCGGGCGGCTCGCGAAGGAAGACGCGCGCGAGCTGGCGACGCAGCTGCTCGAGCGCGAGGCCGGCGTGAGCCACGTGGACGCGGTGGCGATCGCGCGCGAAGCGGACGGTCATCCGCTGTTCATCGACGAGCTCGTGCGCCACGCTTCGGCGCGTCGCAGCGAGACGCCGGGCGCGCTCTTACGCCTCGACGACGCACTGTGGACGCGCGTAGGGAGGCTCGATCTGTCGTCGCGGCGCGTGCTCGAAGTGGCGTGCCTTCTGGGCGCGCCGGTCGCGCAGGAGGTCGTAGCCACGGCCGCCGCGCTGGGGATGGATGACTTCGCGCGCGCCGTCTCGCTCCTGCGCGCCGCGAACCTCGTGCGCACAGGCGGCGCGCGCGTGACCGACTCCATCGAGCCGTTCCACGATCGCGTGCGCGAGGCGGTCGCCGCGCGGCTCGATCCGGACGCGAAGCGCGAGTGCCACGCGCGCCTGGCGTCGGCGCTGGAGCTGGCCAAGGGCTCCGATCCCGAGGTGCTCGCCACGCACTGGGCCGGCGCGGGCGAGCCGGCGAAAGCGGCGCGGCACGCCATCGGTGCGGCGGAGCAGGCCGCGCAGACGCTGGCGTTCGATCGCGCCGCGCGCCTCTTTCAACGCGCGATCGATCTCGTCCCCTCCAACGATCCGCGCATGCGCGGCCTCCGCGAGCAGCTCGGCGACGCGCTGGCCAACGCGGGGCAAGCGGCGCGCGCCGCCGTCGAGTACACGCGCGCCGCCGAGGGTGCGAGCGCGGTCGACGCCCTCGACCTGCGCCGCCGCGCCGCCGAGCAGCTGCTCCGCGCAGGCGAAGTGCGGCGCGGCATGGACGCGACGCGCGAGGTCCTCACCGCGGTCGGCTTGCGAATGCCGCGCACGCGCGTCGGCGTGCTCGTCTCGCTCCTCTGGGTTCGGTTCCTCCTTCGACTGCGCGGGCTCGCGTTCGTGCCGCGCGAAGCGAAAGACGTTCCGCCCGCGGAGCTCCTGCTCGTCGATGTCTGCTGGTCGGTGTCGTGCTCGCTCACGTACGCCGATCCGTTCTTCGCGGCGCTCTTCCAGGCGCGCCACCTGCTCCTCGCCCTTCGCGCACGCGAGCGGCTGCGCGTGACGCGCGCGCTCGCGATCGAAGGAGGATTCGCCGCGGCCGCCGGCGAGTCGTCGTGGCTCCGGGCGCAGAGCGTGCTGAAGCTCGCGCGCGAGGTCGCGAGCGGCGGTGAAGATCCGTACTCCGACGCGATCGTCACCGCGTGCGAAGGGCTCGCCGCCGTCTTCACGCTCCGCTTCTCGAGCGCCATCGAGCGCCTCGATCGCGCCGCGGCGACCTTCCGCGAGCGCTGCCCCGGCACGCGCTGGGAGATCGCGACGGTGCGTTACTTCGGCTTCATCGCGCAGTTCTTCGCCTGCCGCTTCGAGACCCTGCGCGAGGCGCACGAGCAGGCGCTGAAGGAGGCGGTCGACAGCGGCGATCGTTAC
Source organism: Myxococcales bacterium (assembly GCA_003151595.1). The sequence continues at coordinate 15,454 of PLXW01000131.1, forward strand.
GCCACGGTCATGCTCCGCGTCGGGACTCCGAACCGCGTCTGGGTCCTCTGCGGAGACTCGGCGCGCGCGCGACGCGAGCTCGACGCTGCCACGCGCGAGTGGCCCTCGCAGCCGTTCCACGTCGTGCATTACTACGCGCTGATTTCGGGGGCCTACATCGAGCTGTACGAAGGGCACCCCGAGCGCGCGGACGCGAGCTTCCGCGCGGCGAAGCGCGCGCTCCGCCGGTCCATGCTCCTCGAGCTGGAAGGGCCGCGGCTCGAGTACGCGGGGATCTCCGGGCGTGTCGCCGCGTCGCTCGCCCTCGCGGCGGTGCGCGCGGGGAAGAAGCCGAGCCTTCGCGAGGTCGACCGCTGCATCCGACTCTTCGAGCGGCGCGGCGGGCCGGTGGCGTTCGCGTCGGCGGCGTCGTTGCGTGCGGGGCGCGCCGCGGTGCTCGGCGATCGGGCGGGAGCGCTCGCGCACCTCGACGAGCTCGGTCGCGAGGACTCCGAGGAGTGCTGGCTCGGGGCGCAGTCCGCGCGATGGATCGCCGGCACGATGCGCGGGGCCGAAGGCGAAGCGGCGATGACTGCGGCGGCGAAGGAGCTCACGTCGCGCGGCGTTCGTCTGGGGATCCCGCTGGTGGCGACGCAGGTGCCCGGCCTGGAGCGCTACTTGTGACGAGCCCACTTGGCGTCGCTCTCTCCTCATGGGAGAACGCCGGCCCGTGCCTTCCCGTGCCCAACTCGTCCTCGTCCCTCTCGCGTCGTTCGCGCTGACCGGGCTCTTCGCGATCTCGATCGCGTGGGCCGACAAGCCGCGCGTCATCGTGTTCCCCGGCAACGACGCCGCCGCGGTTCGCCCCGACTCGGGGAGCATCTCGCGCATCGCGCCGGATCCGCCGTCCCTCACGTCGCGGATGCAGTGGGTATTCGACCTGCGATGGTCGAAGGGCGAGCCGTACCTCGTCGCCGTTCACCCGCTCGATCTCGGCGCGCCGCAGACCACGCCGCGCGTGATGGGGCGCTTCGCCATCGAGCTCTTCGAAGGTCCGACGTTGATCGAGCGTGTGCGCTTCGACTTCCCGATGCTCGGCGCGCCCGAGCCCGACGCTGGGTGGGGCGCGCCGCCGAGCCTCACGCGCAAGCTCACGTCGCGCATCGGCGTCATGTTCCCGGCGGTCGAGCGGGGCACGCGGCTCGAGCTGTGGGATCGCGCCACAGACACGCGCTGGCCGCTGCCGTGGCCGGTGGAAGAGGCGATGCGCGACGCGGGGGGAGACGCGCGCTGAGCCGGTTTGGATCGATCCGCGGCGTCGCCCGTCCAATGGGACAGGCCCGCGATTTCATGCGACCCTCGCCAACGCGATGAATTGCCCTTCCTGTAACGCCCAGTTCGACTCCGGCAAGTTCTGTCCCGTGTGTGGCAAGCCCGTCGACGCCGCTGCTGCGTCCGCCGGAGCCGCGCCCACCTCGGACGACGCGCCGCAGGACGTCTCGCTCGTCGGCAAGACGCTGAGCAACAAATACAAAGTCGTGAAGCTCCTCGGCGAAGGGGGCATGGGCGCCGTGTACCTCGGCGAGCAGCCGCTCGGCGGCGGCGTTCGCAAGGTCGCGATCAAGACGCTCCATTCGCACCTCTCGAACGACAAGAAGATCTCCGATCGCTTCCGTCGCGAGATCGGGACCGTGATGGGGCTCGAGCACCAGAACACGATCCGGATCTACGACGAGGGGAAGACCGACCTGGGCGACCTCTATTACGTCATGGAGTTCATCCAGGGGACGAGCCTGGCCGATCTCATCGAGAAAGGCGGCGCGCTCGAGCCGGCGCGCACCGAGAAGATCCTCAGCCAGATCTGCGGCTCGCTCGCCGAAGCGCACAGCCACGGCATCGTTCACCGCGATCTCAAGCCCGACAACGTCGTGCTCTCCGAGCGCGCGGGGCAGAAGGACTTCGTGACGGTGCTCGACTTCGGGATCGCGAAGCGGTCGAGCGAAGAAGACAAGAACGAGCAGAAGCTCACGCAGCAAGGGATGGTGCTCGGCACGCCGCCGTACATGAGCCCCGAGCAGTTCATGGGGAAGCCCATCGACGCGCGGAGCGACATCTACTCGCTGGCGATCATGGTCTACGAGATGCTGACGGCGAACCTGCCGTTCCAGGCCAACACAGCGTGGGAGTGGGCGACGCAGCACATGACCGCGCCGCCGCGCGACATCGACACGATGCCGTTCCACGAGCGCATCCAGACGCGCATGAAAGACGCGCTCCGCAAGGCGCTCGCGAAGTCGCCCGACGACCGCTTCGCGACGGTCGGCGATTTCTTCGACGCCTTCTCGGGCGCGACTCCGATGGCGGCGCGCCCAGGCACCGCGCCGGCGATGCCCGCGGCGCCGCCCGGCAAAGGGAAGACCGAGGTGGGCACCCCGCTCGACTTCAGCGGCGCGGCCGCCGTGTCGCTCGGGACGTATGGGTCGAACCCGGGACCGATGTCGCCCGCGCCCATGCAAGCGGGGACGCCGGCGCTCGGCAACGTCGCGTTCCCCACGCCGGGCGCGGGGGTTCCTCAACCGCCGCCGAACGCGCGCGCGCACGCGCAAGCGGGGGGCGGTGGGAACAAGGGGATGCTCCTCGGGATCGCCGCAGTCGTTGGCTTGCTCAGCGTCGGCGCGGTCGTGTTCGCGTTGAAGGGGCACTCGTCGACGCCGAGCGGAGGCGAGCTGAATCTCTCCGCGCTCGACGCCGGGAGCTCGTCGGCGCTCGTCGATCTCACGCTCGACGCGGGCGCCGCGCCCGCCGTCGCGATCGCGGACGCGTCCGATCCGGGGCTCGCGCAGCTCCTTCCGAACGGCACGACGCCGTACACGCCGCCGCACCCCGGCACGCACCACGACGCCGGCGCGGGGAAGCTCCCCGGTCCCACGCCCGCGCCGTCGCACGGCCCCGCGCCCGCGCCCGGACCTGCACCCGCGGGCGGCGACCCGATCGAGTGCGTGAAGGCGCGCGTCATGCGAGCGGCCGGCAACATCCCGCTGTTTCAGGCGCTCGAGAAGCAGTGCGTGGCCAAGGGCGGTCACGTCTGACCCGGTGACATGGCCGAGGAGATCGTCAGCCCGTTTCCCGCGCAGAGGGCCCATCCCGCCTCGGAGATGAGGAGCACGCTCCTCACCACGTCGATTCAATCACTCCGCGCGCACGGGCACCTCGAGGTCTACTCGAAGACCGTCTCCAGCGAATTCCGGGAGACCATCCTCACCACGGTCGCCGGCATCTGGCTCCCCATCGCGCTCGGCATCGCGCATTACAAGGCGTGCGATCAGCTCAAGCTCCCGCCGAGCGAACAGGTCGCGATCGGCAAGGAGGTGGGCGATCGGGTGCAGGGGACGATCCTCGGGCTGGTCGTGCGCACGGCGAAGCAAGCCGGGCTCACGCCGTGGACGGGGCTCGGCAGCGGCAACCGCATGTACGAGCGATTGTTCATCGGAGGCGGGCTGTGCCTCATCAAGCTGGGTCCGAAGGAAGCGCGGATGGAGATCGTGAACAACCCGCTCTTCGGGTTCACGTACTTCCGAAACGGGTTTCGCGGGATCGTGGCCACGGGCGCGGAGCTCTTCTGCGCGAAGGCGTACGTGCATGAGCTACCGAAACTGACGAGCGCGACGTCGCTCGGGCTGCGGATTTCGTGGGCGTGAGCCGCGCCGCGCCCGTCAGCTCTTCACGCACTTGGCCACGTCGGCCAGCATCGCCTCGGCGTTGACCAGGCCGTCGCCCGACTCGAAGCGGCGCGAGAGGCGCATGTCCGGCGTGATTCGGTAGGGGCTCTTCGCGGCGCGCACGAGGTCGAGGATCTTCTTCGGATCGAGCGGCGTGTCTTCGCGAAGATGGAGCGTGACGACGCGCGCGTTGGCTTCGCAGCCGAGGACCTTCAAGCGGCGCAGCTCGGTCTTCAGCGACATGAGCTGGATGAGGCGGCGCGCTTCTTCCGGCGGCGCGCCGAAGCGATCTTCCATCTCCTCGCCGATGTCGGCGACCTGCGACTCGTCGAGCGCGCTCGCCAGGCGCTTGTAGAGCGAGAGGCGCACGCCCACGTCGGCCACGTAGTCTTCCGGCAAGAGCGCGCCGACGTCGAACGAGAGCTCGGGGTCGACGTCGTGCACCACCTCTTCGCCGCGCAGCTCGTGCACCGCCTCTTCGATCATCTGGCAGAACAGATCGAAGCCGACCGACGACACGCTCCCCGACTGCTCGGCGCCGAGCAGATCGCCCGCGCCGCGCAGCTCGAGATCGAGCGACGCGATCTTGAAGCCGCTCCCCAGCTCGGTGTGCCGCTCGAGCGCTTCGATGCGCGAGCGCGCTTCGTCCGTGAGCGCGTTGGCCGGCGGGACGACGAGGTAACAGTACGCCCGCTCCTTCGAGCGACCGACGCGGCCGCGCAACTGATAGAGCTGCGCGAGGCCGAAGAGGTCCGCGCGATCGATGATCATCGTGTTGGCGCGCGGGATGTCGAGGCCGCTCTCGACGATCGCCGTCGCGCACAGGATGTCGTAACGCCCCTCGACGAAATCGAGCATCACCTTCTCGAGCGCCCCTTCGCGCGCTTCCGTCGCGTCGCTGTCGGGCTGCGTCTTCTGCTGTTTGCGCGTCGACGACATCTGCCCGTGGCCGACCGCGATGCGCGCGGTGGGGACGAGCTGCTGGAGGCGCTGCGCCTTCTCGTAGATCCCCTCGATGCGGTTGTAGACGTAGAAGACCTGCCCGCCGCGCGCGAGCTCGCGCGTGATCGCTTCCTTCAGCACCTGCTCGTCGAAGCGCGTGACGATCGTGCGGACGGCGCGGCGATCGAGCGGAGGCGTGGTGATGAGCGAGAGATCGCGCACGCCGCCGATGGCCATCTGGAGCGTTCGCGGGATCGGCGTCGCGGTGAGCGTGAGCACGTCGACGTTCGCGCGGAGCTGCTTGATGCGCTCCTTGTGCACGACGCCGAAGCGCTGCTCTTCGTCGACGATGAGGAGGCCGAGATCCTTGAAGTGCACGTCCTTCGAGAGGAGTCGGTGCGTACCGATGACGACGTTGACCTTGCCGTCCTTGAGCCCCGCCACCGCGTCGTCGTGCTCTTTCTTCGTCTGGAAGCGGCTCATCGCGGAGACGGTCAGCGGGTAGTCGCGCATACGCGCTTCGAACGTTCGCAGGTGCTGCTGCGCGAGCACGGTCGTCGGGCACAGGAGGGCTACCTGCTTGCCGCTCATCGCCGCGCGGAATGCGGCGCGGATCGCGACCTCGGTCTTTCCGAAGCCGACGTCGCCGCAGACGAGGCGATCCATCGGGCGCGCGGCGTCGAGGTCGCCGTTCACGTCTTCGATGGCCTTGGCCTGATCGGGCGTCTCGTCGAAGGGGAACGTCGCTTCGAAGGCGCGGTAGTCGTCGTCGATGCGCGGGAAGGCGTGGCCGGGTTGCGCCTGGCGCTCGGCGTAGAGGCGGAGGAGCTCGTCCGCCATCTTGCGGACCTCCTTCTTCACGCGCGACTTGGTCTTCGCGAACGTCGAGCCGCCGAGCCTGTCGAGCTTCGGCGCCGCGTTCTCGCCGCCCGAGTACTTCTGGATCTGGTTGAGGCGATAGACGGGAAGAAAGAGTTTGTCGCCGCCGGCATACTCGACGACGAGCAGGTCGACCGTGAGCCCGCCGATCGCCTTGTGAACGAGCCCGTGGTAGCGGCCGATGCCGTGCTCGACGTGCACGATGAAGTCGCCGACGGCGAGCGAGCGGAGGTCTTCGAGGAACGGGCGAGCGACGTCGGTCTTCTTCCGCTCGCGTTTGCGGTGGGCGCGGCCGCCGAAGATCTCTTCTTCGGTGACGAGCACGAGTCCGTCGGCTGGGAACATCGCGCCGTGCGAAAGGGTGCCGACCACCACCTCGGCGACGTTCGAGGCGTCGCCCGTCGGTCCTTCGAGCCACGCCGGATCGAAGCGCTCGAGGCGCGCACGGCACTCGACCCCTTGATGACGAAGAAGCGCCGTCACGCGCTCGGCCTGCGTCTGCGCGCGCGCGGCGAGGAACACACGGAGCCCGTGCTCTTGCCAGTGCGCGATGCGTCGCGCGAGCGGCGTAAGCGCGCCGGTCTTCCCCTTCGACGCGCGCGCGGCCTTCACGGCGCGTTCGAGGTCGGTGTGATCGCGCGTCGCGAGGTCGATCGGGTCGCGCGCGATCTCGTACGACGCCAGCGACCCCGCCGCCGCCTCTTCGTCGCCAACGACCGGCGTGCGGTGCAGCGCCACCACCGCGCGCTTTGCCAGATCGCGCACAACGTCGCTCTCGTCGGCGTAGAACGTCGACGGCAAGAACGCGGCGTCGCCCGCCTTCGCTTCGGCGTCATGCGCGGCGCGTTCGAGCTCTTCGCGGAGCGCCTTCGTGATCGCCGCCGGATCGTCGAGCACGAAGACCGCGTCGTCCGGGATGAAGCGCGTGAGCGTCTCCAGCTCCTCGTAGTACGCGGGGAGCATCCCCTCGGCGCCGAAGAACCCGCGCCCCGCAACCACGTCCTCGATGAGCGCGCGCGCTCGCGTCGTCGGGAGATCGATCATGTCGGCGAGCTGCTGGATGCGATCGCGCGCGCGTGACGTCGTCTCGCGCGTGAGCACCGCTTCGCGCGCCGGCGGGAGCCACACCTCGCGCAGCCTGGCGTCTTCCGTCTGCGGCTCGCCGTCCTTGGCGCCCACCGAGGCGACCTTCTTGGTCCGCTGCTCGAACGGATCGAAGGGCGAGATCGACAGCACCAGCTCGCCGTACATCTCGATGCGCACCGGCTCGTCGAGGCTCGGCGGCCACACGTCGAGCAGCGCGCCGCGCACGGCGAACGACCCCGCGTCTTCCACCACCGGCACGCGCAGGTAACCCGACTCGGAGAGCGCCTTCACCAGCGCGTCGCGGTCGAGCTCTTCTTCCGCGATCACGCGGTGCGAGTGCGTGCGGATGACCTTGCGCGGCACCATCTTCCGCGCGAGCCCGGCGGCCGGCACGGCGAGCACCTTCCACGGCAACCCGTTCGCGAGATGAAACAGCGTCGCCAGGCGGCTCATCGCCGCGCGCCTGTCGGGGCTCACGTCGGCGTACGGCGACGACTCGTTCGCCGCGAGCACGAGCACCTCGCCCTCGCCCGTGTCTTCCGCGGTCGCTTCGTCGCGCGCGTTGCGAACGAAGAACGCGGCGTCGTCGGCGGCGCGTCGCGCGGCGTCGAGATCGCTCGTCACGAGGACGACCGGCTTCCCCTTCGCCGCCGCGATCGCCGCGACGAGCATCGAGCTCGCGCACCCCTGAACGCCGGCGACGTGGATCACCCCCGCGCCGTTCGGTACGCGCGCCGCGGCCTCGCGAATGCGCGACGCGGTCACCCCCTCGGGCGGCAACACCGGCGGCAACGGATCGAGCTCCGCCGCCGCGCGCGCTCCGAGATCGCGCGCGGATAGCCCGGTCTGCTCTTCGAGCGACGATCGCAGCGAGTCCGACATTCTCTGCGCGTCCACGTACGGCGCGAGCGCCCGAGGCGCAAGCGGCTCGGTGATTTAGCGCCCCATCACGCGACCGAGCGCCAGCGCGTGACGCACGTCGTCCTCGCCGATCCCGGCCTCCGCCGCGATCTCGGCCAGAGTCGGCTTCCGTCCGAGCGTCGCCGCCAGCGTGCGCGCCGCCGGGATCACGCGGCGCAAGTTCCCCACGCCCCGCGCCCCCTCCGGGCCCACGACGCGCCTCCCCGCCTTCTCCAGCGCAGTCATCAGCGTGTCGACGTCGTCGGTCGATACCGGGACGAGACCGATCGCTTCGCCCATCGCGTCGAGCGAGACGGTCATCGACGCCGCGCTCTCGGCGAGCAACTTGGAGACGATGGGCGCGAGCTTCGGCGGGGGCCCGCTCACGATCGCCGCCCGTTCGCTCGCTCGCTCACCGGCATGCCTGGGCCTTGGAGCTCTGCGACGTCCCGCAGAAGAAGACGTTGTAGTTGCACGAGTCGAACGTCGCGCTGGCGCCGCACGGAGGGGGTGCCTTGTCGAAGCCGTCGCCCTTGCAGCCGAAGCCCGAGAGCGCGCAGTTCGCGAGCGCGTACTCGGGCTCGTTGGTCGCGTTGCAGTTGTAGTCGAAGGAGCCGCACGCATCGGTGGTCGCGAAGTAGCTGGTCTCGCCGGGGTACGCGCGGCCGTCGAAGTCGCAGCAGTCGGTGCCGCCGCACGTGCCGGTCGCGCGCACGCCGTCTTCGTCGAGATCGCACGGGTCACCCGAGTCGGCGTAGGCGGCGTCGGGATCGAGCACGTGCACGTCGGGGGGGCCCGAGTCGGGTATCGGTGGTCCGGAGTCGACGAGCGGCACGTTCGAGTCGACGAGTGACGACGACGAATCGCCCCCGCTCGAGTCCGCGCTGGACGCGGCGTCGCTCGTGGGTGTGGGGCCGCCGCTCGAATCACCGCCGCTCGATTCGCCGCCGCTCGACCCGCCGCCGCTCGATTGGCCGCCGCTCGACCCGTTCGGCGTCACCGTCGTCGATGCGTCGTCCGCGATCTCCAGGAGCCCCGACGTCCCGAGCCCGCACGCCGCCGCGCTGCACGCGAAGGCAGCGACGACAGCACGGCGAAGCGAAAGACGAGCACCCGTTCGCATTCTCATCCGCCGACTTACCGTACGACGCTTTGCGCCATCCGCAATCCGGCAGGGACGAGAACCAATGCACACACCAGCCCCGCGGCGGACCCGAGCGCGCCGACCGCGCCGAGATCCGAGAGCCCGTCGAAGCGGCACGCGACGAGCGCAGCGAAACCGGCGGCCGTGGTGAGCGCGGTGGACGCGACGAGCGGGCCTTGCGCTTCGAGCGTGTGGGCGATGACGTCGTCGCCCGGCTTCGTGTCGCGCGCGGCGTGGAGGAGGAACATCGCTTCGTCGATCGTGATCCCGATGAGCACCGGCAAGACGAGCGCGTCGTACACGTGCCAGCGCAGGTGCAGCGCGCGCATCAGGAGCGCGACGAGCGCGAGCTCGACGACCACCGTGAGCACCGCCAGCGTCACGTCGCGCGCACGCCCCAGCGCCGCGCGGAGTGTCAGCACGACCAGCACCAAGGCGAAGAGCGCGACGCGCGGGAGATCGTGCGCCAGCGTGCGCTTCAACGCCGCTTCGAGGTGCGCGTAGCCCGTGAGGATCGCGCCCGGGTCGGCGTTCTTGATGGCGACGAGCGCGCGCCCGTCGTCGGCCGGATCGCCGCGTGGTCGAACGTAGAGCGCGACCACGGTGTCGCCGCGATCGACCGCGCGATGGCGCGCGACGATCCAGCCGAGGTCGGCGAGATCGGGCGTGGCAATGTGGGATGACGGGTGGCGAAAGACGTCGAGCGCGGCGGCGCAGGCGTCGACGGAGAAACCGCGATCGACCAGCGCGCCCTCGAGGCGCGGAGCGAGCGAGGGGAGATCGATGGCGTCGCGCTCGCGGAGGCGCTCACGTTGAATCGCGGGGGAGGGGGCGAACGTGGTGAGCGCGTCGTAGCCGTCGATGGCCCCCTCTGTCTGGAGGCGATCGAGCGCTTCGGAGATCCGATCGCCGCGCTCGATCGCGCGCGCTTCGTCGCCGTCGAACGCCAGCACGACCCACTGCCCGCGCTCGCCGCCGAAGAGCGTGTAGATCTCGTCCTGCACCGCGAGCGGCACGAGACCGTGCGGGCGAAGCGCGACCACCGCGTCTCCCGCTTTGGGCCACCCCAGGACACCGATGGCCACGACGGCCGCGAGCGACGCGCCGATCGCGACCATCGACGATCGGCGCGTCTTGGTGACGCGCGCGACGGCGCGAAGCCACGTGGGGCGAAGCGGCGGCGGCGGGGAACCGCGCTCGAGCATCGCGCCGAGATCGGGCGTCACGAGGAGGATGGCGATGGCGGTCAGCACTTCGCCGAGCGCGCACAGGATGCCGAGCTGGCGAAGCGCGCCGAGCTCGCTGAGGCCCAGCGACCCGAACGCCATCCCCGCCGCGATCGCTGCGAGCAACGTCGGCTTCCACGTCTTCCGTCGCGCTTCGAGCGCCGCGTCGTGCGGCGACAGTCCCGCGCGCCGCGCGTCGAGCAGCGCCGCGTACACGTGCACGCCCGTGTCGACCCCCACGCCCACGACGACGGCCATGAACCCGATCGAGATCGCCGTGAGCCCCGGCGACACGATGGCCACGAGCCCCGTCGTCCATACCGTTCCCACGATGAGGGGCGGCATCACCGCGGCGAGCGCGCGCGCGCGGCGGAACATGGCCACGAAGACGAGCGACGCCAGCACCAGCGACAAGGTCCCGCTCACCTCGAGGTCGCGGCGGATCATCTGCTCGGTCGCCTGCGCGATCGCGTGACCGCCGCTCAGCCCCGCGTGCGTCGTGGGATGATCGCGCGCCGCTCTGGCCATCGCGTCGTTCGCGTCTTCGACGAACTGCGACGCCGACTTCGAGTCGAACGCGCTCCCGCGCGGCTGCGCGACGACGAGGCGCGCCTTGCCGGCGTCGGCCACGAACGAGCCGTCGTCCGACGCGATGAGCCCCGCGGCGAGCTCGCGCTGCGACTCCCACGGGATCTGCGCGAGGCGCAGCGGATCGCGCGCGAGCCACTCTTCCGCCGCGCCCGCGCCCGGCGCGAGGAGCATCGTGCGCGTCTCGTCGAGGCGCTTCTTCATTCCGTCCGGCGTCAGCGCCGAGAGGAGCCGCGCGCGTGCCGCCGGCGAGGCGTATGCCCACGCCAGCGTCGGATCGAGCGATCGATCGGCCCCCTTCATCCGCGTGACCACGCGCTGCACGCTCGGCTTCGCCGCCAGCGCGCCCGCGATCTCGTCCGACGCCGCGCGCACTTCGTCGGGCTGGTCTCCGCGCACGAGCACCGTCGCCACGTCGCTGCCGCCGAACGCGCGCGTGAAGCGTCCGAGCGCCGCAGCGTCACCGCGATCGGGGAACAGCGACGTGAGGTCGCCGCTCAACGTCAGACGCGACGCGCTCAGCCACGTCGCGACGATCGTGACTACGACGACGGCGACCCGCGCCGCCACGCGCCGGTTCATGACGCGGGCGCCTGCGCCTTCGCGATCCGCACGCGCACCCCCGTCACACGACGACGACTCAGCTTCGTGACCTCGGCGGTCGCCGGGCCGCCGAGCGAGACCTTGTCCCCCTTGCGCGGGAGTCGACCGATCTTCTCGAGCACGTACGCGCCCACCGGCTCCGCCCACTCGTCTTCCTCGAGCAGATCGAGCGGCACGCCGATCGCGCCCACTTCCTCCATCGTCGCCCGCGCGTCCACGTCCCACGCGCCCGCCTCGCCCGGCGCCGGCACCACGCGCGCGATCTCTTCGTCGAGCTCGTCGCGGATCTCGCCGACGATCTCCTCGAGCAGGTCCTCCATCGTCACGAGGCCGCTCGTTCCGCCGTACTCGTCGACCACGACGGCGATCGGCGTGTGCGTCCGCTGCATCTCGCGGAGCACGTCCATCAAGGACTGCGACTCGGGGACGAAGAGCACGTCGCGTCGCATGCCCCACAAGCTCGGCTGCTCGGACGGCGAGCCGGCGAGCACGAAGTCCTTCGAATAGAGGTAACCGGCGACCTCATCGAGCGACTTCTCCTTGCTGAGGAGGACGCGCGAGTACTGCTGCTGCTGGAGGTACGCGAAGGCGTCGCTGCCGTTGGTGTCGATCGGCAGGTACGCGACGTCGACCCGCGGGACCATCGCGTGGCGCGCGGTCCGTTGCGAGAAGCGCATAACGCGCTCGAGCAGCTCGCGCTTCGATGCGCCCGTCGGGCTGCGCGCGGCGTCGGCGGCGAGGACGCCGAGGATCTCGTCTTCGGAGAGCGTCCCTTCGCTGGCCACGTCGGCCTTGAGCCCAGCGGCGTGGAGGATGACGCGGGTCGCGCGCTCGAGCACCCACAGCAGCGGCTGGAACGTGAAGTAGATGACGCGGAGCGGACCAGCGACGAAGAGCGCCGTCTTTTCGGAGCGCTGGATCGCCACCAGCTTCGGCACCAGCTCGCCGAACAAGACGTGCGCGAACGTCAGCGTGCCGAACGCGATCACGACGACGATGACCTCGAGCACGCGCGCCGGAATGAACGGCGCCACCGGGTGCGCCAGGCGCTCGACGAACACGGCGATCGCCGGCTCGCCGATCCACCCCAGCCCCAGGCTCGCCAGCGTGATCCCGAACTGCGTGACCGACAGGTACCGATCGAGCCGCGCGATGACGGCGCTGGCGACGATGGCGCGCTTGTCCCCCTTGCGCACGCGCGACGTGAGCTGCGTCGCGCGGGTCTTCACCAGCGCGAACTCGGCCGCGACGAAGAAGCCGTTCAACAGGATGAACAGTGCGGCGATGGCCAGACCGAGCAGGTGCGTCTCCGCGTCAGCGCGAGGGATGCGCGCAACGCGGTTGTATCACGGCCTCTCGCCCCCATCTCTGACTCCCGAAACCGGGAGCGGGGACGGTGCGAACGCTCGCGGTCAGTGCGACGGGGCCAGCTCTTCGTGCATGCGCATCCGCTTCTCGGCGAAGGCCCAGTCGATCGACAAGCGCCCCGCGCCGACCACCGAGATGAGGCACAGGAGAAACAGCACGAGCACGGTGAACTCGAGCGTCTGCCCTTCGGTGAAGAGCCCTTCCTTCAGGTGAACGAAGAGCACGGCGCCGATCAGGTTCGGAATCTGGATGATCGCGCCGAGCCGCGTGAAGATCCCGAAGGTCATCATCAGCCCCCCGGTGATGTGCACGAGCGCGATGAGCTCCGCGAACCCCGGGGTCGCGAACGGCACACCGGCCTGCTTCATCATCTCGGTGAGCGCGGCGTGGTGAAACATGTACGCGAACCCTTTGACCACGAGCGCGAACCCCAAAAAGATCCGCACCGAGTCCCACGCGAGGTCGCGGTTCTCGGCAATCCAGTCACCCAGCGAACGCCGCGTTTGCTCTGTCGTCTCCGTGGCCATCGAGCGCCTCCTTGAATCGACTGTGAACCGCACCGCTCATTTCGCAGAGTGAGCCCTCGAAGTCTGGACCTGCGGAAAGCCCGGCGCACCCGACGCGCTCGTCTCCCCGGCGCCTCACTCGGCGTCTAGCTGGAGCGTGGGCACACCGGACTCACCTGAACGGAGATAGCCGTAGCGCGCGAGATTCCCCATGACGCGCGCCACGTAGGTCCGTGTCTCGGAGAAGGGGATGCGCTCCACGAAGAGGTCGAGCTCGAACGGCGTGCTCTTGTCGCGGCGCGAGAGCCAGCGGTCGATGGCGTCGGGCCCGGCGTTGTAGGCGGCGACCGCGAGCGGTGTGGCGCCGTGAAAGTGCGTGAGCAGATCGCGCAGGTAGCGGGCGCCGAGCGCGATGTTGAGCGGAGGGCTCGTGAGGCGCGTGCCGTCGTCGTCGGGGTCGGGCGTCTCTTTCGCGACCGCGCGCGCGGTCTCCGGCAAGAGCTGAAGCAGGCCCACGGCGCGCGCCGAGGAGACGACGTCGGGATCGAAGCCGCTCTCCTGACGCATCACTGCGTACACGAGCGCAGGCGGGAGATCGTTCTCCTTCGCTCGCGCCGCAACCTCGCCTGCGTACGGCGTGGGGAACGCGCACTCCCATCCCCAGCGCGTCTTGGGCGTGGGCGCGACGGCGAGGAGCGCGGCGGGGATCTGCTGCGCGATCTGGTAGCGACGCTTGGCGCGCGAGAGCAGGCCGTACGCGTCGCACAGCGCTTCGGTGCTCCGCCCTTGCGCGCCCCCGGCGACGGCGGCCTCGCGTTCGCGCAGCTCGTTCTCGGCGTCGGCGTCGAGGCCGATGCGATGGAGCAGATCGACCGGCGTGGGGAGCGTCATCGCGATCGGATCGCTCGCTTCGACGCCGGCGTCGTCGCCGTCGATCACCGGCGGCATCGGCGCGCCGATCTGCGCGAGCCGCGCGCGAGCCACGAGCGCCGGCCACGACATCGGCCGCGCGCGCGCCACGTCGGTCCACCGCGCGACGGCGTGCGTGCGATCTCCGTCGCGAAGGGCCGCCAGCGCCGCCATCACGCGCGCGCGTCCGGCCGAGAGCGCGTCCGTCTCGTCTTCCGCCAGCTGCTCGAAGAGAGGCCGCGCGCCGTGCGCATCGCCCGCGAGCAAGCGCGCCAGCGCCCGATCGCGCGCCGCTTCGTGGTGCTCTTGCCCGTTCGGGTACTTCGCGACGTACGCATCGAGCGCGGTCGCCGCGTCCTTCCATCGGCCGTGCAGGAGCTCGAGGCGGGCGATCAGGAACGACGCCTGATCTCCCCACGGCGTCCCCGCCTGCGCCTTCGCCACGCGGCCGAGCGCCACGATCGCTTCGTCGTCCTTGTCCGCGCGAGCGAGCGCGCGCGCCGATCGAAACGAGTCTTCGCCCGCGTGCGCGCCACCGGCTGCCGCGCACTGCGAGAGCACGCGCGACGCCTCGGCGTACTTCCCGCCGCGGTACAGCGCGTCCCCCTTCGCGCGCATCCGCTCGAGCAGCGGCACCTTGCGACCGGGCGCGGCCTCGACGTGATCGATCGCGCGCGCGGCGTCTTCGGGGCGCCCAGCGAGCGAGTACGCCTCGGCGCGCGCCAGCAGCTCGTCGCTCGTGAGCGGCTTCTGCGGCGCGAGCTTGGACAGGGCGGCGTCGGCGCGCTTGCCCCACGAGAGATCCGGCGCGTGCGTCGCCAGCCAGCGCGCGTCGTCGGCTTCGATCGGATCGTCGGGCGCGAGTCGAAGACGGATCGCGCGCGCCTCGGCTTCTTGCGCGCGGGTTCGCTTGTCGTTCGCCAGCACGCGATCGCACGCCGCGCGCGCACGCTGCGAGAGCTTCGCCTTCTCGAACGCCTGCGCCGCATGAAGCAGCGACGTCGGCGTTCCGCGCGCCAGGTACCACTCGGCAGCGACGTCGTACGGCCCCACGGCGAGCTGCGCTTCGGCGCGCCATCGCTGGACGTCGTCGGCGAGCAGGGGCAGCGCCGCTTCGAGGCCATCGAGGGCCGCGATCGCGCTCTTTCCGTCGTTCTTCGCCAGCGCCGTGCGCGCCAGCGCGTAGCGAACCTCGGGCTGCGCGCGGTCCGCGGCGGGGAGCGCGGCGAGGAGCGTCCAGGCGTCGTCCCATCGCTCTTCGCGAATCGCGTCGGCCCACGCGCCCGCGCTCGTCACGTTCGTCGCGCTGGCGTCGACCGCGGTCGCGACGGTGCTGCTCGGCGTGGGCGACGGCGCCTTCGTCTCGGCCACGAGCGGCTTGTCATGCCGCGCGCACGCGAACGCCATGCATGCGATCGCGAGCGCCGACGCGGTCCTCATTCCTCTACGCATACAGACCGAACCCTCCGCCGCCACGCCACCCGCGCGCGCGCGTGATCCCGGTCGCGTCCTCGCCGCGCACCACGCGCGTCAAGCGCGGAAGGCACATCTCGTTCATCTGCGCGCCGCGCTCGATCCCGATCCAGCGCCGCCCCATCTTGTGCGCCACTGCCGCGGTGGTGCCGCTCCCCAGGAACGGATCGAGCACCCAGTCGCCGTCGTCGCTCGCCATCGCGATCACCCGCTCGAGGAGCCGCTCGGGCTTCTTGTTGCGCGTGAAGACGACCCCCCCTTCGCGCGCGATCCCCTGGAACGGCACGTCGCTCCACACGTTCGTGAGCGGCTCGACGAGCACGCCGTCGCGCACTTTGTCGGCCAGGAAGAGCACGCGGTTCCCTCCGCGGAGCACCATGTCCTTGAAGCCCGGGCGCGCGAACCGCAGCGTCGTCGTCGGCTCGGCTTTCGATCGCGCGATCCACGCCTGCGCCTCGCGGCTCACCGCCTCCACGCGCGGCTGCGCGAAGCGAACGACGTGCGAGGCGTTCTCCACCGCGAACTTCTCCACCGCGCGCGCCAGCCCTTCGCGCCCGAGCTTCGCCACGGCGTCCTTCGCGCTCGCGAACCCCATCGCACGCCAGGCGTGCGCGCGCAGCGGCTCGAACGTCCACTTCGCGATGGCGTCGTCGCGGTTCGGAACGAACGTCCCGTACGCCGCGTCGTAGCCGTCGCGCGCGCGCCACTGCGGGTTCGCGCGCCATTTGCGGCGGTCGCGCGCGTACACGAGCAAGTAGTCGCTCACGTTCACCGGCCCGGCGTTGATCGCTTTGTGTCCGGTGCTCGCGCTTCGCACGATCGTGATCGTCGAGACGCGGTTGCTCGCCCCGAACGTCGCGTCCATGAGGCCGATGAGCGGCCCTAGCATCGTGTCGTCGATCTCCGCGAACACCGCGCCGTCGTCGGCCACCAGCGCGCGCATCGCCTCGAGGCGCGGCGCCATCATCGCGCACCACTCGTTCGCCGGCAGCGCGTCGTCGTACTCGGCGAAAGTGCGCCCGGTGTTGAACGGCGGATCGAAGTACACGCACCGCACGCGCCCCGCGAACGCGCCCCCCGCCTTCGACGCCAGCCATCGCATGGCGTCCAGGTTGTCACCATGCACGAGCCGATTCTCGCCATCACGCGTAGCGACGCCGCACGAACGCGTCTCGTCGCGCGTGAAGGCGATCAGCTCGGGAGCGCGTGCACTGGTCCGTGCAGCCAAGGGTCCGTGATCCTACGCCAGTTCCCCTCCGACTCGAGCCCCCCCATGATGCTCGAGAGACCCCACTGAAGCCGATTCACGAACGTGAAGTCGCTCGGCATGTTCACCGGCGTCGGCAGGCTCGGCAGGTTGTCGCCCGTCTTGAAGACGATCTTCTTGCCGCCCCGCACCAGGAACGCGATCGCTTCGCGCGCCGCCGCCTTCGTGTGGCGGTAGTCGATGTCTTCCACGAGCGGCCGGCTCATCAGCCGCGCGTAGTCCGTGTAGAGCTTCCACGACTCGGGATCGCTCTTGTCGTAGCCGAGCACCTCCACGCAGGCGCGCTCGAACTCTTCTTGATCGCCCACCTGCTGCGCGACGACGTAGCGCTTCAGGCCGAGCACGAGCGACTCGGGGATCTTCTTCGTGCAGCCGAAGTCGAGGAACGCCACGCGCCCGCCGCCGAGGAAGCGGTAGTTGCCGGGGTGCGGGTCGGCGTTGAAAATATAGATGCGTTTGTAGGTGCCGTAGGTGAAGCGCCAGATCGCCTCTGCCCACTGGTCGCGCAGCTCCTGTCCGGCGGTGAGGGCATCGCTCCACGATTTGCCCCGCACGAGCTCCTGGGTCAGCACACGACCGGTGCACAGCTCACCGATCACCTCGGGGACGTGGATGAATGGGTGCCCGCGGTAGTGCTCGGCGAACTCGGCCTGGTTGGCCGCCTCGAGCCGGTAGTCGAGCTCCTCAGTGATGCGGGCGCTCATCTCACGTCCCGCGCCGCGAAGATCAAAGCTCAGCCTCCGCGGAGATAAGCCGCCAATGATCAAGCTCAGAAACGTCGCCAGCAACTCGGTGTTCTTCAAGTCGGCAACGATCGCGTCCGCCACTCCCGGATACTGGATCTTGACCGCGACCTCGCGACCATCGTGCAGCCGGGCGCCGTGAACCTGGCCGAGGGAAGCGGCCGCGAGCGGCTCCCAGTCGAACTCGGCAAACACACTCTCGGCCCGGCGGCCAAGCTCGCGCTCGAGCACAGAGCGCGCCAGCCCCGGAGCCATCGGCGGCGCGTCACTGCACAAACGCGTCAGCGCCGTCTGGTAGATCGTTTGAAGCTCAGCCGGCACCGAGGGACCTACCGACGCAAACGAGAGCATCTGCCCGGCCTTCATCAGCGCGCCCTTGGAGCGACCGAGCAGCTCGGCGTAGGACTCCGCCGTGCGGACGTGAAACTCGGTGCTGTCGGCGCCCGTCAGCTTGCCGCGCAGCCNNTAGTTGCCGGGGTGCGGGTCGGCGTAGAGGAGGCCGTACTGGTAGAGCGGGCGGAACATGAAGCGCCAGATCGTCTTCCCCGCGGCGTCGCGATCGGCCTGAGGCGCGCGCTCGCAGAACGTCTGGTAGTCGACGCCGCCGACGAGATCGCACGTGAGCACGCGGCGCGTGCTGAGCGCGTGGTGGACGCGCGGGATCACGATCTCGGGGTCGTCGTCGTGGATCGTGCGGAACACCTCGGCGGTGTCGGCTTCGTGGCGGTAGTCGAGCTCCGCCAGGAACACGGCGCGGATCTCGTCGAGCGTCTCCTTCGTGTGGTAGCGGCGACCGATCGGGCCGAGCACCGTCTCCAGCAGCGAGAGGCTCTTCAGATCGTTCTCGATCGCCTTGTCGATCCCCGGGTACTGCACCTTCACCGCGACGCGATCGCCCCCGCGCGTCGTCGCCCGATGCACCTGCCCGATGCTCGCGGCCGCGAACGGATCGGCTTCCCATTGCGCGAACACCTCTTCGGGCGCGCCGCCGAGCTCGCTCTTGATCACGCGCACCGCGGCTTCGCGCGACAGCGGCGGCGCCTTCTGCTGGAGGCGCTTCAAGACCGACTGGAACTTCTCTTCGTACCCGGGCGGTGCGATCCCTTCGATGTACGACGCCATCTGCCCGAGCTTCAGCGGCAAGCCCTTCATGTCGCCGAGCGTCTTCAGCATCGCCTCGGCGGTCTTGCGCGCGCTGCCGAGGATGCGCTGGCGTGACTCGCGCTCGTCGTCTTCGTCGCGCACGCCGCCCATCGCCCGGCGGACCGTCTCGGCGGCCATCGGCAAGGCGCGCGGCGCGAGCGCAGCCAGGCGGGCGAGGCGGCCGAAGCGTGACGTGGGGGGCGCGTCCGGGCGCTTCACGTCGGGTGAGGGGTCGGCCAGAGGCTTGGCCCGCTCGGCGTCGTCGCGCGCGGTGCCGTCATCTCGCGTGCTGGGCGGCGCGCCGGGCGGCGATCGGACGCCCTCGGGCGGAGATGACATCCGTTCATTATGGGAGGACGGCCCGCGCATGGCCAGAGGCGCAGATTGCGACAGACTGCGATAGGCTCGCCCGCCATGAAGCGTCCGTTGATCGTGCTCACCGCCGTCGTGTGCCTCCCCTTCGCCGTCGTCGCCTGCGACATGCTGCATCTGGGAGGAACGCAGGACGCCGCTCCCGAAGCGGCCGCGCCCGCAGCATCGAGCGCCGCGCCCGCCGCGACGTCGGCCGCGCCCACACCGGCCACGCCTCCTCACGAGGGTCACGAGCACGCCGTTCCGCACACGCCCACGGCGACGGGTGACGGTGGATCTCCGGCCGTTCCGCCGATTCCAGGCTTGCCGACGGCGCTCCCGAGCGGCATTCCCACGACACTCCCGAGCTCCCTGCAGATCCCGAGCTCGATCCCCATCCCCAGCAACTTCCCCAGGAACATCCCGATCCCGAGCGGCTTCCCGTCGGCCTTCCCCATTCCGAGCGCGCACAAATGATCGCGCGGGGCCTGTCGTTCGTGGCGTTCGCGGCGATCGTCGTCGCCTGTGGAGCGAGCACGACGAGCCCCGTCGGCGACGGTGGGAGCAGCAGCGGCGGCGGTCCCGGCTCGGGCCCATGCCCGTCGACGGCGCCATCGCTCCTCACTTCGTGCTCGTCGTCGCTCGAAGGGGTGTCGTGCGAGTACGGCAGCGATCCCGATCTGAGCTGCAACGCGCTCATCGTTTGTGGCCAGGGGAGGTGGGTCACGCCTGTCACCGCGCGCTCGCAGACGTGCCCAACGCCCGCCGCGACAGGCGCTTGTCCCGCGTCGTACGCCGCTGCGCAGACCGCCGGCGACTGCTCGCAGAGCGGGCTCGCGTGCGGCTATCCGCAAGGTCGCTGCGACTGCGCGCGACCCACCGGCGGCCCCCCCATCGTCGGCGGCGCCGCTACGAAATGGCTCTGCGACGACGCCCCCAGCGGCTGCCCTTCGCCGCGCCCGCACGTCGGCTCGGCGTGCTCGTCCACCGGTCCGTCGAGCTGCGACTACGGCGGCTGCACCATTCCCGACGGCGTCACTCTGGCCTGCATCTCCGGCACGTGGCAGGTGTCTCCGACGGCCTGCGCTCTGTGACATGTCCACCAGCGAAGCTCACATCCCGCTCGATCCGCACGGCCCGCAATCGCGGCTGCCGCGGAGGTTCGGGCGCTATGCGCTGTTCGACTTCATCGGCAAAGGGGGGATGGCCGAGATCTACCTGGCGCGCGCGCACACCGAGCTGGGCGCGTCGCGGCTGTGCGTCGTCAAACAGATCCTCAGCGAGTTCGCGCTCCACCCGCAGTTCGCGGAGATGCTCATTCACGAGGCGAAGCTCGCCGCGCGTCTGAACCAGGCGCACATCGTCCAGGTGTTCGACCTGGGGCGCGAGGGGGACCAGCTCTACATCGCGATGGAGTACGTCGAGGGGTTCGACCTCAACGCGCTCCTCCGCCGCTGCTCGCAGAAGAAGGTGCCGCTCCCGTTCGAGTTCGCGATGCGCATCGTGAGCGACGTGCTGAGTGGGCTCGACTACGCGCACCGGCGCGTGGGCGACGACGGCAAGCCCCTCGGCATCGTGCACCGCGACGTGTCGCCGTCGAACTTGCTCGTGTCGCTCGAAGGCGAAGTGAAGGTGTGCGACTTCGGCATCGCGCACGCGAACGACGTCGTCTTCAAGCACAGCGATCTCCAGATGGACGAGGCCATCAAGGGGAAGGCCGGGTACATGAGCCCCGAGCACGCGCGCGCCGAGCCGATCGACGCGCGGGCCGACGTGTTCGCGGTGGGCATCGTGATGTGGGAGCTCCTCTCGGGGCGGCGCATGTACCGCAAAGAGAGCGAAGTGCCGCTGCTCGAGCAGGCCAAGCGCGCGGAGATCCCGGTGCTCCTCGAGAAGGGGCTGCCGCACGAAGCCAAGCTGCACGCGATCGTGATGAAGGCGCTCGCGCCGAACCGGAACGATCGCTACGCGAGCGCGGGGGCGATGCTGCGCGACGTGGACGCGTACATGAGCGACGCGAAGCTCGTCGCGAGCCCGCTGAAGCTCGGCGACTGGTTGATGGAGCACTTCGGCGCGGAGCTGATCGAGCAGCGTCGCGCGCGCGAGCGGATCACGTCGCCCACCGGGTCGTCGATCTCGAGCGTGCCGCCGAGCGACACGCACGCGGCGCCCTCGACCGCGCCGGAGACGAACGGGCGAACGAGCACGGTGCCGCCGCTGTCGTCGGTGCCGGTCTCGTCGGCGCCGCTCGCTGCGCCGCCTGCGCGTCCGGCGCTGGAGATGAAGCTCGTGGAGCCCGATCCGCCGTCGCTCCCGGCGTCGACGGTGGACGTCGTTCCGTCGTCGGCCATGCGAATGCGCGCGCCGCAGAAACAGAAGGGCGCGCGCACGGGCGTGATCGTCGGCGGCGTCATCGGCGTGATCGTGCTCGCGCTCCTCTTCTTCTACGCGCGGCGCTGATGCTCCTCGCGGACGTCGCGCTCCCGGTCCCGCTCGCGCGCCCCTTCACGTACGAGGTCCCTGCCGCGCTCGCGTCGCGCGCGATCGCCGGGGCGCGCGTGACGTGCGCCATCGGGACGAGGCGCGTCGTGGGCGTCGTGCTCGCGGTGCGCGAAGGGGAGCCGCCGCCGGGCGTGAAGCCGCTGGTGTCGATCGTGGGCGACGAGCCCGCGGTCCCGGCCGACTTGCTGGCGTTCCTGCGCGACGTGGCGAGCTACTACCTGGCGCCGATCGGCGAAGTGGCGCGACTCGCGTTGCCGCCGGTGGAGCGCGAGGTGGCGCGCGCGCTGGAAGAGCCGTCGCTGTTCGCGAGCACCGCGCGCGGCGTGGCGGCGAGGCGCGTGCAGTGGGTGACGGCGACGGCGAACGATGCGGCGGAAGGGGGCGGAGCGAGTCTCCCTGTTCGTCTCGGCACGCGCGCGTCCGCGCTCCTCACGCAGCTTCGGGCGCTCGGCACGGCACCACTCGCGCGCCTCGAGCAGCAGTGGCCCGGCGCGCGCGCGTCGGCTGCGCGCCTGGCGACGCTGGGCCTCGTCACGATCGACGACCGCGACGCGCCCGACGATCCGTTCTTCGCCGAGCCCGCACCGCGCGACACGCCCCCCGAGGCCACCGAAGCGCAGGCCGTCGCCGTCGAGGCGATCGTCTCCGCGCTCCGCGAATCGCGCCCGGCGACGTTCCTGCTTCACGGCGTCACCGGCTCCGGCAAGACCGAGGTGTACCTGCGCGCCATCGCCGCGGCGCGCGAGGCGGGCAAAGGGGGCATCGTGCTCGTCCCCGAGATCGCGCTCACGCCGCAGCTCGTGGCGCGGTTCCGCGCGCGGTTCGGCGACGACGTCGCGGTCATCCACTCGGCCATGACCGCGCGCGAGCGTCACACGATGTGGAAGCGTCTCCACGCCGGCGAGCTCGACGTGGCCATCGGCGCACGCAGCGCGCTCTTCGCGCCGGTGCGCAAGCTCGGCCTCATCGTCGTCGATGAAGAGCACGACCCGTCGTTCAAGCAGGAAGAGGGCGTTCGCTACCACGCGCGCGACATGGCCATCTTGCGCGCGCATCGCATCGGCGGCGTGTGCGTGCTCGGGAGCGCGACGCCGTCGCTGGAGAGCGTTCATCTCACGCGCACCGGCAAGGCCACGAAGCTGCTGCTCCCCGTGCGCACGCGCGCGCAGTCGATGCCGCGCGTCGAGGTGGTCGACCTCCGTCGCATCGGCGCCGGGCCGACGGGCGACAAGCGTCTCAGTCTCCCGCTGCATCGCGCGCTCGAAGCGACGCTGGCGGCGAAGGAGCAAGCGATCTTGTTCCTCAATCGCCGCGGCTTCTCGCCGAGCGTGCGCTGCGAGACGTGCGGCGAGATGTGCGCGTGTCCGTCGTGCTCCGTGGCGCTGACGTTCCACAAGCGCGCGGCGACCTTGCGCTGCCATTACTGCGAGTACGAGACGTTGATGCCGACGTCGTGCCCGAAGTGCCACGCGCCCGGCGAGTCGCTCGCGCTCGAAGGGCTCGGCACCGAGAAGCTGGAAGAGACGCTCTCGCTCGCGTTCCCGACGGCGCGCATCGCGCGGCTCGATCGCGACGTGGCCAGCGGGCGCAACGTCGACAAGGTGCTGGCGCGGGTCCGCGCGCGCGAGGTCGACATCCTCGTCGGCACGCAGATGGTGACCAAAGGACACGACCTGCCGCACGTGACGCTCGTGGGCGTGGTGAACGCCGACGCTGCGCTCTCGATCCCCGATTTCCGCGCCGCCGAGCGCGCGTTCCAGCTGCTCGTGCAGGTGGCGGGGCGCGCGGGGCGAGGCGACGTGCCGGGGCGCGTGATCGTGCAGACGTACGATCCCGAGCACCACGCCATCACGTTCGGCGCGAAGCACGACGTCGACGGCTTCATCGAGCACGAGCTGGTCGATCGCAAGGAGCTCGGGTACCCGCCGTTCTCGCGCGTCGCGCTGGTGCGCACCGATGCGGTGGACGAGCACGTAGCGCGCGCGGCGTGCGCGGCGCTCGCGGCGTGCGCCAGCAAGGCCAGCGAAGGGCGCGAATCGAGCATCGACATCCTGGGCCCCGCGGCGGCTCCGCTGGCGCGCCTGCGCGGGCGGTTTCGCTTTCGCGTGATGTTGCGGTCGGCGGATCGGGCGCTCTTGCGGCAGGTGCTGCTGGTGGTGGAGCGCGCGCGCGCGGAGCTGCCGCACACGGTGCGGAGCGCGATCGACGTGGACCCGATGCAGCTGCTTTAGAGCGTCCCTAATGGCCGCGACGAGACGCTCGATCATTTCGATCGGTTGCGGAGAAGCGGCTCTCAATTAGGGCCTGGGCAGGAGCAGGTTGTGAGGCCGACCTGCGCTGGCGCCGCGGTCGTGGGCCGTGCTCCGGCGGCCGGCCCCCCCACCATACCCACGGCCGCCGGAGCCCGGCCCACGCCCACGGCTTGCCGTTGCGAGAGTGGAGACGCGTGGAACCAAGCAACCTCCCGATCCTCGATTGCCTCGCTGAGCCGTGGGCCGGGACCGAGTTCAGGCGGCCGTGGGTATGGTGGGGGGGCCGGCCGCCTGAACTCGGTCCCGGCCCGCGGCGTGCCCGGGCCTACGTCGAACCGCGCGCTCGCGGTTTTGGATCACGAAGTCTCGATCCGAAACCGCGCGCTCGCGGTTTTGGATCGCGAAGTCTCGATCTGAAACCGCGCGCTCGCGGTTTTGGATCGCGAAGTCTCGATCTGAAACTGCGCGCTCGCGGTTTTGGATCGCGAAGTCTCAATCTGAAACCGCGTGGCCGAGCCGGGCGCGAACAAAATGAAAAATCGTCTCGCCCGTCATGACGAAAACGGGATCTCGCGACCTTTCCTTAATGGGGGATCGATTCCGGTCCCTCCAACGCAGTTCAACGAAAGGTCGTGCCATGTCGAAAAAGAACGTCTCGAAGGTCGTCTCGTCTGCCGTCAACCCCGTCTCCGAGGCCGTCGCCTCGGTGGCGATTCTCACGCCGCCGCCGGAGGTCGGTGCGCCCATCGCGCCGACCGATGTCGCGGCGGCGCCCGGGCCGTGGCGGAATCCAGCGCCGTCTGCGGCCATCCTCGCCCTCCTCCCCGCCGCGCTCATCGAGGCCCAGGCCTCGACGTTCGCGGCGGACTTCGGACCGAACGCACCCTCGGCGAGTCAGCTCGCCAGTGCGCTCGACATCGCCTCTCGGTGGAGCCAGGAGGCGCGTCGTTCGAAGGCTTGGGATGGCTTCGTGAGGAGTCAGACCAAGCTGGGATGGGGGCAAGCGCAGCTCCTTCTTGGCGAACTCAAGATCGCCTATGGGCACGCGGTGTGGCGCAATCCGAAGATTGCGACGCGTTACCGCGCGCTCGCTCAAGTTCTCGGCGCCGCCGAGGCTCGTGCCAAGCGGGCCGCGGTGACGCGAAAGAACAAGAAGCGGGAGCTGGAGAAACAGAAGGAGAACGAGGCGTCGCCGGCGACGGCGGCGACCTCCGATCCGACGAAGGTCGCGTGACCGGAGCGCGCGGCGCCGCGGGAGAACGTTCTCTCGTGGCGCCGCGCCTTTTTTTCGGGGGTACGATGCAGGTCCGTGACCCCGCGCCGTAGATCGCAGCAGCCGTGAGCCTCTCGAAGGGCGACGTCGTCGATCGCTACATCATCGACGGGCCACTCGGCTCCGGTGGAATGGGCGAGGTCTACCGCGCGCGCGACACGCGCCTTCAGCGGAACGTCGCGCTCAAGATCCTGCGGCTCGATCTGAGCCCGCAGTCGCTCGACAGCAACGAGCGCACGGGGCCGACCGACGGCGCGGCGCGCATGCTCCGCGAGGCGCGGGCGGCGGCGGCGCTCGATCACCCGAACGTCGTCGCCATCTTCGACGTCGGGCAGATTCTAGACGAGGGGCCGCTCAAGGGGACGACGTACCTCGCGATGGAGCTCATCAAGGGGCGCCCACTTCGCGCATTCGTCGGCGACGCGAGCGTCCCCGTGCGCCAGCGCCTTCGATGGCTCGTCGAGGTCGCCAAGGCGCTCGGCGCGGCGCACGAAGCGGGGCTCGTGCATCGCGACGTGAAGCCCGACAACGTGATGGTGCGCAACGACGGCGCCGTGAAGGTGCTCGACTTCGGCATCGCGCGACGCGCGCGCAACGCGCCGATCAATCCGACGGGCTGGACCGAGCAGGTGGCGACGGCGACGGCGACGCAGGCGGGCGTCATCGTCGGAACGCCGTTGTACATCGCGCCGGAGCAGCTGCGCGGCGATCCGCTCGACGGACGCGCCGATCAGTTCTCGTGGGCCGTGATGGCGTACGAGCTGCTGACCGGCAAGCCGCCGTGGCGGATGGATGACGGGCCCGTGGCGCTGCTCTCGCAGATCCTCACGGCCAGGCCTCCGCCGCTCGACGGCTTCGACGAGATCCCGCCGCACGCGAAGACGACGTTGCTGCGCGCGCTGGAGAAGGATCGCGAGCTCCGCTTCGCCTCGATGGCCGACGTGGTCGCGGCGCTCGAAGGGGACGCCGATCCGTTCGCGCCGACGGCGTCGAAGATCGCGACGGGGAGGACCGTGATCTCGTCGCGATCGGGCGGCGCCGACGCATCGAGCGTCAGCGCGCCGACGGAGCGCGCGGAGATCTCTGCGCGCGAGCCTCCCCCTCCGCCGCCGGCCGCCGTCGAGACGAACCGCGCGACCTCGCACACGCGCCCGTCGCCGGTGCCGCCGGCGCCGGGTCGATCGCGGACGCTCGTGATCGGATCGATCGCGCTGATCGCCGCAGGCGCGATCGCGGGGGGCCTCGCGTGGCGATCGCGCGCGACGAGCGGGCGTGCGCCGGCAGCGTCGGCGATCGCCGCGCCGGTAGCGGGGTGCACGAGCAACCGCGCGTGCGTTGACGCGCACGGGGGCGAGGCGTGGGTCTGCCGCGCGAGCGACAAGCAGTGCGCGGCGATCGCGTCGCAGGACTGCACGGCGAAGTACGAGCCGCGCGATCTGGAGCACGACGACACGGTCTGGATCGGCGCGATGTTTCCGCTGAAGGGGCCGCTCGTGTCGTTCGGCCAGATGAATGCGAACGGCGTGGACCTCGCGCGCAGAGAAGTCTCGGAGGCCACGCGCTCGCTCGGCGACGAAGGATCGGCCCAGCACGTCCGGCGCCTCGGGATCGTCCTGTGCGACGACAGCGACGATCCGATGCGCGCCGCCAAGCACCTCGTCGACGACGTCGGCGTTCCGGCGATCGTGGGATTCAAGTCCGGCCAGGAGATCGTGGACGTCGCGGGCTCGCTCTTGATCAAGCGTCAGATCCTCACGGTCGCGACGTTGACCTCGAACCCACTCATCACGAAGCTCCCTCAGCCGAGCGGCCTGCCCCGGATGGTCTGGAGGACGACGCTCGGCTACGACGCCCTCGCCGACGCGACCGCAGCGTTCATCGAAGGCACCCTCGCGCCGCACGCCGCTCGCGGCAACACGCAGGCCCGCATCGTCCTCGTCCGGCTCGCCAAGGGGGCCGAGTCGGCGTTCGCCGATCGTCTCTTCGACAAGGTCGTCTTCAACGGCAAGCGCGCGGTCGAGAACGGCGGCGCCTACCAGGAGATCGTGCTCCCCATCGGGGACGCGACCGACGAACGACTCGGGCCGGTCGTCGCGAAGATCGTCCGCGAGGCGCCGTCGATCGTCGTCATGGTGATCGACGAACCGAGCGCCAATGCGCTCGCGGAAGCCGTCGACAAGCAGTGGGCGACGCCGAAGCGTCCGCTCCCTTTCTTCGTGGCGGCGAATTCGTCCACGAGCGTGTTCGACGAGTACATCGGCACGGACGCCGCGCGCCGCCGTCGGGTCTTCGCGATCGACTCGGTGTCGAGCACCGGCGAGAACGCGCACTTCGTCTTTCGGTACAACGGCGCGTACGAGCCAGCCGTCTCGCGCTGGGCCAATCCGGCGTCGAGCTACGACGCCTTCTACATGCTCGCCTACGCGAGCGTCGCGCTCGGCAGTGGACCGCTCGACGGCGCCGCGCTGGCGCGCGCGATCCCGCGTCTCTTGCCGCCGGGCGTCCCGACCGAAGTGGGCCCCAACGGCGTGCTCCAAGCGGTGAGCGCGCTCACCTCCGGCGCCAGCATCGATCTGCGCGGCGCGGCCTCCGCGCTCGACTTCAACGTGGCCACCGGCGAAGCCAGCGTCGACCTCGCGCTCCTGTGCCCCGACGTCGATGGCGCGGGCCAGGCGGCGGGCGACATCGAGTCGGGGCTCGTCTACCGTTCTGCGACGGGCAGGGTCGACGGCCAGCTGAAGTGCCGCTGAGCGCTCGGCCTCAGTTCACGATCACGACGCGGCCGCAGTTCCCCCCGGAGCACGACGTCGGGTCGATCGTGAAGTACACGGAGTTGGGCTCGCCCCCCTCGCACTGCGCGACGGCGGACGGCGGATTGCTCATGATGCTGGGCGTGTTGCAGCTCGCCGGCAGGCTGGTCCCCGTCGGACAGAAGACCTGGAACCAGTAGTGACCCGAGGTGTCCGAGGCCACGTAGTCCATCGTCACGGACGCATCGGCCTTGGCCGTGGTGGAGTTCCAGCCGCCGCACTTGGCGCTGGTGAGGTCGGCGGCGCACTGCGCGTCCGCCGAGTTGTTCGTCCCGAAGTACGCGAGGGTCAAGCCGCCGCTGAGGCAGCACTGGTCCGCCGAGTTGCAGCCGGTGGGGGGGGTGTAGCCCTTCGCGTCCGGACACCCGGTCGCGTACGGATTCAGCGCGCACCCCTTGGGGGTAGACCCAAAGATCGAGCACGTCGGATCGCTCTCTTTGCAGTTCGCGATCGCCTGGCTCGTCGACTCGGCGCCCCCTTGTCCGTCGCCGCCGACTTGCGCGGAGCACCCGGCGCCCATCGGCGCGATCACGGCGAACGATCCAAGAACGACAGCGGCGCGAACGAAGGTGGCGAGGGACATTGAAAGGCTCCTTGGGGTCGCGGCGTTAGCGACGAGGAGGGCTTTTGCAACGGCGAGGCCATCTCGGGCGCACAACGATTTCCCGAGAGAACCCGACCTCGTGACGCGACTTGTACAAACGCGGCGCCCGCGGCGTTAGACGACTCGTACAGTCGTCCAGCGCGCGAGCAACGAGTCGTAAAGTGCGAGAGCCGGAGGTGCGTCGGGGCGATGTGTGCGCGATACCCCTGGCTTCTGACTCTCAGAAGCAGCGAGCAATCGGTTCCGGAGCCGCGATGCTCTCCGAGAATCGAGCAACAAAATGCCGAAAGCCGCGGGTTACGCGGCCTCCGGGTAGCTCGGTGCGGGCTATCCGCAGGCTACTGAGTCTTGACGCACGCAGAGCCGCTACAGCCAGTAGGTCCAGCCTTGATGCTCGTCTTGATCTTCATGATTTGGTCTTTCGGGTGCGCGGGGGTGCGCGAAGAGGTGTGTCTAGCAGGCCGAGCGGGGGCGACAACGCCTATCTGGATGATACGTGGCCGATCCGCGAGTGAACCCTGCGAGATGATTGAAGGTGGCGTCCCACGAATCGTCCGATTCGCTGGCGAACGGTTTCGTCGGGGCGCGCGCGATCCTCTGGGGCCGATCCGATCTTCCGTGTACGCGCGCGCACCGCCCGCAACGCACCCTTCTTCTCCCGCTCCCACCGCCGCTGTTACCTTCGTCCCCTCGTGCTCGCGCCCACCTCGCCCTCGCTCACGACGCGCGTCGTCACCGCGCGCCTCGTGCTCCGCCCGCCGCGCCCCGCCGACGTCCCCGAGCTCCGCCACCTCCTCCGCGCCAACGTCGATCACCTGCGCCCGTGGGAGCCCGCGCCCATCCCCGGCGAGGACCCGACGTCGCTCACCGTCCTCGCCAACCGCATCACGCGGCAGCGGCGCGACTGGAAGCGCGATCACTCGTACGCCCTGCTCGTCACGCTCCGCGCGCCCGGTGAGTCGATCATCGGGCGCGTCACGCTCGGCGGCGTGCTCCGCGGCGCGTTTCAGAACGCGTACCTCGGCTACTGGATCGATCGCGAGCACCAGCGCCAGGGGCTCATGACCGAAGCGGTCGGCGGCGCGCTCGCCTTCGCGTTCGGCGTGGCGGGGCTGCACCGCGTGCAGATCGCGATCATGCCGCGCAACCCGGGGAGCCTGCGCGTGATGGAGAAGATCGGGGTCCGTCGCGAAGGGCTCTCCGAGCGGTACCTGCGGATCGCCGGCGGGTGGGAAGACCACGTCGTCTTCGCCATCACGGCCGAAGAGTGGAACGCGAAGAACGCCGGGCGGGTGAGCGGCGTCGATTCTTAGCAACGTTTCCTTCGGGTGATCCGATGGGATGGATATGGGCATTCGTGTTCCGTCCGCCGCTCCCTTCGCCCGCGTCCCGCTCGTGCGCCGCGCGCTCGAGTCGTTCATCTCGCTCATCGCGCCCGACGTCTGCGCGGCGTGCGACGCGCGCACGCCCATTCTCACGGTCTTCTGCACGGCGTGTGCGTCGACGCTCGTGCCCGCGCGCGACGCGCGCGACGGCGAAATCGCGCCGTACGTCTACGGTGGCGCCCTGGCCGCGGCGATCGGCTCGCTCAAGTACGACCAGCGCGTCGACCGCGCGCGACCGCTCGCGCACCTGCTCCTTCGCGCGATCGGTCCGCTGCGCGACGACCCGCCGACGCACGTGATCCCGGTGCCGCTCTACCGCGCGCGCGCCGCGCTCCGCGGGTTCAACCAGTCCGCGCTGCTCGCCGCGCCCGTGGCGCGCGCGCTCGACGCGACGTTCGCCCCCGCCGCCCTCGTCCGCAAACGCGACACCACCGCGCAGGCCACGCTCCCGCGCGCGTCGCGCCTTCGCAACGTCGACGACGCCTTCGTCGCCCGCGCCTCGCTCGCCGGCGCGCGCGTGCTCCTGGTCGATGACGTCCGCACCACCGGCGCCACCCTCGAGGCCTGCGCGTCGGCGCTGCGCGGGGCCGGCGCACGCGACGTGCGATCACTCGTGCTCGCCTGCGCCGAATGACGCCCAATGACTGGGAGCAGCGTAAAGATCCCTCATCAGCGGACGCCGGCCCGCGCAGTCGTCGGACAAACCCAAAAACCGGCCTATGATTCCCCACGTGAGCGCCGAAACGGACTGGCGATGGGCTGACCCATCCGGTCAACAACGACTGGTTCGAACCGACGAGCTGCGCGCGGCGCTCGCCAGCGGCCTCATCGCCCCCAACACGCCCGTGTGGCGGAGCGGTTGGAAAGAGTGGCGTCCGGCGCAAGAGGTCCCGGAGCTGACGACGAGCGCGCTCTCCGCGGCCAACGGCGTCGTGCCGAACATTCCGCCGCCGCCGATGGCGATGGTGGCCGTGCAGCGCGCGTACGAAGGAGAGCCGACCGCCGATCCGAGCAAGAAGCACAGCGAGCCGCCGCCGCCGCCCACGTACGTGCCCGCGCCGACGCGCCCGCAGCCCGGTGTGTTCCACACGCCGTCGCAGGCGATGCGTCCGCACGCGGTGCCGAAGGCGCCAGCCTCGAGTCCCAAACCGGTGTCGGCGTCGACACCGCAGCCTGCGAGCGTGAACGTGACCACGAAAGAGAACGGGCCGTCGCCCGATGGGAGCGTGGGCCTGGCCGCGCTCGAAGCGCACCTCGCGAGCAGGATCGCGTCGCGGGCGAACGTGAGCGCGAACGTGAGAAAGGACTCGGAGCCGCCGTCGACCGTGCGCCCCGACGGCGACGACGATGTGCACGAGCGCCAGACCGTTCCGTCCGAGCGCCCGAAGCTCGCGCCGACGCCCGCGCCCGCGCCGATCGCGCTCTCGTCGCTCGTGCGTTCGTCGCCGCCTCCGCCCGTCTCGCGCAAGACGTCGAAGCCGCCGCCGCCGAAGTCGGTCTCGAAGCCGCCGCCGCCGGTGAAGGACGCGGGGCCCGAGGTGATCGAAGAGCTGAGCGGCTCGGTGCTGCTGTCCGACGGAACGGGATCGCAGAACGCGATCATCGACGAGCTGAGCGGCTCGATGCTGATGCCCGATCTGTCCGGCCCCGTGCCGGCGATGACGATGAAGCACGACGACGAGCTGACCGGCTCGTTCCTGGTCGACGCCGGGAGCACCGGCGCGCTGCCCAGCGTGGAGAGCACGGGGCGCATCCTCGCGGCGAAGGCGGCGATGCGCGCGCCGTTCGCGGCCGACTCGGTCCCGGCGAACAACAACTCGCCGGATCAGACCGGGACGGTGCCGAAGGTGATCGTCCCGATGGACGAGCCGTCGGATCTCGCGGCGACGATCGTGCGGCCGCCGCCGTCGGTGGTCGTGTCGGCGCCGATGCAGATCGGAGTCGCGCCGCTCGGTGCCCCGCCGCCGAACGCCGAGCCGCTCATGGTGCCGCCGCCGCCGATCGCACCGGAGCAGCCGGCCAAGACGACGATGATCGGGGTTCCGGCGCCGCCCGAGCTCGCGGCGCTTCAACAAGCAGCGAACGCGCCGCTGCCGCAGTATCCGCTCCCCGCGCCGTCGTCGCCGTCGAACGCGCGGCTCGTGAGCGACGCGTTGCCGGCGTTGCCGCAGCCTTCGCTTTCGACCGCGCGCCTGCACGACTTCCGCGCCATCGTCCCCGATCCGCGCGCGAAGTTCCTGGTGCCCGGGCTGGCGTTGCTCGGCGCGCTCGTGCTCCTCGGCGTGATCGGTCTCGTGATCGGCGCCGTGCGGAAGAAGCCGAGCGACGAAGCGCCGCCGGTCACTCCCACGACGGCGTCGGCGTCCCCTTCGTCACGCGCGACGGCGGCACCTGCGACGACCGCGGTGGCGACTGCGCCGACGCCCGCAGCGCTCGGCGCGGCGTGCACGCTCGGCGGGGTCGCGCACGTGATCGCGCCGCGCGCGGTGGTGCAGAGCGGCGTCGAGGCGGACATCGTCGCCGGTCACCTCGCGATCGGATTCGCCACGCGCGAGCGCGACGGGATCGCCGTCGAGGTCGACCCCACGTCGCTCGCCGCGACGAAGACGGCGCGCGCGCACATGCACTCGCCCGACGTGATCCGAAGGCTCGTTCCGGTGGTCGCGGGCGCAGGGCTCGGCGCAGCGGCGGACGTGGAGCGCGCGGGCGATCTGCTCCTCGGACGGCGCACGGTCGCGGCGACGTCGGCGTTCGATCTCGGCTTCGGCGGCGGTGGCCTGGCGTGGGCGCCGCATCGCTCGAACGAAGTGGACCTGATCTGGGCGCTCGACGGCGACGCGCTGGTGGAAGCCGTCCGCGCCGCGCCGCTCGATCCGACGCACGACGAAGCGGGCTGGGCGATCGCGTTCCGCCGCGGCACGAGCATCTACGCCGGCGTGGTGAACGGCGGCGCGACGCTCACGCCGAAGGGGCCGCTCGTGAAGATCGACGGGCTCGGTCCGCAGGTCGGCTCGCCCACCGTGGCCGCGCAAGACGGCGCGGTGCTCGTGGCGTGGGCCGATCGCGCGCAGCCGAGCGCGCCGTGGGCGCTCCGCTGGATGCGCTTCACGCCGGGCGAAGCGTCGGCCGAAGCGAAGGCGTTCGTGCCCAGCGAAGGAGGCCTCGGCGAGCACGCGATGTCGCCGGCGATCGCCGCGGCGGGGCAAGGGCGCTTCGTGCTGGTGTGGACCGAAGGGCCGGTGTCGAATCACCAGGTGCGCGCGCAGACGATCAGCGGATCGGGCGCCCCCATCGGCACGGCGATGGCCGTCAGCGACAGCGGCGTGAACGCGGGGCAAGCGCAGCTCGCGATCTTGCCGGACGGCCACGGCATCGTGGCGTCGCTGGCGTCGGCGGGCTCGGGGCCGAAGGCGGCGTACGAGATCCTGGCGACGCCGATCGTGTGCCCGTGACCCGCGCGAACCAAACGCGGGCGACTACGTGAAGAACGTGAAGAGAGAATCGACCACGATGCAGACGACGAAGAACCTCGGACGAACGCTCCTCGCGTGCGGCGCATTGCTCGCCGCGCCGGCGTGCATGATGAACGCGCCGTCGCGCACCGCCGCGGGGCAGCTCTACACCTCGGGCAACGCGACGTACGACTCGTTCTTCCGCGACGTGCACCAGCATCAGGTCGAAGCGGCGGGGTGGGGCGACGACAAGAAGGGGGCGCATCGATCGCTCGTCGGCGCCCTGGAGCTGACGCCCGACGCGCCCGACGTCACGATCGTTCAGGCGACGCACGAGGCGGCGTCGAAGGTCGCCAAGCAGCCGGGCTCCGTGAGGCTCGACGTGGACGGGACGACCGCGCACGTGGTGTCGAGCGGCGGGGCGAGCGACGGCGGCGCGCTGTTCCGCGCGATCGAAGACGCGACGCACGGCGAGCTCGAACGCGCCAAGCGGATGCACGCGGTGGCGCCGAAGCTCGACGCGCTGAGCACGCAGGCGAGCGTCCTCGAAGGGCGCGTGAAGAGCGACTTCGAGAAGAACGGGATCAACAAAGAGAACGAGGTCGCAGGGGAGCTCATGTCGAGCACCGATGTGATCCGGAATCTGAAGGCGCGCGCAGAGAGCGAAGCGCGCGAGTGCGACGACTTCGTCGCCGACCTGGAACGCGCCGTGGAGACGGCGTCCGAAGCGAGCGCGGCCAAGCAGGTCGCGCGTCGCGCGCCGAAGAAGAAGGGCGACAAGCCCGAGAAGAGCGAAAAGGCCGACAAGAGCGACAAGGCCGACAAGCCCGCGCCGTCGTCCGCGGATTCGTCACCGCCCACTCCGAAGCCGGCGGCGCCGCCCCCGCCGCCCCCGAAGCCGGCCGACACGGGCGAAGTGTTCACGCCGTAGACCGCGTTCCCGATCGGTAACCTCTGCTACGTGGAGGCGCCGTCCCGTGCGTGGGATCGGCTTGTTTTTCCGCGTGCGCTCGCGGTCATCGTCTTGCAAACTTCAGCTAGAGACGAAACCCGTGCCGAGGGGGGCTCTCATGAAACCGCTCCCAATGCTCTTCGCGCTCGTCCTCAGTGGCTGCGCCGCCACGCCGACCAGCTCGACGTACTACACGCCTCACAACGAGCGCGTCCCGCTTCTGAGCGACACGGCGTCGGCGACGACCACCGGCGCGGCGATTCCGCGCGGCGACAAGGGGAAGGGGGAAGAATCCTTCGCCATGCGCGAGCGCGTGGCCCCCATGCCCGCGCAGACTCCGCGCATCTCGCCGCCGCCGCGCAATGCGTCTCCGCCGCCACGCATCCCGCACCCCGTCCGCATCAAGTGAGCGCGCGGCGCGCGCGCGGCGTCAGTTCACGGCCTTGATGGCGCTGAGGAAGCGGTCGGCTTCGACGAACTCGTTGAAGCGGATCTGCTCGGCGCCGCGGCTGTCGAGGACGACGACCGTCGGCAGCCCGACCACGTGGTACTTGTCCTTGATCTTGTTGACCGCCTCGTTGTCCTCGTCGGTCGCATCGACGCGCACGGCCACGAAGCGCCCGGCCTCGTCGCGCACGTGCTGGTCGGAGAACGTGCGGGTCGCCAGCTCGTTGCAGGCGCCGCACCACGTGGCGCCGAAGTCGACGATCATCGGCTGATGATTCGCCATCGCGGTCTGTGAGCCGACGGTCTCCGAGTCGAGCCACTGGAGCTGCGCCTTCGGCGTGAGCACCCAGGCGACGAGGACGAACCCGCCGACGATCGCGAGCGGCGCCGAGATGAACTTCATCGGCTTCGACAGATGCGCGATCGGCGATCGCTTCCGCTCCGCTGCGACGTGCACGCTCGCCAGCCCGAGCCCCACGCCCAGGAGCCCGAAGCTCGCGGCGAGGAACACGCCGTCGTGGCGCACGAGCGCCTGCAGGAACGGGAACGCGGTGCGCATGAAGTAGAGCGCGAGGACCGTGAGCATCACGCCGAAGAACCACTTGATGCCGAGCATCCACGCGCCGCCTTTCGGCAGCGCGACGGCGAACGTGCCGACGAGGAAGAACGGCACGCCGAGCCCGAGCGCGAAGGTGAACATCATCGCGCCACCGAGCACGAAGCTCTTCGACGTCGCGATGTAGAGGAGCATCCCGGCGAGCACGGGGCCGGTGCACGGCGCGGCGATGAGCGCGGTCACGAGCCCGAGCGCGAACGCGCCGCCGTAGCCGATGCCGCCGACGGTCGCGAGCTTGTTGTTGAGGCTCGAGGGGAGCGCGAGCTCGAAGGCGCCGAACATCGACGCGGCGAGCGTGAGGAGCACCAGCGCGATGAACCCGACGACGAGCTTGTTCGAGAGGAGCGCGCCGAAGATGCCGCCGGTCATCGCTGCGCCGACGCCGAGCGCCGTGAAGAGCAGCGCCATCCCCAGCACGAACGACGCCGACAGCGCCGCTCCTTGCGCGCGCGACTTGGTCTGCGCGGCGCCGAAGACGCTCACCGTGATCGCGATCATCGGCCACACGCACGGGGTCATGCTCGTCAGGAGGCCGCCGGCGAAGGCGACGCCTGCCGCGACGAGCGGTCCGCGCGAGAGCGCTGTGGCGAACTGCGAGGTGTCCGATCCTTCCGGCGCCGCGAAGGCGAGCACCGGAGTGACGAGGACGAGCGCGAAGGCGGCGAGAACGGCGAGTGAACGATTCCGGGTCATGGTGATGGTGGAAGCATAGCAACGGCTGGACCGGCGCATTCCCGCGAGCAGCACACGCGCGACCACATTGCGCGAAGGTGGCATTTTTTCAGCGGTTTGCCCGCGGGACGCCGAAGAGGCTGCGCTCGCTTCCCCGATCGGCGGGGGGGACTGGGGTGTCCGGCATGGATCGATCGATCCTCAGGTCTCTGCGGCGAATACGAGGCGTTGCGACGCGCGTTTCAGTTGGCCGACATCTTCGCCAGCGTCCCCTTCGCCATGCGCATCTCCGGCTCGAGAGCCACGCTCATCGCCGGTCGCGCGGCGTCGGTGCGACGCACGAAGGCTTCCAGGTACCGCCGCGCCGCGACCCACTCGCCCGCCGCGTACGCGAGGTGCCCGAGCACGAACCGCCCGTACCCTTGCCCGCACGGCGCCTGCGCGAGCTGGTCGATCGTCTCCTGCATGTCTTTCACGGGCTCGCCCCCCGCGATCCGCGCGAGCGCGAGGTGCGCGCGGTAGAGCGGCTTGTCGCGTGTCCCCCAGCGCGTGGCGCGCGTGAGCGCCGCGATGGCTTCGGTGTAGCGATGCGCGAGGAACAGCGTGCCGCCGAGCGTCCACAGGTGAAACGGCCGTCGCGACGCGGGGCTCCGTCGCGCCGCCGCGCGCAGGTGCGCGAGCGACCCTTCGAGATCGCCGCCCGCGAGCGCCGCGCGCGCCGCGTCTTGCAGCATCACGTCGGTCATCACTTCGAGCAGCGACGCCTGCACCGCCACGTCGTGCGCTTCGTGAAAGCGTCGCGCTTCGAAGCGCGAGAGGTAGAGCTGCCGGAGCAGCATCGCCTGCGTCGTCTTGTCGAGCGGAGAGCGCGTGGCCAGGCCCCGCTGAGCCCATCGCGCCCGCATCCCCGCCGTTCGCGCCGCCATCGCCTTTCGGAGAAAGTCTTCCGGCGTAGCGGTCGACGGGCGAGGGGACACGCCAAAAACGTAGCATTCCGCGCTGATCTGGGCCAAAAAGGCCCCTCACTATGCGCACCCGATCGATCGCCGCCTGCTTCACGTGCAGCGCGATCTGCGCGTTTGCCGCCCTCGGTTGCGGGCACAGGGCCAGCCAGAACGACTGCGAGTTCATCTTGAACCGCAACGTCGAAGTCCAGATGAAGGCGATGCACATCACCGATCCGGTCGCGATCGACAAGCGGAAGCAGGAGATTCAATCGTCGCTGAAGGCCGAGCTCGTCGGCTGTGTAGGCAAACGGATCACCGACGCGATGATGGCGTGCGTCGCGCGCGCGCAATCGGCCGAGGACATCGACGACTGCATGCGCTGAGGCGCGGGTGGTCTGTCCGCATCGCGCGTGACGTGCTACGCGGGGCGCCCTCGATGAATCGCCTCTGCCCGTCTCTCCTGGTTTTCGCGGTCCTCGCGCTCGCCCTCCCGTGCGGATGCAAAAAGAAAGTGAACGACGCGCAGTGCGGTGAGCTGCTCGATCGGTACGCGTCGCTCGTCGTCAAAGAGAAGCTGAAGGACGCGCCGCCCGAGAAGATCAAAGAGGAGCAGGCGCGTGAGCGCGACGAAGCGCAACGCGACGACGACTTCAAGAACTGCACGACTGAGCTCTCGATGGACGACTACGGCTGCGCGATGAAGGCGCAGACGTCAGACGCCCTCGAGAAGTGCCTCGAGTAACTCGAGCGCTCCCCTCTCCTCTGTCATCCTGAGGAGCGAAGCGACGAAGGACCCCCGCGGTGCACGCGGAGGTCCTTCGCTGCGCTCAGGATGACAGCGGGGCTACTGCGCCTTCGGCGCGCTCGGCGCCTTCGAGTGCGCTGCGCGCCCGGACCAGCGGACCTTGCCGTCGGCGTGCGTGGGCTCGTCGACGCCCCACACGATGTCGCCGCCGAGATCGCACACGGTGTCCATCAGCGAGCGAAGGCAATCGGTCTCGGGGATCTCTTCGGCGCATCGCGCGCGCACCGGCCCGATGTTCTCTGTCGGGACGTCGGGGCTGCCGTGGAACAGCTTCACCTCGCACCCCACAGGGCGCTTGGGAAAACGCGCGTCGCCGCCGTTCGCGCACGCCACGAGCGCGAGCGCCGCGAAGCCGGCATCACGAACGAAGCGCGCGATCACGCGTTCGCCTCGGGACGCGGCGCGTCCTTCGGAAGAAGCGGGAACCCGAACGCCTCGCGCTGCGCGAGGTAGGTCTCCGCGACCGCCTTCGCCAGGTTGCGCACGCGACCGATGAACCGCGCGCGCTCCGTCACGCCGATGGCTCCGCGCGCGTCGAGCACGTTGAACGCGTGCGCGGCCTTCACGACGAAGTCGTACGCCGGCAGCACCAGCTTCTTGGTCACGTCGTCGCCGCCGAGCCCGAGCAGTCGCTTCGCTTCGCTCTCGCACTGATCGAACGTCGCGAAGTGCGCCTTCACGTCGGCCTGCTCGAAGTTGTACGTGCTCCACTCCCACTCGGCGCGCTTGCAGATCTCGCCGTAGCGAATCCCCTTGGCCCACATCACGTCGTAGATGCTCTCGACGTCTTGCAGGTACGTCGCGATGCGCTCGAGCCCGTACGTGAGCTCGCCCGCCACGGGCCGACAGTCGATGCCGCCCACTTGCTGGAAGTACGTGAACTGGCTGATCTCCAGCCCGTCCAGCCACACCTGCCAGCCGAGTCCCCACGCGCCGAGCGTCGGCGACTCCCAGTCGTCTTCGATGAACCGGACGTCGTGGCTCTCGGGCACCGTGCCGATGGCGCGGAGCGACTCGACGTAGAGATCCTGAATGTCGGGCGGCGACGGCTTCAAGATCACCTGGAACTGGTGGAACTGCTGCATGCGGTTCGGGTTGTCGCCGTACCGCCCGTCGGCCGGCCGCCGCGACGGTTCGACGAACGCGACGTTCCACGGCTCGGGGCCGAGCGCCCGGAGGAACGTCGCTGGGTTGAACGTCCCCGCGCCGACTTCCGAGTTGTACGGCTGCACGAGCAGGCACCCGCGCTTCGTCCAGAACCCCTGAAGCGCGAGGATCAGATCCTGAAAGTACATTCCGCGGCGACGACTACCACGCCACGCGGGCGGGCGGCTAGCGGCGCCGAAGGCGTCCGCGTTCACATGACCCGTACGACGGAGCTTGTCGGTTCCGACAAGCTCCTAGCGGCGGCAGATCAGTGGCAGCTGAAGGCGCCGGCGTCGACGGTCGTGCAGCCGCCGCCGCCGCAGATCGCCGCCGATCCGCCGGAGAGCGCGGTGAGCTGCGGGCTGAAGCAGTTGGTGCTGGCGGGATCGATGAGATTGAACGTGCCGGCCGGCGCCTGAGCGCAGAACGCACCGCCCACGCCGACCGTCGCCGTGCCGACGTACGCGAAGTTCTGGATTCCGTCTTCGCCCTGCTGCCCACTCACGTTCAGACCCGTGAGCTGCACGTTCAGCGTGCCTGGGACCGTGCCGCCGTCGTCGCGCGTGAGCGTGCCGTTCACGCAGGCGCTGTTGAACGGCGCGAGGGTGACGGCGCCGATCAACGTGCAGCCCGACTTTGTGGCGCACGATCCGCCGGCGAGCGAAGACACCTGGAACCCGGGCGTCCCGGCCGTCGGCAACGTGACGAACGCACCCCCGGCCGTGGCGTACCCGGCGGCGATTCCGATCTGCGGCGTCGCGCCCGCATCTCCCGCGTCGGCGCCCGGAGCGGCCTTCACGTCGAGGCAGAAGGAGCCGTTGCCGTCGGTGACGGCGCTGCTCGCTCCGAAGTAGTTGAGCCCCGTCCCGTGGACCCACACATTGGCCTGGGGAGCGCCGTTCACGGTGACCGAGCCGGTCACACACGACGTCGGCGCTCCGGCGCTCGTCACGCTCAGCCACTTCAGATCTTTGATCGGGCCGACGCTCACGACGTCGAACGGCTGTCCGTCGCCGATCCCCGACAGCGCCACGTTCGACAGCGTCGCGCCCGTCTCCGCGCTCCACGCGCCAGCGCTCGTATCGAAGAAGAACGGCGCGTACGTCGCCGTGTCGGCCAGTTGCATCGTCGAGATCGTCGCGACGACGCTCGTGTCGCCCGTATGAATCGCCAACGGCTCGCTCGTCGAATCGTCGACGACGCGGAACTCGGTCGCGCCGATCGTGTCGAGTGGGGTCGTCGCGCCCGGAAGCCCGAGCGCCCATGTGAAGTCGGTCGTCGTACCGTTCGAGGGGAACCCGATAGGAATGATCTCGAAGCGTGCGACGCCTCCAAAGTTCGCTCCGTTCGACGGCGTCACGAACGACGTCAGGCTGTATTGGAGCGCCGCGGAGAGACCGGGCTGGCTTCCGAGCGCGCCGCACTGGACGTTCGCGTCGTACGTACTCACCGTCGTCGTCGGCGCTGGTTGCGTCGCTCCGAAGTCGACGACCTCGTAGCACCCCTGATGGAGCACCGGAAACACGCTCACGTCTTGATTGCCCGCCAGCGTGAGGACGACCTGCGTCGAGCTGTAGGCGATACCCGCAGTCTTGTCGGTCGCCTTGCTGACGTTGAGCTGCACCTTGCCCGCGGGGATTCCCGTGAGCACGAACGCGCCGAAGGCGTTGGTCGTGGTCGTCTGACCTGTGAGCGTCGTCACCGTCGCGAGCGGGACCACGCCCTTGCCGTTCCCTTGCGCGTAGTTGATGACGACGCCTGTGACCGTCCCCGTCGCGGTCGGACCGTCATTCGCCGGCCCATCGTCGCCCGCTTCCGCGACGCCGATGACGTCGGGTCCGGCGTCGACCGGGATCAGCGAGTTCGCGTCGAAGCCCGGCTGAGTG
Organism: Myxococcales bacterium; assembly: GCA_003151595.1. The sequence continues at coordinate 56,029 of PLXW01000131.1, forward strand.
CTCGCATCGAACGGCGGCAGCCCCGAGATATCGGGATCCGGAATGCAGCCATAGAAGGAGCTCGCTCCCGCGGCGAGCGATGCGACGACGACCAGCGCTCTATTCCCGACGCCGATGCGGATCCGCTTCATGGACCGAAGCTATCCGAACCGTGGGGCCCTTCAAAGAGCACATTTGTCCGGTCGTAGAGGCCCCGCTTCAGCGCGCTGCGCCCAGCGCGCGCATGCTGTCGCCCCCTTGTTTTCCGCCGTCGCCGTGATCGAGGACGTAGTCGGCGACGTCGTCGAGGCGACCGGTGATGGGCGAGCCGCTGTGGAGATCGGCGACGTACACCGGCGTGTTGGCGAGCGTCCCTTCGATGCCCGCGTCGGACACGCTCGCGACCGAGACCCACATCCACTCGAGCGGGCCGGCGTCGGCGACCGAGCCGTCGAGGGACGTGGTGTGGAACGGGAGCTTCACGAGGAGCTTCGCGCCGCTCGTGCGCTCGCGCGCGAACGTGTCGGCGACGGCGGGGAACGCAGCGCGCGCGCGCTCGGCGATGGCCGCGAGCGCGGGCGAATCCGCCGCGCCGACGACGCCGTCGACGTGGCCGAAGACACGCGCCACGAGCGCGTCGTAGGCGGACGGGTCGCGTGCGCCGAGCGGCACGAAGCGGAGGACGATGTTGTCGGGATCCCCTTCGTGATGCGCCGCTTCGACGAGGTCACCCTTCGGGACGTCGCTCGCGTCGACGTCGCCGGGCACGAGCGCGACCGGAGCGAGCGTCGCGCCGTTCACGATCTCCGACGCGACGCGATCGACGAGCTCGCCCATCGCGTGCGCCGCGTTCATCGAGGCCCCTTCGACTTCGAGGTCGGGCGCGCCGAAGCGACGCATACCGAGCGTGAGGAGCCGCGCGGTGCCGTCGTCTTGTTCGTAGAGCTGGACGGCGATGCGATCGTCGCGCCACACGATGCCCCCGAGCGGCGAGGTGATCGTGTGCATGGCGAACGTCTTCGCGCCTTCGATCCGATGAATCACTTCGTCGTAGACCAACCCGTGGAGCGACGTCGCGATCGCGCCCGCCGCCGCGAAGCCGGAGCGTGCCGCGATCGCGTCGCGCGTCACCGGCGACCGGACGGTCACGAGGACCGCGGTCGACAGGGCCGGGAGCAGGAGTCGCTGGTCGGCCGTCAGAGACGTCGCCATCGAATCCAGCGCCGCCCCCTTGGGCATCCCCCAGTCGGCCAGGGGTCTCGCTTCGAGCACCGTCGCGCGCGAGTCCGCCACAGTCGCCCGCACGGCCACGCACGCCGTGTCGTCGCCGCACCACTCCTTGGTGATCGCGCGCGCCAGCGCTTCGCGCCCGAGCGCACCCGCAACCTGCGCCGCGCTCGCCTTCGTGAGCACCGCAAACGCGGCCACCGCTTCACGCGGGCGCGCGAATTTGTGGGTCGCCACGCTCGCATCGACTCCGTTCGTCGCCACCCCGGCACCCGTCGCGGGCTCCGTCACGTGACGCGAGCATGCGCCGTACTGGACGCAGATCGCGCCCCCCGCCAACGCGATCGCCACTGCGCCTAGCCCGCTTCTCCACATTGCGCGCGAAGCAAAGCAGTCTTCGAGCCACACGTCCCCGTCGACGTCCCCATCCCGTCCAGCGGGCTTTCGAGGGGCGCCCTTCACTGGTGCGATGCGTCAACGCGTTGTAGACCTACCTTCCTCATGGCGCTCCCTCGCGCGCACGGCCTCTACGATCCCGCTGACGAGCACGACGCTTGTGGTCTCGGCTTCGTGGCCGAGCTCCGTCGCGGCCCCTCGCACGACGTCGTCAGCAAAGCGCTCGAGGTGCTTCGTCGCTTGAGCCATCGCGGCGCGGCCGGCGCCGATCCGAGCACCGGCGACGGCGCGGGCATCCTCTTTCAGATCCCGCACGCCTTCTACGAGCGCGTCCTCTCGCATCGCGACATCGAGCTCCCGCTGGCCGGCGACTACGGCGTCCTCCAGTGCTTTCTCTCCCGCGACGTCGGGCGAATGGACGCGCAGATGGGGATCGTCGAAGGGGTGGTCCGCTACCACAACCAGAAGGTCCTCGGCTGGCGCGACGTCCCCGTCGACGACGGCGTGCTCGGCCCCGTCGCGCGCAAGAGTCGTCCGACGATGAAGCAGCTCTTCATCGCGCGCATGGCGCCGGCGGCGTCGTTCGAGCGCGTGCTCTTCATGATCCGGAAGCGCGCGGGGCGACTCGTGTCGAAGACGCTCGGGCACAGCGATGATGGAAGCGACTTCTACATCGCGAGCTGCTCGTCGAAGACCGTTGTCTACAAAGGGCTGATGCTCCCGGAGCGGATCGACGGCTTCTACCTCGACCTCCGCCAGGACGACGTGAAGAGCGCGCTCGCCATGGTGCACTCGCGCTTCAGCACGAACACGTTCCCCACGTGGGATCGCGCGCACCCGTACCGGCACATCGCGCACAACGGCGAGATCAACACGCTGCGCGGCAACCAAAACTGGATGGGCGCGCGCGAGCCGCTGCTCGCGAGCCGCGCGTTCGGCGAGCACATCGCCGACTTCAAGCCGATCATCCGCCCGCAAGGGAGCGACTCGGCGAGCCTCGACAACGTCGTCGACTTCCTCGTGGCCGGCGGGCGTTCGCTCCCGCACGTCATGATGATGCTCGTGCCCGAAGCGTGGGCCACGCAGGACGACATGCCGCCGGAGAAGCGCGCGTTCTACGAGTACCACGCGAGCCTCGTCGAGCCGTGGGACGGGCCGGCCGCGCTCGTCTTCACCGACGGCACGCTCATCGGCGCGACGCTCGATCGGAACGGGCTCCGTCCGGCGAAGTACGTCGTCACCGAGAGCGGGATGGTCGTGCTCGCGAGCGAGCTCGGCGTGCTCGATTTTCCGGTCGAGGACGTCATCGCCAAGGGGCGGCTCCAGCCCGGGAAGATGTTCCTCGTCGATACGGCGAAGGGGCGCATCGTCTCCGACGACGAAGTGAAGAAAGAGATCGCGACGCGAAAGCCGTACGCGCAGTGGATCGCCGACAACAAGATCGAGCTGGCGCAGCTGCCGACGGTCGAGTCGCTGTTCACGCTTCCGCCCGTCGAGCGCGAACGATTGCAGCGCGCCTTCGGCTACTCGCGCGAAGACCTGCGCACGCTACTGGCAGTGATGGCGACGAACGGCGAAGAGCCGACGGGGAGCATGGGGAACGACGCCGCGCTCGCGGTCCTCAGCGATCGGCCGGTGTCGCTGTTCCGCTACTTCAAGCAGCAGTTCGCGCAGGTCACGAACCCGCCGATCGATCCGATCCGAGAAGAGCTCGTGATGTCGCTCGTGTCGTGCGTCGGCGGCGAAGGGAACCTCCTCGACGAGACGCCCGAACAGTGTCGCCTGCTCGAGCTGCCGCACCCGATCCTGTCGAACGCGGGCCTCGCGAAGTTTCTGGCGAGCGACATCAAGGATTTTCGCGCGGCGAAGGTCCCCATCACGTTCGCGATCAAGGCGGGCGGCGACGCGACGCAAGCGCTGGCCGATGGGATCGAAGCGGCGTGCGCGCGTGCCTCCCGAGCGGTCGACGAAGGGGCCTCGATCCTCGTGCTCAGCGACCGCGACGTCGACGCCTGGCACGCGCCGATCCCGAGCTTGCTCGCGACCGCGGCGGTGCACCATCGCTTGATCCGCGAGGGGAAGCGGGTCCGCTGCGGCATCATCGTCGAGTCGGGCGAGCCGCGCGAAGTGGCCGACATGGCGCTCCTCGTCGGCTACGGCGCGGGTGCGGTGAACCCGTACCTCGCGTTCGAGTCGATCCACGCGATGGTGAAAGACGGAGTCCTCACCGACGTCGACCCGAGCGCGGCCGACAAGAACTACGTGAAGGCCCTCAAGAAGGGGCTCCTCAAGGTCCTCTCCAAGATGGGCATCTCGACGATCGCGAGCTACCACGGCGCGCAGATCTTCGAAGCGGTCGGCATCGGTAAGAGCGTCATCGACGCGTACTTCACCGGGACCGCGTCGCGGCTCGGCGGCGTGGGGCTGGCGGAGATCGCGCGCGAAGCGGTCGCGCGTCACGCGGACGGGTTCCATCGCGAGCCGCACGAGCTCGACGTCGGCGGCGTGTATGCGTGGCGCGTCGATGGCGAGCGTCACCTGTGGACGCCCGAGTCGGTCGCGAGCCTCCAGAAGGCCGTGCGCCTCGGCGACGCGAAGAGCTACGAGGACTACGCGCGCGCGATCAACGATCAGTCCGCGGGTCTCTCCACGCTGCGCGGCATGTGGGAATTCAAGGCCGCGGCTGGTCGCGCGCCGATCGCGATCGACGAGGTCGAGCCGGCCAAAGAGATCGTGAAGCGCTTCGCCACCGGCGCGATGTCGTTCGGCAGCATCAGCCGCGAAGCGCACGAGAACCTCGCCGTGGCGATGAACCGCATCGGCGGCAAATCGAACACCGGCGAAGGGGGCGAAGACGAAGGGCGCTACGTGCGTGACGCGAAGGGCGACTTGCGACGAAGCGCGATCAAGCAGGTCGCGAGCGCGCGCTTCGGCGTCACGGCGCACTACCTCGTCAACGCCGACGAGCTGCAGATCAAGATGGCGCAAGGGGCGAAGCCCGGCGAAGGGGGGCAGCTCCCGGGGCACAAGGTGAGCGAAGAGATCGCGCGCGTGCGTCACTCGACGCCGGGCGTGACGCTCATCTCGCCGCCGCCGCACCACGACATCTANNATCGAGGACCTGGCGCAGCTCATCTTCGATCTGAAGAACGTGAGCGGCGGTCGCGCGCGCATCAGCGTGAAGCTCGTCAGCGAGAGCGGCGTGGGAACCGTCGCGGCGGGCGTGGCCAAGGCGCACGCCGACGCGATCTTGATCGCGGGACACGACGGCGGGACGGGCGCGTCGCCGCTGTCGTCGATCCAGCACGCGGGAACGCCGTGGGAGCTCGGGCTCGCCGAGGCGCAGCAGGTGCTCGTGCTCAACGGGCTGCGATCGCGCGTCGTGCTCCAGGTCGACGGGCAGTTGAAGACGGGGCGCGACGTGGCCATCGCCGCGCTTCTCGGCGCCGAAGAGTTCGGGTTCGCCACCGCGCCGCTCGTGGCCAGCGGCTGCATCATGATGAGGAAGTGCCACCTCAACACGTGCCCCGTGGGCGTCGCGACGCAAGACCCGGTGCTCCGCGCGCGCTTCCAGGGTCAGCCCGAGCACGTCGTGAACTACTTCTTCTTCGTGGCCGAAGAGCTCCGCGCGATCATGGCGCAGCTCGGGTTCCGCACGCTCGCAGAGATGGTCGGGCAGGTCGGGTGCCTCTCGGTCGCGACGCAGAGCACGCCGGCTGTGCGCACGAGCGCACCCGGTGAACGCGGGTGGGGCGCCGGCAAGGCGAGCACGCTCGATTTCAGCGCCGTGCTCCACGCGCCGGCCTCGATCGACTCGAACGATCTCCACTGCACGCGCAAGCAACCCGACCTCCTGGCCAAGGCGATCGACAAGGGCGTCATCGCGCGCGTCGCAGCCACGCTCCAGCGACGCGAGCCGAGCGAGGCGCGTGTCACGATCACCAACGCCGATCGCGCGTTCGGCGCGCTCCTCGCGGGCGAGATCGCTTCTCACTTCGGCGCGGCCGGGTTGCCGGAAGACTCGATCCGACTCGTGGCCACCGGCACCGCGGGTCAGAGCTTCGGAGCGTTCGCCGTGCGCGGCATGTCGATCGCGCTCGAGGGGGACGCGAACGACTACGTCGGCAAGGG
>PLXW01000144.1 GCA_003151595.1 Myxococcales bacterium
TTCTCATGATCACGCACAACCCGGAGGCGGCAGCTTACGGCCATCGCATGGTCCGCATGCGCGACGGCCGCGTGATCGAATGAATTTAGCCGGGAACTTTCTTCCGCGCGTGTTGTCTACACTGGCATGTTCGAGCAATCGCTTCTTCTCGATCACGCCGCGGGCAAGAAAACCGGGGCGTTGGCCGCATCCCTAACCGTGCAGACGCTGGCCGTCGGCGTCATGATCGCGATCCCGCTGATCTATAGCGACCGCTTGCCGGATGTCCCGCGCTTCATCTCGCTCTCGCTTCCCGCGCCGCCTCCGCCACCCGGCGAGTCTCCTCACGCGAACACCGCCGGATCATCGCGTTCGAGTTTCGCGCCGACGAAAGTTTTCGTTGTCCCGCAGCGCATCGCCGACCTCTCTCAAATTCCCGATGTCGGCATCGCGGAAGCGCCTCCTGCCTACGCGACTACCGCTGATGGTGTTCCCGGCGGGATGGGCGTTGCGCCGATAATTGGGCAACTATTTCACGAAACTTTTGCGCAACCCAAGCCGGCTATCGCCGAGCCCGCGAAAAGTTCCGCGAAACCGATTCCGGTCGGCGGCGATGTGCAATCCGCGAAACTGCTGAAGAAAGTGATTCCTGCCTATCCGCCGCTTGCCCGCCAGGCGCGAGTTTCCGGCACAGTGCAACTCATCGGAGTGATCGCAAAAGACGGGACCATTCAGCAGTTGCAGGTAGTCGGCGGACATCCGCTCCTGGTCAAAGCCGCGGTGGATGCCGTGCGCCAGTGGATTTATCGCCCGACGCTCCTGAACGGCCAAGCGGTGGAAGTGATCGCGCCCATCGCCGTGATCTTCACGCTGGGACGGTAGTTTTCTTCCACTTTTTGCCTGCGCGAATCGTGTGCGTGCCCGCCACGGCGTTCCACTTGAGATCCATGTGACGTGCTCCATCGATCTCCACCGCGCCAGCCTTCAGCAACCGTTCTGCTTCGCTCCTGGTTGGCGCAAGCCCGATCGTAGCCAGCATCTGTGGGACGCGAATTTCACCGGCTGCCCCGAACTCGACGGTTTCGATATCCGCCGGCTCACCGCCCTGCCGGACCTCGCGATTGAAATCCTCACCCGCCTGCTTCGCTTCCGTCACGGAATGAAAATCCGCGACGATCCGGCCTGCCAGTTCCATCTTCACTTCCATCGGTTCGCGCGATTTCATAGCCGCGATCTCTTGAAGAGACGCATCTGTCAGCAATTCCCAATACCGCCACATCAGCGCGTCGCTGATGCCCATGACTTTCCGGAACATCACCTTCGGCGCCTCGGTAATGCCGATGTAATTCCCCTTCGACTTCGACATCTTCTCCACGCCGTCCGTGCCGACGAGGAGCGGAAGCGTCATGACGACCTGCGGCTCCTGCCCCGATTCGCGCATCAGGTCGCGGCCGACGAGGAGGTTGAAGAGCTGATCGGTTCCGCCGAGCTCGACGTCGCACGCGAGCGCGACGGAGTCGTACGCCTGGAGCAGCGGGTAGAGGAACTCGTGCTGGTAGATCGGCTTGTGGCTCTCGAAGCGCTCCGAGAAATCGTTTCGCTCGAGCATGCGCGAGACGGTCACCTTGGCCATCAGCTCGACCATCTTCGTCGGCGTCAGCGCGTCGAGCCACTCGGTGTTGCGGCGGACTTCGGACTCGGCGCGGTCGAGGATCAAGAACGCTTGATCGAGGTACGTCTTGGCGGCGGCGGCGACGTCTTCGCGCGAGAGGCGAGGGCGCGATTCGTTCTGGCCGGTCGGGTCGCCGACCATGGCGGTGAAGTCGCCGACGAGGAAGATGACCTTGTGACCGAGCTCCTGGAACTGACGCATCTTCTGCATCAGGACGGCGTGGCCGATGTGGAGGTCGGGGCGCGTGGGATCGAACCCCGCCTTCACGCGAAGAGGAACGCCCGTCTCGCGCGACTTCGTGAGGCGCTCTTCGAGCTCGGCGCGCACGTGGAGATCGACCACGCCGCGCGAGAGGAGCGCGAGCTGATCGGCGACCGGAGCGAATGCGAAACTCGGCATGCGCGCGATTTAGCAGAAAGCGGGGCCCGCCGAACCGGCAAGAGCGCGAGCCCCTCTCCGAGCGCCGCTAGAAGTGGACGGTCGCGGCGAGACGCCCGCCGCCGGGGCCGACCATGCCGCTCACATCGACGGGCGACGAACCTCCGGGCCGCGCGTGTGGCGCGGTCAAATAGAGGAGCGCGCCGCCCACGAGCGCGCCGGCGCCGACGCTGAACGCGATCGTCGAGAGGGTCGCGTCGCGAAGTCCGTCGGACCGCGCCGCGAGCCCGTCTGCGGTGCAGTGGTCGCTGGCGTTGCACAGGCCGTTGGCGTTCGAGCTCTCGAGCTTCGACTTCGCCGCTAGCCCGAAGAGCGCTCCGGCGCCGACCGCCGCGAGCCCGACGCCCACGGTGACGACTCCGATCACGCGTTGCGGAGGCGCCCCCTCTGACGATTCGGGGAGCGCGCGCGTTGGGGTCTCGGATATGGACGCCGCTTGCGAGCGAGCGGGGGGAGCGGACGTGACGCGAGGCGCCTCGAGGGGGAGGGGCGGTACGTCGACCGTCATCGTCGCCGAGCCGTCGGCGACGTGAATCGTCTGCGTCCACGCGCGGTGATCGGGGGCGGTCGCATCGAGCTCGTGATCGCCGGGATCGACGGGGAGCGCGACGCCCCACTGCGCCTCGCCGATCGCCGCGCCGTCCTGCGTCACCAGGAGCCCATCGACGGCGGTGCCCTTGGCGACGAGGAGGATCACCTTCGACAATCGCGCCTCGAGACGCGCCGCGCGCTCGTGCGCCACGCGGGCGCGCGAATCGTGCGCGAGGCGAGCAGCGTCTTCGGCCGCGGAGAACTCGGCCCACGCGCTCGCCGTGCGACCGACGTGCTCGTAGCAGTCACCGAGGTAGAGGGTCACGCCGATCCCGGGCTCGAGGCGCTTGCTCTCCGCGAACTTCGCGCACGCTTCGGGGTATCGCTTCTTCGCGAGGAGCCGGCTCGCTTCGCGAAAGAGCGCCTCGGCCTTCGCGCTATCGGGCGTCGTCTGCGCGTCGGCGCTCGCGGCGCTCGCGGCGCTGAGCGCGAGTGCGCCGGCGCAGACGAACGCGACGAATGAACGAGCGCGCATCGGGCTGCTCACTTTCTGCCGCCGAAGCCTGCCGTCCCCGAGGGGGGCGCGATCGGCGGTCTGGTTCGAGCCTTCGGAGGATCGATCGGCGTCGGCGCCGCGGCATCGATGGGCGCGGAGAGCACGGCGTGGGTCGGCGTCGAAGCGGACGGGAAAGGAGACGCCGTCCTCACGATCGACGCGGCGGCTGACGACGGGGCTCCCATCGTCGCGTCGCGATGCGTTCCCCAGGACACGAAGACGATCGCCGCGAGCGCGGACACCGCCAGCAGCGCCGTACCGACCATCGCGCGCGAGCGCGGGGCGCGGATCGTCGACGCGAAGACCGGGAGACTCGTGGGGCCGCTCATCGGCCCGCCTTCGGGGGCTCCACCGAGGAGTCGCGCGATGCGCGGGATCGACTGCGCGCCCTCCCGCGATGCAAAAGGAGCGAGCGCGCGCGCCAGCTCGACGACGTCGGCGAAGCGATGCGCGAGCCTCTTCTCGAGCCCTCGCTGAATGACGGCGTCGAGGTCCGGCGGAACGTCGGGGCACCTCGCTGCGAGGGACGGCGTCGGCGCCGTCAGGATCTTCGTCTGCACGATCGGGATCGTCGCGCCGTCGAACGGGACCGACCCCGCGATCAGCTCGAAGAGCACGACGACGAGCGACCAGAGATCAGCGCGCGCGTCCGCGTCGCGCGTCGACGCGAGCTGCTCGGGCGCCATGTAATACGGCGAGCCCAGGATCATGGCCGCGCCGGTGACCCCCGCGTCGCGCGTCGTCGCGCCCGGCGCGGGGACGACCTTCGAGATGCCGAAGTCGAGGACCTTCACCGCGGTCGTGCCGTCGGCGCGATCGGCGCGAAAGAGATTCGCCGGCTTCAGATCGCGATGCACCACGCCCGCCGCGTGCGCCGCCGCGACCCCTTCGCACGCCTCGAGGATCAGATCGACGGCGACGTGAACGGGGAGGGGACCGCTCGTTTGAAGGAGCCGCTCGAGATCGCACCCATCGAGGAGCTCCATGACGAGCACCGGCGCACCCGACGCAGTTCGGGTCACGTCGAGCACGCGCGCGACGTGCTCGCTCCGAATGCGCGCCGCGGCGCGCGCCTCGCGTGCGAAACGCGCGACCGCGTCTTCGTCGTCGATGACCTCGGGCCGAAGCACCTTCAGCGCCACGCGCTGCTCGAGCTCTTCGTGCATCGCCACCACGACGACGCCCATTCCGCCGGAGCCCAGCACGCGCTCGACGCGGTACTTCCCTGCGATCACGTCTCCGACGTCCGGGCTCATTGGCAGTAGTACCCGCTCTGATCGTTCCCCTGGCACACGTAGCCGAAGCAGCAATCGCCCACGGCCACGCACTTCTCGAACTGCGCCGGACACGCCGCGCTCTTGCACGTGCCGTCGTCGGCGAGCGTGTCGCCTGCCCAGCAATTCGTCCCTGGGCAGCACCCCTTCGAGGCGTTGCACGCGGTCGGCTGCGTGCAGACGGGCGCGGAGTCGGTCGCGTCGATCGGGTCGCTCGCCGAGTCGCTCGCCGAGTCGCTCGCGGAGTCGTCGAGGCTCGAATCGATCGCTGCGGAGTCGACCGGTGTCGTCGCGTCTTCGCTCTCCGGCGGCGTGGCGCCGTCGCCCGCCTCTCCCGGCGTCGCGATCCCGGCGGCGCTCGTCGCCGCGCCGTCTCCGCCGCCGTCGGACTCACCGCCGGACGCGCTGTCGAGCGGGATTCCCTGGTCGAGCCCGAGCACGCCGGCGCACGCGATCATCGAGCTGACGATCGCGAGGAACGGCAAGCGCCCCCACCCCCCTGTCCGCATGGCGGCGCGAGCTTACTCTCGCTTCGAGCGATGCGGGAAGCGACGCACGCGCAGCTCAGTCGTCCGAGTCGTCGCCGCCCGTGATCGCGAAATGTCGCGAATCGTTCACGAGCTCTTTCAACTCTTTGCCGACCTTGAAGAACGGCAGCCGCTTCGCCGGTACCGGAACCGGCGCGCCGGTGCGCGGGTTGCGACCGGAATATGGTTTGTACGGACGCACCGTGAAGCTGCCGAAGCCGCGGATCTCGATCCCCTCGCCTCGTTGCAGCGACTCGGTCATCGCGTCGAACACGCAATTGACCACCAGCTCAGCGCGCGCCTTCGTCAGCTCGCCTCGCGCCGCCATCGCGTCGATCAGCTCACTCTTCGTCATGACCCGTCCTCGTCGCGACTGTCCCCACCCCGAAGCCCACCTTTGAGCCGTAACATCCGTGCAAATGAGCCGTCAACGGGGGTCGGCTGCGAGGAGCACGCGATCGAGGCGGGTTGTCCCGGATGTCTTGACGTGGATCACCATCCGCAGCTCGGTCGGATCGTGGAGATCGAGCACGCGCGAAGGGAGATCGGCGCAGCTTGGAACGGCTGCGATCACGCTTCTCGCCAGGTCTTGGGTCAGGTCTCTGGTCATGTCTCTGGTCATGTCCCAATGAGCAAGGGGAGCACGAGCGGGGCCACGATCCTCACGGGCCTCACGCGCGAAGAGATCGATTTCGCCCGATGATTCGTCGCCCCGCGTGAGAATGCGCGGCGTCACGCGCCAACGACCGCCGTGCGGGATGGGGAGCGCGAGGGTCACCGTTCCATCCGGGTTCTCGCCTTCGGCGTGAATGGCGAGCACGCGGCCGCTCCCCGTCGGAGACGCGCACGTGTCGCTGGCCCACGCCGGCTCTGCCCACGCCGCACCGGTCTGGGCGAGCGGCGGCCATTCGTTCTCCGACTCGAAGCGCCACGGCTCGCTCGCGCGGCTCCACGCCGGCTGAGGAAGCCACGGTTCGATCGCGCTCGCCGACTCATGCGGCGTGTCGGTGGCGATGGCGAGATCGGCGACGGTCTTCGAGGGCTCATCGCGGAAGCGATAGAGCCACGATGTCGGGTGGCCGAGGTGCTCGTAGAGGAGGCGATCGTGATCGTCGCCACGCAGGCGTGCGACGCGAAGCGCGGCGCTCTCGTCGGCATCCGAGGCGAGGTCGAAGCCGTGATCGGTCTCGAAGAAGAGGAGCGCGGCGGGGTTCGCGGAGGCGCGATCCTTCGCGGGGGGAGGGAGGTGCGCGTGCGCGAGGATGTCGGGGTCGAACATCGGGTGGCCGCCGTCGCGCGTGCGGAGAGACTCGTGCGCGTACGCCATGTGCACCGCGAAGCCGAGTGACGCGACGGCGGCGACGACGGGCGCGACTCGTCGCATCGAGACATGCAGAGAGAGCGCGAGGCGCGCCGCGCCGAGCGCGAGAAGGGCGTGCTCGATCGGGAGTGCATCGGCGAAGAAGCGCGCGCCGGCGCCGGGGTAGTCGCCGTCGAAATAGAACGGCGCGTACGCGAGGACGAGCGCGGCGACGATTGCGAGGCAGGCGCGCACGCCGCGCGTTCTCCAACGTGCGCGCCACGCGGGAACGAGGGCGACGAGCGCGAGCGGGCCGAAGTTGGCGACGTCGGCGAAGTGATGACCGAGTCGGCGCGCGGTCGTGCCGAGCACGGCGGACAGCCCGTAGCCGCTCGCGAGGCGCGCGCGGACGAAGTCGCCGTGCTCGAAGAGGCAGCCGATGCCCGCGCCGAAGCCGTAGCGGAAGCAGCCCGGCGGGCCGTCGCTCGCGGCGTAGTACGCGCGTTGCGTCGAGGCCAGGGCCTCGCCCGTGGAGGCGTACTGCGCGACGAGGAGAAGCGCGACGCCGGGGATCGCGCCGAGCGCGCAGGCGACGAGCGCCTTGGCGCGCGACTCGCTTCGAAACGCGAGCCACGCGAGTACGGCGCCGAGCGCGAGCGCCGAAGCGAAGCGCGTCGCGACCACGAACCCGAACGCGGCGCCCGACACGAGGAACATCCACGGCGACGCGGCCTCGCGCGTCGTGCCGCGCGCACGCAACGCCGCCAGGATCGCACACGTGAACGCCAGCGCGCACGCGCCGTGCGCCATCGTGTCGGCCGTGTGGTACCGGAGCGCCGCGCACGCGATCGAGAGCACCGCGGCTAGCCGTGCGATCGATTCCGACGTCGCGTGATCCATCCCCGCTTCGCGCGCCAGCTCACGCGCGAGCGCGAACGTCGCCACCACGATCGCGGCGGCGAGCGCAGGTCCAATCGCCATCGGTGCACCGACCGCGAAGCCCAGCGACAACAGCAGCGGATAGCCCGGCGGAAAGATCCCGGCGAGCACCTCACCGCGATGCGGATCGTCGTGCGCCACGAGGAACCGCCCGCGGAAGCTCGCCGTCGGCTCCGGAATGGTCCATGCGAAGTGACCTTCGGAGAGCGCCCGCCCCTGGAGGAAGTACGTCGTCGCGTCGATGATGCGTGGCCCGCCGCGCAGGTAGTAAGCGACGTACCCGAGCGAGAGGAGCGCGGCGGCGAACGCGCATGCGATGACGAACGTGCGTGATCCCACGCGTGCGACGAACGCCGCGCCCACGCGCATTGGCGCGCACGCGATCGCCGTCGCCACGATCGCGCACGCGACCGCCGCCCACGCCGGGCCATCGGGCGGCGCTCCCCACGGGCCGATGAACCCGAGCCACCGCGGCATCTACTGCGTCACCCACACGTGGTAGTCGAGGAAGTCGCCCGGGCCGTCGTTGGTGAGCGTGACGTCGATCGACTCCTTCACGCGCGCGGCCGGAACTTCGACGACCTTCTCGACCCACGCCTCGCTGGCTTCGAACGACACGCGCGCGATCTCCGCGCCGCCCACCTCGACGCGCACGACGGTGCGCTTCTCGGGCGCCGACCGCACGACGAGGTGCGCGACGCGCATCGCCTCGAGCTTGCCCAGAACGAAGCGCTCGCGCATCCCTTGTTCCATGCGCCGTCCGCCGTCGAGCATGTCGAGCTTCGCGTCGGCCGGGTCGGCCAGGATCTTCAGCTCCGTGTAGCCGCCGGCGGGCTGCGCGGAGACGTAGGCGTGGCGCTTCTCGCTGAGGACATCGGCCGCGTCGAGCTCGTCTCTCACCGCTTCGCCTTGCGGCGCTTCGCGCGGATCGTTGCCCGTGCCGAGCAAGTGCCAGTCGGCGCGGTACACCACGTCTTCGTAGCCGCCGCAGATCACGTTCCCTTCGACCGGGAAGCGCGCCAGCACGCCGCTGGAGAACCACGTCGGCAAGATTCCCCACCAGCTCGGGTAGATCGCCATCACTTGCGGGCGATCCTTCGGCGGGACGTACTCCATCAGCTCGATCGTCGAAGCGAGCCCGTTGACGCCCGCGCGCGCGAACGGAAACGAGTGGAAGCCGCCGAGGCCGATGATGTCGAGCGCCGGAAAATCCGCTGCGTACGGGATCGCGCCGGCGTCGCCCAGGAGCACGCGCTCGGCGAGCGCGTCTCCCCACGAGCCGTCGGGTCTGGGGACGATCGGCAGCGGCGTGGTCTTCAGCCAGCGGCCGGTCGTGATGTGCTGATCGCGGATGTTGCGCGAGGCGCGGCCGAAGAACCATTTCTGGTCGCGCATCTTCGACTCTTGATGATCGTGCGCGAGGACGAGCGCGGCCGCGACGGCGAGCACACGCACCGCTTGCAGACGAAGCGCGAGCGCGCACGCGGTCGCGAGCGCGAAGGCGAAGAGCCATCCGTGTTGCAGGTTGGGCGCCGTGTTCGGAGGACGCGAGACCACGCCATGGAGCTGAACGAGCAGCGCTCCGAGGAGCGTCGTCACCACGAACGTCGGACGCGCGCGCGAGCCGCTGCGAACGAGCGCCGACACGCCGAGCGCCGCGGCCAGGATCAACCACGCGACCGCGGGCATCGTGTAGCGCTCGTTCTGCCAGCGGACCTGACCGTTGAGCGAAACGATCACCATCCACGCCGCGGCCTGCGCGCACAAGAGGAGGGCCATGCGACGCGTGCGCGGCGCGGCGACCGCGGCGGCGGCGAGCGCGGGGATGATGACGCCGTACGGCGCGAGGTCGGCGAAGTGGTACTCGACGTTGCGAAGGACGGCGTAGTGGAGGTTGAAGGCGTAGTCGTCGAGCTTCTCGGTCGCGCCGAAGTACGGGTTGTTGAGGGCGAGCTTCACCAGCGCGCCGTTCGCGCTCCACTCGCCGGTGAACGCGCGGTTCGCCAGCGACTGCGCCGCGATCACGAACACGCTCGGAAAGCCGACGCGCGCCAGCTCGGCGACAGTGGCGCGCGTTCCGAAGAGACGCCATCGCGGGAGCGCGCAGGCGAGCCCGAAGAGCGCGATCGTCGTCACCGATTCGGGGCGCGTGAGCACCATCAACGCGCCGGCGAGACCGAGGAGCCACGCCGCGCGCGAGCGCGCACCGCCGGGCCGCGCTTGGTTCTTCACGTGGAAGTACGCGACGAGCGCGAGCGACCACACGCCGAGGAACAGCGCGACCTCCATCCCGCTCCACAGCGACCAATCGAGCGCGCCCACGCCGAGGAGCATCGGCGGCAGGAGGTACGAGAGGAGGCGCGTCCCCGCATCGTCGGCGTCGCTGCCGCCGGCGAAGAACGCGCGCCGCGCGACGAGGAGCGTCGCAAACACGCTCACGGCGGCGACGATCGCGGCCCACACCATCAGGCGAAGATCTTGGAAGCCGACCACGTAGCCGAGTGCGAGCACGAACGGATAGAGGATGCTCGTGTTGCCCGACGAGTAGCCGTTCCCTTCGATCCACTCGAACGGATGCCCGCGCGCGGTCGACCGGGCGAAGTCGAAGTGGATGAAGACGTCGTCGAGCGGAGCCGACCACTCGCCGCCCGTCTGCTTCAGCATGTAGACGTAGAAGGCGCGGGCCGACGCGATCGTGCACACCGCGGCCCACAGCGCGTAGAGCGCGGGGTCGATCCGCCGTGCGATCACGCGCAATTGCGGCAGGTGCCGAGAGAGAGACGAGAGGGCCACGGTGCCGCGCGTATACAACGCCGCGCGGCGCGCGCGGAAGCTCAGGCTGTGTGCGGACGACCGGTGATGGCGTCTTTCATCCGCGTCGCCAGCTCGCGAACGCCGAGCGGGCGCGCGGCGGAGGGGTTGGCGCAGGCGTCGTCGACGTAGTTGCCGAGGAGGCGCGTGACGGTGACTGCGCTGACGGCGTTGGCCGCAGCGGCGACGCCCGGGATGTACGAGACCGCGAGGTTCAAGGTGGCGCGCGCGGCGAGGGCGGCGAGGGTGGTGGAGGCGATCGGTCGCCACGGCACCTGTCCGAACGTGAGGCCGTGCGCCCTGCCGATGCGCGACGCCATGACGCCGAAGACCGGCAAGAAGACGAGTTCGTCGGCCAGCGGGATCGGCGACAGAACGACTGCGATGGCGGCGGTGACGACGCTCGTTCGCGAGAGGAGCTTCTTCACCGAGTCCGTCATGGCTCTTCCTAGCGTGCCGCGTCGCGTTTGGCGCGTCGACGAAGCAACGGCGACACCGCCGCGAGCGCCGCCACCACCGTCGAACCGTTGTTTACGAGCGCCGCGACGCCCGGCGTGATGAGCCCGAACGCGCCCAGCGCAATCGCCACCGCGTTCGGCGCGATGACGAGGCCCAGGCCGCGCCGCACGTGCCTCATCGCGCGATCGGCGATGGCGAAGGCCTGCGGGAGCTTCGAGAGGCCCCCTTCGAGCAGCACCACGTCGGCGGTCTCGAGCGCGACCTCGGCGCCGCCGTCGAGCGAGATGCCGACGTCGGCCACGGCCAGCGCGGGGGCGTCGTTGATGCCGTCGCC
>PLXW01000053.1 GCA_003151595.1 Myxococcales bacterium
GATGACCGAGCCGTTGCCCATGCTGTCCTGGTGCTCGAGGGCGCCGTCGAGCACGTACGACAGGATCTCCATGTCGCGGTGCGGGTGGCGTCCGAAGCCGTGCGCGGGCTCCACGACGTCATCGTTGATGACCCTCAGCTTGCCGAAACCCATGTGCGTCGGATCGACGTAGTCCGCGAAAGAGAAGGTGTGCTGGCTGTTCAGCCAGTCCGTCCGGCTCCGTCCCCGCTCGCCTGCCTTTCGCACCGTGATCATGGGACTCTAGATAGCTCACCACGCGCGCAGGCGCGATCGGATGCGGTCGGCCACCGCGCGCGAGCAGGGGAACGGCCTGCCGTTCGCGAGGCACGACGCGAACGCCACCGGGAGCTCCGCGATCGACGAGAGGTCCGTCGCCAGCCTCCCGGTGGAAGCCAGCCACCACTGGACTTCGACCACCAGCGCCTCGTAGTCCGGATCGAGCACGCTCTTCGCCGTTGCCAGCACGTCGGTGGGTGACTGCCCCTCGGGCTCGCAGTCCTCGTCTTCGTCGGCCTCGGCGTCTCCGAGCAGCGTGCGCACGTCGTCCTCGGTGAGCCCCTCGAGCGCGCGCGCGTCGTCGCCGATGACGACCTTCGTGAGCTCGCGCTTCTTCGCCTTCAGCGAGAAGATCTTCTCTTCGATCGTGCCGCGCGCCACCAGGCGCACGACCGTGACCGGCTTGTCCTGGCCGATGCGGTACGCGCGATCGGTCGCCTGATCTTCGACCGCCGGGTTCCACCACGGATCGCAGTGAATGACGGTGTCCGCCGCGGTGAGGTTCAAGCCAGCGCCGCCGGCCTTCAGCGAGATGAGGAAGAGCGGAGCGGTCCCCTCCTGGAAGCGGGCCACTACTTCGTCGCGCTTCGTCGTCTTGCCGTCGAGGTACTCGTACCCGATCTTCTCGGCGTCGAGATCCTTTCGCCACAGCGTCAGGAGCTGCACGAACTGCGAGAACACGAGCGCGCGTCGCCCTTCCGCCACGAGCTCACGCACCAGCTCGAGGAACGCTTCGCGCTTCGCGCTCTCCGCCCCTTCGTGCGCGAGTCGCGCGTCGACGAGCCGCGGGTCGCACGCCATCTGCCGCAGCCGCGTGAGCGCCGTGAACACGCTCAGCGACGCGAGGCCGCCGCGCTTCTCGACGTCCTTCGCCAGCCCCGCGCGGAGGGAGTGCGCCAGCGCGTCGTACATCCGCTTGTCGTGGGCCTTCAGCGTGACGACGCGATCGATCTCCGTCTTCGGCGGGAGCTCCTTCAAGACTTCGTCTTTGGTGCGACGAAGGAGGAAGGGCCGCACGATCGCCCGGAGCTCGGCGGCGAGCGGGCTGCCGCGATCGGTGGCGATGGGGCGCTCGAAGCGGGTCTCGAACGCGCGTGACGTGCCGAGGATCCCCGGGTTCGCGAACGAGGCCAGCGACCACAGCTCGCGCAGGCGATTCTCGATCGGCGTGCCGGAGAGGGCGAGGCGCATCTCGGCGTCGAGGCGGCCGGCGGCGCGCGTGGTGGCGCTGTCGGAGTTCTTGATGTTCTGCGCTTCGTCGAGCACCGCGCATCGAAAGCGAATGGCGGAGAGGGCGTCGATGTCGCGACGGAGGAGCGCGTAGGTGGTGACGACGATGTCGCTCTCGGCGATCGCCGCTGCCGCCCGCTCGCGCGAAGGACCATGAAGGAGGAGCACGCGCAGGTCGGGCGTGAAGCGCGCCGCCTCGCGAACCCAGTTCGTCGCCACCGACGTCGGGCACACGACCAGCGTCGGCGCCGGGCCCTCCACTTCCTTCCGCCGCTGGAGAAACGCGAGCGTCGTGATCGTCTTCCCGAGCCCCATGTCGTCGGCCAGGATTCCCCCCGCGCCGATCGCCTGCAGAAACTGGAGCCACGAGAGGCCGAGCCGCTGGTACGGGCGCAGCGTCGCGTCGAGCTTCTCGGGCATGTCCGGCTCGGCGGCGACCGCGAGCGCGCGGAGGCGACTTCGAAGCGTCTCCACCGCCGCGTCCATGCGGCCGTCGTTCTCGTCGATCCAGCGATCGAGTCGACCGAGCTGGTGCGCGGGGAGTCGCGCTTCGGTCCCCTTCATCACCTCGGCGGCCTCTTCGGCGAGCGCGGCGATCGACGACGAGACGCGCGACAGCGTGCCGTCGCTGAGCGCGACCCAGCGCTTCTTCCGCGCCAGCGCCGCGCGGATCACGTCGAGCTCCACGGGGAGCTCGCGCGACGAGAACTCGAGCCGCGTGTCGAGCCAGTTCCCCTCGAGCACGACGTGAACGCGCCCCGCCAGCGGCGCGCCGATGCGAACGCGCGCCAGGCGCTCCGAGAGCTGCACGTCGATCGACGGATCGGTCGCGGCACGAAGCGCGATGAGCCCCTCCTGCCAGAACGCGATCGCCGCTTCGTCCGACATCGCGATGTGCGAGTCGTCGACCGCCGCGTCTTCCTCTCCGTGCCGGACGATCCCCGCGTTCTCGACGTGCGCGCGCGCGTGCGCTTCGTACTCGAGGTCGCGCCCTTCTTCCGAGCCGACGCCGTCGGCGGGGAACAGCGACACCTCGCGCTCGCGGTACACGGCGAGCAGCTCGCCCGTCACGTCGAGCGGCTCGCCGGCGAGTCGCAGGACGATCTTCGGCGTCTCGGTCGGCGGCAACCCGAACGTCTCGTGCGCCGGCAAGCTCACGCCGCGCCCACGCGCCGCGCGCAGCAGCTTCGAGCCCGCCTCGCGAAGCTTGCCGCGTGGAACGAGGAGCACCGACGCGCGGGCCAGCTGCGCCGCGAAGTCGAGATCGACGTCGCGCGCCACGCGGTAGATCGCGCCGGCCTTGGTCCACACGAACGGGAAGGGGCCCGGGAAGAAGATCGAATCGGCGAACGTGATCGGCGTCGCGCTCTTCTCGGCGAGCCACAGGGCGGAGAGCGAGTCGAACGGCGTCTTCGACCCCGCCGCGCCCGCCGCGAGGGCGATGGATGGGCGCACGGTTTGCGGGCGAAAGTCGAGGAGCCCTTTGTACCCGTCGGCGAAGACTCCGGCGTGCACGCGCATCGCCTCGATCGTCAGCGAGGCCTCGACGCCGACCGCGTAGACCGCCTTGCGACCGGAGCCGCGATCGCGCGTGTGCTCGAGCACGCGACGATCGCGCGCGCCGAAGTGAACCCGCTCGCGCGACGCGCCCACGATCTCGCTCGCCGACAGGAGCTTCCTCGCGTCGCTACGCCGTACGACGACCGCGAGCACGCGCGTCAGCGCCGGGTCGAAGCGCTCGCCGTACGTGCGCCCGAGGTGCGGATCGATGTCGACGAACGGGCTGGCCGCGATCTCCACGCGCGTCCCTTCCGCGGTCGGCGCGAGCCACGCGCTGAGCGCGCCGTCGAAGCGAACTTCGGCGTCGACCCCGAATCGAACCTCGGGCGCGCGCGCGGCGGCTTCGGCGGTGCTCGTTCCGTCGAGCAGCGCCTGGCGAAGCTCGGTCGAGCACGCGAGATCGACGGCGAGCACCGAGACGTGGAGGCACGGTCCGAACGTCTGCGCGCAACGCGAGCACTCGCCGGTGAGCGTGCTGTTGCCATCGACGACGCGAAGCTCGACGCGGAAGACGTGAGACCCCTCGGCGCTGACCTCGGCGGGATCGCCCGAGACCTCTTCGCCGAGCACGGCGTGCACAGCGCTCCCCTCGTCGTCGTCGTCCTCGTCTTCCTCGTCGCGAACGACCGGCGGGCGGATGTAGCGGAGGTCGCTAGCGAGCGCGACGTCGAGCGATCGGCGACTGACGAGCTTGCGGAGGAGCGCGCGATCGAAGAGGGCGAGCCAGTGCCCGTCTTCCAGTGGAGAGCTGGCGCGACTCATTCGTCATCGGGCTATGCCTCATCGCGAGGCAATGGGGGATCATTTTCGCACGCGCGCCTCACGTGATCACACCTACGCGCCTCGTCGACACTCTCCGACCGATTTGCGTTCGCGTGCGCTACGAGCATTGACGCGCCGCCCCCGTGCCCGATGATCTCAGGCTGGACGTGCCGCTCTCGCTCGAGAGCTCCGCGCGATCATCGAGGGTTCATGCGTACATGGCTTGGGTCGATTCTTGGAACGGCGATCGCAGCGAGCGCCACCGTCAGTGGCGCGGGTACGGCGTTCGCGAAGGGCGCGGATGCGACGCCGGTGGTTCGCGGCGGCGCGTTCGTGCGTGCGACGGAGGGGGACGATTTTGCGCCGGCGAGTGACGGCGCAGCGGTCGCGGCAGGAAACGCGGTGCGATCGTCGCCGACGCGCTCCGCGCGGCTCGACATCGCCGATGGGGTCTCCGTGCGCCTCGCGCCGGGGACGTCGTTGATTGTGCGGTCGAGCTCGTGGCTCCCGGCCGAGCACCCGGGGGCGACGCCCGTGCGCGCGCTCCAGGTTTCCCTGATGAGTGGTGAGATCGACGTCGACGTACACGATCCGAAGGGGGGCGTCGGCGTGACCGTGTTGTTGCCGGCCGGGCGAAGCGTCGCCTTGTGGCGTGGCTCGGCGAACGTCTCGCTCGACGGCGAGCGCGCCGCGGTCGCTCTGTACGAAGGAATGGCGATCGCCGGATCGGCGTCTCGCTGGCAGCCGCTCACGGCGGGCAAGGGGGTCATCCTCACGCCGAAGAGCGATCCCACCACGCGCCCGATCCCCGCGCGCCCCGAGTCGTCGAAAGATGCCAGTACGGCGACGTCGTTCGTGCTCGTGCGCGGCGGCGGAGGGGGAGTCGTCGGCGCAGCGTGGGCTCCGGCGCAAGGCGCAGGCACCTACCGCTTCGAGCTGGCGCACGACGCGACGATGACGAGCGACGTCACCGTGACCAGCGGGAGCACGCCGACGTACCGCAGCGAGCCGCTCGTCGCGGGGTCGTATGCCCTGCGCGTGCGCGCGATCTCACCCGACGGCATCATAGGCCCCCCGTCCCAGTCGGCGACGTTGCGCGTCGCTCGCATCACGCTGCCGAAGGGGGCGTTCGCGGCGCCCGACGGCAACGTGGTGCTCCCCGCCGCGGGGTCGCTCTTGCTCGACGACCCGCGCGACATCGAAGTCGCGACCGTGGTGCGCCACGACATGGCCGACGACGTGCTGTTCTGGACGCCGGCCTCCACGCAGATCCCGCTCGGCTCGGGCGCGCGTCGCGAGATCCGCGTTCGTCATTCGCCTTCGCACACCGAGACGTCGTTCGTCCTCGTCCGGCGCACGCTCAACGCGCAGGTCTGGTTCACGCCGAAGCAGGCGCGCTGGCCCGCGAACCCGATCGACATCTTCGTGAAGGTCTCCGACGAGAGTGGCTACGTCGATCCCACGCGCGAAGCGATCGACATCGACACGCGCCTCGACATCGATCGCGTCCCTCTCAACTGGCAACACAAGGGGGACACGTGGACCGCGCGCCTCGAGCCGCAGCACTCGGTCGGGCCGTGGGTCATTCGTGTCGACGTGAAGGACAGCGCAGGCTCTCCCATCGGGGCGTCGCTGCTCGACGTCGACGGGCCCGGCGGAGACCCGAGTCTTCGCCAGGCGACCTACCGCCCGTAGGCGAACGCGCAGTCTCATCAGCGCGCGTAGACCTTCTCCCAGACGGCGAGGAAGTTCTCGATGCCGTGCTCCTGGTTGGTCTTCGAGCGCGCGCCGGCCACGCGCAGCGCCTCCCAGAACTCGCCGGTCTGGCTGATGTTGTAGAACCCCCGCTCGTCGAGCGTCGTCCCCGTCTTGCACGCGCGGCTCGGCGGGAGATGGACCTGCGCGCCGTTGAAGTCGGAGCCGATGAACGTGTGCTCCTCGCCGATCACGCCCGCGATCTGATTGAACTGCGCCGCCAGGGCGTAGATTCCCCCGGCACACCGACCATCGCACTCACGCGGGCAGTTCTCTTTCGGGACCTGGGTGCCGCCGGTGATCGATTCGCCCGGCACCACGCCCATGATGCCGCCGCTCCCCGCCACGACGCGCAGCAGATCGTCCGAGACGCTCGGCCCGCCGTCGGCGCGCAGCCCCATGTGCGTGTAGAGCAGGGGCTGCCCGGCCTCGAGCATCATCGTCATCAGCGCGACCGACGTCGCCTCCGAGGCGTGCGCGAGATCGATCCAGACGTGATGCGCGATGAGACGCGAAGCGACAGCGCGTCCATACGCGGTGAGTCCGTGAGGATTGAGCAGCGTTCCGTCGGAGCTCCTCTTCTGTTCGACGAGCGCCGACACGAGCCCGCGCGGGTTGCCGAGGACGTTGTAACGGGGGAGGAGCGCGGCGCCCGTGAGCTTGTCGTCGGCCAGGTGCGCGAACGTGACGATGCGGATGCCGTCTTCGTCGACGAGCTCCTTGATGTCTTCCTCGGTATCGAGGATCCCCGACGCCCCTTCGAGCGAGAGGACCATCACGTGCTTGCCGCGCGCCACCGCGTCGCGCGCTTCGTGCGGGTCGCGGGCGATCACCCAATCGGGATGCGTACGTACGAACTCGCGCGCGTCGGCGATCTGCCGGCGAATGGATTGCTGGCGCGAGGGGGCGAAGAGGGGATGCGCGTAAAGCGATACGACGATCAGTCCCAACCCCGACGCCTCGAGCGTGTCGGCGTTGATCTGACTCGAGAAGAGATCCGACCAGCTGGTGCTTCGTAGCGGGCTGCGAAAGTCGCCGTCGAAGAGGATGCCGAGCCCGCGATCCATGAAGGCGTGCGCGTGCAAATCGACGAGCGTGTGTGGACCGCGGCGCTGCGGATAAGGAGAGACGCTGCCGGGGGTGAATGGATGGCCGTCTGTCGCGCGATCCGGAATGGGGAGCGTCTCACCGTCGGTGAACGTGTAGGGGGCGCGGCTCCTCGGCGGAGACTCGGCGGAGGCGCTCGGGCCGAAGGCGACCGCCGCGAGGAACAATCCGGCCAAAGGCGGCGCAAACCTACCTTTCTCCACGATTGCTTTTGCGCGACTCGAACCTTCTTGCATAGAGCGGCGTCCCCCGACGAACGAGCGATCGCAGGGTTGCACGCGCCGAAGCCGCGAGCACGCCGAATGCAGTGGGTATGTGGCGAGGTCAAGGCGCGATGGACCACGTCGACATCGAAGTAGCGGAAGGCTCGATTCTCATCTTCACCGACGACGGGGAGATGATCGAAGTGCAGGTCGAGCCCAAGAGCGAGAGTGTCATCAAAGTGATGTCGTCCCGCCCACCGTCGAAGGTCACGGTGCACGGCGCACACGAAGACGAAGCGGAGCTCGTCCTTGCGCTGCAGAAGCTCGGTCACGAAGCGACGGCGACGGTGCCGCTCGAGTCGGTCTTCTAGTTTCACGAACCTCTCCGGTCTCAATCTCTGAGTCTCAAGAAGTGGAGCTTCCGATGAAGCGTTTTCCTTCCGGACACGGCGCGCGCGTAGCTTTCGATCCGGTGCGCAGCGCGACGCCGTACCCCAGGGCGCGGGCGGTTCCGCGAGCCGCCGCGATTCCGCGCGAGCTCATCTCGGAGCCACCGAAGCCGCGCGCGCCGTCGTTCGCGGAGATCGACGTCGTCGAAGCGAACCTCAGCGATGACCCGCGCTACGACCGCGAGTGAAGCGCGCGCCGCGTCATGTTGCGGCGCAACATGAATCTCCTTGACGGTCCCCGCGCGAGCGCTATTTGTGGCCGGCGCACCCGGATGGTGCGTTGCACCACAAAGGGGAAGCGCGGCCATGAAGAGCAGCTCGGCAGCACTACGGACGATCGCGCTCTGTGCGGGCGTTCAAGCGATCGGTGGCGGGTTCGGCTGGTCGGCCGTTCCGGCCCTCATGCCGGCGATCTCGCGTGACCTCGGCGTCTCGCACGCCATGGGCGGTCTCGTTTGGGGCGCGGCGTCGCTCGGGATCGCGCTGGCCTCGCCGTTCGGTGGCGCGGCGGTCGATCGCTTCGGGCCGCGTCGCGTCGCGTGTGCGGCGCTCGTCTTCGGCGCGCTGGCGTGCGCGGCGCGCGCGCTGGTGCATGGACCCCTGGAGCTCGCGGTCACGATGCTGGCGTTCGGGGCGCACATCGGGTTCGTCGCGCCAGCGATTCCCAAAGCGCTCGCCGCCGACGTCGAGCCCTCGAAGCTCGCGCGCGCCAACGGGATCGCGCTCCTCGGGTACACGTTGGGGACGGCGCTGACGGTGCTCGTCGCGGGGGCGTGGCTGGCGCCGGCGCTCGGCGGTTGGCGACCGACGATGATCCTCGCGGCGGTGACGATGCTCGGCGCAGCGACGGCCTGGGGGACGCTTCTCTCGGATCGACCCGTCGTGTTCAAGCACGCCGGTCTCGCCGCCACGTTCGCGCTGGCGCGCAACGGCGCTCTCCTCCGGATCGCCGCGATGCACTTTCTCCTCTTCGGCGGATACCTGGCGCTCCTCGGAATGTTGCCGCGCCTCCTCACCGAGCGCGGCATGCCGATCTCGCGCGTGGGGATCGCGGTCGCGACGTGGCTCGCGTGCGCGGGGATCGCCAACGTGGTCGGCCCCGCGATCTCCGATCGACTCAAGCGCCGGCGCGTCGTCCTCGTCGGCGGAGCAGCCGTCGCAGGGCTCGCGCTGGCGGGATTCGCGGCGGCTCCCGCGAACAGCGCGCTCGCGTGTCTCTCGATCGCCGCGCTCGGCGGAGGGTGCGTGGCGCCGCTTCTCCTGGCGATGCCCGCGGAGCTCGAAGGGGTCGGGCCGGCGCGCGTCGGCGCGGCGCTCGGGCTGCTCATGCTCGTGGGGCAGATGGGAGGGTTCATTCTCCCGATGGTGGCCGGCGTCGTGGCGCAGTCGGGGAGCGTGACCGCGACGCTCGCGTTCCTCGCGCTCGTGCACCTGGCGATCCTCATCCCCGCGTCGGGAGTCGTCGATGTGCGCGACGCGGAAGACGACGCGCTCACCGCGCGAGGGTGACGCGGCTCATTCGACCATCACGTATTCGGGTTGCGGCGTGAGGGCCATGACCTCGGCGGGGCTCATCACCCGGCCGCCGATCCGTTTGTCCTCGTCCAGGAACAGCTTGAACCCTGGATGGACTCCCGGCGCCATCGTCTTCATCAGGTCGTTGTAGGTCAGGATCTTCGCGTGCTTCGGCCCCAGGCCGTCCACGCTCTTGATGACGACGACCCCTGGCGGCTGTACGAGGACCGACTCGTCTTTGACCACGTACCGATTGAGCTGATGGAACACGAGCGCCTTCTCCGGAAGGTTCGCGTCCTTCACGATCGCGGAGAGGTACTGCGCGACCTCGTTGATCGTCGCGCCGGTCGTTTGCCCGTAGAACACGCCCGGTTTCTGCTTCGCCTTCACGGCCCACTCCGGGTCGAGCGCCACGCCCACGTCGGGCTCGTGCAGGTAGGAGTCGAAGCGTTTCAGCTCGGTCATGAAGTCGGATTGGCCGGGCTGAATGTTGAGTAGGAGGAGCGCCTTGGATTGGCGCGCGGCGGCGAGGTAGTCGTCGATGACGCTGGTGTCGATGCGGCGCCGGTATTTCCCGTCGGCCCCTTGGTATGACTGCACGACGACGACGATGAGCTCGAAGACGAGCAACGGCTTCCGGTCTTGAGGATATTTGTCGGCGTAGGCTTGGAGCGCCTTGGCCTTCCTCGGGAGGTTGCCTTCGAGCTGGCCGAGCGCGGGGGCGCCAGGGGTTCCGCAGAAGCCGACGAGGCGGTACGTGGGGAAGATCTCGCGCCCGCCGAGGGGGAGCTCGGCGAGAGGGGGAGCGGCGTCGGCGACCGGGGACGCGTTCGCGCTCGCGTCCGCGTTGGCGTTGGCGTTCGCCGGCGGGCTCGCGTTCGCGTTCGCGGGGATGTCGACGTCGTGGCTCTTCGGGGCGTCGATCGCGCGCGTGCCGTGGCACGACGCGAGCGCCAGCGGGAGAACCGCGCTCCACAAGAGTGAACGGACCGCGAATGCCACCGCAGCCATTATGGTCCGGGCCGCCCGAAAACACGCAATTTGTCCTCACCCACGTCCTGCCGACGGTCACGGGGATGAGGTATCGTCGAGCCGATGTCTTCGGGGGACGCTGACCAAGGACTGCCTGTACGGCCCGGCGACGTGATCGCCGAGAAGTACATGGTCGTCCGTGTGCTCGCTTCGGGCGGCATGGGCGTCGTCGTCGCGGCGCGCCATCGCCAGCTTCATCGCGTCGTCGCCATCAAGTTCCTCCGCGCCGGAATGTCGGCGCGCGACGGCGTCGTGGCGCGCTTCGAGCGCGAAGGGCGACTCATCGCCGGACTCACGGGCGAGCACATCGCTCGCGTGTTCGACTTCGGGCGACTGGAGTCGGGCGAGCCGTTCATCGTGATGGAGCTCCTCGACGGCGAGACGCTCGGCGATCGCATGCGGCGACTGGGAAAGATCCCCGCGCAGGAAGCGGTCACGTTCATGCTCCAGGCGTGCGACGGGCTGGCCGAGGCGCACGCCGCGGGGATCATTCATCGCGATCTCAAGCCGGACAACCTCTTCGTCTGCAAGCGCATCGATGAGACCGAGGCGATCAAGATCATCGACTTCGGTATCTCGAAGGCGCGCGAGGGGTCGGCGACGATCACGCAGGCGACCGACATGATCGGAACGCCGGCGTACATGGCGCCCGAGCAGTTCGAAGCGCCGGGGAGCGTCGACGAGCGCGCCGACGTCTGGTCGCTGGGCGCGGTGTTGTACGAGGCGCTGAGCGGGCGGCGCGCGTTCGAGGCCGAAGGCGTTCTTCAGGTCGTGTCCGAAGTGGTGCGGTCGGAGCCGAAGCCGATCGCCCAGGAGAACCCGGAGATCGCGCCGGGCCTCGCGGCCGTGGTGCACCAGTGCCTGTCCAAGGACATGCGCGCGCGCTTCGCGACGGTTCTCGAACTAGCGCGGGCGTTGACTCCGTTCGCGCCGGCCGAGGGAGCAGCGGCGCGGCTCGATCGCATCGAGAAGGTGTCGCGCAATCGATCGCTCTCGTCCGGCGATCTGCAGCTGATGATCCCGGTCGAAGCGCGGAGCGCGGACCGGATGTCGATGGAGACCGCCACGCCGTCGGTGCGGCAGTCGCGCGTCGCGCATGCCGATCCCACGCTGGCGGCTTCACCTTCGCTGTTGTCGCGTCGTCGCGTTCTCGGGATCGGCGTCGCGGCGAGCGCCACGGCCGGCGTCGCGCTCGCAGCCGGTTTCTGGCAGCGCCGTCGGACGACCGATGCCAGCGATCCGACCGCGCCGTCGGCCTCGTCTCGCGCCGCCATCGTTCCCGAGTCGGGCGCGCCTCTTCGTGTGGGCGTCTTGCATTCGCTGACCGGAACGATGGCGTCGAGCGAGTCATCGCTGGTCGATGCGATCCTTCTCGCGATCGCGCGCGTCAACGCCAGCGGCGGCGTCCTCGGTCGCCCGGTCGAAGCGATCGTGCGCGACGGGCGCTCGCAGGCCGACACGTTCGTCGAGGAAGCGCGCCGTCTCCTCGACGAGGACCGCGTGCCGGTCGTCTTCGGGTGCTGGACGTCGACCTCGCGCCGCGCCGTGCGGCCGCTCTTCGAACAGCGAATGCGCCCGCTCTTCTACTCCGTGCAGTACGAGGGGATCGAAGCGTCGCCGGCGATCGTGTACCTCGGCGCAGCGCCCAATCAGCAGCTCATTCCCGCGGTGCGATGGGCGTTCGCGTTCCTCGCGCGAAAGAGCTTCTTCCTCGTCGGATCGGACTACGTCTTCCCGCGCGTCGCGACCGAGATCCTCAAAGACCAGCTGAAGGTGCTCGGAGCCACCGTCGCCGGCGAAGCGTTCTTACCGCTCGGATCGGTCGACGTCGCCGCCGTCGTCCAGCAGATCAAGAAGAGCGGCGCCACGATGATCCTCAACACGATCAACGGCGACACGAACGTCGCGTTCATTCGCGAGCTGCGCGCGGCCGGGATCACGTCGGAGGCGATGCCGCTCCTCAGCTTTTCGCTCGATCAGACCGGCTACCGCGAGCTCGATCCCTCGCTCGTCGCCGGCGACTACCTGGCGTGGAATTACTTCGAGGCCTTCGACTCGCAGGAGAACCGCGACTTCTTGCGCGCGCTGCACGATCGCTTCGGTCCGCGCCCCGTGACCGATCCGATGGCCACGAGCTACTCCGCGGTGCTCTTGTGGGCCGAGGCGGTGCGTCGCGCGGGGTCGCTGGAGATGGCGGCGATTCGCGGCGTGCTCGACAAGGTGACGGTGAGCACGCCGCTCGGCGAGCTGCGCGTGACGCCGTCGAACGATCACGCGGTGAAGACGATCGCCATCGGGCAGATCGGGCGCGACGGGAAAGTGCAGGTCGTGTGGAGCGCACCGAAGCCGGTCGAAGCGACGCCATACCCCGAGACGCGCTCGAAGGAAGACTGGGAGAAGCTGCTGACGAAGCTCCAGGCGGAGTGGGGCGGCAAGTGGAACGCGCCCATGGCGAAGTAGGCGTCTACTGCGCCGAGAATTGCGGGAGCGCGGCGACGTGTGCGAGGGCGTCTGCGGGGGCGTCGGGAGGGAACGGGGCTGACGATCGTCCGAGGCGCTCGAGCCAGCGGCGATCGAGCGGGTGGGGGAGATCACACGCGTGGATCGCCGCCATCGTGGTCTGGCGCTCTTCGCGCTTGGCTTCGCCGACGCCGACCGCAAAGCCTGCGAGCAGGAGCGCCGAGCGGGTCGCAGTGGCGGCGCTGAACGTGTACACGAGTGCCGTCTCCGCGCAGACGCGACGAAGCGCGACGAACGCCTCCATCGTCCATAGCTCCGGGTTCGCGCCCTGCGAGTGCGCGTCCCAGTAGACCATGTCGGCCGACGCTTCCTCTTCGCGCCCCAACGTCGCAGGAAGCTCGCCCGCGACGAGGCGCCACGTGGTGCGCGGCGACTCGTGGAGACCTTTCGCGAGGAGCGCGCGCGCAGCATCGCCCGCGGCCCCTTCGAAGCCGAACGACGGCGCGTGCGTCTCCGACGACGCGAGCGTCATCGCGTCGAGAGAGCGCTCGAAGCTCACGATCTCGAGCCTGCGCGCCGACGTCGGCAAGCGCTCCGACACCTTCCACGCGGCGATCGCGTTCGACCCGGCGCCGAGCCCGACGTCGAGAAGCACGAGCGGGCGCGCGTCAGGCTTCGCGAGCCGCTCCGCCAGTCGCGAAGGCGCGATGTAGATCTGCTCGGCCTCCACGAGCGGTCCCACGATGGGATGCATCAGCTCGCCGAACGCGTGGTCGAGCATCGCCGGCGCGCCGCTCCGGGTGATGACCACCTCGCAGCCGTTGCCGCGGACGCGCAGATCCGGCTTCACGACGCGAGCTGACCCATCTTGCGATCGCTGTGCTCGTGGCGATCGATCGCCTCGAGTTTCTCGCGCGCGAACGCCGCGTACTTCCCGAGCTCGATGGCGTGCCGAGCCTCGGCCATGAGCGCGTGGTAGTGATGCAGGTTGTGCATCGAGAGGAGCCGCGGCCCGAGCGGCTCGCTGCACTTGAAGAGGTGATGCAGGTACGCGCGACTGGCCGTCTTGCACGTCGAGCAGGCGCACGTGGCGTCGAGCGGCTCGTCGGAGAGCGCGTTCGGCCCGCGCGTGACGCGCACGCGGCCGGTCGACGTGAACGCCGTCCCTTGCCACGCGAGGTGCGTCGGCAAGACGCAGTCGAACATGTCGACGCCTGCAAGGATCGCGTGGAGCAGATCCGGCGGAGTCCCCACGCCCATCAGGTACCGCGGGCGATCGGGCGGCAGGAGCTCCGCCGAGAAATGCGTGACGTCCTCGCGCTCGCCGCGCGCGTCGCCGACCGCGAGCCCGCCGATCGCGAAGCCGTCGAACGGGTGCTCGGTGAGGACCGCGGCCGACTCCTTGCGTAGCTCGGGGATCACGCCGCCCTGAACGATCGCGAACAGCGCCTGCGCCGGATTGGTACGCGATGCGAGGCTGCGGAGCGCCCAGCGATGCGTCCTCTCCATCGCCGCCCGCGTCGTCGCCGCGTCAGAGCGCGAGTCGACGCACACGTCGAGCACCATCATGATGTCGGAGCCGATCGCCGTCTGCATCTCGATCGATCGCTCGGGCGACAGCATGTGGATGCGCTGATCCGTGTAGCTGCGAAAGCGCGCCCCTTGCTCGCTCAACGTGCGATCGCCTGGGAGGGAGAAGATCTGATACCCGCCCGAGTCGGTGAGCACCGGACCGCGCCACCCCATGAACTTGTGAATGCCACCCACGCGCCGAAACAGGTCCGGTCCCGGCCTGAGCATCAAGTGGTACGTGTTGCCGAGCACGACCTGCGCGCCGACCTCGGTGAGGTCGGCGGGGGTGAGCCCGGTGACCGTGGCGCGCGTTCCGACGGCCATGAAGGCGGGGGTTTGGACCGGGCCGTGGGCCGTGACGATGGTTCCGCGACGCGCGCGTGAGCCGGGATCCACCGCGCTGACCGTGAAGGGGAGAGGCATGAGCGTGTGACGTTATGGTTCGCTCCGAAGGCGTTTTCCAGCGCTATGATCGCGCGCGAAGTGGCGACCCCCCCGTTCGAAGAGGCAAAAGCGCTCAAAGTCCCGATCCGCGATCTGAACCTGACGATCGCCGGAACGAGCCTGGAGCCGATCCTCGCCACCTTCGAGAAAGAGCTCCTCGCGCTCGGCATCAAGAAGCTCCGCCCGCGCTTCTATCTCTCGACCGAGTGGGGAGTCCCCTACGACACGATCGCCATCGCCATCCCTTTCTACCTCGCGCGTCCCGAGCTCACGCTCCTTCAGGCCGAGCAGGCGTGTCACGTCGAGGGGTCGGGGCCGAAGGACATCCTTCGCTACCTGCGTCACGAGATGGGGCACGTCATCAACTATGCGTACCGGCTGCACGAGACGAAGGAGTGGGCCGAGCGCTTCGGCCCGATGCAGAAGCCGTACGAAGAGGAGTATCGACCGCGCCCCTTCAGTCGCGAGTTCGTCCACCACTTGCCCGGCTGGTATGCGCAGAAGCACCCCGACGAAGATTGGGCCGAGACGTTCGCAGTGTGGATGACGCCCGACGTCGATTGGCGCGCGCAGTTCGCGAAGTGGCCAGGGGCGCTTCGCAAGCTCGAGTACTGCGATCGCACCATGAAGGAGGTGCTCGATCGCGATCCGGTGACGACCGCCGCGGAGCTCGACGACGACGTCTCGAGCATCACGGAGTCGCTGGACCAATTCTATCGCGCTCTGGGAGCCCCGAACGGAGCGCCGAGCGAGAGCGCTGGGATGCAGGAGCAGGGGCTCGACCAGATGCTCGGCGCGATCTTCGCGCAAACCGAGCCGAGCGAGGACGGCGTGCGCTTCGCTGCGTCGGACTTGATTCGGCGCATCGAGCGCGATCTGCCGGGGAGCGTCTTTCAGTGGACCGGGCACATGCCGGAGCGAACGCGATGGCTGCTCGATACGCTGGCCGGTCGCGCCGACGCGATGGGGCTCACGTACCGCGTCGAGGAAGAGCAGGCGCTGACGATCGCGCTCACGAGCCTCGTCACGGCGCTGGCCATGACGTGGCTTCAGAGCGGGAAGTACGCGCCATGACGGTCATGTAGACGCGGACGCCTTCGGCGCCGCCAGGCGCTCAATACGCGCGCTTGCTCCGTGTCACGGCGAGCCGCGCGATCGCGTTCACCAGCTCGTCGTAGGCGATCCCGGCGGCGCGCGCGGCGGTCGCGAACTCGGCCGACTCTTCGAGGTAGCAGCTCGCGTTCACCTCGATGACGTACACCTCGCCGCTCGGCGTGACCCGCAGATCGACGCGCCCGTAGTCGCGGACGCGGAGCGCGCGGTAGGCGTCGACCGACACGCGCTGCAGGCGATGCTTCAGCCCGTCGGGGATGTCGGCGATCTTCGAGCACGTCCCCTTGTACTCGCGGCTGCTCTTCACCCACTTCGCGCGTCGTCCCAGGATCTGCGGCATCCCTTCGGGCATGCCCGAGAAGTCCATCTCGATCGGCGGCAGCGCGATCGGCTTTCGATTCCCCATCACGCCCACGTAGAACTCGCGCCCTTCGATGTATTCCTCGACCAGCGCCGAGTCCTTCACCTTCTCGTGGATGGCGATCACGCGCTTCATCATCTGCGTCGTGCTGCGAACGAGCGACGACGCCTCGATGCCGATCGACGCATCCATGCGCAGCGGCTTCACGATGAGCGGCATGCGCAGCCGACCGATCGTGTCGGGGTAGGAGTGGCGACGGAAGACGGCGTAGTTCGGGAAAGGGACGCCGTGATAGGCGAGCAGCTCCTTGGTGAGCGCCTTGTCCTGCCGCAAGTACAGCTCGCCGGGGCCGCCGCCGGTGTGGCGAACGGCGAGGAGCTCCAGAGTGCCTGCGACCGCGACGTCGCCGAGGACGTTGCGCGCGAACATCTCCATCAAGTTGAAGACGAGCTGCGGCTTCTGTTTGCGGATGCCGACGATGAGGTCCTGCACGTCTCCGTGCACGCCGAGGATCTTCACGGTGTGCTTCCGCTTGCGGAGCGCGGCGGCGACCTGGTCGACGACCACGTCGTAGGTCTCGGCCCCCTCGCGCTCGAGGTACGTGAGCACGGTGACGTTCACACGAAGAGACTACGCGCGAACCCTCGCGAGCGCGCGATGGAGCATGAGGTCAGTGTGGCTTCGGAGCCGTGGGCACGGGCGCGATCGACGGCGGAGCGCTCGGGGCGTGGTGTGGCGCGACGTGGGTTGGGGCCGGTCTCGGCGCGGTGGGGATCGCCGAAAGCGCCGGCGTCGTAGGCGTCACGTAGCGAGGAGGGGTCGGCGACAGCGCGCTGAACACGTAGAAGCCGACGGTCGAGAGCAGCGTCATCACGCTGAGCACGAGCCCTATCGTCGCTTGCGCCGGGAAGACGAAGCCTTGCTCGCGCGCCAGCGCTCGCGCGCGATAGACGAGCACCAGCGCCACCAGCGCCGGAATCGGGAAGCAACAGAAGAGGACACCGACGCCCGACCACACGACGCTCTGACGCGCAAGACGATCGAGCTCGGTCTGCGCGTTCGCGCGCGACGCGGCGTCGTAGCGCTGCTTCGCGACCGCCTCGGCGACGTTCTGCTGCTGCCGCGCATGCTCTTCTTGCGCGTGCTGCTCGCGCGCATACGGCGTGGGCGCTTTGCAGAACGGACAGGCGAGGTGACTCGGTTCGAGGTTCGCTCCGCAGCTCTCGCAGCTCAGCTTGCTCACCCGCGAGAAGCTATCACGCCTCGCCGGCACGACCTGTAGACTCGCGCCCGCATGACGACCCCCGCTGCGCCTCCGCCCCCCGAGCCTGCGGCGCTCGACGGCGGGGCGTCGCTGAGGAAGAAGGAGCGACGCGCGCTCGGCTTCCTGGCGCTGGTGGCGTTGGCTTCGCTGGTGTGGCTGGCGATGCCGGTGGGCGTCGGTCTCTTTCTGGGAGCGCTGCTGGCGTTCACGCTCGAGCCTCTCTACGCGCGCCTACGAAAGCGCGAGATGCGCGCGGGCCCGGCGGCGCTCTTGTGTGCGCTCGGCGCGACGCTCATCGGGTCGGGGTTGTTCTTCGCGCTCACGTGGTTGCTCGTCACGCGAGGGATCGCGCTGCTAGGAACAGTGCGCGAGCTCGTCGGCTCGGGGGGAGCGCTGCGGAACTTCGTCGACGGCGCGAATGCTCGGCTCGCGGCCTTCCACATCAACGCAGACGATCTCCTGGCGAAGATCGAAGACGCCGTGCTCTCGCTGGGCTCGCGCATGGCCGGCATCGCCGCCGAGGTGGCGGGGCTCACGTTCGGCGCGCTCCTCACGCTCTTCTTCATCACGATGGCGTCGTACTTCGTGCTCCGTCACTGGACCGAGATCGTCACGCGCGCCGAGCAGCTCCTCCCGTTCGAGCGTCGCTACACGCACGGCCTCCTGGATCAGTTCCGCACCGTGGGCCGTCAGGTTCTCCTGGGCACGGTCGTCACGGGGCTCGTGCAGGGGGTCCTCGCGGCGATCGGTTTCTGGATCACCGGCGTCCAGGAGCCGGCGTTCTTCGGCGCGCTCACGGCGCTGGCGTCGCTCATTCCGGGCATAGGGACGGTCCTCGTCTGGGGGACGGTCGGCGGCGTTCTCTTGCTCACGGGGCACGTCGGCGCCGGGCTCGTGGAGCTGGTGTACAGCGCGCTCATCGTGGGAATCCTCTCCGACTACGTCATCCGCCCGCGGCTCGTCGGCCGCGAGAAAGGCGTCCCGGCGATCCTCGTGTTCGTCGCGCTCTTCGGCGGCGTGGAGGTCTTCGGCATCCTCGGTCTCATCTTGGGACCGGTCGTGGCGACGCTCTCGCTCGCCGTGCTGAAGACGTACGCGAACGAAGTGCGCGACGACGAGAGCGCGACGACGCCGTGAGTCAGAGCGGCTTCCGCAGGTCGGTCGCCAGCAGCTTGTGAAAGAGGTTCTCGCCCGCTTCGCGCCGCGCCGAGAGTCGACCCGCTCCGTACGCGCGCGACGACAGCCCACGCTGCACCGACTCGCAGATCGCGTGGTCCTCGTTCTGGATCCGCTCGCTCACTTCGACGCTCTTCGTGTTTCGCGCGCGCGAGGCCTCGCTCACGTCGGCGAAGTAAAAATCGAAGATCACCTTCGTGCGGCTCATTCCGAGCGGCACGACGAGGTTCGTGTCGAGGTACCCCTCGTACCAATTGAACATGAAGTTCGGGTAGAGCCAGTAGTAGAGCGCCTGCCCCTTCCGCACCGAGGCGGTCATCGTCTCGCCACCGGTCGCATCGATGGGGCTCGATTGGAGGCAGAAGCGATCGGCGCACTCGATCGTGTAGTCCTTGAACGAGAGGATGCTGTTGAGCCCCTTGTGCAGGTAAGGGACGTGGTAGCCGCCGTCGAGGTAGTTATCGACGAAGACCTTCCAGTTGCACTCGAGCACGTACTCGCGCCGCTCGGCGAACTTCAGATCTCCGAGGCGCAGCGGCGGGACCCGCGACACGAGCGCACCCAGTTCGTCCGCGAGCGAGGGGGCGTCGTCGGCGAGGCACACGAAGACGAACTGCTCCCACACCTCGACGCGCACCGGCACGAGGCCGTTCTGCGCGCGATCGAAGTTGCACGTCTCGTCGATCTCGGGCGTCGACTTGAGCTGGCCGTCGAGGGCGTACGTCCAGCCGTGGTACGGGCAGCGAAGGCGCTCGGCGCACCCCTCGGGCGCGGTCATCACGGCGGCGGCGTGGTGGCGGCACACGTTGAAGAACGCGCGCAGCTTTCCGTCGTTGCCGCGCACGACCACGATCGGCTCGTCGCCGATCTGCGCTGTCACGTACTGGCCGGCGCTCTCGACCTGCGCCGCGCGCGCCACGACTTGCCACGTGCGACCGAAGACCGCGCGCTTCTCACGCTCCCACACGCGCGGCTCGGTGTACCAGGAGCCGGGGATCGTGCGGGCGTCGGACAGCGGTAGCGAAGCGTCGAAGTCGCTGAGAATCGCGTCGATCGAGCGAAGCATGGGGGCGGCGCCTCCCGTGGCGTCCCCTTCACTTACACGACGCGGGGTACAGCAACCACTGTGTCCGGCCGACGGTGGCGTCGGCGCAGCCGGTGGTGACGACGACGTCGAGGGTCAGGCCCGCGAGATACGCCGTGGTGAACGCGGGGTGCGTCGGAGCCGTCGCGCACTGCGATGACCCTGTGAGGCCGACCGGTGCGGCCGACGTGGCGCCGAGCGCCGAGGGGAGCGTGAACGCACGAAAGGCCGGCGCGAAGCCGGTGCCGGTGTTGGTGAAGAGCTGCCAGTACGACACGCCGGTGAGCGCGTCGGCGCAGTCGTGCGTGACGAGGAGATCGGGGCGCGCGTCGCCGTCGGCGTCCAGGATGGCATAGGTCGGTGCGCCGACGCCGGCCGCGCACGTGCCGGCGGCGCCGAGCGACGGAAACGAATCGGTCGGGAGCCCGGCCATGTCGGGGAGCGCGAGCGACGCCGACGCGCCGAAGCCCGTCCCCGTGTTGTGAAAGAGGAGCCACACGTTCGTTCCGACGCTCGGGTCGTTGCAGCTCTGGGTGACGACGAGATCGAGCTTGCCGTCGGCGTCGAAGTCGAGGAGGCCGAACTGCGGCTTGCTCGCCGACGCTGAGCACGAGAGCGTGCCGCTGGTGCTCGCGAACGCGCCGGCCGTGTACGTCGGATTGCTGGGGAGCGTGAACGTCGTCGGTGCTTGCGACGCGCCCGCGGCGACGCCGAGGTAGACGCGCCAGGCGTTGGTTCCGATCGCATCGGCGTCGCATGCCTGGGTGACGACGAAGTCGAGCTTGCCGTCGCCGTTGATGTCGAAGAGCGCGAACGCGGGGTCGTTCGTTCCGCTCGCGCTCGCGCACGTCGCCGTCGCGGCGCCCGTCCCGGCGAAGGCCCCCGGGGACATGCCGGGCGGGAGCGCGTAGGACGTCGCGGCCGACGCGAAGCCGTTCTTCACGTTCGGGTACACGAGCCAGCGCGACGACCCGACCGTCGCGTCGTTGCACAGCGAGGTGACGACGTAGTCGGGGAGAAGATCGCCGTTGGCGTCGAAGAGCGAGACGACCGCGCATCCCGCGGGTGACGCCGGCGGGATCGTGTAGCGCGTCGCCGTCGCGGCGAACCCGGCGGCCGATCCCGGATAGACGAGCCACGCGGTCACGCCGATCGTCGCGTCGTCGCACGCCGACGTCACGACGAGATCGAGCGCGCCGTCGGCGTCGAGGTCGGCCAGTGTGTACGTGAGCTTCGCCGTTCCCGTGGCGCAGGCGATCGAGCCCGTCATCGCCGCGAAGGGAGTCGTGGGGGCGCCGGTGATCGCGGGGAGCGCGAACGGGGCCGCGGTGCTCAGGAATCCGCACGTCGACGGAGTCGTCCCGCCGCCGGCGTCGGGGGTGCCGGGGGTCGAGCCTTGCTGCGGCGTCGTATTGCCGCTCGTCTCCGTAGGCGGCTGCGCCTTCGAGGAGCAGGACGCGAGAGCGAGGGCGAGCGCGATCGTGGCGGGGCGAAGCAAGAGGATGAAGAGAGCATGATGCCTACCCCGCACGCGCACAAGCTCAACGCTGGGGTGCGCCGCCCCCTGGGGGTGCGCGCCGTCTCTGGTTTTGGCGTGTTAGCGTCCGCCGATGACGAAGCAGGCGGCGCCGGTCATGGCGGGCAAGACGATCGACCAGCTCACGATCGACGACGAGCGGTCGTTTCAGCACGTCGGGCTCTACGCCGACCTGAAAGAGATCCTCCGGCGCGACGGCTATTCGTTTCGAGTGCTCCCAGCGGCGCTCGCGGGGCGCTGGGATCGCGCGCTCCTCTTGAACCTCACGTTCTGGGGGAACGGCACCGGCGGCGACGTGCTCGAGAGCGATCGCATCCCGGCCGACGTCATCGCGCACGCCGCGTGGCATCACCTCGCGGCGCGCGCTCTCACGGCGTCGACCGGTGCGCCGCAGTCGGCCGAGGCGCTGTTTCTGGGGGAGGCGATCGCGAGCGCGTTCGACGTGTACCTGGTGGGGCGGCTCCTGGGGCACGCGCCGCAGTCGTCCTTCCTCGAGTCGCAAGTGCCGGCCATGGCCGAAGCGGCGGAGGCGGCGGGGCTGTCGGACGACGGGTTCGAGACCATGCTCGGCGCGATCGCCGCCGATCCCGATCGCGCGTTCGAAGATCTTCGCGCGCTCCTCGTCGATGCGACCGCCGCCCTCTGCGCATGCAAGAACGCCGACGAAGCCCTCGCCGCCTTGGCCGCGTTCGACGGGCACCGCTTCGGACCGATCCTTCATCGGTATGAGCTTTCGAACTGGGTGCTCTACGCGCGCGCCTACGCCAGCGCGGCGCCTTCGCAGGACGCCAAGGCCCTCGCCGTCGATCGCGCGCTTCGCGAGCAAGGGGCCGCGTCGATCGAGTGGCTCACGACGAATTGGGTGACGCCCGCCATCGCTTGAAGCGCGCTCGCGCGGATTTGCGCTACATCGTGGGGCATGGAGTCGTTGCTGGGTCGGAGGGCGGAGCTCGTCGTTCGAAAGGTCGACGCGGGCGCGGCGTGGCTCGGTGAGGACGCGAACGCCGCCGACGGCGCCTTGATCCCGCTCCCATCGAACGAGCTCCCGGCGGCGCCCGAGGTCGGCGCCGTGCTCGACGTCTTCGTCTACCTCGACTCGGACGATCGCCCGATCGCCACCACGCGCGTCCCCAAGCTCGCCCTCGGCGAGGTCGCG
The DNA here is from genome assembly GCA_003151595.1 of Myxococcales bacterium. The sequence continues at coordinate 22,078 of PLXW01000053.1, forward strand.
ATCCTCACGGTGGCGGACGTCACGTCGTTCGGCGCGTTCGTGAACTGGGGGCTCAAGAAGGACCTGCTCGTCCCGCTGCGCGAACAAACGCGCCCGCTGCGCATCGGCGATCGGTGTGCGGTCGGTCTCTACGTCGACGACACGGGGCGCCTCGCGGGCACGATGCGCGTCGCCGAGCTCCTCAGCCCCGGCGGCGAGTTCGTGCGGGACGAATGGGTCGAAGGGGTCGCGTGGCGCGAAGAGCCGGGCCTCGGGCTGTTCGTGATCCTGGAGAAGCGATGCCTCGCGCTCTTGCCGGTCACCGAGCCGCACGCGCTTCGTTCGGGCGACGCCGCGCGCTTTCGCGTCGCGCACGTGCACGCCGACCGCAAGGTGGAGGTCTCGCTCCGTCGTTTGAAGCACGAAGAGCTCGACGACGACGCCGAGCGCTTGCTGGAGCTCCTCTTGAGCCCGTCACCGCCGAAGCTGGGCGACGACTCGAGCCCCGAGTGGATCAAGAAGATGCTCGGCATCAGCAAGAAGGCGTTCAAGCGCGCGGCCGGGCGCCTCCTGAAGACGCGCCGAGTCTCGATCGACAGCGAGGGGTTCTTGAAGCCCGTCGAAGAAACGCGCTGAGCGATCAGCGGTTGTCGATCTCGTTCTTCACGAAGAGCGCCCCTTCGGTCACGATCTTCTCGCCCGGCTTGAGGCCGCTGAGCACGCGCACGTTGCCGCCGTTCTCCGGCCCCACTTCGACGATGCGCATGCTGAAGACGTTGTCGCCGGTGACGGTGATGACGCTCGAGTGCTCGCTGTCGCTGAGGATGGCGCGCGATGGGATCACGAGCACCTTCGTCCCGGACGACGACGTGAGGACGATCTTCGCGAACATCTCCGGCTTCAGGCGCCCTCCGACGTTCGGCACCGTGCAGCGCAGCTTCACCGTGCGGCTCAGCGGGTCGAGGACCTCGCCGAGGTGATCGATCGTCCCCGGGAAGATCTCGTCGGCGTACGCCGGCACGCGCACGCCGACCTTCGCCCCCGCCTGCACGAGCGCGAGATCTTGCTCGTACACGTCGGCCAGCACCCAGACGGTCTCGAGGTTCGAGATCGTGAGAAGCGGTGATGACGAATCGGCGCGCACTTCCTGGCCGACGAGCACGTTGCGCTCGACGACGGTCCCGCTGACGCCGGCTCGCACCGACGCGCCAACGGTCGGATCGCTCGCCGAGACGCCGAGCGACGAGAGGTGGCTCGTGGCGCGCGCCCCTTCGCTCGTGGCCTTGCGGAGATCGGCCTCGGCCTGCGCGACTTCCTTGTCGGAGACCGCGCCGTCGATCTTCAGCTTGTGGACGCGGTCGACCGTGCGCTGCGCGATGAGCACGTCCTGCTGCGCCTTCTGCGCGTCCGACTGAATCTGGCCGACCTCGGGCGAGCTCAGTTGAAAGAGCGGCTGCCCCACGCGCACCTTGTCGCCCAGCTTCACGAGCAACGCGGTCGCGCGGCCGTCGAGCGGTGACGAGACGCGCTGCGTGTGGTCCTCGTCGAAGGCGATGCGTCCGGTGAGGACGAGGGTGCCCGCCACGTCGCTCTCCTGCACGTCGCCGATCTTCACGAACTGGAGCTGCGGACTCCCCTGCTCGATCTTGATCGTGCTGTCGCTCGCGCCGGGGCCCGTTTGTCCGGCCTCGGCCGACTGCGAGTGTCCGCAGCCGGCGCACGCGGCGATCGCCGCGATTCCGAGCGCCGTTGCGAAGAGACGAGAGCCGTACATGCCGTGGATCATGGTGTTCCTTCGCCGACGGCGCGCGTCACGTCGATCCTTGCTTTGCGATAGTCGTCTTGGACTTTCAAGTAGTCGGCGCGCGTCTCGATGTACGTGCGCTGAGCCTCGAGGAGCTCGAGGAGCGAGACGGCGCCCGCTTTGTATGAAGACTCGGCCACCCGCAGCGCGTCATCCGCGCGGCTGAGCATGCCACCTTCGTAGACGTCGAGGAGCGCCAGGGAGTGCTCGACGCGACGCACGGTCTCAGCGACCTCATGCTCCACGACGAGCTCCAAGCGCTTCGTTTCGTTGTCCGAGCGCTTCCTCTCGAGGCGCGATCGCGCGATGCCTCCCTGGTTCCGATCGAAGAGCGGCAAGGGGAGCGACACCGAGAGGCCGAGGGCATTGGCGTTGTCGCCCGAAGCAGTGAACTCGCTGTGCGTGTACGCCGCGCCCACCGAGATGTCCGGGTACGCCTCGCGCTCCGCAGCGCTCAGCTGCGCGTCGGCGAGCAGGATCCCCTTCTTCGCGGCGCGCATGTCGGGGCGCTGTTCCAGCGCGCGCGCCACGAGCGGCGCCAGCGCCGGCGGGGTACGTGGCGGCACGTCGGGGATCGCAGCGCCGGGGAGCTCGGCTTCGGACCGAAGGCCGAGGAGCGCGGCGAGATGCTGGCGCGTGACGTCGAGCTCGAGCTGCGCGTCGATGAGCGCGTTCAGGTACTTGAGCCCTTCGAGCTCGATCTTCCTGAACTCGGCCGCCGAGATCTCGCCGGCGTTCGTCCGCGCGCGCGACAGGCGAATGGTCTCGTCGTACCGGGCCTTCATCGTCTTGCTCAGATCGAGCTCGGCCTGCTCGCGAACCAGATCGGTGAACGCGCCGCGCACGGCGAAGACGATCTCGCGCAGCGCGTCCTCGACGAGGAGCCGTCGCTGTTCGACGCCGATGTCGGCCGCGCGAATGCGCCGGTTTCGCTTGGCCCAGACGTCGACCACTTCGCTGACGCCCACGGTGTGAACGAGCTCGGAGAGCGGCCCGGGGTGAAGCCCCTTGTCTTCCTGGTTCCCCGCGCCGAGCACCACGTTCCCGACCGCGTACTGGAACTGCGGGTTCCAGTAGAGACCCGCCGTGATCCGATCGACCTGCGCCGCTTCGATCTCGAGGCGGGCCGCGACGATGTCTCGGTTCCTCTGCAGCGCGATCGCCACCGCGCGGTCCATCGTCAGATCGTCGGCCCGCGCCGTTCGCGTGACGGCGAGGGCGACGACGCACGCCAGCGCCGTTCGGAGAAAGCGCGTCATGGCTCCTCCTCCTCCGCGGCTGCGAGCTCGTCTTCCTTCTTCGTCCGGTTGCGACCGAACCACCTGTCCATGAGCTCGTAGAGCGTCGGCAGGAGGAGCATCGTGAGGAGCGTCGAGGACATCAGCCCGCCGATGATGACGATCGCGAACGGCCGCTGCGTGTCAGATCCGATGGCGTGCGAGAGCGCGGCCGGAAGGAGCCCGAGCGACGCCAGCATCGCCGTCATGAGCACGGGACGAAGCCTCTGCGAGACGGCGTCGAGGATGGCGTCCTGCGAATCGCTCCCGAAGCGCTCACGCGCTTGCCGCACGTACGTGATGAGGAGCACGCCATCCATGACGGCCACTCCGAAGAGCGTGATGAACCCGACCGCCGCGGACACGGAGAGCACCGTGTGCGTGAGGTACAGCGCGAACACGCCTCCCACCGTGGCGAAGGGGACGTCGAGCAGCACGACGACCGCCGGCAGCACCGCGCGGAACGTCAGGTAGAGCAGGACGAAGATGCAGAGGACGGAGATCGGGACGATCACCATCAGCCGCTTCATCGCGCGCCGCTGGTTCTCGAACTCGCCGCCCCACGTGAAGTAGTACCCCTCGGGGAGCTTCACTTCCTTCTTCACGCGAGTCTGCGCTTCTTCGACGAAGGAGCCCATGTCGCGCCCCTCGATGTTCGTCTTCAGCGCGAGGAACCTGCCGCCCTGTTCGCGGTTGATCTGCGTGCGTCCGAGATCGACGTGCACGTTGGCCAGCGACGAGAGCGGCAAGCGCGCGTTGCCCGCAGGCACCGTGAGGCTGCCGATGGCGTACTCGTCCCCTTCGACGGGCGAGGGGAGCTTCACGCGCACGTCGACCTTGCGCTCGCCTTCCCACATCGTCGTGGCGATGCGACCGCCGTACGCGCTCTCGACGACGTCTTCGACGTCACGCACCTGCAAGCCCACGCGCGCGATCGCGTCGCGATCGATGTCCGACACGATGTGCTGTGCGCGCCCGGCGCGGTACACCTCGACGTCGCGCGCGCCGCGGGTCTGCGAGATGATCCGCTTCACTTCTTCGAGCTTGTTCTGCATCAGCCCGAGGTCTTCGCCGTACACCTTGATGACGACCTGCCCGCGGATGCCGCTGATCGACTCTTCGACGCGGTCCTTGATCGGCTGGCTGAAGTTGTAGAGAACGCCCGGCCGCTTCTCGAGCTCCTCGCGCATGGCGATGACGATCTGCGCCTTGCTTCGCCCGGTCTTCCACTCCTTCTCGGGCTTCATGAGGACGAACGTCTCGGCCTGGTTCGGCGCTTCGTCGTCGGTGCCGTCTTCGGGGTGCCCTTGCTCGGTGAGCACGTCGCGCACCTCGGGGAACTTGAGCAGCGCGAGGCGCGTCTCGCGGAGGACCTGCGCGCCGCGATCGAGCGACACCGCGCTGGGCATCGTCACCGTGACGTGGATGTCCCCTTCGTTCATCTCCGGAAGGAACTCGGTGCCGAGCTTCGGGATGAGCGTGATGGCGTACGCCAGGACGACGAAGCCTGCGAGGCGCGTCGTGATCGGATACTTGAGCGCGACGCGCAGCGCCGAGAGGTACTTGGCGCGAAGGAACGTCAGGAACTCGGGCTCGACCTCCTTCACCTTGCGGTTCTTGAGGAGCACCGTCGTGATGGCGGGGACGGCCGTGAGCGTGAAGATGAGCGCGCCGCCGAGGGCGAAGGCGTACGTGAGCGCGACCGGGCGGAAGATTCGCCCCTCCACGCGCTCCAGCGTGAAGATCGGCATCATCGCGGCGATGATGATCGACATCGAGAACAGGATCGGCCGCAGCACTTCCTTCGCCGCGCGGGCGACGATCTTGGGAACGTCCTCCGGGGGCGCCTGCTCCTCCGCCAGGTGGCGGTAGGCGTTCTCGACGAGGATGACGGCGCCGTCGAGCAGGATGCCGAAGTCGATGGCCCCCATGGACAACAGGTTGGCCGGAACTCCGACGTAGTAGAGACCGACGAACGAGGTCAGCAGGGCGAGCGGCATAGTGATGGCCACTGCCAAGGAGCCGCTGAAGGCTCGAAGGAACAGCCACAGCACCAGCGCGACGAGCGCCGCGCCCTCGAGCATGTTGTGCGAGACCGTGGTGAGCGTCGTGTCGACGAGGCGCGTGCGGTCGTAGAACGGGACGATGTGCATCCCGGCCGGGAGCACCTCCTTGTTGACGCGGTCGACCGCTTCGTGGATGCCGTTGAGGACGTCCTTCGGGTTCTCGCCGCGACGGAGGAGGATGGTCCCTTCGATCGAGTCCATCGATCCGTTGCGCGCGACCGCTCCGCGCCGCGGCGTGTACCCCTCGACGACGCGCGCCACCGTGCGCACGAGGATCGGCGTGTTGTCGCGGAGCGTGATGACGGTCTTTTCGATGTCGTCGGCCGACTTCAGATAGCCGCGCGCGCGCACCACGAACTCGGCTTCGCCGTACGGAACGTAGCCGCCCGAGGTCGCGCCGTTCGATTGGGCGACCGCCGAGATCAGATCGTCGAGCGAGAGCCCGTTGGCGCGTAGGCGCGCCGGGTCGGCCAGGACGTGGAACTCTTTCTGGAAGCCGCCGAAGCTCACGACGTCGGCGACGCCCGACACGCGCTTCAGGTGACGAGAGACGACCCAGTCTTGCCAGCTCCGCAGCTCGCTCGGCGAGTGACGCTCGCTCTCGAGCGTGTACTGGTAGACCTGCCCCACTGGCGTGTCGTTAGGCCCCAGAGTCGGGACAACACCGTTGGGGACTTCGGCGTCGGGGAGACGTTCGGCCACCTGCTGCCGCGCGAAGTAGATGTCGACGCCGTCGTCGAACGTGACGATGACCTGCGAGAGCCCAAATGACGTGATTGAGCGCTGAACGAGGATGTTCGGCAGCCCCACGAGCGCCCGCTCCACGGGGATCGTGACCTGCTTCTCGATCTCCTCGGCGGCTTGCCCCGGGTAGAGGGTGATGACCATGACCTGGACGTTCGTGACGTCAGGAAAGGCCTCGATTTTCAGCTTGCTGAAGGTGTGAATACCGAACAGCACGAAGCCGAGTGTGAGGACGAGCGTGGCTACGCGTCGTCGCACGGCGAGATCGATGAGACGCTCAAGCATCCGGGACGTCGTGGTACTCCACCCTTGGGGCAAAACGCACCGACAAATGGACGCGACAATTTGTCGCCACGACGCGTTATGGAGGAATCTGCGATGAGCGAACGTCCGGAGAGGCCCTACGAGCGAATCCGAGTCGAGCGGATCCGAGCGCGCGAGAAGATCACTCTGAGCTACCCGCAGCGTCGAAACGCGATCGGGCCGCGGATGACGAACGAGCTTCTTCACGCGCTCGCCGACGCGATGGCGGACGATCACGTGCGCGTCATCGTGATCACGGGCGAAGGGAAATCGTTCTCGGCCGGCGGCGACTTCGCCCAGATGGGTCTGCCCGGCGCGCCCGGTTGGTCGTCGCCGCCGCCCGAAGTGAGCGACCTCCCGCTCAAGGGGGATTACGCCGATTTATTGCGCGCCGTCATGTACGCGGAGAAGCCGATCATCGCGCGCGTGAACGGTCACGCGCTCGGCACGGGACTCGGCCTGGTGGCGGCGTGCACGTTCTCCGTCGCGCTTCGGGGGACGCAGTTCGGCACTCCCGAGATCAACGCCGGGCTCTTTCCGATGATGGTCATGGCGCTCTTGGCGCGCACGCTCCCGCGCAGTCGCATGCTGGAGATGATGCTCCTCGGCGAGAAGATCGACGCCACCGAGGCGGCGCGCATCGGTCTCATCGGGCAGGTCGTGGAGCCCGGGGAGCTCGACGAGACGGTGCGCACGATCGAGACGCAGATCATGCACAAGAGCCCGCTCATCACGCGCCTCGGCCTCCGCGCGTACGCCGCGCAGGACGGGCTCGAGTTCGACGCGGCGATGACGCTGCTGCGCGATCGGTTGAAGGAAGTGCTGACGACGGCGGACGCGCGCGAGGGGCTGACCGCGTTCTTGGAGAAGCGCGAACCGGTGTGGAGCGGGCATTAAAGACGAACGCCGGCCCCGCGTCTCCGCGGAACCGGCGTCGTCGGCAGGTCTGACTCTCTGCTCCGTCATTCTGAGCGAAGCGAAGAACCCCCGGTGTGTACGCGGAGGTCCTTCGTCGCTCCGCTCCTCAGGATGATAGCGGGTGAGAGGATGACGGTGGGGGAGCGCTCAGAGACCGGGGACCTTCATCCCCGCCGGCTTGCCGCCGGTCGTGACGCTGGCGCTCGCCGAGCCGCTGGCTGCGCCGTCGAACGTCGCCGCCGCGGGCGCCTTCCACGAGCCGGTCTTGAAGCCGTCGAGGACCGCGTCGAGCACGTCTTCCTCGAAGCCGAGGACTTCCTTCGTCTTGGAGATGTCGCCGAGCAGACCGACCGCGTGGCCCATCCAGTCCTTCGTGCGCTTGATGGTCTCGCTGGTGAGGTCACCCATCGAGAGCTTGCCGAGATCGCTCGGCGCGATGCCGTTGAGCGTGACCGTCGGGCTGCCGCCGTCGAAGCCGACGCCGGGCTGAAGGCCCGCGAGCACCGGGCGCTTGCCGGTCTTCTCTTCGATGATGTCGGCCACGATGACGCTGACCTGCGAGGTGACCGCGCCCTTGATGCCCGGGACGGCCATGGGGTAACGAACCGCGGCCGCGCCGTTCGCGATCTCGGCGTCTTCCACTGCCTGGCGGAGGTTCACGAACGCGCCGCCGAACTTCGTCTTCACGTCGTCCGTGGCCGTCGCCGACTTCGCCTTCGTCGCCTTGAGGAAGTCCTTCTGGAGCGGCGCGACGGCGTCGTCAGCGGTGCTGATCTGCTTGTCGAGCGCGGAGCTCTTGTCCTTGTGCATCTTCTTGTCGGTGTCGGTCACGTCCTTCGCGCCGGCCGCTTCGTCTTCCACTGCCTGCGCGGCCTTGAGGTCGGCGATCTCCTGCTTCTTCGCCATGATCTTGGCGTAGCTGTCGCCGAGCGACGGATCGATCGCCGCGAGGAGGCTCGGGTACTGGCCGTTGTCGCAGTGAACGCTGGGGAGCGTGCGAACCCAGACTTCGGAGGGGACGACGCGCGCCTTGCTCTGCTTGTAGACCGGCAGATCGCCGACCGTCTTCATCTGCGCCTTGGCGTCGTCGCTCGAGGGGCCAACCTTCGCCATCCAGTCCGAGTCGCCGTTCGCCGGCGTCGAGGTGAGGAGGCGATCGACTTCCTTCGAGGTTGCCGCGGCGGCGTCGGCGCGACGCACGACGACGTTCATCGGCGCGGGATCGGTCACCGCCCATGCGACCTTCGGGTTCGCCATCGCGCCGAGGGCGCCGCAGCCCGTGCCCATCGTGGCGATCGTTCCGAGGATCACGGTGGTGCCGATGGTGTGGATGCAGAGGGCTGAAAGACGCGCGAGCTTCATGGGATTTCCTCTTCTCGGGTGCACGGGATGGTGATGACGACGTCCGTCTCCCCCCCAGCTACGTGCAACGGCCGCGGAATCTCCCTTCACAGAACGATCGTTTGTCGATCGGCGGTTTCTCGCCTCAATCGTCGCCCAGGCGCGCTTCGAGCCTGCGCAGCGCGTCGGCCGCGACGGGGGCGAGAGAGCCGCTGGCACGATCGGGCTCGAGGGCGGTGACGATGGCGCGCGCGCCGTCGGCGTCGCCGGCGTCGAGGAGCGCGGAGGCGCGTTCGACGAGGGCGAGCGAGCGCATCGCCGGGGGAGGGGACGTCGCGAGGTAGCGCGCCCACGCCGACGCGCGATCGGCGGGCGCGTGGAGAGAGCGAGCGTAAAGCCATGCCGCGTCGGCCCCGCGCTTCGGTTCGCGGCCGAAGGCGAGCGGCTCGAGGAGCGTGCGCGCCTCGTCGGAGGCGCCGCGCGCGAGGAGGAGCTCGGCGAGGCGAAGCTCGGCGCGGGCGCGCGTGTCGGGATCGCGCGCGTGATCGAGGAGAGTGCGGAGGGTCGCTTCGGCTGACGCGCGGTCCCCTTGGTCGAGCGCGGCCTCGGCGGCGCGGAGGAGCGCGGCCGAGTCGTCCGGAGCGGTGATCGTGGAGCGCGCAGCGGCGGCGTGCGCGATGGAGTCGACCTCCACGCGCGAGCCCGACCTCACGTCGCGTGCGGCATCCGCGCCGCGCGCGATGGCGACCTCGCCCGCCGTCACGCGCGCCACGCCCCGGCGCAGAACGAGTAGCGGCGAAGCGGCGTCACCGACGTCGACCTGCGCGGGGCCGACGATCTCCACCTCGGGCTCCACGCCGCCGTCGTCGCGCTCGTCGAGATCGATCACCCACAAGACGCGAACGATCGCCCCCTGCTCGACGTCGATGGCGTCGCCTGCGGCGAGCGCGTCGCCCGCGGTGATGGCGGCTCCGCGGCGCCTGGCGACTCCGCCACGCACGTCGACGACGCGGAACCCGCGCGTCTTCGGAGCGGCGTGCGGAGCCGTCGTCGCCGGGGCCGCCCCATTGCTCGCGGCGAGCGGTTGCGGCGCGCTCGGCGGACTCGAAGGCGGCGCCTCGTGCCGCAGGAGCATCATGCAGGTCGCCGCGACCGCCACGATCGCGAGCACCGCCGACCACGCGAGCCCCCGCTTGCGCCCGCGCCCGACGCTCACCCCGCGCATCAGGCGCCGCTCGCGCGCCGAACGTGCCGTGCGGTCGTCCCGGCCCTTCGCCGCGGACCACGTCTGCTTCGCGAGGCTCCGGAGAGCGACCGCGCGCGCGCACGCCTCGCACGTCGTCGCGTGCTCGGCGAGCGCGGACGATCCGAGCGCGTGATCGTCGGCAAAGCTGCATCGCGAGGTCATGAGCGCGGCCCTCCGCGATCGGCGAACAGCGCGTCGCTCGCCAGCAGCTCGGTCAGCTCGCGGCGTGCCTGGCGCAACCGCGATCGCACCGTCGCCTCCGGGCACTCCATGATCTCCGCGATGCGCGACGCCGGGAGCTCCTCGAGGTCGGCGAGGATCACGGCGAACCGCTTCGCCGGCGCGAGCCGCTCCAGGCACGCATGAAGGTGCTGCGTGCGCTCACGTTCGAGCGCGACCTCGCGCGGGCCTCCACGCGAGTCGACCGGATCGGGCGCATCGCCGAGATCGAAGCGGAGCAGCCAGCGCCGCCACCAGCGCCGATGGTTCAGCACGACGTTCATGCAGATGCGGTACGTGAACGTCGAAAGCTCGCCGTCGCCGCGAAAGCCGTCGAGCGCGCGCAGCACCTGTTCGAGCGCGGACTGCGTGAGGTCTTCGAGGTCGCGCGAGGGGCCGGCGAGGCTGCGCATCTGGCGATGCACGGTGGCGACGAGGTCGTCCCAGCGAGCTTCGTCGGCCTCGTTCGCGCGGCCCACCGGCAGGGCTCCGCTGCGATCTTTCACTGCGATCGCCATGCGAGCCCCACGTCGATCGAGGCCGCGACCCACGGGATCGTCGCCACGTCGTTTCCTGCGCTGGTCACGTGAACGGGCGCGGTGTTCGCGAGCACCGACAGCGCGGCGAACGGACGAAGCGCGTGTCGCCCGTCCCACTGCACGATCGCCGCGCCACGCGCGTACGCGTGAAGGAACTGCGCCGAGGCTGGTGCGAGCAGCTCGGGCGCGGTCACGTCGCCGAGCATCGCGCCCCCTTCGAGCGCGACACCGAAGCGCGACGGTCCCCACGGCGCGCCGTAGGCGACGCTCGCGCCCGCGCGAAGCTCCGAGTAACCGTAGCCCGACGGAGCGGAGAGCGCGTGCTCGCCGCCGAGATCGAAGGCGATCGCGAGCTCGCGCCACACGATGAAGGCCGCGCCGGCGTTGCCGCCGATGGCGGGACCGAAGGCGCCGCTGGTCGTCGTCGCGCGTCCGGCGGCGAAGAGGGACCAGGGGGCTGGCATCCTCGCGTTCGCGTTCGCGTCTGCGTTCGCGTTCGCGTCTGCGTTCGCGTCTGCGTTCGCGTTCGCGTCTGCGTTCGCGTTCGCGTTCGCGTTCGGGGTCGGGGTCGCGGTCGTCGCTTCGGCCGGTACGTCGAGCTCCGTCCGCGCGATCAAGATCGCAGCCCGATGCACCCCTTCGTCATCGCCCTCCACCGCGAGCGTCCATCGCAGAACGCCCGCGCCGTCATACACGTCGAGCGTCCACGGCGCGTTCGTCCCACAGCGCAGCGTCGCGCGCCGATCGGTCTCCGCGCCCTTCGCGATCACGCACGCGTGCCCGAGCGCGTCGCACGCCAGCGCAGTCGCGCGCGCCAAGCGACCTTCGTCGCACCCCTCGGGCTGCGCGGCGACGCTCCATCGGATCGCGGCCTCGGCATCGGCGAACGCTGGGCGCACGACCCCCTTCGACGCGACGAGACACGCGATCACGACGAGCGACGCGCGCAACGCGCTACTACTCCGCCGAGGCGTCGAGCGCGCCGCACGACGACGTGGGCGACGGCGCGTGATCGACGTAGAAGCGCGCGTTGAACCCGTACGCGATCTCGCCGGGCGTCGACGCGTAGACCGTCGGATAGAGAAGACCGAAGTCGAGCGTCGTATCGACCTGATCGCCGCTCGGCACGCCGTCGGTGAGCGCGAACGTAAGCACGTTCCCCGCGAGCGTCGCCGTCGCCGCGACGCGGTTCGCTTCGCGGTCCTCGGGGAGCTCCATGCACGGGCCTTCGCTGTAGATGTTGTCGGGCGCGGCATACGCGCGCGCGACGTCCGGCGTGGCGGCAGCGGCTGCGGTCGGAACCCATCCGTCGCCGAACTGAACGACGAAGGCGTATTTCCTCCCGGCCGGCAGCACGGCGAGGCCGGGCGAGGGGACGGGGCCGTCGCTGAGGAGCGCGTCGTAGTACTTGCCGAGATCGTCCTTAAAGCACGCCTTGGTGATCATCACCTGACCGTTGCCGGCGACGGCGGTGACGTTCGAGGCCAGCACGGGGCAGTCGTCGAACGATCCGAGCGGCGTGGATTCCCCCTGCGTCGTACGCGCGAAGGCGAGCGTGTCGACCTTCCCGCCGCATCCGACGAGGACGAGCGGCAGTGAGAGCGCGAGCGCGGCGAGTGTCGTGAGCGGGAGCGTGCGGTCCATCTTCGGGCCTCCTGATCCGTTAGTGTCCGGACGGGGCGCGATCGATCGACTTCGCGCTCAGACCCACGAAATACGATACGAGACCGACGTATTGCTCGAGCGATTCGGCATCTCGCGCACGTAGAGCGTCTGCGCGAAGAGCCGGCAGATCGCCGCCGAGAACGCGCCAAAGGCCATCCGGAAATACCGGTAGCGCGCGGCGGGCTGCTGAATCCACTCGAGGCGCGCTTCCTTGGGGCCGACCCGGAAGCCCGCGAAGCTCGAGCCCACCCACGTCCGCGTGCAGAGCTTGTTCGCGTAGGAGAGGCAGAACCACGGCGTGACGCCCGACTGCGTCGAGAGCTTCACGACGACGCTCAGTATCGTCTCGTTGATGAAGCGCGCCGACTCGGCGCCGATCTCTTCGATCGTCGTTCGATCGAGATCCAGGCGGTCGCACGCTTCGTAGTGCGCGATGCCGAAGTCGATCGGCAACCACGTCGCCGCCGTGAGCGAAGCGACCGTGTCGCGGAAGCGCGGCTCGAGCGCCTCCATGTACTGCTCGCCGTAGCCTCGGCTTCGCAGGCCGCGCAGCGACGCGACGATGACGGTCCCACGCACGCTCGTGACGAGCGGCACCTGCGCTTGCGGCGCGAGGTGCGGAACGACGATCTCCTCGGCTGACACCACCGGGAACCGTAGCTCAGCCGGAATGGAGGTCGAGCCGCTGGTAGAAATAGGGGGCGTCGCCGGCGTCATAGCGATCGACGCTCGCGCGGCGAATGCGCACGGGGCGCTCGAAGAGTGGGCCATCGTAGACGAAGGTGTGGAACTCGCCGTTCTCGCCGCAGGCGTCGACGTTCGCCGGGAGATCGGCGAGGAAGCTGCGATCGAATTCGCGTCCGGCGAAGGCGCGATCGAGCCAGCGCCCATTCACGCACACGACGACGGCGCGAAAGCCGGCGTCGAGAAACTCGTCGACCAAGGCGCGACGAGGCTCGCCCCACAGCGGGAGGTGCGCCGTCATGTTCGCCGCAGCCGAGACGCGCTCTTCCCATTCGCGGTGCGGTTGGAGATCGATGTCGCCGAAGATCGCCACCTCGTGATCCGCGGCACGCAGCGCGCGGAGTGACTCGACCAGCACGCGCTCGTAGTCACCCCACGACGCGCGCGCGAGCATGAGCTCACGCCCCAGCGCGCGCGCCTGATCGCGGAGCACCTCGGGGGCGATGGCGTGCGAGCGGCTGCGATCGCCCGACTCGTCGAGCATCGTCACCAGCGTCTTCACCGTGAGCCCCGCGCGGACCGCGCGATGCAGCGCGAGACACGAGTCCTTGCCGCCGCTCCATGAGCAGCATGCGACAGCCGAGCGCGCGTTCACGGATACGTCGTGTTTCCCATCGCGCCGGCGCCGGTCGCATCGACGACCGCGCTGCTGGCGTTGAAGTGGATGGACCACCCCGGGACGACGGGCGCGGCCGACGTCTCGACGTAGAAGTTGAACGACCCCGAGCCGGCGGGGAAGCTCGCGAACGCCGCGGCGGGCACGGTGCCCGTGCCGGCGCTCGCGTCGAACTTGCACGTCGCGGTGTAAGCGTTGGCTCCATCGGTCACGTCGAAATAGATGACGACCGATCCGCTCGAAGCCCCCGACCACGTTCCGATCCAGGGCGCGTTTCGCGGGACGTTCATCGAGCCCGACGACGACGGCAACGCGGGGCTCGTGATCGTGATCTTCGACGGCGCCACCACCGTCGTGGAGAACGCCGGGACCGCGCCGTCGGGGCCGCCGTCGGCGCTGAGCGTGAGCGTCTCGCCGCCGGTCCAGAGGCTCGCGGTCGAGGACTGCGTCGTCGTGTACGTCGCGTCGTTCGCCGGCGTGAGCTTGATCGTCTTCGCGCCTCCGGTGAGCTGCACCGTCCCCGCGGATTCGTCGGTCTCCACCGGAGCGCTGCCGCTGCCGAGGACCTGCACCACGCACGGGCCGACGGTCGTCGTCGAGACGATCGATTGATCGGGTGATGTCTGATGCGCGAAGTACGCGCCGACGCTGTAGTCGAGGAGCGCGCCGCCGTCGGCCGCGTGCGTGGAGTCGCTTATGGCGAAGACCGCGCCCATGAACGGGTTGGGCGCGCTGTCTCCGCCGGCGTCGCTGGAGTCGTTCGCGGCGTCGTCGCCGGTGGTCTGGTTCGCGTCGTCTCCGGAGCTCGGCGCGGAGTCGACGGCGCCGCCGTCGTTCGCCGTGTCGTCGCCGCTGGGCGCGGTCGAATCGGGACCGCCGTCAGAAGAGGCTGCGCCCGTCGGAGCGCCGCTGGTGCTCGAGCACGCGGCGCTGGCCGCGAGAAGGATCGTCGTCGCTGCGAACAAGGCTCTCATCGAGGGACTCCTCGCGACGTCGGCGACGTCGCGACCGCACTCATAGCGCGGCGCGCGCGATGCGCTCGCGATCTCTCGGGTGATGCGCCGGCGATCCTGCCCGTTCAAGCTTCCACCCTGCGTCTGAAGCACGTAGTCACGTCCTCGCGCGCGTCGTCTACCTCCTCCCTTCCGCCACCGAGATCGTCTGGCTCCTCGGCGCGAAAGACGATCTCGTCGGTCGCTCCCACGAGTGCGACTTTCCCGAGGACCTCGCGCACCTTCCCATGCTCACGCGCGCCCGCATCGGGCCGCTCCCCACGAGCAAGGGGATCGACGCCGCCGTGCGCGACGTGATCCAGGACGCGCTCGCGCTCTACACGATCGACGTCAACGTCCTTGGTGCGGTGAAGCCCGACGTGATCGTCACGCAGGATCTCTGCGACGTTTGCGCCGTCTCGTTCGACGACGTACGCGCGTGGTGGCCGAGCTTCGCGCAGGCGTGGACGCGATCGCGCGACGAGCTACTTCGCGAACATGTACTCGCCGCCGCGCTCCAGCGCCCGCTTGTACGCAGGCCGCGCGTGGATGCGTTCGAGGAACGCGAACAGCTTGGGCCTCGTCGCGTCGACCCCTGCGCGCATCGAGGCCGCCTCGATCGGAAAGCTCATCTGAACGTCGGCCGCGGTCATCTCTTCGCCGGCGAACCACATGGCCTTCCCCAGCTCGGCCTCCATGTAATCGAGGTGCGTCTTCAGTTGCGGCGTGATGAACGAAGCCTTCACCTGCTTCGAGATCCCGCGCGCGATCGGCTTCACGAAGAACGGCATGGGCGCCGCCTCGATGCGATCGAAGATCAGCTTCATCAGGAGCGGCGGCATCGCCGAGCCTTCGGCGTAGTGCATCCAGTAGGTGTAGCGGAGGCGCTCGGGCGTCCCCGCAGGCGGAATCAGTCGACCGTTCCCGTAGCAATCGATCAGATACTCGACGATCGCCCCCGACTCCGCGATCGTCTTGCCGTCGTCGGTCACGACCGGTGATTTGCCGAGCGGATGCACCTCGCGAAGCTCCGGCGGCGCGAGCATCGTCTTGGCGTCGCGCTGGTACTTCTTGATCTCGTACGGGACACCGAGCTCCTCGAGCAGCCAGAGCACGCGCTGCGATCGCGAGTTGTTCAAGTGGTGGACGATGAGCATGGCCTCTTCCTATACGCTCGGTGCCGTGAGCGGCGACGCAAAGCGTACGAACGTCGGTGTCGTGCAGCTGGGGTTCGGCGGGCAGTACCTCGGGCTCATCGTCACCGGCGTGGTGGGGATTCTTCCGATCCCGACGTGGGGCGTCGCATTCTTGCCGCTCGTCTCCCTGTTCCCGGCCGCGCCCTCGTACGGTGGCTCGTCGATCCTCGGCGAGGTGGGGGCGATCATCGCCACGCCACTCTTGCTCGTCCTCCCCGCGTTCCTCGCGTGCCGCACGCTCCGCGCGCGTCAGCCGCAGGGCGCGAGCATCACGTGGGACGAGGACGCGATCGTGGAGTGGGACGGGCCGTGGAAGCGCGCCCTGATTCCGTGGAGCCGCGCGGTGCTCACGCACATGCCGTGGGTGGTCGAGCTCCGGAGCCGGAGGGTCACGTACCAGGCGATCCAGATCGTCGACTCCGAGAGCGGCGCGACGATCACGGCGTGGGACGATCCACCTGACGGAGCGCCCATCATCCGCCGCCGCCTCGTCGGGAGAGTCGAGCCGCTGGCGCTCGAGATGCAGCGGCGCGGCGTGAAGCCGGCACACACGATCGACTGGTCGCGCGTCGTCGATCCCGATCGCCCACGGCGCACGTGGATCCTGGTGCTCGGCCGGCTCGGGTACCCGCTGGCGATGGCCGGGACGATCGGCGCACCCGACTCGCGTGCGCCCGGGTACGTGCTTGGAGCGATCGCCGCCGTGCTCCTCGCGATCCGCGCGTACCCGGTTTTCCACGAGCTTCGCGCCACGCTCGCGCACCTCGCGCCCGCCAAGGACACACCCGAAGACCTCGGGCGAACGGCCGCGCTCCGCTTGAAGCTGCGCGCCGTGGGCTTCGAGGCGTTCGCGCGCGGAATGTTCGTGGTGCTCACGGTGGCGTCCACGATCGCGGGCGGGGTCGTGCTTCATCGCTGACAAGCGCGCGGCGTCTTGCGATGCTCGCTCTTCGCGATGCCCGACAAGCCGCCGCCGAGTCTTCCGCCGCAACGCGTCCGCGCGCCCGCGGTGACGATCATGGACGACGAGGAGACGATCAACGTCATCCCGCTTTCCCCCCACTCGCGCGACCGCGGTGTCTTCACGCAGATGACCGGATTCGAAGCGGGGAGGGTGTGCGGCCTCGAAGGGGCGGAGATCACGTTCGGTCGCGCCACCTCGTGCACGCACGCCTTCGACGAAGCCAGCCTCTCGCGCGTCCACGCGCGCCTCGTTCGCAAAGACCGCGCGTACATCATCGAAGACGCGGGCTCGCGCAACGGCATCTTCGTCAACGAGGTGAAGGTTCCGCGCGCGCTGCTCCACGACGGCGATCGCGTGCGCCTCGGTTCCGCCGTGACGCTGCGGTTCCAGATGGTCGACGAGCAAGAAGAGAAGTCGCTGGTGAAGGTCTACGAGTCGAGCGTCAAAGACGGGCTCACCGGCGCGTGGAACCGGAAGTACCTCGACGAGCGTCTCGCCGCCGAGCTCTCGTTCGTGGTGCGGCATCCGGGGGCGCTGCTCGCCGTGGTGCTCGCCGACATCGATCACTTCAAGAAGATCAACGACACGTACGGCCACCTCGTGGGCGACGAAGTGCTGAAGGCCACGGCGGCGGCGATGCGCGGCGCGATCCGCACCGAGGACCTGCTCGCGCGGTACGGCGGCGAAGAGTTCGTCGTGGTCGCGCGCGGCGTCGACCTCCGGAGCGCGACGCAGCTGGCCGAGCGGCTTCGAATCGTGGCCGAGCGAAACCAGGTGCCGGTGGAGGGGACGTCGATCTCGCGCACGATCTCGGCCGGCGTGGCGACGCTCGAATGTTGCGGCCCCGACGCGACGGTCGAACGCCTGCTCGGTCTCGCCGACGAGCGGCTCTACAAAGCAAAAGAGAGCGGCCGCAATCGCATCGTCGGCGGCTGAGTCTCTAGAAGCAGACCCCTGCGCTGAGGCCCCAACCGAGCACGCCGACGCGCGTCGGGAACATGTGGAGCCGATCGTCGCCGAGCAGATAGAGCGCCTGCGCTTTCCGGCCCCCCATGAGAACGTCGCGCACGCGCGACCACGGACTGGCGTCGCCGAAGCGCGGGAGGATCGGGACGTCGTCGGCATACGCGTGCGCGTGCTGCTGGTAGTTGATCCAGTAGTCGGTCGCCGCGTAGCTCTGCGCGGCCCCCTCGGCCTTCGCCGCGCCCGCCGACGAGAGCACCGCCAGCGCGACGGCTCCCATCACCGCCGCGCGAGCCCATCCGCTTGAGCGACGCGCGACGTGCGAGCGCGATGGTGGCGCCGATGCCACGGGTGAGGCGAAAAGGGCGGCGCTCAAAACACGAATCCGTTTCCGATGAAGCGCGGCTTGGTGTCCGCCACGCGGACGGGCTGGTTGTCCGCGTACACGTACGTGCGGGTCATGATCGCGAGCGGGATGCCGATCGCCATCATCACGATGCCGAGGCCACCGACGATGAAGCCCGCGTTGCGCGTCTTGATCCGTCCGTCGTGATCGCTGACGTTCTCGCCGGCGATGAGCAGCGAGCCGCCCACGATCAGCGCAGCCAGGCCCGCGCCCCCGACCGCCACGCCGGCGCGATTGGCCAGGCGGCTGCCGGCGTTGAGCTCGAGGTGAACGGTGGCGTCGCTCTGCGGCAACGTGAACGATCCCGAGCTCGAGATGCCGTTCGCCGTCGACACGCGATACGTCGAGTAGCGATCGAAGTCGGCGCCGCGGCACGGCGCGATGCAGACCTGTTCCCAGGTGCTCTGCGTCGAGTGCCAGGGGATGACGATGAACGCGCCGTTCTCGTCTTTCACGCTCACGCGGCGTTCGAGCACGGCGTCGGGTCGGGTCGACGTGACGTCGACCGACATGCGGCGGTAGCGAACCTCAGCCGGCGTGGGCGCGACCGGTTCGGACGGAGTCGCGGCGGGTGCCGCCGCGGGAGGTGCGGCGGCCGGTGCGGGCGCGGCCGGTGCGGGCGCAACTCCGGGAGGCGGCGGAGGATCGGCGTAGGCGTTCGTCGTCGCGATCAGCGAGAGCGCGCAGACGGTGACGAACGTAGCTCCAGCGGTTTTCAAGAGGGACCTCATAGGTGGATGGACCCGACACCGGTGCACTTCGGATGCCACGCAATCGCGCGCGCGCGGATGGGCTAGCGCTAAAGTGGGTGGGATGAGCAACGCGACCCATCTCCTCGTCGCGAACCCGACCGCGCAGAGCGGGCGCAACGCGGAACGAATCGCGCGCGCGCAGTCGTGGCTGGCGACGAACGGGATCGCGTGCGACCTGCTCCCGACGTTGCCCGGTGGGAAGACGATCGACGCGGTCACGCGCGCGCTCGACGCCGGCGGCGCGTACCGCGTGGTGATCGCGATGGGGGGCGACGGAACGTTTCGCGAGGTGGCCGCGGGGCTACTCGCGAGCGCCCGTCGTGAGGCGATCGCGCTGGGGATGATGCCGACGGGGACGGCGAACGATCAGGGGCGGAGCTTCGGCCTCGATGCGACGCCGGAAGCGCTGGAGAAGAACCTCGCGGTGATCGCGGCGGGTCACGAGACGCGGCTCGACGCGGGGCGCATTCGCGCGCTGACGGCGAGCGGAGAGCTGCTGGCGGAGACGGCGTTCTTCGACTCGGCGGGGTGGGGGATCAGCGCGCGCGTGCTGGCGGCGAGGAACGAAGACCGGCGCGTGGTGGAGACGATCGAGGTGCTGCGCGACGTGTACCGCGATCAGCTGGTGTACGCGGGGGCGTTCGCGCGAACGTTTCTCGAGTCGTATGTCGTGTCGGACAAGTTCGACGCGCGAGTGGACGCCGATGGCGTGGTGCACGAGCTGACGGGGCTGACGGATCTCGTGATCAAGGGGACGCGCGTGTACGCCGGCGCGTGGATCTTGGACAAGACGAGCGCGCACGACGATGGACTGTTCGAGGTGGTGCCGTTCCGTGGGAAGCGCGACTGGATGGCGAAGTCGATCGTGACGCTCGAAGGGAGTCCGGTGAGCGGGGAGATGTTGAGCGCGGTGGGGGCGGCGGTGTCGACCGGGTTTCGGGCGAGGCGGATGGGGATCGCGTTCACGCTGCCGAGGGATGTGAAGCATGCGGCGCAGATCGATGGGGAGGAGTGGGTTGCGTCGGAGAGGGTGGAGATCGAGGTGGTGGAGCGGGCGGTGAGGCTGATCGTGCCGGGGGGGTGAGCCGCGTCACGTGGTGGTCGTGAGGCGCCTTGCGTTAGCGCTCCGCTCGTCCAATGTACGGGTTGCTCATGACTACCTTGCGCCCAGCCGCACAGCGGCTGCATCGAAGACCCCTCGTCGCGGCGTTGCTCGGTTGCGCGCTCGGAGCGTGCAACGGGGAGATCACGTCGGAGGTGCGCGCGCCTTCGGACGCGTCGACCGAGCCATTCGACGGCAGCCCCTCGTCACCGGCCCCGCCATCGGACGCTTCGATCGGGCCATTCGACGGCAGCCCCTCGTCGGCGTCGCCGCCGTCGACCGCTGGCTGTACGGGCGCTCCACCAAACGAAGCGCCACCCCCGTCCACGACCGATGGCAAATGTTCGCTCGTCGGTACTTGGGACGAGCGCTCGCCGGCCGACGGTACGGACCCGCCGACGCAGGCGTCGTTGATCTTCGATGCGGAGGGGAACTGGTTCGGCGGCACCTATCAGGGCGCGGTCTGCGCGACCGAGTTCATGTACGGCACGTACGCGCTGGGCGGCGGCATGTTCACGATCACCACCGGCTACGGCATGGGGCCGCAGTGCGACCCATCGGCCGCTGCGGGATCGGCGATCACGTTCAACGGAGACTGCACGACGGCGTCTCTTCGCGACCTCACGGACAACTGCACCGGCGCGCGCCTCTACTTGATGGATGGCACGACGATGACCAAGCGGCCATGAGACGAGAAGCATGGGGAGTCGCTTCAGCGATTTCGTTCACGTTGCTCGCGTGCGGGATCCGCGCTTCCGATACCGCGCCGACGCAGCCTGAAGCCGGCTTGCGGACGCAGCCTGAAGCCGGCTCGCCCACGCAGCCTGAGGCCGGCCCGCCCGCGCAAGCTGAGGCTGGCCCGCCCGCGCACTGCCCGGTCTCGACCACGATGGACGCGGGCTCGTCTTCCTTCCCGATCGACGTGTCCGACGGGTCGGCAGCGCCGACCGTCGACGAGTGCGGGCTCGAACCGCTCGGCACGCCCGGCGATCCGCAGACCGATCCCCACAACTGCGGGTCGTGCAGCCACGACTGCGGCGGAGGGGCGTGCGTCGCCGGGCGGTGTCAGGCCTGCCTTCTCGCGAGCACCCCCGTGGGGTTCGGAGGCGCTCTCGCGATCGACGGGGACTTCGTCTACTTCGACGGCCAGGACGAGCCGGAGACCGTCGCACGAGTCCCGACGCGTGGGGGGCCGAGCGAAGTCGTCTTCACTTCGCCGAACGCGGGCATCCTCTGGTTCGGCATCGACGCGGGCACGCTTTACGTGGTCACGTTCGTGGAGAGTCAGAGCGGAGGGACCGGAGCACTTCTCCGGCTTCCCGCGGCCGGCGGCCCTTCAACGACTCTCGCGACGTTCGCCTCTATGCCCGGCTCGGCGACCATGGCGGCCGACACGGTGTATGTCGCGCTCGACGTAGGCCCCGGCGACGTCGAGGTGCACGCTGTGCCGAAGTCGGGCGCGACTGCCGTGACGCTCCCGGCGGCTACGGCCTTTCTCGGCGTCGTCGATCCGCAGGCGTATCTTCTGAGCTCGACCGGCGCGATGCAGAGCGTGGCGAAAACGGGAGGCGCCGCCACGAACGTGCCTGGCGGCCAGCGGCTCGACGGGTTCAGCACCACGGAGACGTTCGATGGGCTCCTCTACGTTTCGGTAGGACCCTCGATCGTCACGTTCGATCCGTCGACGAGCGCGTTTGCGACGATCGTCGCGGGTGAGCAACGTCCGGAGTCCATCGGGATCGACTCGACCGGAACGTACTGGACCGCTTCGAACGCGATTCGATGGTTGCCCGCCGGCGCGAGCGTTCCCGCGACGCTCTGGACCATCCTCGGCAACTCGCCATACGGCGTGCTTCTCGATTCGACGAGCGTCTACTGGACGCAACCCGCGGGGGATCTGTACGTGCCGATGCTTCTCAAGCTCGCGAAGTGATGGTGAAGAGCGGGACGGCGAACGCGACGCCGACCGACCGCGACCGCGACGCCGACCCCGACCGCGACCGCGACCCCGAACGTGACCGCGAACGTGACCGCGAATCCGAACGCGACCGCGAGGGACGCTATGGTCGCAACCTCGTGCCAGCCTGCGGCTGTCACTCCGGTCGCAACAGATAAGGCGCGCTCGCTCGGTGGGCTCGAGGGATCTTTTACATCGTGGGTCATTGGGAGCCTGTCGCTGCGCTTGGAGGCTCCCAATGACCCACTCTTTGAAGATGCAAGGACTCGATTGTTACCAAGTTGCGAAGGCGATCGCGGTGCGGGTGCACGAGGCTAAGATCGGGGATAGCGAGCTGAGGGATCAGGCAACGCGGGCGGCGAAGAGTACGTTTCTAAGACTTGCCGAGGGGCTGCCGAACGACGGCGTCGGGATGCGTCGCAAGTACTTCACCGAAGCGAACAACTCACTGCACGAGGTGGTCGCCGCAGTGGATCTCGCGAATGCGATCGGGGCGATCGATTCGGCGACGGCACGCGAAGTCATCGAGTTGAGCGCGAGGCTCAAGCCGATGATTCGCGGGTTGCTGCGTTAGTAGCGAATCCCGCTTCGTGACGATCTCGATCGCGGATCGATCGCCGCTCGATCCGCGATCGCGAGCCGCACGATCGCCGGTCGACGAGCGATCGATCCGAGATCGATCGCCAGTCGATTGGTCATCGCTCGCCTATCGATCCGCCGTCCAGACACCATCGACGCGCGATCGATCGGCAGTCGATCTCGGATCGATGACCAATCGATCGGAGACGGATCGGCAGTCGATCCGAGATCGATAGCCAATCGATCGACGCTCAATTGGCAGTCGATCCGAGATCGATAGCCAGTCGATCGGCGATCGATAGCCAGTCGATCCGCCGCGCCCGACGCCGCTTCCTCATGGACTTCACGCCGTCTTCACGCCGTCTTCACGCCGACTCGCGTCCGAGCGCGACCTCGCAACAGCGCGGAACTGCGTCGCAATCGGCGCCCCGCGTCAAAGTCCATGTGAAGTCCACCACAACTCCAGATGGCCGAGACATCTGTTGGTTCAGGAGGACGCGAAACGAAGCGACCTGTCCACGTCCACCGTTCCAACGAAAGCGAGACTGCCATCATGAAGACCACGAACGACACGATCACCGGCGATGCGCGCATCCGTGACGAAGCGCAGGACGCCACGACCGCGAGCGCTGCCCGCGCGGCGCTGCCCTACGTCAAGGCGCCGCCAACCATTTCCATCCCGCCCGTTCCCGTGGGGATCGTGACCGTGCCCCCGGCGCAGCTTCGCGCCCAGCTTCCGCGAAAGGAGGAGCTGGAGCTGATGCCCGACGTCGAGAGCGAGATGGCTCGCTTCGACGACTACGCCGAGGTCTTCGGAAAGACGGCTCCGTCGCGGGCCGTGGTCGAACAGTCGCTGAGCTCAGCGCATGAGTGGTCTCACCTGCGAATGCAGTTGAGCGCGTGGGAGCGGTACGCACAGTCGCAGGAGGCGATGGCGTGGGTGAGCGCGCGAGGGTTCATCCGGCGGCTGTCGCCGGCGTTCGCGCTGGCCGTGGAGACGGATGTCGCGATCGAGGTGAGCTACCCCTCGCTCGGGCGGTTGTTCGGGGTGCGCGCGTCGATCGCGAAGCGCGCCGCTGCAGTGCGGATCGCGAATGCGGATGAGAAGGCGGCGGGGCGGCCGGCGTACAAGGGCGAGGCGGGAAAGCGACGCCGGAGAGCGGATGAGAGGGCGGCGTTGGCGGCGCGGGAGTGAGGCGGTGGAGTTGCAGTCCCCCAATCACAAGTCACCCTGTGTAGGAAACTCTCCCCGCTGATTCGCGTATGACGCGATCTGGCACGAGCGCCCCAGGGCCCCGTTCGTCACACTGAACGATCCAGTTGTCGCGCGAGACGAGCACCCCCAGCCCGCTAGATCCCCTGGGTCCAATCGAGATCCCGTTCGAGGAACGGACACCGAAGACCTCGCTCCGCGTCCCCATCTCGATGCACGGCGCGGCGTCGCGCCGGCGCTTCCGGATCGTGCGCGAGCTCGGGAGCGGCGGGATGGGGGTCGTGTACGAGGCGTTCGACTCCGAGCGGCACGCGCGCGTCGCCATCAAGACCTTGCTCCAGCTCACGCCCGATTCACTCACCCGGTTCAAGCGCGAGTTCCGCGCGCTCCAGGACGTGCACCACCCGAACCTCGTGCAGCTCGGCGAGCTCATCGCCGAAGGGGACGAGTGGTTCTTCACGATGGAGCTCGTGGAAGGGGACGACTTCCGCTCGTACGTGCGGCCGAGCGAGCCGCAGTCCGGGAACGTCGCCCGCCTCACGCCGCGATCCAATCCGAGCGACACGGCGCTCGCGGCCGCGCACACCGCGCGCATCTCGAGCACCGACGAGGCTCCGCGCGTTCGACGCTACGACGAAGAACGACTGCGCGCGTGCGTGCGGCAGCTCTCGCTCGGGCTGGCGGCGCTGCACGAAGCGGGGATGGTTCACCGCGACGTGAAGCCGAGCAACATCCGCGTCGAGACCGGCGGACGCCTCGTGCTGCTCGACTTCGGGCTGGTGACCGAGCTCGATGGAACCGGATCGACCGGGCACGCGATCGTCGGGACGCCCGTGTACATGGCGCCCGAGCAAGCGATGGCGCGCGCGGTGCTCGGACCGGAAGCCGATCTGTACGCGATGGGCGTGCTCCTCTTCGAAGCGCTGACGGGCGGGCCGCCGTTCGAAGGGACGGGGCTCGAGATCCTGCTCGCGAAGCAGCAAGGCGAAGCGCCGCGACCGGGCAAGGAGGTCACGGGGGTTCCCGCGGACCTCGATGATCTGTGCGCGCGTCTCCTCCGTCGCGATCCGGCCGCGCGACCGACCGCCGCGCAGGTGGTGCGAATGCTCGCGCCGATGTCCGAGCGTCGATCGACACGCCCCGCGCCGCCGCCGCAGCCCGCGCCGTTCGTGGGGCGCGCCGACGAGCTGGCGGAGCTGAACCTCGCGCTGAGCGACGTGCGGATCGGCGGCGCGCTGACGCTGCTGGTGCAAGGGGAGTCGGGCGTCGGCAAGAGCTCGCTCGTGAAGCGCTTCGTGGAAGCGGCGGCGGACGACGGCACCATCTGCGTGCTCACGGGGCGTTGTTACGAGCGCGAAGCGGTGCCGTACAAAGCGTTCGACGGCGTCATCGATTCGCTCACGCGCTTCCTCCTGCGCGCGCCGATCGCCGACGTGCGCTCGTTCCTTCCGACGAAGCCCGCGCCGCTCGTGCAGGTGTTCCCGGTGCTCCGTCGCGTGGCCGCGATCGCGCAGCTCACGACGCAGCCGCTCCCTCCGATGGATCCGCAGGAGCTTCGCGATCGCGCCTTCTCGGCGCTGCGCGAGCTGCTCACGCGCATGGCCGCCCATCAGACCGTGGTCATCGCCATCGACGACGTGCAGTGGGCCGACGCCGACAGCATCGCGCTCTTGAGCGAAGTGCTCCGCCCGCCGGAAGCGCCGCCGCTCCTCTTCGTGGGCACCGAGCGCACGGGGGCGAACCCGGGCGGATCGGCCGGCGGGGCGGGGATGGAGGCGCGGCTGCGCGATCTGCCGAAGGCGATCCCGGGCGAAGTGCGCGTCGTTCGCCTCGGGCGATTGCCGTACGCCGAAGCGCGCGAGCTGGCGCAGTCGGTGCTCGAGCGATCGGGGGGAAACGGCTCGTCGAGCGCGGCGTGGATCGCCGAAGAGGCCGACGGTCACCCGCTCTTCATCGACGCGCTCGCGCGCTACAGCGTGCTGCACGCGGGGGGCGATCGCGTCGCGGTGCGCCTCGACGACGCGCTGGCCGCGCCCATCGCGCGCCTCGAGCCGAGCGAGCGACGGATCCTCGAGCTGCTGGCGATGTCGAGCGCGCAGGTCGCGCAGGACGTGCTGGCCCTCGCTGCCGAGCTGGAGCCCGATCCCTTCGCGCGGACGATCGCGCAGCTTCGCGCGTCGCTGCTGGTGACCACGAACGGCGCGCGCGGGTCCGACACCGTCGAGCTCTATCACGACCGAATTCGCGTCGCGGTGAAGCAGAAGATCGAGCGCGCCGCCCGGCAGAACCTTCACGAGCGACTCGCGACGGCGCTCGAGTCGTCGGGGAGCCACGACGCTCCGGCGCTCGCCGCGCACTGGTTCGGCGCGGGCGATTCGGTGCAGGCCGCGCGCTACGGGACGATGGCTGCCGAGCAAGCGATGCAAGCGCTCGCCTTCGATCGCGCAGCGACGCTCTACGACTGGGCGCTCAGCCTGAAGGCCGGGAGCGCGGAAGAACGCGCGGCGCTGTACGAGCGACTCGGTGACGCGCTGGCGAACGCCGGTCGCGGCGCACCGGCGGCGCACGCCTACCGAAAGGCGGCGGGGAAGGCGAACGCCACGCGCGCGCTCGATCTCGAGCGGCGCGCCGCCGACCAGCTCCTCCGCTCCGGTCACATCGATCAGGGGCTCGACGCGATGCGCGGCGTGCTCGCGGCGATCGGGATGAAGATCCCGCCGACGCCGTTCCTCACGTTCCTCTCGTTCCTCTTCTGGCTGGCGCGCCTGCGGGTTCGCGGCACCGGCTTCCGTCGCCGCGATACGACCGAGATCTCGCCGCACGAGCTCACGCGCATCGACACGTGCTGGGCCGTCGCGTTCGGACTCTCGATCACCGATCCGCTCCGCGGCGCGACGTTCCAGCTGCGCACGCTGGCGCTGTCGCTCCAGTCCGGCGAGGTGTACCGCGTGGCGCGCGCGATGGCGCTTCACGCCGGGCACACGGCGACGACCGCGGGACGCCGCGGGTGGCCGCGCGCCCAGAAGCTGCTCGACCTCGCGCACCTCCTGGCGCACGAGTCGCAGTCGATGCACGCCATCGGCTGGGCGCACGGCGCGCACGGCATCGCGCACTACACGAACGGGCACTTCCGCGACGCGCTCACGCAGCTCGAGGCCGCCGACCAGGGGTGGCGCGAAACGCCGGGCGCGACGTGGGAGCTCGACACGATGAAGCTGTTCACCGTGAACACGCTCGCGCAGCTCGGGCGGCTCCGCGACCTGTGCGTGCGCGTTCCGAAGTTCCTGCGCGAGACGACCGAGCGCGGCGATCTCTACGGCGCCGTGAACCTGAGCGTCGGCTACGCGAACCTCCGCTGGCTCGTCCTCGATCGCGCCGACGACGCGCGCAACGAGATCGACGCCGCGATGCGCGAGTGGTCGAAGAAGGGCGTTCACCTCGAGCACTTCTACGAGCTGCTCGCGCGCGCGAACGAGGCGCTCTACTCGGGGCGATCGCGCGAAGGGCTCGAGCTGCTGGCGGCGCGATGGAAGCCGCTCGAAGGTGCGCTCCTCTTTCGTGTGCAGTCGGTCCGGATCCTCCTCCGCTACATGCGGGCGCGCCTGT
Source organism: Myxococcales bacterium (assembly GCA_003151595.1). The sequence continues at coordinate 49,269 of PLXW01000053.1, forward strand.
GCCTGGCGGCGGCGGCCTCGGGCGACCCGGGCGCACCGGCCCTGCTTCGTCGCGCGGCGAGCGACGCGAAGGCGATCGCGCGCGAGAAGATGGAATGGTCGCGCCCCGTCGCGGAGTTGATCCAGGCGGCGTGCGCGCACGCGCGCGGCGAGAAGGCGCGCGCGGTGAGTCTCCTCCGTCGCGCGCTTGCAGGGTTCCAGACGGCGGACATGGCGCTGCATGCGGCCGCGACGCGCACGCGGTTGGGGGCACTGATCGCCGGCGACGAAGGGGCCGCGTACGCGAAGGCTGCGGACGAGTGGATGCGCGCTGAAGGGGTCGTCGCCCCCGCGCGAATGGTGGCGATGATGGCTCCGGGCTTCGTCGAGGCTACGGCGCCGGCGTCGTGATCCGCGCGAGCGCGCTTCGGATCGCGTCGGGCATGGCCACGGACCTTCGCGTCTCGCGATCGACGAACACGTGCACGAACGACCCTTCGGCCGCCGCCGAGTCTTCACCGCGCGCGAAGATCCCGATCTCGTACGTCACGCTCGATCGACCGAGCTTCGCGACGCGGAGGCCGGCGTCGACGTCGTCGGGGAACGCGATCGCTTTTCGGTAGCGGCACCGCGACTCGACGCACAGCCCGATGACGGCGGCGCGCGCGATGTCGAGCTTCCCCTCGGCGACGAGGTACCGATTGATGACCGTGTCGAAGTACGCGTAGTAGACGACGTTGTTCACGTGCCCGTAGACGTCGTTGTCCATCCACCGCGTGGGGATGGCGCAGAAGTGCGGGAAGCGGGCGCGCGTCTCGGGCGCGTCGGTGGCGCTGGGCCTCGTGTGCTCGCTCATGCCGTCAATCGTACGAGAGCGCGCGCTCGAAGAGGGAGCGCATCGCCGGCTCGTCGATCGCGACGGGCGCGTTGTCCACGAGGCGTGATTGGACGATCGCGCCGTGGGCCAGCGCGTCGAGGTCGCGCGCGTCGTAGCCGAGCGCGCCGATGCCGAGGGGGACCTGCGTGGCGCGCATCAGGCGCACGAGCTCACGCGCGATGATCTCCGCTGCGTCTTCCGAGCTGGCTCCGCGCGCGTCGGCGCCCAGCGCGATCGCCCCTTCGAGGTGCCGCTCCGGCGACGCGCTCGCCGTCGCGCGAAACACGCTCGGCGCGTTCACCACCACCGAGATCCCGTGCGGCACCATCGGCTCGTCTTGCGGATACCCCGCGCATCGGTACGCCCTCACGAGCCCCGCGACCGAATACGACATCGCGTGCGGCAGGTGCACCCCCGAGTTCCCGAACGCGATCCCGGCGAGCGACGCCGCCCACGCCATCGCTTCGCGCGCCTCGACGTCGCTCGCGTCGGCGACGGCGCGCTCGATGTACTTTCCGGTGAGCCGCAGCGCCTCACGCGCGCCGAGATCGCTCCACGGGTTGCGCCCCTGCGACATCGGCCGCGACGTCGACGGCACCGGCCGCGCGCGGGAAGAGAACGCGCGCGCGGTGAACGACTCCAGCGCGTGGCAGAGCACGTCGAACCCGCTCGCGGCGACGACCATCGCCGGCAGCGTCGCGGTCACCGACGGATCGATGAGCGCGTGGGTCGGCCGCAAGCGTCGCGAGACGATCCCGGTCTTCGCGCGCAACGCGACGTAATCGAAGACGGCGATCCCTGTGCACTCGCTGCCGGTGCCGCACGTCGTCGGACAGGCGAAGTGCGGCGGGAGCGGGCCGGGGACGGGGCGCGCTTCGCCGATCGGTTTGTTCACGTACGCGAGGAGCCCTTCGGGGTACGTGGCGTAGAGGATCGCCGCCTTGCACGTGTCGATGACCGAGCCGCCGCCGACCGAGACGTAGCCGTCGAACTTCCCCTCGCGCGCGAACGCGGCGGCGTGGAGGAACGAAGCGTCGGTGGGCTCGACGCGGACCTCGTCGTAGATCGCGACGTCGACGCCGGCGCCGCGGAGAGACTGCGCGACGAGCGCGGCGTGCGGGAGCCTGGCCAGCTCGCGATCGGTGAAGAGCGCGACGCGCGTGCAGCCGTGAGCGCGCGCGTGATCGCCCGCTTCGAGGAGCGCGCCGCGGCCGAACGTGATGGCCGAAGCGTCGATGGTGAAGGCCGTCTCGTGAGCGCCGTCGAGATCGATCGCATAGCCGTGGCAACAGCTCATGGCGCGTAGTTCACCAGATCGGCGCGGCCCCGCCTACTCGCTCCGTCACGTGCGCGCTGTCATCCGTTCGCGTGACATTCGCGATTGGCCGCGTGCGCGCACGTCACAAGTTTCCGCGGTTGCGATCTTCGGCGCGACGATCGCGCAACACGGCTCGACAGATCGGATCGCGCGTGACACTGGGCTGCCCGCGCTAGCGCTGTGACAGGGGGTCACGCGCTCGGCTCATGAAGGAAAATAAGATGCGTTCGAAACGTGGAAGTTACGGCTTGCTCGGTCTGCTCGCCTTCGCGGCGGCCTGCTCTTCGCAAATGGGATCGACCGAGTCGACCCTCGGCAGCAGCACAGCAGCGTTCTCCATCGGCTCACAAACCGCGCAAGAGAAAGCGTTCACCGCGTTCGAGAGCGGCCAGGTCCGCCCGCTCGCGCTCTCTGCGGACGGCTCGCTGCTCTACGCCACCAACACGCCGGACAATCGCCTGGAGATCTTCCGCGTCGGGCCACGCGGGCTCGTCTCGGTCGCGTCGGTCCCGGTGGGGCTGGAGCCGGTCGCGGTCGCCGTGCGGAACAACGGAGAGATCTGGGTCGTCAATCATCTCTCGGACAGCGTCAGCATCATCGACGCCAGCATCCCGGAGCGCGCTCACGTCTCGCGCACGCTGCTGGTCGGCGACGAGCCTCGCGACATCGTGTTCGCCGGACCTGGCGGCGCGCGCGCGTTCGTCACCACGGCGCACCGGGGCCAGAACACGGGCCGCGATCCGCAGCTCACGACGCCGGGCGCGGGCCGCGCGGACGTCTGGGTCTTCGACGCGAACAACCTCGGCGCGACGCTCGCCGGTACGCCGCTCACGGTCGTCACGCTCTTCGCCGACACGCCGCGCGCGCTCACCGTCGCCCCCGACGGCAACACCGTCTACGCCGCCGCGTTCCAGTCGGGCAACCGCACGACCTCGCTCAGCGAGCGCATCGTCACGCCGGGGCAGGGGCTCCCGCCGCCGCACACCAACGTCCAGGGCTATCCCGAGCCGCCGACGTCGATCATCGTCAAGTACCGCTCCGATCCGAACGACGGCGGCAAGCTCCACTGGCTCGACGTGGAAGGTCGCCAGTGGGACGCGAACGTGAAACTCAGTCTTCCGGACAAGGACGTCTTCGCGATCGACGCGACCGCGAACCCGCCCGTCGCCAAGCCGACCGGCGTCTTCGCCGGCGTCGGCACGGTGCTCTTCGACATGGCCGTCAACCCCGTGAACGGGCACGTCTACGTCGCGAACACCGACGCGCGCAACGACGTGCGCTTCGAAGGGCACGACGTCACGGGCGCTCAGCAGGGCGCGCCGCCCGGCACGGTCGAAGGACACATCGCCGAGAGTCACATCACGGTGATCGATCCCAAGGCCGGCACCGTCACGCCGCACCACCTGAACAAGCACATCGACTACACGAAGGACGGCACCCCGGCGGAGAACGCCAAGAGCCTCGCCTTCCCGACGGGCATGGCGGTCACGCACGACGGCAAGTCCCTCTACGTCGCGGCGCTCGGCTCGGCGAAGGTCGGCGTGTTCGCGACGGCGCAGCTCGAGAACGACTCGTTCGTCCCCTCGACCGCGAACCAGATCGCGCTCAGCGCGGGGGGCCCTACGGGTCTCGTGCTCGATGAAACCCGTAACGCGATCTACGTGCTCACGCGCTTCGACAACGGCATCTCGGTGCTCAATCCGCAGACGAAGAAGGAAGTCGCGCACCTCTCGATGTTCAACCCCGAGCCGGTGAGCGTGACGGCCGGTCGCCCGTTCCTCTACGACGCCGCGCTCACCTCGAGCCACGGCGACTCGGCCTGCGCGAGCTGCCACATCTTCGGCGACTTCGACAGCCTGGCGTGGGACCTCGGTAACCCCGACGACTTCATCACGCCGATCCCCGGTCCTTTCACGATGGACCCGACGCTCATCGAGCAGCTGACCAACAACTCGCCGCTGGTCGACTTCGCGATGAAGGGCCCCATGACGACGCAGAGCCTTCGCGGCATGGCCAACCACGGCCCCATGCACTGGCGCGGCGATCGCACGGGCGGCACCGACGCCACGCGGCTCAACGTCGTCGCGAGCGCGCAGCCGAACACCGGGACGTTCGACGAGAACATCGCGTTCAACAAGTTCAACGTCGCCTTCGCCGGCCTCCTCGGTCGGAGCGGTCCGCTGAGCGACGCGCAGATGCAGGCCTTCACCAACTTCATCCTGCAGGTGAGCTACCCGCCGAATCCGATCCGGAACCTCGACGACTCGCTCACGCCGGATCAAGCGGCCGGTCGCGCGTTCTATTTCAGCAGCGACGCCAGCGGGAACGAGCTCGTGAGCGACACGTTCCACAACTGCAACGGGTGCCACACGCTCGATCCGAACGGCAACGCGCAGTTCGGCGTCCCCAAGCCGGGGTTCTTCGGGAGCGACGGGCGCTACTCGTTCGAAGCCGAGACCCAGTTCTTCAAGGTCCCGCAGCTCCGGAACATGTACCAGAAGGTCGGCATGTTCGGCATGGACCAGACCTACAACCCGGCCGACACCAGCGGCCTCGGGTCGTTCCTGCCGGCGCCTTACAACGACAACACGTTCCAGGGCGATCAGCTCCGCGGCTTCGGCTTCCTCCACGACGGCAGCGTCGACACGATGTTCCGCTTCCACGGCGGCAGCGTGTTCGCGCAGCGCGGCCCGTCGGCGACGCTCCCGGCCAACCCCGGTGGGTTCCCGATGGTCGATCCCAGCGCGGCGCCGGCGACGCAGTTCCAGCAGCTCGAAGCGAACATCACGCTTCGTCGTCAGGTGGAGTCGTTCCTCTTCGCGTTCGACTCGAACCAGGCGCCGATCGTCGGCCAGCAAGCGACGCTCGCCGGCAGCGGCGGCGCCGACGTGAGCGCGCGCATCGCGCTGCTCGAGGCGCGCGCGGCGGCGGGTGAGTGCGATCTCGTCGTGAAGGGATTCTTCCTCGGCAGCGAGATCGGGTTCCTCTACGACCCGACGTCGGGCACGTTCATCGCCGACAAGGCCGCGACGCCGCACGTTGGCGACGCGGGGCTCCGCCTGCTCGCGAAGATCAACCCGCTGACGTTCACCGCGGTCCCCGTGGGCTCCGGTCGGCGCATCGGGATCGATCGCGACGCGAACGGCGTCCTCGACGGCGATCAGGGCTGATCCCGGCCCGCTCTAGAAACGCACGCCTTGTCCCGCCTCGAACGTGACCCCACGTTCGAGGCGGACGAGGTGCTGCGATGATGACGACGACATCGACCCGTGAGCCGCTCTCTCCGACGCTGAACGCGCGCGACGCGCGCGACCTGTACCTCGCGGAGAACGGCTTCACCGTCGAGGCGTACGACGCGAAGTGGACCGACGCGTCCTTCTTCGGGATCGCGTTTCGCATCCCGAACACGAAGCGACACGCCGACGCGATCAAGCTTCACGACCTGCATCACGTGGCCACCGGCTACGGCACGGATCTCGTCGGGGAAGGGGAGATCTCGGCCTGGGAGTTCCAACGCGGCGTGGCCGCGCTCGGGCCGTACGTCGGCACGATCGTGACGATGGGCTTCGCCGCAGGGCTCATCCTCGCGCCGCGCCGGACGGTCGCGGCCTTCCGCGCAGCGCATGCCGAGGCATCTCTCTTTCACTCGACCAAGACCTATGACGCCCTCCTGGCGATGACCGTGGGCGAGCTCCGCGACGAGCTGGGCGTCCCCCGCCATGGCATCGCCACCGCCCCGCGCAAGCTCCACTCGTTCGCGCCCGCGCTACGAAATGCGTGAAGATGCGTGAATGACGGGGCGACTCCGCATCGCGATCGTTGGATGCGGGACCGCGGGGGCGGCGAGCGCGCTGTTTCTTTCGCGCGCGGGGCACGATGTCGTGCTGCTCGAACGCGTTGCCGAGCCGCTCCCGGTCGGCGCGGGGATCATGATGCAGCCGTCGGGGTTGCTCGTGCTCGAGCGCCTGGGACTCGTCGATCGCGTGCTCGCGCGCGGATCTCGCGTCGATCACCTGGTGTGCGAGACGACCGAAGGGCGTTCGGTGCTCGACCTCCGCTACGACGCGCTCGGCGAAGGGCTCTATGGCGTGGGGCTTCACCGCGGCGTCCTCTTCGAGACGCTCTTCGGCGCGCTCGGGAAGAGCGACGCGCGGATCGTGTGCGGCGCGGAGATCGACCGCGTGCGCACGTTGCGAAGCGGCGACGTGGCGCTGGTGCTGGCGTCGGGCGAGACGTACGGCCCGTTCGATCTCGTCGTCCTCTGCGACGGCGCGCGCTCCCGCATTCGCGACGCGATGCCCGCCCTGACCAAGACCGTGAAGCCGTACCCTTGGGGCGCGCTCTGGTTCATCGGGCACGACCGAGACGATCGCCACGCCTCGCGTCTTCACCAGATCGTCCGCGGCGCACGCCACATGATCGGCCTCCTGCCCACCGGCCTCGGTCCCGGCCACGGTGACGTCCCGCTCGTCAGCCTCTTCGCCAGCGTCCGTGCCGACGCCATCGACGCCGTTCGCGCGCGCGGCATCCAGGCCTGGAAGCAACACGTCCGCGAGCTCGCGCCGATCGCCGAGCGCGTGCTCGATCAGATCCACGACTTCGCGCAGCTCACGTTCGCCTCGTACTGGGACGTCACGATGCCGCGCTGGCATTCCCACCGCGTCGTGCTCCTCGGCGACGCCGCCCACGCCACGAGCCCGCAGCTCGGCCAGGGGTGCAACCTCGCGCTGTGCGACGCCGCCGCGCTCGCCGATGCTCTCTCCGCGGCTGGCTCGATCGACGAGGCGCTCGATCGCTACACCGCCTCGCGCCGCGCGCACCTCGCGTACTATCAGCTCGCCACCCGCTGGCTCACCCCGTTCTTCCAGAGCGACATGGACTGGCTGGGCGCGCTCCGCGACGTAGCGATGGGACCCGCGTCGCGCCTCGGGTTCGTGCGCCGCGAGATGGTTCGCAGCATGGCCGGGACCAAGACGGGGCTCCTCTTCGGCTCGATGGAGACGAGGATGGCCCGGAAATAACCAGCGCGTCTCGCGGCGGCCCCTGGCTTGCGCATCGTTCTACGAAATGAGAATGCGAAGGGCATGCGACGCACAGCTCTCTTCTCCGCGTGGGTTGCGGCTGGCCTCGGCGTCACGTTCGCGGCGGCGTGCGGCGCGGGCGGAGCTTCGAACACGGAGTCGACGCCGATCGATGCGTCGCTCTCGGGCGACGGCTCCGCGGGTCCGGCCTCGCTCGTCGATGGCGGGGCAGCGACGATCGGCACGCTCCCCGACGGCGGGACCGCGAGCGACGCCGGCTTCACCGGTCCCAACCCGATCAAGCACGTCATCGTCATCGTCAAAGAAAACCACACGTTCGACAACTACTTCGGCTCCTTCCCCGGCGCAGAAGGGACCACGACGGCCGCGCTCTCCGACGGCGGCACCGTCACGGTGCCTCACGCCCCCGACAAGACGTCGCGCGACCTGTGTCACGAGCACACCTGCGCGCTGACCGACTTGAACGGCGGCGCCATGAACGGCTGGGATCAGACCGCGGGCTCGTCGACGAACGGCGACAACCTCGCGTACGCGCAATACCAGGAGGCGGACATCCCGTCATACTGGGCCTACGCGCGGGCGTTCACCCTCAGCGACAACTTCTTCGCGAACGTCCTCGGCCCGAGCTTCCCCGGCCACATGATGGTGCTCGCGGCGCAGGCGGGCTGGTCGACCGACAACCCCACGACGAACGTGACCTGGCCGTACTGGGGATGCGACGAGCCCGACGCCTCGGTCGTGCCGACGCTGGCGGGCGGCTCTTGCACGACGAGCAGCGTCTTCCCGTGCTTCGACATCCCCAGCGTCCCCGACGTGCTCCCCGCCGGGGTCACCTGGAAGTTCTACGGGTCGAACTTCTACGTGCTGCCCGAGATCTGGTCGATGTTCGACGGCATCCGCAGCGTGCGCGAGGGCGCGACCTGGAGCACGAACGTCGTGAACGCCACGCAGTTCGACACCGACGTGAAGGCCGGGACCCTCCCCAACGTGACCTGGCTCGTGAACCAGGATCTCAACGACGAGCACCCCAACATCGGCGGCGTGTGCACGGGCGAAAACTGGACGGTCGATCGCATCAACCTCGTGATGAACAACCCGACCCTCTGGGCCTCCACCGCCATCCTCTTCACGATGGACGACTTCGGCGGTTGGTACGACCACGTGAAGCCGCCGCGCACGTACGGCTGCGACGACCAGCACCCGTACGGTCTCGGGTTCCGCTTGCCGCTCATCGTGATTTCGCCCTACGCGAAGCCCGGGTTCGTCTTCAAGGAGCAGGCGGAGCAAGCGAGCATTCCGCGCTTCATCGAGCGCGTGTTCGGCGCGACCAAGACGTTGACGGATCTCGACCCCGCGGCGCAGGACAAGCAAGCCAACGATCTGTTCGGTGCGTTCGACTTCACGCAGACGCCGCTGGCGCCGGTCGTGCGAACGGACCGGACCTGCCCGTAATCCGACGCTTCTAGAGCACGATCGCCGCTTGGATCGTGTCCCCCACCTCGAGCTTTTCGGCCGCATCGAGCCCGTAAACCACCTCACCGAAGACGGTGTACCGCTCGTCGAGGTGGACGTTCCACGCGTCGTTGAAGAAGAACTGCGAGCTCCCCGTGTCCTTCCCTTCGGACGCGAGCCCCACGCTTCCGCGCGAGTGCGGGACGCGCGAGAGCTCGTCGCGGACGAGGTGCGCGGAGCCCCCTTCGCCGTCGCCGCGCGGGTCGCCCCCCTGGGCCACGAAGTTCGGGACGACGCGGTGGAAGGGGAGGCCGTCGTAGAAGCCGCTGCCGGCGAGCTTCACGAAGTTTGCGGCGTTGAGCGGCGTCTCTTGCAGCATGCGGACGACGATCGGGCCGCGCGTCGTCTCGAGCAGAACGAGTGACGCGAGCGCGCTGGCGACGTCGCGATCGGACGGCGTCTTGGTGGTGACGACGTTCTCCGTGCGCACCTGCGCGCTCACGTCGACGCCGGTGAGCTGCTGGTACGAGAGCGCGGCGTAATACGAGACGAGCATCGTGTCGTCGGCGATCGCGCTCTGAAGGAGCGGCACGTCGGTGCTGCTGCCGATCGTGCCGAGCGCGTAGACGATCTCGAGGCGCGCGTTCATGTTCGCGTCGCCGGGGAACGAAGCATAGAGCGCGTTCAACTCGGCGGCGAAGTCGGTCCAGCCGAACGACGCGGCGACGTCGCACACCGAGGTCACGAGCTCCCAGTCCTTCGTGGCGAGCGCGGTCTTCATCGCGGTCTTCACGTCGGCCGTGATGAGCGACGCATCGACCGAGGCCAGCGCTTCGATCGACGCCGACGCGAGGCGCTTGTCCGAGCCGGTGGCGAGCGTCGTGAGCGTGACGACGTCGGCCGCGGTGGCGATGGCGGGGAGCGCTCCGATAGACGCCAGCTGCACTGGCCAAGCGTCGCTCAGGCCGGCGACGACGCGCGATCGCGACGAGGCGGGATCGACGGCGCCGAGCGCCGAGACGACGGTCGCGCGAACCCACGCCGACTTCGAGGTGTCGAACGTGGTGTCGAGCGCCGGGAGCATCGTCATCGCACCGGCGCCGAGCGAGGTCGCCGCCGTCGCCGCAGCCACCACGACCACCGAGGACGCATCGTGCAGCGCGCCGGTGAGCGCCGTGAGCACCGCAGCACTCGACCCCGTCGTCGCCAGCGCACCGCAAGCGGCTGCGCGGACGTTCGCGTCGGCGTCGTGCGCGGCCGCCGTGGCCAGCGTTTGAATCGCCGTCGCCGTTCCCAGCGAGGCCAGCGCGTTCGCGAGGTACCCGCGCGCGCTCGGCGCCGCTGCCGCGTGGAAGGCCGCCGTGAGCGCGGTCTCGTCGATCTTCACGCGCGCGCCCAGCGACGCCAGCGCATACGCCGCCGCGACCGAGCGAGTCTCCGGTGCTTCTCCCGCCAGCGCGAGCAGCTGCGTGACGACGCTCGCGTCCGACGACGCCGTTGCCCCTCCGCGCACCATCGTGCCGTAGGCCTCGGCCGCCGCGGTCTGCTCGTCGCGGGGCGATCCCACCGCGAGCTTCGCCGTCACCGCGGGCACCGACGTGACCGTTCCCGCCTGCGCCAGCGCCTGGAGGATCGCGACGCGCGTGGCGATGTCGTGCTCCGCGGCGAGCTGCGCATCGAGCGCGCTCTCGGCGGTCGTCCCCGCCAGTAGGCCAAGCGCGAACGCCGCCGCTTGCCGGACGCTCGCGTCGTGGTGCGTGAGCAGCGTGAGCACGTTGGGCTCGAGCGATGCGTCGCCGATGCGCCCCACCGCGGTGGCCGCCGCGGCGAGCACCGACGCGTCGCTGTTCGACAGGAACGCCGTGAGCTGCGCGTTCGCGACGAGGCGGTGATCCTCGATCTGCCGGATCGACGCGAGGTTCGCGGCGCGCGCGCTCGCAGCGCCGAGCGCGGCTTGCGACGACGCGGCGTCATCCGACGACGGCGCGCTGCTGCACGCGCTCGCGGACGTAGCGACCAAGATCGACGCGACCAACTGACAACGACGCAGAGCTCGAGCGTTCATCGGGTTCCCTCCTCCAAACCGCCCGCTGCAAGGACGGCGGCGCGCTTATGGACCATCCCCACGACGCTGCGCAAGCACGTGCGTTCCCGCTGTAGCCATGCGCCCGCGCGCGGAATCCGGCGCGAGAGGAACGCTCGCCGCGTCGCTCGGTTCGAGTATGCTCGCGCCCCATGCGAGCACCCCTCATCGTCTGTCTCTCGTGCACCGTCGCTCTCGCCTCGTTCGTCGCTTGCGGCGGAGAAGCGACCCCCCCTGCAGCGACGCCCATCGCGGCCATCGCCTCGGCCACGCCGCCGCCCCCTCCGCCGCCGAGCGGGAGCGGCGCGCCCGAGTCGGACAAGGCCACGTGGAAGAAGGACGCCGTGGCGAAGAACTGCCACACGGCCAAGCCCGTCGGCGACTTCACGGCCGCCGTCACCGGCATGGCGAAGAACTGTGTCGGCACCTCGATGCACCAGCTCGGGGCCGCGACGACGGGCACCGGCCAGGCGTCGAGCGCCTCGATGGTCACGACCGTTCCGCTCAAGGCCAAGGCCAACCACTGCTACCGCGTGTTCGGCCTCGCCGAATCGACGGTCACCGACTTCGACATCGCGGTCATGGACTCCGCGGGCAAGAGCGCCGGCGAAGACGGCACCGACGGCAACGACGCCATCGCGCTCGAAGACGGCGCCATCTGCTTCAAGACCGACGACGCCGCGAACGTGAACACCGCCGTCGCCGCGGGGCAGGGGAAGTTCGCGGTCGAGATCTGGAGCGACGAGTGAGTCAGCGGCGAGGCTCGACGAAGAGCGTCTGAAGGCTCTCGCCGAAGTAGCCGTGCGCGTCGAAGAGGCGCGCGTGCGTCGTGCCCGCGCCTTCGCTCGCGAGCGCGGTGCGCGCGTGCATGCCGACCCATTCGCCTTCGGGCATGCGCGCGATCGACACCGTGAGGTTCACCGGCACGAAGAGGAACTTCCGCACGTCGAGCTCGGCGCTGATTCCGTTCGCCGAGTCGACCATCGCCATCGTCCGCGCGATCGCGCTCACCGGCTCGCCGCGAACCACGGCGACCTTGAGGCGCGTCCATACCGCCGCCTCGCCGAGCGACTCGAACCCGCCGTGCGCGAAGCGCCACTCGCTCGCCTCGCCGTAGCCGAACGTCGGGACCCCCGGAAAAAACGCGCTCGCCGTCGTCTCGGGCAACGGCGGTGGCGGCTGGCTCAGGTTCACCGATGGGTTCTTCGACGGCTCGGTCGCGATGCGCCACGCGCTCGCGCGCAGGGCGACGCGATCGCCGATCGAGACCGTCCCCGCGAGGAGCTCGATCTTCTTCCCCGGCCGCACGACCTCGGTCTCGACGCGCATCGTCGACAGCGGCACCGGCCCCAAGAAATCGAGCGCGAAGTGGGCGATCCGCGTCCCCGCCCGCGGCGCGTTCGCTTCGAAGGCCGACGCGATCAACGCCGCGACGGGACCGCCGTGTTGAAGCGCGGGGTCCCACGGTCCGACGGTGGCGCCCGTCGGCTCGTACGTCGTCGCGTCGAGGCGCGCGTAGAAGGCGTCGTCGCTCACCGCGCCTAGTACGCCTTCGCGTAGATCGCCCAGCGGTCGGTCTTCTTCCCGGTGAACATGCACGTCGCCTCACGCTTCTCTTGCACGAGCGGCACGTTCCGCACCGAGACCTTCAGCGCCGCCAGCGGCTCGGCGATCGCCTTGTCGTCGACGAACGGCGCCAGCACGAATCCGCCGTGAATCTCCGGCTTCGCCGCGTTCGCCGGCGTGAAGTGCGCTTCGAACTCCTTGCGATCGGTGATCTCGCGCGTGTTCGCCTTCTGGAACGCGCGTGCCTTCGCGAGGAGCCCGCTCTGCATGTCGGTCAGGATCTTCGGCACGCGCGCGGCGACTTCCGCGCGCGGAACCGCTTCGCGATCCTTCGGCGCCTTGTCGCGCCGCCCCACCGAGACCACGCCGGCGTCGATGTCGCGCGGCCCGATCTCCATCCGGATCGGCACGCCGCGCTTGATGTGGTGCCACGTCTTCTCGCCGCCGCTCATCTCGCGGTCGTCGACCTCGACCTCCACCCGCTGCTCTTCGTACCGCTGATCGCGGATCTCCTTCGCCAGCGCCTGGCAGTGCTCGAGCACCCGCGCGCGGTCGACGTCGTTCCGATAGATCGGGAGCAACACCACGTGCTTCGGCGCCAGCCGCGGCGGGATCACGAGTCCGTCGTCATCGCCGTGCGCCATGATGAGCGCGCCAATCAAGCGTGTCGACACGCCCCACGACGTCGTCCACGCGAGCTCCTCGCGCCCTTCCTTGCTCAGGTACTTGATGCCCGAGGCGCGCGCGAAGTTCTGCCCGAGGAAGTGCGACGTGCCGGCCTGCAGCGCCTTCTTGTCCTGCATCATGGCCTCGATCGAGTACGTATCGACCGCGCCCGGGAACCGCTCCCACGAGCACTTCTCGCCTTTGATGACCGGCAGCGCCATCTGCTCGAGCGCGAACGTCTCGTAGACGTCGAGCATGCGCATCGTCTCTTCGCGCGCCTCGGCCTCGGTGGCGTGAACGGTGTGCCCTTCTTGCCAGAGGAACTCCGCGGTCCGCAGGAAGAGGCGCGTCCGCATCTCCCAGCGGACGACGTTCGCCCACTGATTGATGAGGATCGGGAGATCGCGGTAGCTCTGCGTCCACTTCGCGAACATCGCGCCGATGATCGTCTCGCTCGTCGGCCGCACGATGAGCGGCTCTTCGAGCTCGCCCGCCGGCTGCAGCCCTCCGCCCGGCTTCGGCTCCAGGCGATGGTGCGTGACGACGGCGCACTCCTTCGCGAACCCTTCGACGTGCTCCGCTTCCTTCTCGAAGAACGACAGCGGGATGAAGAGCGGGAAGTACGCGTTCACGTGGCCGGTGTCCTTGAACATCCGGTCGAGCCCGCGCTGGATGTTCTCCCACATGCCGTAGCCCCACGGCTTGATCACCATGCAGCCGCGCACCGGCGAGTTCTCGGCGAGGTCCGCGGCCTTGATGACCTGCTGGTACCACTCGGCGTAATCCTCCACGCGCGTGGGCGTGATGGCGGTCTTGGGCTTCTGTTGCTGCTGCTGCTTCGGTTGATCCGCGGACATGCGCGGCAATCTACTTCATTTTCGGCGGTCCTCTACGAGGACACGCCTCGGGCCGCGCGAGCGGCCAGTGCGTCCAGCCGTTCGGCGATCGCGCGCGCGCTCATCGTGCCTTTGTAGACGTAGAGCGCGCTGGGCGCGTCGTTGGGGAGCACCTCTTCGCTGACGCGAAGCCGCGCGCTCACGGCGAACAGAAGAGGCGAGGCGAGCCCGCGCTCAACGAGCTCCACGCGTTTCCACACCGCGTCGCGGCTCCAGTAGCCCATCACTTCGAGGTGCACCTCGGCGCCGTCGCGCTCGAAGACGAGATCGGGGACGCAGAGCCCGACGCCGGGAAGATCGAGGATCGCTTTCGAGGGAGACACTCGCCAGCGCGTGGCCCCCTTCTCCGTCAACGCCTCGAACGCCGTGACGAGCGCCGCGACGTCGTCTGGCAATCGCGGCGCCTTCGCGCGCGCGCCCGTGCGCTCTCCTTCGATGCGAAACGTGAGCGGCGTTCGCTCTTTCCCCCAGCGCACGTCGGCGACGAGCGACCACGCCTCGCAGTGTTCGAGCATCGGCACGATCAGCGCGAGCTCCAGCCCGTACTTCGTGCTCGCTTCGAAGAGGCTGAAGGGGCCGTCGATGACGATGCGGTGCCCGTCGTCGGTGCGCGTGATGGTCGACAGTAGCCGCAGGAACTTCAAGCGGTGGAAGAGCGCGCGCGTCGCTCCCGGCGTCGTGCGGCGAACGTCGACCGTGACGCGAACGGCGCGCAGCAACACGGCCTGGGCCTGACCGCGCTCCCAGAGAGCGACGAGCGCCTCCTTCGCAATCGCCTCGAAGTCGGTGAGCTCGTGCGCGTCACGAAGATCCGCGAAGAGGCCGCGCTCGACGGCGTCGCTCGCCACGCCGCGATCGCGGGCGAGGCTCGCCACGACGGCGTCGCGATCGAAGCGCGTACCGTCGGGGGTCGCGCGCCGGGCGATCGTCGCGCGCAGGAACAGCTCGCGACGCAATTCGATCGCATCGACCGTCTCGTCCATCGCGAACGTGCACCGGTCCTCGACGAGCTTCGCCAGCCCCGCCTTCAACCGCACGTCCCGCGGCTCCACGTCGATCGCGCTCGTCGCTTCGTCCCACTCTTCCCGCGTGTGCCCGACGTGCGCGCGCGCCATCTCGACGAGCGTCTCGGCTATCGCGAGCGCCCGCGCGCGCCCCGCGTCGTCGAGCTTCACGAGCCGCAGCTCGTCGCCGCGCCTCTGCGCCCGCACGAGATCAGCGGTAAGCACCGTGCTCCCGCCTTCGATCGCTCGTGTGCTCTTCGCTCGTCTTGGCCGTGACCAGCTCGTAGAGCACGGCGCGCTTCCCTTCGCGCTTTCGCAAGACGCGCCCCAGGCGCTGCACGTGCTCGCGCACCGAGCCGCTCCCCGAGATCACGACGGCCACGTTCGCGTCGGGGACATCGACCCCTTCGTTGAGCACCTTCGAGGTGACGACCGCGCCGAGTGAGCCGTCCGAGATCCCCGCCAGGATCGCGCTCCGCTCCTTCACCTTCGTCTGATGCGTGATGACCGGCACCAGGAACCTGCGCGCGATGGCGTACGCCGTGGCGTTGTCTTGCGTGAAGAGAATGGCGCGATCGGCCCGGTGCGAATGAAGCAAGTGTCCGACGAAATCGAGCTTCGCCGGCGCGGCGAACGCCAGCGCGCGCTGCCGCCGGTACGCCTTCATCGCGCGCCGCCCGTCCGCGCTCCGCGACGACAGCATGATGAACTCGCTCCACCCGCGCGGGCTCGACATGCGAATGTGATTCATCTCCACGAAGGCGCGGTAGATCGCGCGCTCCTCTTCGTACTCGGCGCGCTCGTCGTCGGTGAATTCGATGGCCACGCGCTCCACGTCGTACTCGGCGAGGTAGTCGCCCGACAGCTCGGTGATCTCCCGCCGGTACACGATCGGCCCGATGAGCCGCGTGAGCTCCGCGTCGCGTCCATCGGCCCGCTCGGGCGTCGCCGTCAGCCCCAGGCGAAAGGGCGCGATGCACGAGCGCGCGGCCATGGCGTACGCGGCGCTCGGCAGGTGGTGACACTCGTCGAACACGACGAGCCCGAAGCGCGCGCCGAGATGATCCATGTGCAAGTGCGCCGAGTCGTACGTCGCGACCGTGATCGGCCGCACGTCGTGCTCGCCGCCGCCGACGACGCCGATGGGCACGTGGAACGTCGAGCCGAGGAGGTCGTACCACTGCCGCACCAGATCGAGCGTCGGCGCCACGACGAGCGTGCTCCGTCGTTTCTCTTCGATGGCGAGCACCGCGACGTGACTCTTCCCGGCTCCCGTCGGTAGCACCACGACGCCGCGCCCGCGCGCCCGCTTCCACGCCTCGATGGCTTCGCTTTGGTACGGCCGCGGCTCGCGATGCGCGATCGCGCCGTGCGCCAGCTCCTCGTACCTTCGCGCGCCGTCCTCGTACGGAACCTTCGCCCCCACGATCGCTCGCACCAAGCTCGCGTACGCGATCGCCGGTGCGCGATGGCACTGCGTGCGCGGATCGAACGCACACTCCTCCGGCATCGCGAGCCCCTCGGGCAGCCCGCGAATCTCCAGAGTCCCAGCGACGAACGAGAGCGACAGCACGATGCGCCGCGCACTCTAGAGCGCATTCCGTAACCGCGCGATCCCATCGCGCTGCCGGCGTCGGGGGTCGTCAACGTACAGGAGTACGTCTCCTCACCCACTCCTAGGCATCGCTCGGTCTCGCACGATTCCGGAACGCGCTCTCCGGGTGGGCCCGCTCAGTTCTCGGGAACAGCGACGCCCGTCGTCGCGGGATCGAGCACGCTGCCGATGTTCGCCACGACGGTGTCGCGCGTCCCGAGCTGTCCGGTCGTCCCGCCGAGCCAGTTCCACTCGATGAACTTCACGAGCGACGAGTGCTCCATCGTGACGTGCGAGACGAAGTTCTTCCGCGCGAACGGCCCCACGACGAGGAAAGGGATGCGCGTGCCGTAAGGTTCGCTGTCGATCGTGCTCGCGGCCGGAGGCGCCACGTGATCGAAGTACCCGCCCCCTTCGTCGTACGTGAGGATGACGAGCGTGTCGTCGCGGTACTTGGACGCTTCGATGGCGGCGATGATCCCGGTCACGCGTGTGACGCCCGCGCTCAGCGTGCTGCTGGCACCGGGGTGCTCGGACTCGTAGCCGATCGGCTTCACGAACGAGACGGCCGGGAGCTCGCCCGTCCCCGTGAGAATGGCGTCGAGCGCCGAGAGGTCCTGCAGGTTCGCCGGGTTGTCGCGCGACGAGGCGTAGTAGTTGAACGGCACGTCGCTGGGATCGTACGCGCACGGATAGAACGAGAGGGCGAACGCGCAGTCGCTGGGCTTCGGCGGGCAACCGCCGTCGGCAGCGACCATCGTGCCGTACCCGCCGGAGAACCAGGTCCATGGCACCGTTGCCGCGGTCAGGAGATCGCCGATCGTTTGATCCGTGTACTGCTGTGCCGGCGACTCGAGGTCGCACGTCATGCCGACAGCCCCCTTGGGCGCGGCCGCGTTGTCGTCGAAGACCCATGCCGCGCGCGCGAGGTACATGTCGTTGCCCGAGCTCTGTCCGACGAGCGGCTGGAAGTAGCGATCGCCGAGCGCGCCGGTCTTCGCCAGATCCCAGTACGGTTTGATGATCGTCGGATCGGCGGCGGCGACGTTCTCGGCGGACCCGCACCCGATGTTCGATGTGTTCGAGAACCCGTCCATCTTGCCGTTGTCGATCTCGGTGAGCTCGCACGACTTGGCGTGGTTCGGACCGAACGTCGCGTGCTCCTCGTCGGTGATCACCGTGGGCTTGACCCCTTTCGGATCGGCGGCCGGCATCGCTTCGCAGCAGGCCGGGCCGTCGTTGCACGTCGGGTTCGAGCCGGGGGTCGCCGTGCAGTAGGCGCCGAAGTGATCGTCGAAGGTGTGGTTCTCCTGGACGATGATCACGACGTGCTTGATCGACGACTTGGGGCACGGCCCCGAGCAGGTCGTGTCGGGAGGCCCGGCGTCGAAGGCGCTGTCGACCGTGGCGTCGGCGGATGCGCCGTCAGTGACGTTCCCGGCGTCGTCCCCCGGATTCACCGCGCCGCTATCGTCTCCGCCGCCGCCGCCACCGCTGTTGGTGGGTGAGCTCGGTGAGGAGCTGGTTCCGCAAGCGACGAGAAGCGTGGCGGCGCAGGCCAAGATCGAAGAGCGCATGGCCCTAGCTTCGCACGCTGTGACGAACGTGTGAACGGTGCGCGGCGTTTTTGTGAGGTGTGCGCGGGGGGATGCCCTACTGCTCTTCGCCGCAGCCGGCCGCGAGCCCGCTGGAGACGTCCTCGCCGTCGTTGCACAGGTCCTCCGGCGCGTGGTTGTAGTGCGCCAGCGCGAACGCTCGAAAGGCCGTCGCGTCGAAGCACTTCGCGCGAAGCGTCCACCCCCACGCGCTGGCCGCGAAGGCGACGTCGAGGTTCGGATCGGGCGTCATCACGCTTCGACGCCGCACCCCTTCGCCGAGCGCGGTGCACTCGGCGTCGTCGGGGAGCGCGTCGAGCATCGCTTGCGCGGCGGCGACGTCGGCGTCGCATCCGTTGGGGCAGTTGTAGGTGAGCACGATCGTGCCGTGCTCCAGGTTGTGAACGAAGAAGCCCTCGGGGATCGGCGCTGCGTACGTCTTGTACGCGGCCCAGATGGGGTAGTGATTCCCGGACGACGGCGGCTTCGTCGCGTACGGCGCGTACGAGCACACGGGGATGTGCGTGTGCCCCTCGATGGAGTGCTGCTGCGTGACCGCGGCGCAATTTCCGGTCGGCGCGCTCGCTTCGTACGTGATCCCCGGCGGAGCTCCGTCGCCCGTCTGCTTCGCGCCGCACGCGAGCGCGGTCATGGCGCACGCGAGCGCGGACGCGGAGAAGAGGAGCTTGGAGCGAATGGTCACCTCACCGCTATACCAACGCCGTCGCGCGCCGCAACGCGCGTTCGCGAGGGTAGGCTCCACTTCGTGGCAACCCGGACCAAACGAAAAGGCACCACCATCGACGATGTGCGCGCCATCGCGCTCTCGCTTCCGGAGACCGACGAGCGCCCGTCGTACGGCACGCCCGGGTTTCGCGTGAAGAACAAGCTCTTCGCCCGCGATCGCGAGGACGGCACGGTCGTGATCCGCGTGACCTTCGACGTCCGCGAGGCGCTCGTCGCCTCGGCGCCGCACGTGTTCGAGGTGACGCCGCACTACGCGAGCTACCCGTGGGTGCTGGTGCATCTGGCGAACGTCGACCGGGCGTGGCTGCGGGAGCTGCTGGTCGAGGCGTGGAAGACCGCGGCGCCTCCGCGGGTGGCGGCGAAGCTCGTCTGATAGGGTCCGCGCCGTGCGAACTTCCGCTCGAGTCCCGTGCCTCGCCGTCGCGTTCACGTTGAGCGGCGCGGCGGCGCTCCTCGCCGAGCAGGTGTTCGAGAAGCTCCTCTCGACGCTCGTCGGTGCGACGACACCCGCCGGGGCCATCGTCCTCTCGATCTATTTCGCGGGGCTCACGGCTGGCGCGCTCCTCTATCCGGCGCTCCGGCGCGTTCGTCGGCTGGCCACGTCGTTCGTTCTGTACCCGGCGCTGGAGGTCCTCGTCGCCCTGGCGTGTCTCGCGCTCGTGTGGCGCTTCGATGCGCTGGTACCGGCCTTCGCGCCGCTGCTTCGGCTCGGCGTGGACAGGCCGGCGCTCCTCGCGCTCATGCGCGGCGTCGTGGCCGCCGTCTGGATCCTTCCGTTGACGCTCCCGATGGGGGCCACCTTCCCCGCGATCATCGACGTCGCCGATCGCGTCGCCCCGGCGAGCCGCGCGCGTTCGGTGAGCGTTCTCTACGCGTTCAACCTCGTCGGCGCGATCCTCGCCGCCATCGGCGCGCCGATCGCGCTCTTCCCCCTCTTCGGAATGAGCGGCGGTCTCTGGATCGCCGCAGCGTTCGACGTGATCGCGGCGCTCCTCGCGCTGCTGGTCCTCTCGTCCGTTCGAACGGACCCCGAACCGGAGTCTCGCCCAGCGCTCGCGAAGGCCGATGCCTCGGCCAGCGTGCCACTTGCTCTCGTCGCGTTCGCCTTTGCCACCGGCTTCATTCTCTTCGCGCTCGAGGTCACGTGGACGCACCTGGCGTGCGCCGTCATCGGCAACAGCGTCTACGCCTTCGCCGCGATGCTCTCGTCGGTGCTCATCGGCCTCGGCGTCGGCAGCATCGCCTCGGCGCTCCTCTTCGGAAAGTCACCGCGCGTCCCGGCGTGGACGCCTGGCGCAGCGCTCGTCGTGGGCTCGCTCACGCTGGCGCTCGTTCACGTGGCGTGGCCGCACGCTCCGCACGCGGTGGGGTGGCTGGGGTCGAAGGCCCACTCGTTCGCGGGACAGGAGCTGGCGCGCTTCGCGATCGCGGCGGGCGTCGTCGTGCCGCCGGCTGCCGTGCTGGGCGCGGCCTATCCGCTCGTCTTCCGCGTCCCGTCGTTCCCCTCGAACGAGCGTGGCTTCGCAGCCGGGCGCGTCGCGGCCGTCAACGCGCTGGGGTGCATCGCCGGATCGATCGCGATCGGATTCTTCGTCCTGCCTCGTTGGGGCTCCGACGCCACCGAGCGCGCGCTCGTCGTGCTCGCAGCGATCACCGGAGTCGTCGCGGTGATCTTCGCCGGCGACTCGCGCATGCGTCTGCCGCTCATCGTCGCCGGCGCCGTGGCGTTGGCCAGCGTTTTCCTGTTGCCGCGATGGAATCGCCTCGATCTCACCTCGGGCGAGCACGTCTACTTTCATCGGCAGTTCGTGCACGAAGACTCGAAGCTCCTCTCGTTCCACGAGGACACGCTGGGCGGGATCACCACCGTCATCAGCGACACGCCCAAGGAGTCGAACGGGCACGAGCGGCGCACGCTCCTCACGAACGGGAAGTTCCAGGGCAACGACGGCAACGAGATGGCGGCGCAGACCTC
The DNA here is from genome assembly GCA_003151595.1 of Myxococcales bacterium. The sequence goes on from PLXW01000053.1 coordinate 70,062, forward strand.
GTTCGCCCTCGTCCCGATGCAGTACGTCAGCCACTTCGATCGCGCGCTCGTCATCGGCCTGGGGACGGGTCGCACGGCGTACGTGGTCAGCGCGATGGGGTTCGCCGCCGTCGACGTCGCCGAGATCGCGCCGGGGATCGTCGCCGCCGCGCGCGACCTGTTCCCGCAGGTGAACCACGGCGTGCTCGCAGAGCCGAGCGTGTCGCTCTTCCTGGAGGACGGGCGGAACCTCCTGCTCCTTCGCGACACGCGCTACGACCTCATCACGCTGGAGCTCTCGAGCGTCTGGTTCGCGGGGGTCACGAACCTGTACAGCCGCGAGTTCTATGCGCTGGCGCGCGATCGGCTGCGCGAAGGGGGCGTGCTCCAGCAGTGGATCCAGTTGCACCACATCGGCGTGGTCGAGATCGCGAGCGTCCTGTCGACGCTGCGCGACGTCTTTCCGAACGTGAGCTTCTTCGTTCTGGGCGGGCAGGGGATCATCGTTGCCAGCATGTCGCCTGAAGAGATTCAGCCCGCGTTCGTGGAGCACGTGCGCGATCGGCACGCGGCCACGCTGCTAGGGGTGGCCGACGACGACGAGGTCTTCCGGCTCCTGGTCTCGCGGCGCATCCTCGCGCCGGTCGACGTCGATCTCCTGTCGCGAGCTCCGGGTGTCCAGTTGAACACCGACGGCAACCGGTTCCTCGAGTACGCGACCCCTCGGTACAACTATCGGAGCGACGACATGGCGAGCGCGAACATCGCGTCGCTCGCGTCGCTCGCGTCGCATCCGGACGTGGCCATCGCCTCGGGCGTGGACGAGTCGACCCGCGCCGCGCTCGTGCGAGCGTCACGGGCCACCCGCTAAATCGTCCGTGACGCTTTCCGATCTCGCCAAGTGTGCGAGGTCATTGCGCGCGCGCTCCGGCACGCGCGTTGCGATGGCTCGCGCTCGTGCGAACGATGCTCTTCTTCCTGTGGCTCGCGCTGCTCGCTTCGTCGGCATGCAACGAAGCGGACCTGACGGTTCCGGTCGGCGCCGCGGAGGCCGGCGCGCTGTCGGTCGACGCCGGCCGCACCACGTTCGACGCTTCGCTCGCGCTTCCATTCGAAGGCGACGACTCGTCGAACGACGCGAGCAGCGACCCGCCTGCCTGGAGCGGAGACGACGACGCAGGTGTCACGCCGTCGACCGGCCCGCCTTTCGACGCGGGGCCCGACGGGGAATGCCTCGCGTCCGTGGGCCCGGGCGATCTCGCGATCGTCGAGATCCTCATCGCGTCGGAGTCGGGTACCGGCGATCACGGCGAGTGGCTCGAGGTCCGGAGCACGCGTGACTGCGCGCTCAATCTCCTCGGACTTCACGGCGAGTGCGCGGTCGGCGCGAAGGTGATCACGGTCGATGTCACGACGGACGAGTGGCTCCCCGCGGGCGGCTCGTTCCTCGTGGCCGACTCGACCGACGACGCCGTGAACCACGCGCTCCCTGGGCTCGTCCTGGCGTGGGCCGGCGACCCGGGCGACGTGCTGCGCAACCAGGGGACGACGGTGACGCTCCTCGCGAACGGCGCGCTCGTCGACTCGATCACCTATCCGCCCTCGAAGATCCCCGTCGGCACGTCGCTCTCGTTCCCGAGCGATTGCGCACCCGGCGTCCGCGCCGAGTGGAGCCGCTGGCAGAGCTCTTCTGCGTCGTGGTTCCCCGGCTTCCACGGGACGCCGAACGCGCCGAACGACGACGTCCGGTGCCCCGACGATTGATCGACGTGCGCCGACGGCGCTAAGACTCGGCCCATGATCGATCACGTCGTCGTCAGCGTTCAGAGCTACGCGCGCAGCAAAGCGTTCTACCTGAAGGTGCTCGCGCCGCTCGGGTACGGCCTCGTGCGCGAGTACCCGGGAGGCGGAGGATTCGGCGCGAACGGCAAGCCGTCGTTCTGGATCGGCGAAGTGCGTCCGGGGTACTGGAGCGAAGGGCACGCGGTCGCGAAGTCCCCCGTGCACCTCGCGTTCGTCGCGCCCAGCCGCGCAGCGGTGCGCGCGTTTCACGAAGCGGCGCTGGCCGAAGGGGCCAAGGACTACGGCGCGCCCGGCCCGCGGCCCGAGTACCACTCGAACTACTACGGCGCGTTCGTCATCGACCCCGACGGCAACGACGTCGAGGCTGTGATTCACACGCCTTCGTAAGCCGCGGCGACGGCTCGCCGAGCCGTCATCATTGGCAAGTCGGAGTGCTCGTTCCTGCGTTGCATGTGCCGCCGCCGCCGTCGACGAGCAGGCACGAGAGACCGTTCGTCGGCGCTTCGCCGCACGTGAGGCAGCGGTTCTTCACCGAGGCATCGAGCACCGCGCAGATCTGCGGCGAGCCGTTCGACGCCGGACAATCGCTCGCCGCGTCGCACGCGCACAGGTTCCCCGCGCCGCAGGTGAGGTTGCCGTTCGCGTTCACCGGACTGCAGTTTCCGCGCGGCGCGTTCCCACCCGGGCAGTGCCAGCACGCGAGCCACCCCACCGCGCACTCGGTGCAATCGGCGACGCAGTCGTTGCGCGTCCCCTTCTTGCATACGAGCGGTGCGCCCGGGCACTGTGCGCACCCCGATACGCTGGCGTCGCCGCACATCACTGCGGCGTCGGCTCCACCGTCATCGCCCGCCGCGTCGCCGGTCGCTGCGTCGTCGCCTGCGTCGCCGATCGTGCCGTCGGCCGGGGCTTCCACGTCTTTCGCCCCCGATTCCACCAGAGGGATCTTCGTCGCGTCGACGATCCCCGCTTCTCCGCCGCCGCCGACGAAGGACACGTCGGGCAAGCTCGCGCAGGCCGCGATCGTACCCGTGGCGATCACCGCGGCGAGGCCGGCGAACGTGACGGCTCGGCGAAGTTGCGGCGTCGTCTTCATGCGAAATCGGGCTGGCGAGGCGCTTCTAGCTGAAACTTTCCATAATGTGCGCACGAGACGCTACGAGTCTCGTCGCCTGGGAAGCGGCCTCGCTTGGATGCGTCATGCTCCTCGCGCGATTAAAAGCACACTTCTTTTTGGTGAGTACTTTTCGTGGTGGAGGGGTCGTCGATGCGCAGACGGATCGCGTTTGGGGTTGTTTCGGTTCTCGTCGTCGGCGCGGCCGGCGCATGCTCGGGCACGAACGGGAGCGGATTCCCGACTGACGGCGGCGGTTCCGGGAGCGGCAGCGGGGGGAGCGGCTCCGGCAGCGGCGGTATCAGCTCCGGAGACGACGGTGGCCTCATTCTCACGAATGATGGTGGCGTGCCTCCGACCGACGGTGGGATCGTCGTCACTACGAAGACGACCATCTACGCGAACACCGACGTCGCGCTCTACCAGCTGGACCCAAGCTCGAGCCCGCCCGCCATCACACAAATCGGTCCGTTCGCAGGCATCGACGCGAGTAGCAACGCCGTCACCGACGTGGCCGTGAACGCGGCCGGCGAGGTCTACGTCAACACCGAGTACTCCATCTACAAATGCGTCCTCCCCTCGGGCGGAACGGGCCCTGTTCAGCTGACGAACGGGCAGCAGATCGTCTATCCCGCCGGCACCACCACGACCCCGCGCATGTACGCGCTCGCGTTCGCGCCGCCAGGCCTCCTGTCGCCGCCCGGTGCGGACGGCGGGGCGGGGACCGTCGAGACGCTCGTCGGCGGTGACGGTAACGGCGAAGTTTGGTCGATCGATCCCGCGACCGGCAACGCGAAGGACCTCGGCAACTTCGGCAGCGATCCCACGTCAGGCAGTACGAACTTCCTCGGCCTCTCCGGCGACATCGTCTTCTACAACGATGCCACCGGCGCAGCGACGGGCCTCGCGACGATTCGTTCGTGCGCGCCCCCGCCGGCAGCGCATCCCACGTACGCCCCGACGTGCAGCGGCCCGAGCGATTTTCTCGCCGGCATCAACGTCGCCGAGCTCACGAAGGCGTACGCCACGGGCACGCCATCGCTCTCGCTCAACGGCGGCATGTACGGTGGCAGCACCACGGCTACCGGCCCCGGCACGGGCTCTCGCGATCTGTTCGGCCTCGGCGCGTGGGAAGGGAACGTCTTCGCGTTCACGCGCGCGATCGCCGGCAAGGATGGCGGCGCGGCGGGCGCTCCTCCGCAGCTTCTGTCGATCAGCACGGCGTCGGGCGCCGGCGCCGTCGTCCCCGAGACGTTCGACTTCACGTCGGGTGGCTGGTCCGGCGCGGGCGTCACCACCAAGGTGACCGTTACCGTCACCGCGCCCCCGCCGCCCCCGCCGCCCAAGTGACGGCGCGGACTCGGGCTCAGCAAGGGGCTGTCCGTAATTTCGTCGGCCTCGTCGGGGAGAACGTAGGCCCGGGCACGCCGCGGGCCGGGACCTAGCGCAGGCGGCCCCGGCCCCCCCGGCCCCCCCGCCATACCCACGGCCGCCGGAGCCCGGCCCCCCGCCCACGGCGCCAGTGCACGTCTGCCTCACAACCCGCGCCTGATTCACGTCGCCCAGAGCGCCGCGAGCCGGTGCTCCATCGCGGCGAACGGCTCCGCGCGTACACCACGCCGTGGAACGCCCACGGAGATCGTAGGGGAGCGCTCCCCTTCGATCTCCACACCTCTCCCATTCGCTCCGATCGACGTGGAGACGATCCCCACGCCCTCCGGAATCGAAGGGCACGACTGCCCTTCGATCTCCACGCACACCGAGCGCTTCTCCACGGGCGTCGAGCGTTTCTCCGTGCACGTGGAGATCAATGGGCAACGCTCCCCTTCGATCTCCGCGACCACCGAGCGCTTCTCCGTGCACGTGAAGATCGAAGGGCACCGCTCCCCTACGATCACGGCGCCCACCGCACGCCTCTCCGTGGCGTGTGGGGATCGAAAGGAAGCGCTCCACTGCGATCGCCATGGCTTCCGCACGGCTTGGTCGCGCGAAAGAGCGCGTTCCCGTCATCGCGTGATGCCGGGATGCGCTCTCAGAGCTTGCTGTTCAACGGATCGCCCTGCGCGCCGCCGTTGTGGAACGGCGTCTTCTCGTGCGCCGACTTGCTGCCGTGATGGCGGTGCGGAGCGTTGGCCGCGCGCACCTTCGCCTGCGCTTCGAGCTTCGACTGCATCGCCTTGTCCGCATCGGCGAGCGCGCGACGCTGATCGTCGGAGAGGCGCGGCGCTTCCGTCCCCGCGTCCTTCGCGACCGTCTCGGTCACAGGCGGTGCGGCCACGACCGGCGTGGGAGACGTAGCCGCGGCTGCGGCGGGCACTTCCGTCGCGGTCGCCCCGAACTTGAACCCCGCGAGCGCCACGCCGGCCGCGACGAGCACGAGCGACGCCGCGATCACGAGCCCACGCTTCTTCGATCGAAACTGCACCGGCATGTCGTCGTCGAGGTCCGAGACCATCGACGTGCTCTGCGGAGAGAACGACATCGGCGTCAGCGACTGCGGCGTATACGACTGCGGTGCCGCCGAGTCGTGCGCGGGCGGCGCTTCCGGCTCGTCACTCCCGAGCAGTGCGCCGAGCGTGAGCCACGTGGTCGACCCGTCTTCGAGGACGAACGTCGTCTCGTCGATGAGCCCCGCCTTGAACGCGGCGTCGAGCTGATCGAGGGACCACAACTTCACGAGGCCCTCTTCGACCTGCACGTGCCACTGCGTTTCGCTCTCGCTCATGCTCATTCCTCCGACGCGCGTGCTCGGCGCACGAAAAAACCTAGCAGCGTCTTCCCCGCGTGCGCGCTGCAACGGAGTCTCCGTCAGTGGCGTGAAATATTTAGAGGATCGTCGGAGACCATGGCACTCGAATGATCCAGACCCGCTCGCTGGCATTCGGGCGCAAGAGTACGATCGTGCTTCGGCACGCTCTTCGCTTGGTGACCCGGTTCGATAAGAGAAATTCGGAGGCGTCATGTTCGACCCGTCGCGATCGCGCGCTTTGCTCGCCTCGCTCTTCTTCCTGGTGATCGTCGCGTGCGAGGACGAAGCGCCCACACCGGCCTACGCCATGTCGCCGGCGACTCCGCCCGCCGCACAAGTGCCCATGCAGATCGAAGACGAGGGCTCCGGCGATCCCTCTCGCGCGCCGATACAGACGCAAGACGTCCCGGTGGGCGTGCAGCAAGACGACTACGCCGACACCGATCCGAGCGCGCTCACCGACTTCCACGCCGCGCTCGATCCGCACGGCACGTGGGTCGATGACCCGACGTACGGAACGATCTGGGTCCCCAACGTCGACGAAGTCGGCTCCGACTTTGCGCCCTACGTCTCCAACGGCGGATGGGAGTACGACGACGACTACGTCTGGAACAGCTACTACGAGTGGGGCTGGGCGCCATTTCACTATGGCCGATGGATGTGGGTCGACTCCGGAAGGTGGGGTTGGATTCCGGGGCGTCGCTACTCGGGCGCATGGGTCAACTGGAGAACGGGGCCCGAGGGTTACGGATACGTCGGCTGGGGACCGATGCAGCCGTCGTACGTGTGGCGCGGCGGCGTCGCGGTCAGCTTCGGCGTCGTGCGTCCGGGGCCGGTCGTGTTCTGCAGCCGCGACGACATGTTCGCGCGCGGCGTCGGCGCGCACGTGATCGTCGGTCCGCGTGCGGCGACGATCGCGGGCGAGACGCACGAGTACGTCCGCGCGGAGCCCACGGTCGGAGGCGCGCGGCCGGTGGCGATGGGATCGCAAGGGGGACCGCACGGTCCGCCGCCGGGGAGCCTCGGGATCCGTGAGTCGGCTGTCGCGCACGTCAGCACGAGCGGGCGCGGCTTCGCGCAGGCGAAGGCGTTCGCGCGTCCATCGACGGCGATAAGGGTGGGCGCTCACCCTCCCACACCGCACGTCGTTCGCGTGGGTGCCCCGCGCGCCCGTCCGATCGCCGCGCCGATGTCAGCGCCGCGCGCGGCGCCGCGTCCCAGCGGTGGCGGGCATCGTCGCTGACCGCGCCGCACACCTTTTTTCCATCTCGATTCGATGCGCGCGCGAGACGCGCTCTCCTTCGTCGAACGACGTAGAGATTTTGTCGATCTTAACGATGGAGGGTCGCCCGTCATGAAGCTCGTTCGCGTCTTGTCTTCGTTCTCGAGTGTCGCCTTGCTCGTCACGCCGCTCCTCGTCGCCGGATGCGGTGGACGCGCCGAGCTCGACTCGTCGAACCCCGGTGCGCTCGGGAGCGCATCGGGATCCGGCGGCAACGCGAGCAGCGGCAGCGGCGGGAGCTCGTCGGGCAGCGGAGGCTCGGGGGGATCGTCGAGCGGCGGATCGGGTGGAGGCTCCTCGAGCGGCGGATCGTCGTCGAGCGGCGGATCGTCCGGTGGCGGCTCGTCGTCGAGCGGTGGGTCGTCCTCGGGCGGCGGCTCGTCGTCGAGCGGCGGCTCGAGCAGCGGCGGAGGATCGAGCAGCAGTAGCGGCGGCACCACGGGCGGCATCACCTGCGGCACCGACACGTGCGACTCCGCGACGCAGCAGTGTTGCCTGAGCATCGGCGGACTTGGCGGCGGCGGTGTGGGTGGCGCGAGCGAGTCGTGCACGGGCATCGGTCAGTGCACGGGTGGCGTTTCGCTCTCGTGCTCCGGCTCGAACAGCTGCCCCAAAGGCGACGTCTGTTGCGCCTCGATCGCCGGAACCGGCGCGAGCGCGACGTGCGCGGCGACGTGCGGTGGAGGTGGCGGTCCCGGCGGCGGCATCCAGCTTTGCTCCGGTGTGAATGACTGCCCTCCGGGCGAGACGTGCCAGACGACGCCCCTCGGGCTCAGCTTCTGTCTGCCAGGCGGATTGGGCGGAGGCGGGGGTGGAGGCAACGGAGGCGGAGGCGGCAACGGCGGCGGCGGTGGTG
>PLXW01000150.1 GCA_003151595.1 Myxococcales bacterium
CGACGGCGATCGCGAGCGGCATCGGCGCGAAGATTCTGGTCTCGGTAGCGATCGTGAGCGCCGTCGGAGCGGGGACGGTGACGTACTCGCGTCATGAAGCGGCGAAGCATGCGGCGACGGAAGGGCCGAGCGTCACGGTGATCGCGCCGACGTTCGCGCGGCCTTCGCCCATCGCGCCGAGCCCGCGGCCCACGCCGATCGCTCCTGCGATCGCCGACGAGTCCGCGAACGCGACCCCGACCCCGACCGCGACCGCGACCCCGACCGCGACCGCCCCCACGCCCCTCGACGCCGAGCTCTCCCTCCTCCAGGACGCCCACTCCGCCCTCCGCGCCAACGACGGCTCCCGCGCCCTCCGCCTCCTCGCCGAGCACGCGCGCCGCTTTCCCAACGGCCAGCTCCGCGAAGAATCCGAGGCTGCGCGCGTCTTCGCCCTCTGCGAGCTCGGGCGCGTCGATGAAGCGCGCGACTTCGCGAGTCGCTTCCTCCGCGAGCACCCCGCGTCTCCGCTCGCGCCGCGCGTTTCTCGCGCCTGCGACAGCGCCGACACCCCCTCCACTTTTTGATCACGGGCCGCGCTCGCTGCGGCCACTCACTCTGCAAGTCGATGCGCGTACCGCGATCTGCGTGCGGCGCACGACGCCTTCGCTCCCGTCTGCACGCTCAAGGAGATCCCCATGGCCTCTCGAACGAACTTCCTTCCTCGCCTCATCGTGATCGGGCTCGTCGGCGTGCTCCCCGCCGTCACGGCGTGCGGCGGCAAGACCGTCTCGCTCGGCAACACCGGCGACTCCAGCGACAAGCTGAAGACGCTCGACACGACCGCCGCCAAGGCCCAAGCGGCGAACGCCGGCGCGTGCCCCGCCGGCTTCGCCCACCCGAACATCTGCTGCGAAGCGGCGGCCAACGAAGACCCGACGTGCGGTGCGTGGCAGAACGATCCGTTCCGCGCGTGCGAAACCGGATGGTCCACGTACCCGAACGCGCTCTCGTGCTGTTCGCTGTCGAACCCGAAGGACTGCATCGACACGCCTGAAGACGCCGGCTCGGTTGCGCTCCCTCCGCCGCCGTACGGCTGCGGCTTCACGTGCCCGCCCGGGTGGTACCCGGACACCGGCGTCGTCCCCACCCCGTTCTCGGGTGGAAGCCTGACGACGAGCGCGCCTTCCGTCTCGTGCTGCCAGACGCTCGCCAACGGTGAGACCGAGTGCTCGGGCGGCGGCTTCGTCGAGCCGGTGAGCGCGTGCGCATCGGACCCGACGACGGGCTACGGCGGAAGCAACGGCGCCGGGTACACGGACGCCAGCCCCCCTCCGATCTACGACGGCGGCGTACTCGACGGCGGCGCGGCTGAAGACGCCGGCGTGTTCGAAGACGGCGGCGGGTACTACGACGACGGCGGCGACTCCGACGGCGGCGGCTTCGTCGTGGACGCGGGCGGACCGTACGACGCGGGCACGATCTACACGTGCGACGCCGGCGACCCGTATCCGATCGCCTACGACGGCGGCGTCGCCAGCTTGTGCGAGCCGTGCCCGGCCGGATGGAGCGCCGACCCGAACGATCCGGTCCTCTGCTGCCAGGTCACGGCCAACAGCGTCAAAGAGTGCTTCTCGCAAGCGACCGGTTCGGCCGGCGGCGGCTACGGCGAGAGCGACGGCGGCGTGAGCGTCGAGCCCGCCGACGCGGGAGTCGTGGGAATCACGGAGCCCGCCGATGCCGGCGTCCCGACGCCGAGCGCCGGCCCGTTCTGCACGGCGACGCTCAGCGAATCGTGCGAGTGCCAGAACACCACGGGCGGTCACACCTACGTCCTCGACTGCTCCGTCGATTCGAGCGGCAAGTCGACCTGCTTCTGCGAAGAGGACGGCAAGGTCACCTCGCAGTTCTCGCCGACGACCGCGACGTGCAGCGATCTGAGCGCGCTCGGGAGCACCTTCTCCGCCTCGAGCGGTTGCGGCTACCCGGCCCCCTGATTCCAGCAGCTCGGCGGGGGGGAGTGCGGAATCACACTTCCCCTCGCGCCGCTCCCTCTGCCACTCTCTGCGCGAACCATGTCCGTCGCGCAACGCCTGCATACCCGCTGCGGCGCCGCCGCATGTCATCACCACGAGCAAGCGGCCGCCCACGCGCGGCCGTTCGCGTTCGCGCACACCGCGCGCAACTTCGAACGCGACCGGCCGTTCACGGTCGATCACCTGGCGCTCGACCTCGCGCTCGACGTCACGAAGAAGAGCGTGGTCGGCAACGCGGCGCTTCGGCTCCGGCGCATCGACCCGGACGCCGACGAAGTGCACATCGACGCCGTGGCCTTCGACATCCGGAGCGTGCGACTCGACGGCGCTCCCGCGAAGCATCGCTACGACGGGCGCGAGATCACGGTGCAGATCCCGCGCGACAAGGCGCACGCCACGGTCACGATCGCCTACTCGGCGACGCCGCGACGCGGGCTCTACTTCCTCGAGCCCGACGAGCACGTCCCCGATCGCCCGCGCCAGGTGTGGACGCAGTGCCAGGAAGAAGACGCGCGCTACTTCGTGCCGTGCATCGACAAGCCGCACGTGAAGATGACGACCGAGATCGCGGTGCGGGTCCCGAACAAGTGGACCGTGCTCTCGAACGGCGCGCTCGTGTCGAAGGACACGCCGAAGAAGGGCGCGTGGCGCTTTCACTGGAAGATGGACGCGCCGCATCCGAGCTACTTGCTCACGCTGGTGGCCGGCGAGCTGGAGACGATCGAGGAGACGGCGAAGCGGGGCGCGAAGGGGACCGGCGCGGTTCCGCTCACCTACCTCGTGCCGAAGGGGCGGCTCGAAGACGGGCTGCGCACGTTCGCGCGCACGCCGCAGATGGTCGAGCACTTCGGCGCCATCACCGGCACGCCGTACCCGTGGAACAAGTACGCGCAGGTCGTCGTCAGCGATTTCATCTTCGGCGGGATGGAGAACACCACCGCCACGACGATGTACGAGTTCATCTTGCTCGACGCGCGCGCGGCCATCGACGTCTCGAGCGACGACCTCATCGCGCACGAGCTCGCGCACCAGTGGTTCGGCGACTTCGTCACCTGCCGCGACTGGAGCGAAGGGTGGCTCAACGAAGGGTTCGCGACGTTCTTCGAGCACGTGTGGCGCGAGAAGCGCTTCGGGCGCGACGAGTACGAGTACGGCTTGAAGGGCGATCTCGAGGGGTACTCGCACGAAGCGACGGGGCGGTACCGCCGGCCGATCGTCTGCCAGGACTACGACGCGCCGCTCGATCTGTTCGATCGCCACCTCTATGAGAAAGGCGGGCTCGTTCTCCACCTATTGCGCGTCGAGCTCGGCGACGCGCTCTTCTGGAAAGGGGTGAACGTCTACCTCACGCGCCACGCGCGCGGCGTCGTCGAGACGCGCGACTTGATGCGCGCGATGGAAGAAGTGAGCGGACGGAGCCTCGGGAAATTCTTCGAGCAGTGGGTCTACAAGCCCGGGCACCCCGAGTGCGACGTGAACGTTTCGTGGGACAAGAAGATCCTCACGGTCTCGGTGAAGCAGCATCAGGCGACGACCGACGGCGTGCCGGCGCACTTCGATTTCGCGCTGGTGCTCGAGCTCGTCGACGAGGCGGGGCACGTGACGCGCGAGAAGGTGGCCGTCGCGCAGAAGAGCGAGACGTTCGCTCTACCCTGCGACGTGCGGCCGGCGTTCGTGGTGGTCGATCCCGAGATGCGCGTCCTGGGCGACGTGCACGTGAAGGCGCCGAACGACATGCTGCGCGCGCAGCTCGTGAAGGCGAAGACGGCGCGCGGTCGGTGGACGGCGGCGCACGCGCTCTCGACGAGCGACGATCAAACGACGACGACGGCGCTCGCGGCGCGCCTGGCGGACGACGACGAGGCGTGGATGGTGCGCGTGGAGTGCGCCGATGCGCTGGGCCGCTTGCGAACGAACGAAGCGTTCGAGGCGCTCGCGGCCACGGTGAACGTCAAGCACCCGAAGGTGCGTCGCGCGGTCGTGAGCGCGCTCGGGCGCTTCCGCACCGAGGCGGCGGAGGCGGCGATTCGCCCGCGCGCGCTGTCGGACGCGAGCTACCTCGTGGAGAGCGAGGCGGCGCGCGCTCTCGGAAAGACGAAGCGCGCGTCGGCGTTCGACGTGCTCGTCGAGGCGGCGGGGCGGCCGTCGTGGGCCGACGTGATCGCCGTGGGAGCGATCGACGGGCTGGCGGCGCTGCGCGACGAGCGGGCCACGCCGCACCTGATGTCGTGGACGAAGTACGGACGCCCGACGCGGATGCGACGCTCGGCGATCCTGGCGCTGCCCAAGATCGACGACGGCAAGAAGACGCGCGAGGCGCTGGAGGATCTGCTCGGTGACGCCGATCCGCACCTGCGCATCGACGTGGCGCGCGCCATCGGTGAGATCGGCGACTCGAAATCGCGCGGCGTCCTCCGCGAGCGACTCGAGCTCGATCTCGACGCGCGCGTGCGGCGACGCCTCCGCGAGACGCTCCGCGATCTCGGCGGCGACGGAAAGCGCGCGGCTGACCAGTGGAAGGAAGAGCTCGACAAGCTCCAGAACGAGCACGCGTCACTCAAGGGGCGCGTGGCGCAGCTCGAAGCGCGCATCGGCGACGGCAAGAGCAAAGACAAGAGCGAGCCCGGCGCGACGAAGAGCGCGAAGGGCGCGGCGAAGAAGAACAAGAAGGCGAGGGGCAAGTCGTGAGCGAGGAGTCACCGATTCGGGTCGAGCGGCGCGGGGGCGTGGCGGTGTGGACGATCGATCGCCCCGATCGCATGAACGCGCTCTCGCGAGCGACGCTCTTTGCCTTCGGCAAGCTCGCGCGCGAAGCCGTGAGCGACGCGAGCGTGCGGGCCATCGTGATCACCGGCGCGGGGGACAAAGCCTTTTGTGCCGGGGCCGATCTCAAAGAGCGTCAGGGCATGACCGAGAACGACGTGCGCGTGCAGGTCGATCTGTATCGGTCGGAGCTGGGGCCGCTCGATCGATCGCCGAAGCCCGTGGTCGCAGCGTTGAACGGCGTGGCGTACGGCGGCGGGCTCGAGCTCGCGCTGATCGCCGACCTGCGCGTGGCGGCCGAGCACGCGCTCCTCGCGCTCCCCGAGACGACCCTCGGCATCATCCCCGGCGCCGGCGGCACGCAGCGACTGCCGCGTCTGGTCGGCGAGGCGCGCGCCAAGGAGATGATCCTCCTCGGGCGAAAGCTCACCGCGCACGAGGCGCTGGCGTGGGGGCTCGTCAACCGCGTGACGCCGAAGGGGACGAGCGTGGTCGATGACGCGGTCGCTTGGATCGAGCCGATCGCGAACGGCGCTCCGATCGCGCAGGCCGCGGCGCTCGAGGCGATCGATCGCTCGTTCGACGTGGGGCTCGAGCTGGGGCTCGAGCTCGAGAAGGTCAGTTACGACAAGACGCTCGTGAGCGAGGATCGACGCGAGGCGTTGACCGCGTTCGCCGAGAAGCGGAAGCCGCGGTTCGCAGGGAAGTAGCTCGTGCCGTGTGGTAAGCCCACGCCACCCCGATGTCCCTCGACCAGAAGCTCGCCGACACACTCGCCCGCATCGAAAAAGGGGGCGCCCCCAAGTACCACGCGAAGAACGCCGAGACCGGCAAGCTCTTCGCGCGTGAGCGCATCGCGCGTCTCGTCGACGCCGGCACCTTCGTCGAGGACGCCGCGCTCGCCAACAACCTCGACCCCGAGCTCCCGGCCGACGGAGTCATCACCGGCACCGCGCTGGTCGACGGTCGCCCCGTCGCCATCATGGCCAACGACTCGACCGTGAAGGCCGGCTCGTGGGGGAAGCGCACCGTCGAGAAGATCCTCCGCATCCAGGAGACCGCGACGCGCCTCCGCGTGCCGATGCTCTACCTCGTCGACTCCGCCGGCGCGCGCATCACCGATCAGATCGAGATGTTCCCCGGCCGCCGCGGCGCGGGTCGCATCTTCTTCAACGAAGTGCAGATGAGCGGCGTCGTGCCGCAGGTGTGCTTGCTCTTCGGCCCCAGCGCGGCCGGCGGCGCGTACATCCCCGCGTTCTGCGACGTGGTNNCTCGAGGAGATGGGCGGCGCGAAGATGCACTGCTCGGTCTCCGGCTGCGGTGACGTGCTCTGCAAGACCGAGGACGACGCGATTGCATTCTGCAAACGATACCTGTCGTTCTTGCCGCGCAATTGCGACGAAGGAGCGCCCGCTGCGGCCGCAGTCGCGCCGAAGCCCGGAGGCAAGCGCATCGAGGAGATCGTGCCGGCCGACGAGAACAAACCGTTCGACATGATGCACGTCATCCACGAGATCGTGGACGCCGGCTCGTGGCTCGAGATCAAGGCGCTCTTCGCGCGCGAGATCCTCACCGGCTTCGCGCGGATCGACGGGCGCGCCGTGGGCATCGTCGCCAATCAACCTAAGTGGCTCGGCGGCGTGCTCTTCGTCGACTCGGCGGACAAGGCCGCGCGCTTCATCTGGCTGTGCGACGCCTTCAACATCCCGCTCCTGTACCTGGCCGACGTGCCGGGGTTCATGATCGGCACGAAGGTCGAGCGGCAAGGGATCATCCGCGCCGGCGCCAAGATGATCGCGGCGGTGAGCGAGGCCAGCGTGCCGCGCCTCTCGGTCGTCATTCGCAAGGCGTACGGCGCGGGGCTCTACGCCATGTGCGGCCCGGCGTTCGAGCCCGACGCCTGCATCGCGTTGCCGAGCGCGTCGATCGCCGTCATGGGGCCGCAGGCGGCGGTGAACGCCGTGTACTTCAACAAGATCCAGGAAGTGCCGGAGGGGCCGGAGCGCACCGCCTACGTCGCGAAGCTGCGCGACGAATACAAAGGCGACATCGATCTCATGAAGCTCGCCGCCGAGCTCGTCATCGACGCCGTGGTGCCGGGCGATCGCCTGCGCGCCGAGATCTCCGCCCGCTTCGCGCGCTGCGAAGGGAAGACCGAGCCGCGCCCGAAGAAGAAGCACATGGTGCTGCCGGTCTGATTCGCGTGGACGGCGTGCGAACAAACCCGCACGCTGGTGAACGTCGCTGCATGCGTCTTCGCGTCGTATCCACGCTCGCCTTCGCGATCTCCGTCGCGCCCTTCGTGGCCCGTGATGCGGTCGCGGGCGGCCACCCCGATGGCGCGTCGATCGTTCGCCTCCTCGGCAAGCACGCCGGCATCGCGCTGTCGCCCGCGCAGTCGACGTCCACGCTCGAAGCGCTGGTGCGCCTGCCGCAGGGGACGACCGCCGAATCGTTCGGGATCGATCCGGTCGTGCCGGGGTTCGGGCGCGTGCGCGGCGGGAGCGACGCCATCCTCTCGTTCTCGATGACGCACCCGTCGCTGTCGATGGAGGTCTCGCCGCCGCTCCACATGCTGCTCGATCAAGCGGGCCTCGCCATCAACTCGTTCGTCGCGCATCAGGACCCGATGTCGCTGGGCGACGGCGTGCTCGTCGGCGTCGCCGACACGGGGCTGGACATCACGCATCCCGATTTCCTCGACGCGAACGGGAACACGCGCGTCGCGTGGCTCATCGACATGTCGACCAAGCCGCTCGGCACCTACCCGGACCTCGAGAAGACGTACGGCGTGCTCGACGCGAGCGGCAACGTCGTCGGCGGCGCCGTGATCTCCGCGGTGGAGATCAACGCCATCCTGAAAGCCAAGTCGACCGGTCCCGGCGACGAGGTCGGCCACGGCACGCACGTCACCTCCATCGCCGCGGGGAACGGCAGCGTGTCGCTCGCCGCGCGCTCTCCGTACATCGGGGTCGCGCCCAACGCGGGGCTCATCATCGCGCGCGTCACGCGCGATCAGACCGACTCGATCATGGACGGCGATCTGCAGCGCGGCGCGCAGTTTCTCTTCGATCGCGCCGACTTCATGAAAAAGCCGATCGCGGTGAACCTCTCGCTCGGCACGGGCTTCGGTCCACACGACGGTACGATGGCGTGGGAGCAGGTGCTCGCGTCGTACGTGGGGCCGTCGCAGCCCGGGCACGCCATCGCAGCGGCCGCGGGGAACACCGGATCGATCGCCGACGCACCGGTGCATCAGAGCGCGAGCGTCTCGGGCGGATCGCGCATCGCGATCCCGATCGTCACGCAGGGCGCAGTGAACGGCGCGCTGCAAGTGTGGGTCGCGCTTCGACACGGCGCTTCGATCTCGATCGGCTTGAACGGCCCGGACGGTCCGTGGATCGGTCCGCAGTCCGACGGAAACGAAGCCGGGAAGAATACCGACAGCTACAACGCCGCCGTCATCAACGGCAGCAGCGCGGCGATGAGCCCGGTGCCCAGAGATTCGAACGGCGGGATCGTCGTCATCAGCGGCAACTGGCCCGCCGGTCAGTACGAGGTGACGATCGAAGGCGACGGCACCGCCGATCTCTACGTCGAAGGGACCGGCGACGTCGCGGTCGGCTCGAACGCGGGCTTCCTCTCGCCGGTGCGCGAAGGGACGATCAATCTCCCGGCGACGAACGCGGCGATCATCGGCGTCGGCTGCACGGTCAACAAGGCGAAGTGGTACTCGATCGAAGGGACGGCGCAGTCCGAGGGGGTGGCGGTGCTCGATCCGGCCGGCGGTTACGTCGAGCCCGATCCGAACGATCCCGGCTATCCGCTCGAGCGCGCGCTCGCGGTCGGCGAGATGTGCTCGTTCTCCAGCGCCGGGCCGACGCTCACCGGCGTGCCGAAGCCGGAGATATCGGCGCCCGGCGCGATCGTCGTCGCCGCGATGAGCAGCGAGGCGCTGCCGGGGACGCCGGACAGCATCTTCACGACGACGTGCCCGTCGAAGAACGGCGCCGACGCGGGAATCCTCTGCCTCGAGGTCGACTCCAGGCACGCCGTGTCGCAAGGGACGTCGATGTCGTCGCCGATGGTGGCCGGCGCGATCGCGCTCCTGTTCGAGCACGATCCGACGCTCACGCAGGACAAGATCGTTGGGCTGCTTCAAGCGGGGGCGCATCCGTTTCGAGGAGCGGCGCCGTACGACGATCAATCGGGGCCCGGCGAGCTCGACGTGAAGGGGGCGCTCGACGCGCTCGCGCAGTCGGAGGACGGCACGCTTCTCTTGCCGGACGCCAAGGCGAGCTGGCTCACATTGAGCGCGCAGTACGTGGCGGCCGACGGGTCGACGCCGGTGACCGCGATCATCGAGCTGCGAACGGCGGACGGCGCGCACAGAGCGGATCTGTTCGATCCCCGGCGCCTCGAGGTGATCGTCGAGATCGACGGCGCACGACAGCCGCCGCCGACGTTGGTGCGTCGCGCGCCGGGCGTGTGGTTCTTCACCGTGCAACCCGACTCGGGCCACGGAGGGTCCACAATGACCTTCGGCGCCACGTTCGACGGCGTCGCGATCGCCAAGTCGAAATCGATCCCCATCGCGGCCGACGTGTGGCGCGCCGAGTATGCGACGCAGGCCAAGGGCGGGGGATGCGCGGTCGCGTCAACCGTGGGGGAGCGCAACGATCCCGGGACGTTCGCGCTGATCCTCGCCAGCACGTTCGCGCTCCGTTCGCGACGCTCGCGCTCGCGTCGAAACTAGCCAAAAAAACGGGTCGCAGCGCACGTCTCGTTCGCGTGACAACGACGGCCCGCGGGGGCGAACGCGAGACGTGGGTGCTACCTTTTTGGTGGAGCGCGGAGGCGTCGCTGCGATGAAGTCGGTCCGAGCGAAGCCGGAGAACCTGCGTCTGCCACTGCGTGGCGCGGTCGAGGCTCCATCGTTCGCGCGACGAGCGATCGCGCACGCGGACTGGATCGCCGCGGCGCTGGTGATCGTGGTCGTGCTGGTGCCGATGCCGATCGCGGCGCGCGTGGCGAGTGTCGTGGCGATCGCGCTGGCGTGGGTCGCCGCGCTCGCGCTTCGCGCGCGTGCGCGCGATCGCGGTGTGACCGGCTGGGTCGTCGTCGATGGAGAAGGTCTGGGACGCGAGCGCGCGGGCGAGGTAACGCGGTTCACGGAGTGGGGGGCGCAGTTCGGTGTCGCCGTGCTCTCGAACGAGTCGCGCGATCTCGGCGTGCTGGCGATCACGACCAAGACGGCCACGCGCTACGTCCCGGTTCGCGTCACGAGCGACGACGATCGCGCCGTGGCGGACGCGCTCTTCGTGCGCCCGGCTGCGCTCACGGACATCGACGTGCGCCACGTCACGCGCGACGACGCGGGCGCGCTCTCGGCAGAAGACGCGACGCTCCTCGTGGGGGCGATTCGCGCGCGCGATCCGTCGGCGCTCGATCGCATCGTGCTCTCCGATCCGCGCGGCGCGCTCGTCGTGCTCGAAGGCGACGAATTGCGCGCGGGCGATCGCGTGATCGATCTGAGCTCGCCTCTGGAGTGGCGCGCGTTCCTCTTCGTGGAGGCGACCGACACGGTGGCCTCCGTGATCCAGGCCACGTGGGTGCGGCAGGCGGGGGTCGAGGTGGTGCTCGTGGCGGACGCGGGGCGCGAGCGGACCCATCCCCGAGGGGCGCGGGTCTCGCATCCCGACGCGCCGCCGCCCATCGAGCTCCGGATGGCGATCGAGCGGCTGTTCATGGCTCCGCTTCGCCACGCGCTCGACCGCGCCCCGCGCGCCTCCCGTGCTCCGGCGCCGATCGCCCAGGCTTCGCCCCGCGCGCCCACGTGACACGCGCCGACAAGCGCGTTACGTGATGCGAGCCCATGTCCGCGCGCCCCTTCTACGTCACGACGCCCATCTACTACGTGAACGACGTTCCCCACCTCGGGAGCGCGTACACGACGATCATCGCCGACGTCCTCCGCCGCTACGCGCTCCTTCGCGGCCGCGAAGCGCGCATGCTCACCGGCACTGACGAGCACGGCGAGAAGGCCGAGCGCGCAGCGCACGAGCAGAAGATGGCGCCCGAGGCGTACGTCCAGGGAATGAGCGCGCGCTTCAAGGAAGCGTGGCCGCACCTCGAGATCGAAGCCGACGATTTCATCCGCACGCACGAGGAGCGCCACACGCGCCTCGTCGCCGAGATGTGGAAGAAGATCGAAGCGTCGGGCGACCTGTACCTCGGCGCGTACGAAGGCTGGTACTGCGTCGGCTGCGAGGGCTTCAAAACGGAGAAGGAGCTCATCGAGCCGGGGCACGAGTGTCCGCTCCATCCGGGCAAGCCCGTCGAGTGGATCAAGGAGCCGACGTACTTCTTCAAGCTCTCGAAGTACGAGAAGCCGCTGCTCGACTTCTACGCGCGCCACCCCGAGTTCATCGAGCCCGAGTCGCGCCGCAACGAAGTGCTCTCGTTCGTGCAGGGCGGCCTCAAGGATCTCAGCGTGTCGCGCACGAGCTTCACGTGGGGCATCCCCGTGCCGGGCAACCCGAAGCACGTGATGTACGTCTGGTTCGACGCGCTCGCGAACTACTGGACCGCGCTCGCGTCGGCGGGGCTCGACGGAAAATTTTGGACGCCGAACGGCGAGGTCGTGCACCTCGTCGGCAAGGACATCCTTCGGTTTCACACGGTGTACTGGCCGGCGTTCTTGCTCGCGGCGGGCTTCGGCGAAGAGAAGCTGCCGAGCAAGGTCTACGCGCACGGCTTTCTCACCGTCGATGGAATGAAGATGAGCAAATCGCTCCGCAACACCGTGAGCCCGCTGCGGCTCGCCGAGGAGCTCGCGCCGTACGGAGGCGCGGACGTGCTGCGGTATCAGCTGCTGCGTGCGATCGCGTTCGGGCAGGACGGCGACTTCGATCACGCGGCGATGCTCGAGCGGTACAACGCCGACCTGGCGAAGAACGTGGGGAACCTGCTGTCGCGGACGCTGGGCTTGTGCGTGAAGCTGACGGAAGGGAAGGCGCCCGTCGTTCCCGCCGAGCAGACCGAGATCGAGAAGGCGCTGCACGCGCGGTGCGACGAAGCGTTTCGTACGGCCCGCGCGGCGTGGGACGACATCTCGCCGACGCGCGCGCTCGAGGCGACGTGGGATGCGTCGTCGGCGGCGAACCAGTACGTCGATCACGCTGCGCCGTGGGCCGCGGCGAAGAAGGGGGACACTGCGCGCGTGGCGACGATCCTGGGGACGCTGCTCGGCATCCTCGAGACCATCAGCGTCATGATGTGGCCGGTGATGCCGAAGAAGGCCCAGGAGATGCGCGTGCAGCTCGGGCTCGCCCCGTTCGCGATCGACGGCGTCGATCACTGGCCGACGTCGATCCCGCTCGCGCGGGTCGCGCGTCAGCTGGGGGCGGCCAGGCCGCTGTTTCCGACGATCGACGAAGACGCGCGCAAGGCCTTCCTCGATCGCGTCGCGCCCAGGCCCGTCGAAGAAGCGGCGCCGCACGCGACCGTCCCTCCGCCGACGACCCGCGCCAGCGCGCGCCCGAGCGCGCCCGAGACGCGCGTCATGATCCCGCACGAGGAGTTCGCGCGCGTCGACCTGCGCGTCGGTGAAGTGAAGACGTGCGAGCGCGTAAAGGGGAAAGACAAGCTGCTCCAGCTGCAGATCGATCTCGGCGAGCCGGAGCTCCGTCAGATCATCGCCGGGCTGGCGCTGTCGTTCACGCCCGAGCAGCTCGTCGGTCGTCGCGTCGTCGTCGTCGCGAACCTGGCGCCGCGCGAGTTCGGCAAGGGGCTCGTGTCGAACGGGATGATCCTCGCGTCCGGGCCGAGCGAGAAGCTGGTGCTGGCGACCGTGGACGCCGACGCCGCGCCTGGCGCGAAGCTCAAGTAGCGTCGTCCTTCTGCGCTGCCACCTCGGCGACCAGCGCTTCGAAGCTCGCGCCGTGGAAGGGCTTCTCGAGGATCGGGCGGCCGGTGGCGAGCGCGCGCTCGTGGATCGGATCGTCTCCGACGCCGTAGCTGCCGCCGGTGGTGAAGATGAAGCGTGACGCCTGGCGGGGGGAGCGCGCGCGGATCGCATCGTAGATCGCGGGTCCCGATTGATCGGGCATGCGCAGATCGCAGGCGACGACGTCGTAGCGATGCACGCTCAGCTCGGCGAGCGCGTCGCGCGCGGTCGAGACCGTGTCCACGTCCCATCGATCGGCGAGCTGGCGGGCGAGCGCCTTGGCCAGCGCCTGCTCGTCGTCGACGATGAGGACTCTCCCGCGCGACGCGGTCCCGGTCGGAGGCGTGAACGTGACGCCCGCGGCCCGCATCGACGCGCTGATGGTCGGGGTGCGCAGACCATCGGCCGCCGCGTCCGTCGGCAGCACCACGTCGAACGTGCTCCCTTCACCCGGCGTGCTCGTCACGCGAATGTCGCCCCCCACGCGGCGAACGAGGTTGTGCGCGATGGCGAGCCCGAGCCCGGCCCCCTCGCCGGCGGCGTTCATCTTGAAGAATGGATCGAAGATCCGCGGCAAGATCCGCGGCTCGATCCCCACGCCCGTATCACTCACGCGGACGACGATGGCGCCGTCGGCGACGAACGTGGACACGCGCACGAAGCACGGCGGGCGCGCCGGGTCGCGAATGGCGTCGATCGCTTGCGCCGCGTTGAGCAGGAGGTTCACGAAGGCTTGCCCCAAGCTCGAGTACTCGCCCGGCGCCAGCGGTAGCTCGCCCAGGTTCACTTCCACGCGCGCGCGTCTTCGCAGCTCCGCGCTCGTCAGCGTCACCGCCATCTGCACGATGCGGTTCACGTCGACCGGCGTGACGTGCGCGCCCTCGGGGATTCGCGTGAAGAGCTTCAGCTCGCCGACGATGTTCGCGATGCGCCCCGCCGCCTCGCTCACCTCCTGAAGAAGCTGCGTGGCCCGCGCCACGTCGGCGTCGCTGCGGTTGGACGCGATCATCTTGGCGATCTGCCCTGACGCGAGGCCGATGAACGCCACCGGGTTGTTGATCTCGTGCGCGATCCCGCCGGCCAGCGCGCCGAGCGAGGCCAGGCGATCGGCTTGCATCAGCTGCTTTCGCGACTCGAGCTCCGTCGTCACGTCGTATGCGAGGACCTCGATCGCGCGCACCGCGCCGCTCGCGTCGCGCACCGGGTACACGTTCTCGCGCAGGATGAGGACGCGACCGTCCTTGTGCTTGTAGCGCCGGTCCTGCCACGCCGAGTCGCGTCCACGCGCAGCCCGATCGCGCGCCAGGGCGCTCGCCTCCCACTCGATGGGATCGGCGAAGAGCGCGTCCATCCCGGGGAGCCCCTGCACGTCGGCCGCGCCGTAGCCGAGGACGCGCTCGATGGCGCCGTTCACGAAGAGCGTCGCCCCCGTCTTCGGGTCCACGCGCGCCACGATGATCGGCAGGCTGTCGACGAGTTGCCGCTTCTCCGCCTCGAGGGCGACGACTTGCTCGAAGTCGTCAGCCGCGTGGAGCGCCGCCGAGATCGTCCCGGCGACGCTCTCCCAGCGCTCGCGCGACGAGTCGCTGAGCAGCGCGCCCGGCTTTCCCAGGACGAGCATCGCCCCCAACGGCCGGCGCGCATGCGCCAGCGGGACGAGGATCTTCCAGCGCGGCACGAGCCCCGTCGTCTCCGGATCGATCGCGGCGCCGACCGCTTCGACGACGCCGTGCGCGCGACGAACGTCGGTCGCCTTCGTGTCGAGGATCTCTTCCAGCTCCGCGGTCGTCACGTGCGCCACGCGCTTCTGCGTTCGCTCGCTCACGCCACGCGCGACCACGAGGCGAAGCATCTCTTCGCCGTCGGCGCGGAACATCATGACGCCGCCAACTTCGCTGCGCCCCGCGCAGAACGTCGCCGCGCGTTCGAGCGCCGTCTGCACGCGGAGGTCTCCGGCCATGCTGTCGGAGAGGCCGCGCAAGAACGCGAAGTGATCGACCCTTCGCGTAGTCGCCTCTTCGGCGGCGCGACGTCCACGCGCGTCGCGGAGGTGCAATTGGAATGCGGCGTCGCCGATCCCTTCGACGCACGCGATGACGGCGTCGATCGCCAGCCTTGGCCCCCCCTCCTCGATCGCGACCGTCTTGTACTCGTCCGCCGCGCCCCACGGCGACGTCACCGCCGCGGCGACCTTCGCGCCAAGCACGCTCGCCACCGCTCTTCCGAGGACCTCGGCGCGCTCGCTCACGAGGAGGCGCAACGCCGCTCGATTCACTTCGATGACGGTGCCCATGCGATCGAGGGCGAGCATCCCGTCGGGCGCGTCGGTCACGAGCGACTCGTAGAGTCGACCACGGGCCAACTGGCGCGCGCGCACCAGCGCTGGTGCGAGGAGCGACGTCACGGCGCGAAGGAGAGGCAGCGCCGACTGCGACGGCGCCCCGCGGACCCCGTGAGCTAGCGTGAGCCACCCCACGTCCACGTCGTGATGAATCAGCGGCACGACGAGGTAGCTGCGAACGCCGCTCTTCCAGAGCGCGCGCTCGGTGGGCGTGCCCTCTTCGGCGATGTCGTTCGCCACGTGCGCCTCGTGCGGTGCGCGGTTCGCGAGAGACACCTGCGCGTCGTCGCGTTGAACGTGAACGCCGGTCGCGAACGTCTGCGGCGCCCCCTTGGCCGCCGAGGGATCGCGCCACACGACCCAGAAGCTTCGTCCCCCTTCGTCGTCGACGTGGATGGCGATTCGCTCGAAGGCGATGACGCGACGAAGCGCGCCCTTCACCCGCTGGAGCACCGCGTCGTCGAGCACCTCGTCGCCGTCGGCGAGCGCGCGCTTCGTCTCGTCGAGCACTGCCCGTTCGTCGGGCGTGAATCGCTCGGCGTCGTCTCGCAGGTGTTGCGGCTCGTCCATCCCCCGACTCCGAGTCTTACGCCGGGAGGCGCCCGCAAACCAGCGGCGGGACCGGCAGGCGGAGCTGTTCACCGATGGCGAAGGCACCGAGCACGCGCGCGGCGATCGCGTCCGCGTCGGGCGCGTTCCGCACGTGGACACGCGCCAGAACGTCGCCGGCCTTCACGTGCGTGCCGGGCTTCGCGTCGATCGAGATACCGACCGCGGGGTCCACCTTCGCGTCCGCCCGCGCGCGCCCAGCGCCCATCGCCACCGCGGCGAGCCCGATCGCCAGCGCGTCGATCGCTTCGACCACGCCCGTACGGGGCGCGCGAACGGCGACTTCGACCTTCGCGATCTCGAGGCGCGACGGTTCACTCACCACGCGGGCGTCGCCCCCCTGGGCCGCGATCATTCGCTCGAACACGCGCGCGCCATCGCCGCTCGCGATCGCCTTCGCTAGCAGCGCGCGCCCTTCGTCGAGCGTCTTGGCCCGCCCGCCGAGCACGACCATCTCCGCGCCCAGCGCCATCGTGCACTCGACGACGTCGCTCGGGCCGCCGCCGTGGAGCACGTCGATCGCCTCCTTCGTCTCGTTCGCGTTCCCCACGGCGACGCCGAGCGGCGTGTCCATGCGCGTGAGCAGCGCGACCACTTTCTTCCCGGCCCGCGTCCCGACGCGCACCAGCGCTTCGGCCAGCGCGCGCGCCCGCGTCTCGTCTTTCATGAACGCGCCGCGCCCGACCTTCACGTCGAGCACGAGCCCGTCGATCCCTTCGGCCAGCTTCTTCGACAGGATCGACGCCACGATGAGCGGGATGCACTCCACCGTCGCCGTCACGTCGCGCAGCGCGTAGATGCGCTTGTCGGCCGGCGCGATCTCGGCGGTCTGCCCGATCATGCACGTCCCCACGTCGCGCACGATCTCGGCGAACCGGTCGGCCGCGATCTCGGTGCGGAACCCAGGGATGGCCTCGAGCTTGTCGAGCGTGCCTCCGGTATGACCGAGCCCGCGCCCGCTCACCATCGGCACCGGCACGCCGCACGCGGCGACGAGCGGCGCGAGGCACAGGCTGATCTTGTCGCCGACGCCGCCGGTCGAATGCTTGTCGACCTTCACGCCGCTGACGCCCGACAGGTCGAGCACGCGCCCCGAGTGGAGCATCGCCTCGGTCAGCGCGACGGTCTCGGCGTCGTCGAGCCCGCGGAAGAAGACCGCCATGAGCCACGCCCCCATCTGATAGTCGGCGAGCGACCCATCCATGAAGGCGCGCACGAGGCGCGCGATGTCGTCTGCGGAGTGCGCTTCGCCGTCGCGTTTGGCGGCGAGTAATTCGACGATCGTGCGTTGCATGAAGGGGCGCGAGGCTAGCACCGAAGACCAGCGCGCAGCTCGTGTATGCTGCCGCGCCGCCATGCTTCAGCGCTTCAAAGGTCGCGTCGCCGTGACGTCATTTATCGGGCTCGCCCTCGCCGGGGCCCCGTTCGGTTGCTCGCGGCACGACGCCGACGAAACCGCCGCCGAAGACGCCGACACGCAGGAGCCCGAGTGGGTTCCGCCGCACCGGCACGACGCGGGGATCGACGCCGGCTTCGTCCTGACGGACGGGGGCGCGGCCTTCGACGCCAGCGACGGGCGCGCCGAGCTCGCGTTCGCGTTGCTCCAGGACGCGGGGCGCTTCTGCGGCGCGCGCGATCTCCACGACTGCCCGCTTCAGGGGTGGATGAAGCGCAACGCCACCACGATGCTCGAGTTCGGCGACATCTCGACCATCGGCATCGTGTTCGATCAGATCGCCACGCTCTGCCCGACCGACACGATCGAAGACGGCGGCCTCGTCTACGCGAACTGGAAATCGATCGCGATCGACGGCGCGAACGCGACGCGCATGGGGAACATCAACGCCGCACGGGCCGCCTGCCGCGGATGCCACTCGCAGTACCGAGCGCAGTACCACGCGAACATGCGCGCGCGAGAGATCCCGGCCGCGCCGCTGGTGCCGACGCCCGCGCCTTCGTCGTCCTCCGCGCCATGAGCAGTCGCGATCCCCGCGCATCGCAACGGCCGCCGACGGTCGCTCCACCGACCCCCGCGCGCGCCAAGTCGCGCGCGCCGCGACGCGGGAGGCCGCCGGGGAAGTTCACGCAGAACCGGAGGCTCGAGCGCCTTCGCGACGCGCTCGAGAAGAACTCGGCGGGGCTCTCCATCGCCGAGATCGCGGCGCTCCTCCACGTCACGCCGCGATCGGTCCGTCGCTACCTCGGGCACCTTCGCGTCACGACGCCGATCGAAGCGCTCCCTGCCGCGCCAGGCCGCGAGAACGTGTGGCGCATCAAGCCGAGCGAGCGCGCGCGATCGGTGCCGCTCCGGCGCGCGCCGGCGTACTGCCTCCTCGCCACGCGCGCGGTGTTCGATCCGCTCAAAGGCTCCGCGCTCTTCGACGCGCTCGATCTCGTGCATCGCCAGATGCTCCAGGTCGCGAGCCGCCCGTCGAAGGGCCCGATGGAGGGAGAGATCCGCGGCGACGCTCGCCTCGACGAGCGCTTGCTCTTCGTGTCGTCGCCCCCCGCGAGCTACGCCGCGCGCGCCGAAGAGATCGACGATCTGTTCCGCGCCGTGGCCGATCTCCACGTGCTCCGTTTCCGCCTTCAACCGCGTGAAGCGGGCGCACGCGCCGAGAGCGTCGTCGCTCACCCGTACGCCATCTACCTTCGCGCCGGCGCGCTCCACATCATCGCTTTCGACGTCGAGCGGGCCGAGGTCCGCGCGCTCCCGTTCGATCGCGTCGCGGGGCTCGTTCTCTCGGCGGACGAGCGCTTCGTCGTCCCCGCCGACTTCCGCGCCTCCGATCTCGTGCACGGCATCTTCGGCGTCGCGCCCGGCCCGGCCCGCGTTCGCCTCCTGGTCGAATTCGACCCGCGCGCCGCCGACGAGATCCGCGCGCGGAAGCTCCACCCAGCGCAGAAGATCGCGACCGCACCGGACGGCCGCGTACGCCTCTCGGTGCAGCTCCCCGAAGCGCTGCTCCCCGAGGCCCGCCGCTGGGTCCTCGGTTTCGCCGACGCCGCGCGGGTGATCGAGCCCGCCGAGCTCGCGGACGACGTCGCGCGCGCCCTTGCCGCCGCCGCCAAACGCTACGAGTGACGTAGCGCGTCGAGCGCGTCGGTCGCGCGTTTCATGGGATCGCGAGATTGCGTCGCGAGATTGCACGACCACGCGCGCCGTGGGAGAAGGCGACGGCACGTCCGCGCTCGCGCGGCGTGGTCCACACAAGGCACGAACACCCATGGAAACCAGCCCGCTCAAAGTCATCCAGAACGCCGCCGAGCCGATCGTCGCCAAGAAGCCGCCGGTCGACCCCACCACGCTCGAGCACCGCAACCTCGTGCGCGGCCCCTTCTGGCAGAAGATCCCCGCGTACCGCGAGATCAGCGAAGCGCAGTTTCTCGATCACAACTGGCAGGCGAAGAGCTCGATCACCAAGATCGACAAGCTCATCTCGACCATCCAGGAGCTGTGTACGGCGGAGTTCATCAAAGACATCGAGATGGGGATGAAGAAAGCCCCGATGAGCGTCCGGGTCAGCCCGTACCTCGTCTCGCTGATCGACTGGTCGAATCCGTACACCGACCCGATCCGCACGCAGTTCTTCCCGCTCGCGTCGCGCCTGCTCCCCGATCACCCGCAGCTCCAGCTCGACTCGCTGCACGAGCAAGACGACGCGCCCGTCGCCGGACTCACGCACCGCTACGTCGACAAGGCGCTCTTTCTCCCGCTCGATCAGTGCCCGGTCTACTGCCGCTTCTGCACGCGCAGCTACGCCATCGGGCTCGACACCGAGGAGGTCGAGAAGGTCCACCTCCGCGCCAGCGACGAGCGGTGGCAGCGCGCGTTCAAGTACATCGAGTCGCGCCCCGAGCTCGAGGACATCGTCATCTCCGGCGGCGACGCGTACCAGCTGCGCGCCAGCCAGCTCACCGAGATCGGCGAAGCGCTCCTGGCGATGCCGAACATTCGCCGCATGCGCTTCGCGACGAAGGGTCCGGCGGTCATGCCGCAGAAGATCCTCACGGACCAGCCGTGGGTCGATGCGCTCACGGCCATCGTCGAGAAGGGGCGCAAGGTTCACAAGGAGGTCGTCGTGCACACGCACTTCAACCACCCGAACGAGATCACCGGCATCACCGAAGAGGCGATGAACAAGCTCTTCGAGCGCGGGATCGTCGTGCGCAACCAGAGCGTCCTCCAGCGCGGCGTGAACGACACCCCGGCGATCATGACCGCGCTCGTGAAGCGCCTCGGTCACGTGAACGTGCACCCGTATTACGTCTACGTGCACGACCTGGTGAGCGGGGTCGAAGACCTCCGCACCAGCGTCGACACGGCGCTCCACATCGAGAAGAACGTGCGCGGCGTGACCGCGGGGTTCAACACGCCGACGTTCGTGGTCGACGCGCCCGGCGGCGGCGGCAAGCGCGACGCACACTCGTACGAGTATTACGATCGCGAGACCGGCGTGAGCGTCTACACGGCGCCGTCGGTCAAAGCGGGGAAGCATTTCCTCTACTTCGATCCGCTCCACCAGCTCTCGACCTCGACGCAGCGCCGCTGGGCCGAGCCGACCGAGCGCCAGGTGATGATCGACGACGCCATCGCCAAGGCGCGCAAACACGAACGTTGATCCGCCCGTGCATTTGGTAACGGTGGCCGAAGCCCCCGTTCGCCAGCGCACGATCGCGCGAATTCCGCTTGTTTACCGGTGGATCGTCGCACCCTCAGTTACCCACCCCCACGCTGAGAGTGGGATATGAGAGTGCCAGATCGAGCGCACTCAGCGCGTGAGCGCGTTGTCCGGGAAGCGGGCGCGGAGCTGCTCCTCCACGAACGCCGCTTCGGGATGGCGCCCCGCCGCGTGCAGCGCGCGCGCTTCGAGCGAGAGCTCTTCGGGCTCCATCGCGCGGGTAGGAAGCGTTTCGGTCGCGCGCAAGGCACCGAGCGCGACGTCGGGCTCGCCGCGAATGATCGCCGAGCGCGCCTCGGCGACGAGCGCCGCTTCGCGTGCGAGCGGATCGTACGACAGCTCGGGCTCCTGTTCGGGCAACACATCCGCGTGCTTCACGCCGACGGTCGCGACGACGCGCTTGGTCGGAACCGGCTGTTCGATCACCATCCCGTGCGTCGCCGGCGCGATCGACGCGAGCTCCGTGTCGGCCTGCACGGCGTACGTCGGATCGGGCGCGAGCTTCGGCGTGCCGATGTGGAGCATCATCGCCGCGATCCCGACGGTCACCGCGCTCCCGAACAGCGCGCCCGCCACCAGCAACTTCGCCGACCCCGCCGCCAGCGTCCCCTTCGCCGCAGTGCCGAGCGACGTGCCTCCCAGCGCTCCCGTTCCCGACGCGATCTTCCCCAGGATCTTCGCCCGCGCCGCCGCGCCGGGCCCGTCGTTCCGCGCCGTGCGGAGCAACGCCTTGGTGGTGGGTGATAGTTCCGTCATCGTACTTCTCCTGGCTCTTGCCGGAGCCGCGCCATCGCGTCTTCGAGCTCTTCGCGCGCAACGCGCAGTCGTGAGTAAACCGTGTTGAGCGGGATCGAGAGAACGCGCGCGATCTCCGGCGCGGTCATCTCTTCGATCTCGTGAAGCACCAGCACGGCGCGTCGCCCGACGTCGATCGTCGCCAGCGCGCGATCGAGCTGATCGAGCTGGCGCCGCGTGTCGAGGGCGTCGGCTTGCGTGGGGGCGATCGACTCGCGGTCTTGCGCGAGGCCGCCGTCGGGATCGACCGGGTGACGCCGACTATGCCGGCGCGCGTCCGATGCCACGCGGATCGCGATCTGGAACAGCCACGCCCGTGGCCCGTGCCCGCGCTCTTCGAACTCGCCGAAGCGGCGGTGCGCGATCACGAACACCTCCTGGGCCTTGTCGTCGACCTCGGCCTCGCTCACGCCGAGCCGGCGCAAATTCCTCCACACGAAGTCGAGCTGCGCCTCGTACATCGAACGAAACGTCGCCGCGCGCGCCGCCGCGTCGCGCGTCGCTCCAGACACCGGCGCGATGGACCCGATCGGGGCGACGTAAATCGCAGGGACGGGCTCCATGCCCCCCTCATGGCCGATGTCGCGCCGATCCGTCACCGAAGCCTCCACGACAAGCCTACCTCGGTTCGGCCGATGAGCAGGGCGGGGGTCACGTTTCCGTCGTCGGCCGACCCGCGGACCACGTTCCACTCGACGACGCCCCGCACGAGCACCGACAGCTCGTTGCCGAGCTCGCCGCGCAGATCGACGCTCGGACCGATGGCGAAGAGCGGGAGCGTCGCCCCTGGTTCGCTGGTCGGGACGGTCATCGACTTGTCCTGTTCGTCGATGTGCAGAAACCCGACCTCCGCGCCGCCGCACAGATCGAGCTGAATTCCCCGCTTGTCGAGGTAGTTCCCGGGGAGGCGCTTGCACGCATCGAAGCGCCCCGCGCCGAGCGTCGCGAAGGCGTGCGTCGTGGGGACGATCTCCACGAACGTCCGCCCCAGCGCCAACGCCGGCCGGAGGAACCATCCATTGCCCACTTCGGACACGGAGAAGAGCGTCCCGCCGATGAGCATTCCGGTGCCCGTCCCGGCCATGAGGTACGACGCCATCCCGATCTCGAGCTGCCGCTCGTCCTCCGAGTGCGCGAGGAACAGCGAAGCCTCCGGCGACGGCTTCTCCGGCTCTTGAGGGGGAGGGAGCGGGAAGAGGTCGGGCGAGGGGAGCGGGGGAGGGGCTGGCGGGATTTCCTTCGCGCGCTCTACCTCGGCGTCCAGGACGAGCGACGCCCAGACCCCCATCGCGCGCGTGAGACCTGAGCACTCGCGCCCGTCCATCGCCCGATGCGCCACGGGAGCCCCCGTCGCATCCGTGATTTCTCCCGTGGCGTGCAGCACGCCTTTCTCACGCGAGAGATGCACGGCGACCGTCCATTCCGCGCTCGGAGCCTTCGTCGGTTCGAGCGCGCGGCGGAGCGCATCTTCGGCGCTCGCTCGGTCCGCGCAGGGCGCCGGTTGCTCGAGCACGATCCGCGGCGGCTCGGGGACGTCCAAGGGGGGTGACCGATCATGGCCTGCGATCCTCTATCCGTCGCGTCACCCGTTCTGATGAGGGCGCTTTGCAGAAGAGCGTTGGGCCATTGCAGAAGAGAAATGCGCTGGGACTGGTCAAGAACCGTGATGAGGGATTGATCCACTTGCATCATACCCACATTGGAGCTTCCTCGAAAACGCGCGGATATAGCCGGGTGTAGGCGCTGGCCTTCCGCGTGCACTGGCAAGCTCCAGTACCAGCATGGCCCCCAAGACCGCTCCGACCAACCTGCCGTACCTCGTGGGTACCGTTGCGCTGGCCCTCGTCGCCGCCGGGTCGCTGATGGCGTGCGGCGACGCCGGCGCGGGGACACTCCTGGGAACGAACCGCGGCTCGCAGTCGTCGTCGGGCGGCCCTTCGCTGGGGTTCTCGGGCGATGACGGCGGCGCGCCCCTCCCTATCCTCGAGGGGCAGGACGCGGCGCCGCCGGAGACCAAGGGCGAGCAGCTCTTTCGCGCGATGGAGTCGACGCTGGTCACGACGTGCGGTGGAACGGGCGGCGCCTGCCACGTGACCGGCGCGTTCCTCGGCGGTCAGACCCCGGTATGGCTCGGCGCGCCCGATGCGTATCTGTCAGCCAAGAAATACCCGGGCGTCATCACGTCCGACCCGTACGCCAGCAAGTTGATCATCAAGGGCCCGCACGAGGGACCTGGGTTCTCCGGACCCGACGCGGCGCTCGGCGCGCAAGTGCTGGCGTGGCTCACGGAGGAAGCGGTCGAGATCGTCACCGTGCAGCTCCCGTCGACCACCGCGTTCGTGGTGCAGCCGGGACCGAACGTGGTCGACATCTCGAGCGGAGCCGCGGGGCTGAATGGCGCGAAGATCTCGTTCGTCGCCTCGGTCGATGGCAACAACGGCATCCTCTCGCTCACGCACCTCGCGGTGCAAGCGCCCATGGGGAGCGGCCTTCACATCGCGCACCCCATCTTCGCGGTCATCCCGCCGACGGGGCCCGTCGCGCCCGACCCGGTCGACAGCCTGTCGAACGTCGATCAGACCGTCGCCCCCGCGGAGGCGATCCCGCTGGGCACCGGCACGCTGATCCTCGAGAGCTTCACGAGCGGCGCCGAGCTCAAGATCGAATTCAACACGCTCGCGCCCGTCGCCATGACGATCAACGACGGCGGTACGACGGCGACGGGGGGCGGCTGCAAGAACGTGGCGGGGTTCACGGCGAACGCAGTCCCCGCGATTCAGGCCAATCAGTGCCTCAACTGTCACGGCTCATCGAACGGCTCCGGATACGGCTCGCTCGATCTCACCAAGGTCGGAATCGACGACACCGCGGCGTGCGCGCAGGCGCTCACGCGAGTGAACCTCACCAACAAATCGCAGAGCGACATCATCCTCGCGCCGACGGGCGGCGTCCCGAATCACCCCTTCCAGGGGGCGAGCGGCACCTATGCGACGATGATGCTCACGTGGATCAACGGCGAGTGAAAGGCAGGACGGTCATGGAACGCACACTGCGCAATACCGCACGGACACTCGCAGCGATCGGCGTCGCGAGCGGCGCGCTGCTCGCGTGCACCTCGGATGGTACGTCCACGTTGAGCGGCGGCAGCCACACGTACACGCCCGTCGAGTCTCCTGCGGCGAGCGCTGCAGCGAGCGGCGGTACGGGAGGCGGCGCAGCGACCGTCGTCACCACGCCCGGCTCGGGTGGTGTGACTCCGGGAACCGGCGGCACGACCGGCAACACCGGCGCCGATCCGACGGCAGCGTCGAACACGAACATCACCGGCCGCCAGGTGAACTACGGCGAAGCGCTCCGCACCGCGAGCCTCAAGCTGCTCGGCGACTTGCCGACGCTCGCGCAGATCGATCAGATGGCGATCACGCTCGATCCCGCGGCGCAGGCGACGCTCTACGGAACGATGATCGATCAGTTCATGGCCGACCCGCGCTTCGCGGCGAAGATGGTCCAGTACTGGCGCGACACGTTGAAGACCGGACAGCAAGGCGCGCCCGCGAAGGGGATGCCGAGCTTCGACACCGCGGCGACCTATGCCGCTTACGTCGTCGTGAACGACATGCCGTTCACCAACCTCTTCACCGCGACCACCGGCACCTGCCCGACGTTCGACGGCACCACCTTCACGCCCGCCGAGTGCGGGAACAACGCGCCGACCACCGGCATCCTCACCGACCCCGGGTTGATGTCGCAGTACTACTCGAACATGGCCTTCCGCCGGACGCGCTTCCTGCAGGAGACCTTCGTGTGCTCGAAGTTCCCGGCGGAGTTCTCGTCGAAGGCGGTGCCGATGGGCGTCGGTGCGTACACGAGCCCGTGGGACTTCGACAGCATCGCGGGCGGGACGCCGGCGAAGATCAACTTCCAGGACACGTCGTCGATCATCTGCGCCGACTGTCACACGACGATGAATCACATCGCGCCGCTGTTCGGAAGCTTCGACGACAAGGGTCAATACATCTCCACCGGCTACCAGGTTCAGGTGCCGATCCCGGGGACGCCGATGGCGACGCTCTCCGATTGGCTCAAGCCCGGGCAAGGGTTCGCGTGGCGCAACGGAACGGCGGTCACTGATCTCCCGAGCCTCGGGAAGGCGATCGCCGCCGACCCGGACGTGGCGATGTGTGCGGTCAATCGTATGTGGGACTTCGCCATGTCGCGCGGTGACATCGTGAACGACCTGGCCACGGTGCCGCCGGTAGTGACGCAGCAGATCGCGACCGACTTCACGACGAACGGGATGAGCATGAAGAAGCTCATTCGCGAAGTGTGCACCTCCGACGACTTCGTGAAGTTCTGAGAGAGAAGGAGAGAGAAACCCATGAAACCCATCCTTTCGACTCTCACGCTGGTGGCTGCGGCCGCCACGGTCGCTCTCGGACTCACCGGTTGCGGAAGCAGCGACTCGGGCGCGAACACGCTCGTCGGCGCGGCGAAGCAGCAGTCGTCGTACGACCCGAGCTCGCTCGCGGCGGCCGGCAACACGCAGCACCACTTCCAGGATCCCAACACCGGGCAAAACGGGATCACCGAGCCTTCGGTCGCTGCGGCTTCGAACGCCGTCGTCGGATCGCCCGAGGTCGTGGCCAGGTTGCACGCTTGCGGGAAGCTGCCGTACGCGTCCTTGGGATCGCTCCTCCAGTCGCGCGGCGTGAATACGCAGCCTGCGGGAGATGGAAGCTCCACGGCGGGGACGATCTACGCGCAGGGCTCGGCGGCGCTCGGCCAGGCTGATTACGCGGGGCGCGTGCCGGAGATGGTGATCGCATCGACCTCGGCGACGGCCAAGCAGTTCGACGTCTTCGTCGCCGCGGCGGCGGAGATCCAGGCGAACCTGACCAACTCGAGCGCCTGCCCTGGAGTTACCATCGTCGATGCGACGGGCACGTTCTCCAAGGACGGCATCTCGTGCATCATCGGAAAACCGGCGACCGACGCGCACGTGACCCTCGCCAACCAGCTCGTGCTCGCCGCCTCTGACGTCAATACCGGCGAGCAGCTCGCGATCGCGACGATGCTCGAAGCCGCGCACACCTGTGAATGAAGGAGCCGTGTCATGTCTGATCAGCGATTGAAGGATCTTCGCGGGACCGGCAGGCGCGACTTCTTGCGATGGGCGTCGACGCTCGGCGCCGTGCTGGGGCTCGACAGGGCGCGTTTCCTTGACGCGCTGAGCGGATCGGCGGGCGTGGCGCTCGCGGATCAAGCGTCGTGCGCGACGACGAATCGATCGGTGTCGATCGTCGCCGGCAACGGAGGGTTGGCGCACTTCCAGCTCATCTTCCCGCACACTGCGGTGGCGAAGGATACGAGCGGCAACCTTGCATTCCACGCGGCGGGCAAGGCCGTCGCTGCGGTGGGTACCAACAAGCCGCTCATGTACGCGCCCGAGTCGCCGTTCCAGAAGAACCGCGCGACGCGGCAGATCTCGGCGTTCATGTCGGGGACGAACGAGACGCACACGTCGACGCCGACGAGCGCGGCGACGATCGATACGGGCACGGGGATGATCGCTGCGCTCGCTGCGATTCAGCAGGCGAACCCCACGTTGCTGCCGGTGATAGGTGTGAACCCGATCACGTTCGGCAACGCGGCGGGCGCGCCGGCGGTGGCGACGGTGGCCAGCGCTGCGGGCCTGGTCGACCTGTTCAACAGCGCTGCGTCGCACGCGCTGCTTCAGACGCCTGCGAACTCGTCGCTGCACGAGTCGTATTACAAAGCGTTCCTCGGGTTGAACGCGGCGGCCGCGCGGTCGTCGATGATCAAGCCGTTCGGCAACAGCAAGGTCGCGGCGAACCTGCTCGGGAAGAACCTGGCAGACCAGCTGAGACCCTCGGCGCAAGACGACATGAACTACGGCATCAGCGCCGGCACGCCGACGACGGTGGTCGAGCTCGCGCACTCGCTGTGCACGGCGGTCAAGGCGTTCAAGCTGGGATTGTCGTCGGCGCTCGTGATCCCCGCCTACCGCGACGATCCGCACGGGCTCTTCGCGGGCGGGCTCGCCGGGCCGACGGCGGACGCGCAGATGCTGGGCAAGGTGCTCGACGCCTTCATGGCGGATTGCACGGCTGCGCCGGATCCGTCGTGCACGTCGGCGACGCTGGCCGACAACATCGTGATGACGATTCACGGCGACACGCCGAAGGATCCGCTGACGCCGAGTGGCTGGCCGGACAATACGCCGGGGAACTCCAACTGGATCTATGTGTACGGCGGCGGTTATCTGAAGACCGGATGGTTCGGTGGGATCGATACCCAAGGGAACGTGACAGGGTGGGACCCGGTCACGGGGAACGACATGCCGGGGCAGGCGAGCGCGATGACGGCGCAGGCGGCTGCTGCAGCGGCGGCGTATGCGGTGGCGAAGGGGGACATGAGGCGCGTGGAGGACTTCTACCGAGGTGGGCCGATCTCGGGGGTCATCAACGCGGCGCAGATGTGACGGCGATGTAGAAGCGGATAACTGTGGAAGCTGGGAACGCCCTCGCGGGAACGCGGGGGCGTTTCGTTATTTGGGAAGAGCGCCGTCTCAGTTGTGAGCGCCGCTGTGCCCCGCTGCTCCGACGTGGCCGCCCGAGCCGCCGGTTCCAGCCGTTCCGCTGGTTGCGGTGATGTTGGCAGTCACGGTCGCGCCTCCACCCGCGTAGTAGCCGTAGGAGTCTCCCCCTGCGCCTCCACCGCCCGCGCCTCCGCTGGCGCCGGTGACACCACCGATTCCGGTCCCTCCGAAGGTGCTCAGGGTCGTTCCGCCCGTGGCGCAGCCCGGGTATGTCCCTTTGGTGCCGGTCTCACAGATCTGACCGGTCCCAGCGGCGCCTGCGCCTCCGGGGGCACCGCTGGCGCCCGCGGTACCGGGCCCTCCGGCGCCTCCATTCGAAGCGGCGAGTGAGCCTCCGGTCACCGTGATCGTAGCGTTCCACGCAAACAGCGCGATGCTCGAGCCACCCGGGCTTCCGCCGCCGCCGCCGCCGCCGCCATTGCCGCCGGGCCCGCCGGCTCCGCCGTCGCCAGCGGGGTAGACTTGAGGTACTGCGCTTCCACAGGAGCAGACGGTGTCGCAGCCCTTCTGCGGATACGTGTCGCACGTCTGTGGCGTGCCGGCCCCGCCCTTCGCGCCGCACGTCCCAGCGGCTCCTGC
Source organism: Myxococcales bacterium (assembly GCA_003151595.1). Next base: position 28,352 of record PLXW01000150.1, read on the forward strand.
GCCTCCCGGACCTCCGGATGCCGGAGCTAGGTATCCCGACGAGCCATAGCTTCCGTTGCTGCCGGCCGTACCCGCAGAGCCGACAGTGGCCGTGCCACACGTGCCCGCCGTGCCGCTTCCTGGAGTCGCCGATGAGCCCGCGCTTCCATTTCCGCCCGCGTTCGCGGTTACGTTGACATTGACCAAAGTCAGCGTCGTGCCGTTGGTTGCGAAGATGCCATAGAGCGACTCACCCGTGCTTGCGGTCGCGGCGTTGTGGATGCTTAGGTTCACGAGCGTCGCCGTCACGCCGTTCGCGATGGCTGCTTCGCTGGTGTTGGTGGGAGCGACGACGGCGAGCGCGTCGTTGGCAGTGCACACCTTCGTCCAATGGCCCCCGCCGCCCGCGAGCCATCCCCCTTCGAGGGTCATCCCATTCGGGATCGTGAGCTGCTCGGCATACGTGTATCCGGTCGAGCCTTGGTCGATATAGACGTGATTCGTGCCCGTGGCCGTCGCGTAGGCGATTCCGGCTGCAATGGTGCCGCACGGAGCGTCGATGGTTCCGCACGACCCAGTGGCGCTCGAGGAGTTGGAGACGAAGGCCGCAGTGGGATCCGCCTGCACGCACGCCCCGTTGCAAAGTTGATAACCCAAGTTGCAGCTGAACGCGCAGACGCCGGGGGCGCCAGGGCTTCCCGCGGGCGGTGCGCATGTCGGCGTCGCATTCGCAGGCGCGGTGCACGCATAGCTCTTCGCCTGCGTCGTGCAGCCGCCGCAGTTGTTGAGGTCATTCTGCTCGTCGACGCATGCGGAGCCGCAGACCGAGTACGGAGAAGTGCAGCTGATTCCACACGTCCCTTTGCCTGCGACCGGGGCGCACGTCGGTGAGCCGTTGTTCGGCGTAGGACAGACGTTGTTGCAGGTGCCGCAGTTCTTGGGGTCAGTCGTGAAGCTGACGCACTCGTCGTTGTTGCACTTGTCGAATCCGTTGTCGCAGGTGAAGCCGCACGTGCTGCCGCTGCACGTGGGCGAGCCGTTCGCCGGCGCCGTGCACGCGTAGCTCTTCGTCACCGAGGAGCATCCGCCGCAATCCGCGATGCTCGTCGTCTCGTTCACGCAAGCGTTGTTGCAGAGCGTCGGCGCGGTGCCGGGGCAACCGTCGGTGCACGCGAAGGTGTTGCCACTAGCCACGCAGTACGGATTCGCAACGTCGCACGGATGTCCGCACGATCCGCAATTGGTCGGCGTCGAGATCGATGTCTCGCATCCACCGGAGGCCGGACCGCTGCAGTGCAAGTAGCCCGCAGTGCAAGTTCCGACGGCGCAAGCGCCGTTCACGTCGCACATCGCGGTCGCGGTGTTGGCGAGCGAGCAGGGGGTGCAACTCGTGGCCGCGCAGCCAGTGCCCGCGCTCGTCTTGAGGACGCACTGATCGCCGCACAGCTTCTCAGTCGAGAGACACGTGGGGCCCGTGTCGGGTTTCTCCACGCTCGAGTCGGCAGCGTCGGAGCTCGCGTCGGGAATGTTGTTCAGGGTGGAGTCGTCGTTGGCGTCGGTCGCCTCGGCATCGGCGTCTTCGTGTCCATCGGCGGTCGCGTCGATCGCTTCGGAGCCGCTGTCGTGGAGGTGCGGTGGACCGATGATGATCGTGCCGGCATCGGTATCGACCGCGGCAGCCTCGGAGCCGCCATCGCTCTCGTCGTCGCCGCCCGAAGGCTGGCTGTGCGTACCCGCTTCGAAGCGAGAGCCGCACGCGACCATCGCCAACGCGGCGAGGAAGAGAGAAGTACCGAAGAGACGATGGCGCACGGGGCCTCCGATGGGAGCGGTGAGGTAGCAAACGGGTGGTGACACGCAACGCGCATCACAGGCTTCACAGGTCCCATCGGAACGTTTGCGAGAAGTGTTGCTAAGAAAGCGACACGAGCGCGTGAGAAACGTCAGCCTGTTGCGTGGGGGCGGACTATTCCGTCGCAGCGCAGCAGGCGGTTGTTCGAGCACCTCGGTTCGTCACGCCGACGAGGCGACGCGCGATCAGTTGAGCAATTGAATTTTCGTCGCAAGCCCAGCTTTGCCCTTGCCGCCGGCGTTGCCTGCGGCGCCAGGGCCGAGTGCGTTGGAGCCGCCGTTTCCACCGTCTCCGCCGGAGCTCTGGCCACTGACCGAGCCGCCGTTGTCGAAGGTTGTTGCCACGTCGAGGCTCGGCGAAGTGCCGATGTAGCCGACACCGAGCGACAATCCGGCGGCGCCGCCACCGCCGCCGCCGCCGCCGCCGCCGTTGCCGCCGAAGCCACCTCCGCAGGCACCAGCTGAGGTCCCAGGCGCACCGCCGCTCTGGCCGTCCTCCCCTTTGCTTCCCCCGCCGCCGCTCCCAGCATTCTCAGTACTGAGCGTGCATGCGCTGAGGGTGATCGGCGAGTTGAACGCGAGTAGTGCGAAGCTCGAGCCGCCGCCGGAGCCCGCGATTCCGCCCGCACCCCCGCATCCGCCGGCACCTCCCGATCCCGCCGAGAGCGGTGGAACGGTCGACCCTCCACCCCCACCGCCGCCTTCTCCGGGGCTTCCGCTAGTCGCATTGGCTCCGCTCGCAGGCGTCCAACCGCTCGTTGTGAGCGTGCCCCACGCAGTCGCACCTCCAACAGCCGTCGCGGCAGCGCCGTTCGCGCCAGGATGGCCCCCGGTGCACGCATTGATCGCCGTGGTCCCAGCAGCACCGCCTGCACCGTCAATTCCTGCGGTGCTGCTTACGGCGAGCGGCGTTGAGGTGCCCGAGCCGCCCGAGCCGACGCCATTCGCTGATGCCGAGGATTGCCCCCCGAACCCGCCCTTTGAACTCGTCGTGTCTGTACACGTATTGAGCGGGCCGCTGATCTCTCCGGTATCCCCGACGCCGGGTCCCTGCCCACCAGGCGCTGTGTTTCCGCCCGAATAATTCTGACCCGCCGCCCCGCCCCCGTTCCCATTCACCCCATTCCCCGCCTTCAGCGTCACAAACGACAACGTCACATTCGACGAATCACTCGCGAACGCCGCAATGCTCGACTTCCCATTCCCAGACGCATCCGTCCCCGACGCGTTCGCCGCATCGAACTCGACATGGTCGATTGTGACCTTCGCCGTCACCCCGGTCATCGTCAGCGCGATGCCGCTCGGCGGTGCGACGGCGGTGTGCTGATTCGCGGTGTCGTACGCCCACGTAGAGCAATTGAATCCGCCGAATACGGTGAGCGCAGCCGATGACGAATCGAGCGTGACTGCCGTCGTATCCGTTCCCGCGCAAACAAACACGCGACCGAGGCTGTGCGTCTTGGCCGCGGTAATCCCCGCCGAAATCGTTCCATACGGAGCCGCCTTCGTCCCTGTCGGCGACGCACTCCCCGCCCCAGGCTTCACGAAGACCCCGAACGCCTCGGTCACGACGCACGGATCCGTCGGCGGGCCATTGTCAGCATGGCACGTCCCTCCGCAAAGCACGTACCCATTGTTGCAACTAAGCCCGCATGACCCACTCGGACACGTCGCGCTCCCGTTCCCGCCCGTCGGCCCCGGACAGACTTGGCAGCTCACTCCGCAGTGCGCCGGGTCGTTCGGGTTCTCGCAATCGGTGGTCTCGGGACACAGCACGAGACTCGGGTTGCACGCGACGCCGCACTGGCTCGCGATGCACGTCGCGTTACCGTTCGTCGGAACCGGACAGGCGTGACCGCACGTCAGGCAGTTGTCGGCCGACGTCGTCGTGTCCACGCAGCCAGCGTCCGCGCCGCAGTACGCGGTGCTCGCGTCGGGGCCGCAGGACGGAGCGGAGTCGGCCTGGTTCGTCGGCGAGTCTTCCGAACCGTCGACCTCGGTCGGCGAATCGTCGCCCGATCCATCGTCCCCGACTCCCGCCTCGTTCCCGCTCACGTTCCCATCGACGTTGCTGCTCGATCCATCTCCCACGATCGACGTCGCGTCCGGCGTTCCCCCTTCGCCTCCGCCGCACTCGTCGAAGTCGCAGATCCCAACGGCGTTCCCGCCGCAGGCCGCGAACGTCGTCGCGGCGGCACCGAAAGCAACGCAGCCCAGAGCCAGGAGTCCTCGTCGCATGGCCGGGACGAGTACCACTCCTCGGACGGGGCGCCCAGCTTCCGAGAGCGATTCGGGGGTCGTGTCGATTTCACGCAACGTCGGTCGAGAAAGATCCGATGGGGCCTTAGAGACCGGGAGTGCCCGACGCGATCGATCGCCGCTCCGGTTGCGCATCGGGGGACGCGCCTCTAGCGCGATCCGAGAAGTCACCCTGTTCGGCCGCCGAGTCACCCCGTCGATGAGCCGGCGTCACCGGGGATGTGACTTCGACTCAGGTGGCACCCGAATCCGGGTCGAACTAGGGAACGGCGCTCGCCATCAGACAAGCATGCCGCGCTGCCTGTGCGCACCCAGCGCACGCCGCGCACATCGCGCGCGATCGCTTCCGAGCCGCTCTGCACTTCGTGCACAACGTTGAAGTGAACGCGTTGCGCGAACTGCGCTCCGAGTGCACCCACTGCGCGAGAAATCGCCGCGCCTGCACATGGAACACTGCGAGCATGAGCTACCTCGATGCCCATTGCCCCCGCGCAGCCGTCAGCTCGTTCGCGTCGTGATCTGTCTCGCGTGATCCTCGCGTGCGCCATCGCCACGCCACTCGTGGCCGCCGCATCGCTCGCCAGTTGCACCGCCAACACCGACGGCGGGCCTCCCTCTTCGTGCGTGAGCGCCGCAGGGATTCCGTGCTTCGACGCGGCGGCGCTCGAAGACGGGTTCACCTTCGATGCGAACCAGGTCGTGCTGCCGGATGGCACGCTGGCGGATGTCGGCGCGGACGTTTCGCAACCCCAGGACGACGCCGGCGCGGGTGACGACGCCGCAGGTCCTTCCGGAGACGCCTCCGACGCCGGGCCCGGGCTCGACGCCGCCGACGGTGCTCAATCCGTCGACGCTTCCGACGCTTCCGATGCGTCCGACGCCTCTGACGCCGCCGACGCGGCCGACGCCGGGCCGCAGCCCTTCGCGCTCGCGACCGGTCTGAGCGGTCCGTATTACATCGCCGTCGGTGGCGGCTACGTCTACTGGGGGAACGCTGGCGGAAACGTGGTCAGTCGCGTCTCCACCAACGGCGGCACCATCACGCCCGTCGGCAACAGCGGCATGCGCGCGATGACCGCCGACGCGAACAACATGTACTGGGTCGACGGCATCGGCGACGTCTATCAAGTCGCTCACACCGGCACGACGGCGATCAAGCTCGCATCCAGTCAGTACCTCCCCACGGTCATCGCCTCCGACGGGACGTACGTGTACTGGAACCAATCCGGCACCAACGCCGCCTTCCTCCGCGCGCCCATCGGCGGCGGCGCCGACGCAGGCAACGCGACTCCGTCTCTGCTCACCTACCCGGCGGGCATCACGTTCTTCGGAGGCGTCACCTACGTCGTGATCGGGAACACTGGCCTGGGGGTCGGAGCGGGAACCATCAGCATGTTGCCAGGCGACGGCGGGATGCCCATCACGCTCGTGACGGGCCGCGACGGTCCCCAGCAGCTCATCACCGATGGGACGCGTCTCTACTGGGTCGAGGACATCGGCCCGACGCCCAACGGGATGTCGAGCAGCCTGCTCGACGGCGGTTCGGTGCACCTGTTCACGCAGAACGAGATCCACCCGAAGATCGTGACCGACGGCACCTGGCTCTATTACACGGACACGGAGTACGTCTTGAAGACGCACGCCGATGGATCCCTCGGAACGACCAAGCTCTATACGACCAGCTACCCGTGGGCGATCGCGCAGGATGCCAATTACCTCTACTGGGTCGACCAGGTGGACAACGCGATCTACCGCGGCGTGAAGTACTGAGACATCGCTCGGGATAGACGTTGCTCCTCGCACCGGGCGGCGCCGCGAGTACGCTTCCTCGTGCCATGTCCAAGATCTACGGCGACGGAGCTCGGCAGTTCCAGGACCGCTTCGACACGCGGCGCCTCGCGGACCGCATCGATGCACGGCTCGTCAAGGACGCCCTGGGCGACGACGAGCGCGCGTTCATCGCGTCGCTCGACATGTTCTTCCTGGCGACGGTCGACGCGCGCGGGCGCGCGAACTGTTCTTACAAAGGTGGCGCCGTCGGGTTCGTGCGCGTCGTCGATCCGAAGACGCTCGCGTTCCCGTGGCAGGATGGCAACGGGATGTTCCTCTCGCTGGGCGCGGTGGCCGAGACCGGCGAGGTCGGGCTCCTCTTCATCGACTTCGAGGCGCAGTCGCGCCTGCGCGTGAACGGACGCGCGACGATCGATCCGAACGATCCGTTGCTCCCCGAATGCCCCGAAGCGCAGCTGATCGTGCGGGTCGCGGTGCGCGAGGTGTTCCCGAACTGTCCGCGGTACATCCACAAGCGCGCGCTGGTGGAGCCGTCGCGCTTCGTGCCGAAGACGGAGTGCACGACGCCGGTGCCGAGCTGGAAGCGAAGCGAGTGGGCCGCAGACGCCGTGCCGGAGGGAGATCCGGCACGGGATCCGGAGCGGGAAGCGTTGAAGCGGTGACGAGCGTCAGCGACGCGTCGCTCTAGAACGTCCCGCCGAACCCAACACCGCCCGGCGCCGGCGCGATCCACATCGCGTCGCGCTCCGAGTGGCTTCGATGCGGCCACACCAGATACGTCACGACCGCGCCGACCGCGAGCACGCCGCCGCCGATCAGCAGCGCGCGCTCCACGCTCGTCGCCTGCTGCTGCGAATCCAGGATGTTCGCGTACTGCGTGCAGGCGCTGCTCGTGCTGTTCGCGCAGAAGCCCGGGGCGTGCGAGGCGCGGAAGTCCTCCGCGTCGCTCTCTTTCCCCTTCGACACCAACCCAAGGCCCACGCCCACGCCCACCGCGACCACGGCGGCCGCGCCGATCACCAGCGGAACGACCACGCGCGCGTTCGACTCGTGGTGGTGAGGCGCGACGTGCTCCGGCGGCGGCTCGTTCGTGTCCGCCGGCTGCTGCGCCACGGCTGCGGGCGGCGCGGCCACGGGCACCGGCGCGCTCACCGTTGGCGCGCGCGCGGCGTCGAGCGCGAAGCGCGCGGTCACCACGTCACCCACCGAGGCCGTCACTTCGATCACGCGCGTCGTGCCGTTCGCGCGCGCTTCGCACACGTGCTTGCCCGGCGTCACGTCGAACGGCTCGTTCACCGGCGCTTCGCCGCTCGGCACGTGATCGATCACGATCTCCGCCCCCGCCGGCGCTTCGATGGCGACGTGCGCGGTCACGCGGTTCGCCTCGTCGAAGAGGCGCGCGGCCTTCGTGTGATCGTCCGGCGTGGCCTTCGGATCGCGAAGGATCTGACGGATGTGCACCAGCGCCTCGAGCGCGTGCCCCGACTTCACCTCGGCGCGCGCCAGGTTGTAGAGCAGATCGACCGACGCCAGGACGGAGTACGCCTGCTGGAACGCGATGCGCGCGCCGTCGTAGTCGCCGCGGCCGTAGCGATCGAGCCCTTCGTTCAACCGCTTGTGCGCATCGGCGCGCGCTTGATCGGGCGTCGGTTGCGCGGGCGACGGCGCGGCGGGCGCAGGTGCTGCTGGCGGCTGCGCCGAGCTCGCCTTTGCAACCAGAGACAGCGACGCCGCAGCGGCGAGCGCGAGAATCGCGTTCCTCATCGTTCGCGCAACTTACTTCTCGCCGAACTGCGCGAGCAAGAACGCCTCTTCATCGGCCAGCTCTTCGTCGCGCTGCGACGCGGTCGAGCCCAGCCCGTGACCGGCGTCGTAGTCCACGCGCAGGAGCACCGGCTTGCCGCTCGCCGTCGCGGCCTGAAGGCGCGCCGCCATCTTCGTGACCTGCCACGGAGCCACGCGCGGATCGGTCGCGCCGGTCGTCAGCAGGACCGCCGGGTACTTCGCGCCGTCCTTCACGTGCGAGTACGCATCCATCGCGTAGAGCCCCTTGAAGCCGTCCTCCGTCTTCGCGCTGCCGAACTCCGGCACGTTGAGGACGTTGAGCGTCTGCTCGAAGCGCAGCGCGTTCGACACGCCCACGCGGATGAGCGCCGCCGCGAAAAGGTCGGGCCGCTGCGTGATCGATCCGCCGATGGTGATCCCGCCGGCGCTCGTCCCTTCGCCAGCGAGCTTTGCGGGCTGCGTGTACTTGTTGTCCACCAGCCACTGGCCGCACGCGATCATGTCGTCGATCGTGTGTTGCTTCGTGAGCAGCATCCCGTCCTTGTGCCACCCCTCGCCGAGCTCGCCGCCGCCGCGCGCGTGGCAGAAGGCGAACTCGCCGTTGTGGTCGATCCACGCCAGGCGCACCGGCGAGAAGTTCGGATTGATCGTGACGCCGTACGCGCCGTAGGCCGCAAGCCAAGTCGGGTGCGAGGCGTCCTTCGCGAAGTCCTTCGCGTGCACGATCGACATCGGCACGATCGTTCCGTCGGCGCTCTTCACGCGCACTTCTTCGGACACGACGTTCGAGAAATCGATCGGCGAGGGCGGCGCGAGCTTCGTGTCGGTCACCTTCTTCGTCTTGGGGTCGTACGTGTAGATCTTGGACGACGACGTCCAGCCGGCGAGGCCGAAGATCGCGCCGTCGAGATTGGACAGGTTGAACGCCGTGTCGAGCGTCCCTTCGAGCGGAAGCGCGACGGTCTCCACTTTCGCGCCCGGCGCGTACCCGATGCGACGCAGCCGCCCGATCCCCGCGTCGAGCACGCCGATGTAGAGCGCGTCCTTCGCGACGTTGACCCACTTCACGACGACGTCGCTCTCGGGCATCACCACCGTGGCCTTCGCAACGTCGGGCTTCTGCAGGTTCGTCTTCAGCAGCTTGAAGCGAAGCGCGTCCTTGTGCGTGAGGAAGTAGACGTCGTCGCCGTGGAGGTCGAAGCTCGTCACCTCGTCGCTCACGTCGAAGAGCTTCTTCCAGGGCGTCTTTGCCCCTGCGAGCGACGTCTTCGGCGCGTAGTAGACGGTCGACTCGTTGCGAACGCCGTCCTTCGGCAACGCGAACATCCACCGCCCGCCGGCCGGCAGGACCACGATCCCGGCCTCCGTGTCCTTCACGGGGATTGAATCGATGACCCCCGCGCCGAACAGCGCCGGATCCTTGTCTGCGTCGCGCCCCAGCTCGTGCACGTACGCCGTGATGCGCTTGTACTTGTCGGTGGGCGGCGCGCCGTCGGCCATCTTCTGGAGGCGCGTGTAGAAGAAGTGCTTCGCGTCGATCCACGAGGTGCCGCCCCACTGCATGCGATCCCACGTCTCGCCGAGCGGCTTGCCCGTCGCCGTGTCGATGATGTGGAGCACGCTCGCTTCCGAGCCGCTCTCCGAGACGCCGTACGCGAGGAGCTTCCCGTCGAGCGACGGGCTGGTCCAATCGATCGCGAAGTGTTTGCCGCCGGTCGCCAGCACCTCTGGATCGACGAGCACGCGCTCGGGGCCGGTGAGCGAGTCGCGCACGTAGAGCTTGGGGAGGTCGTGCCCCTGTTCGCGCTTCATGTAGAACCAGTGCCCGCCCCACAGCTCCGGCGAGTAGACGCGGTCGCCGCTGTGATCGAGCTCCTTGATGCGCGCGAGGAGCGCGGCGCGCTGCGGAAGCGCGTCGAGCTGCGTGCGCGTGAAGTCGGCCTGCGCCTTCATCCACGGCGCGAGCTCGGTCGACTTGTCGTCCTCCATCCAGCGGTACGGATCCACGACCGTCGTGCCGAAGTACGTGTCGCTCACCGGACGAACCGGCGCGACGGGCGGGCCGGCGTTGGCGACCGGCGTGGTCACCGGCGCGGCGGGCGTGATCGTCGCGGTCGGTGCAGCCTGCGGTGACGCGACGGGCGGCGTGGCGTCAGGCCCGCACGCGGTCAGGAGAGCGAAGGGGACGAGCACCAGGCCGACGCGTTTCATGCGCCGCGTTCTACCGCGACCGCTCACCTCCGCGCGAGGGCTCGATCGACGCGGCGTGAGGTGGTGCACCGGTTGCTCAGGGTTGGGTCGCACGTGATCCCCGGCGCAGCGCTCCTACATCGTGCTTTTCCGTGCGATCCGCGTTCCCGGCCGTCCTGCCTGGTGGATCTCTCGGGCATGGACACTGCACTTTTACCCTTTTGCTGGACGACGGAGCACGCGCGAGCCCCCGCGCACCCCCCTCGATCGTCTCGGCAACGAAGGCCCTCCATGTCGACCGCCCACGGCTCCGCGCACGACAAAGCGATCGCTGAGCTGCACAAGACGCTCAAGGCCGATCCGAAAGACACGCGCGCGCTCCTGCGCCTCGCCGAGCTGCACGCGAAGGTGAAGGAGTTCGCGACCGCGTGCGACACGTTCGTGCGCGCGGGCGACGTCTTCGTCGCGCAAGGGTTCGCGCGGCGCGCGCTGTCGGCGCTCGTGCAGGGGCTCGACCTCGCGCTGAAGAACGCGCTCGTGTCGCGCGTGGCGCCGATCGCCAGCGCGATCGCGGACCTCAACGCGCGCGAGAAGCTCCCGCGCGAAGCGGTGTCGACGCTCGACGGCGCGGTGCGCTTCCTCATCGAGAAGGGGGCCGATCGCGACGCGGCCAAGCTCCTCGAAGAGCGCATCCGGTTCGAGGACACCGAGATCGCGCGCGTGCGCTTGGCCGAGACGTTCTTCCGACTCAACCAGCCCGCGCGCGCGGTGTCGCAGCTTCAAGGCGTCTTCGCGCGCCTCTACGCGCAAGGGCGGCGCGACGAAGCGCTCGACGTCGCGGAGCGAATGCTGGGCGAGCGGTGCGACGTGACGGTGGCGCGTGGGGCCGCGGAGCTGTATCTCGCGCGCAATCGCTCGGGCGATCCGTTCCTCGCGCTGGCCAAGCTCCGCATCTGCTGCTCGAAGGATCCGACGAGCGTGCCGACGCTGGAGCTCCTCGCGCGCGCGTTCGATCAAGCGGGTCACGCCGACAAGGCCGAGCGGGTGCGCGGCGAGATCGCGGTCATGACCGGCCGCGTGATGAGGGCGCGGCAGGTGGTGGCCGAGACGATCAAGGCGCGCGACGAGTCGCTGGCGCGCAAGGTCGACGCCGGGTGGGAAGACGTGCCCGTGGAATTCCCCGCCGAGGAAACGGCGATCCCCGAAGCCGCGCCGCGGATCGATCCCAGCCGCGCGTCGTTCTGGCCGGTGGACGAAGGTCCCTCGCCCGACGCCAGCGGGAGCGTCGTGTCGGTGAGCCTCGCCGACGTCGAGCTGATCGACGCGGTCGCGCCGGCGAGCGAAGTGCGCTCGGTGGCGGTCTTCGAGACGGCGCTCGAGTGCATCGAGTCGCTCGTCACGCAGGGTCGCAACGACGAAGCGCTCGCCCTCATCGCCCACCACCTCACGCTCCGCCCGCGCAACGCGCTGCTCCTCGAGCGGAAGGCGGAGATCGAAGAGCTGATGCTCGGCGGCGGCGTGCCGTGCGCGCTCATCGACTTCGCGCGCGACAGTCAGCGGACGATCCTCACGGCACCGCGCGCGCTGGCGGCGAACTCCTGACCAGCGCTACTTCGCCGCGAAGTGCGCCAGCGCGTCGTATGCCGCGTACTTGAACATCTCGCCGAGCGTCGGGTAGTTGAACACCATCTCGAT
>PLXW01000026.1 GCA_003151595.1 Myxococcales bacterium
TCGCGCGGCGACGTTAGCGACGCGAGGAGGATGAGCACTCCGAGGCACGCGAGCATGTCGACGCTGGGGTCGTCGCGCAGCCCGTCCACGAACGGTTATGAGATGGCACCAACGACAACTCCCTCGAGCATCTCGCCGAGGACGAACGGCTGGCGAACGCGGACCGCAAGCTCGCCGCCGACTTTCGCGACCGCGAGAATGATCGCGACCGACAGCGCGAGCCGCGAGATGCGGGCCCTCGGGGTGAGTATCACTCGGCCAGCGATAGCTTCTGCGAGAACTCGACAACGATCGAGCGCGCGCTTCGCGCGTCAGCGTTAGCGACGCGACGGCGTGAGGCTCGACAGCGAAGCGTCAGGCGACGAGCGCGTATCGACTCGAGGCGCGCTCGACGTGAATCACTTCTTCGATCGTCCAGTCGGCACGCTCGATGACGATCACCCTGGCATCGATGTCATGAGCTCGTTCGATGGCGTGTTCGATGGCGCGCTCTTTGGTGCACAGCCAATCGATCATCGGGCGCGCAAATCCGTTGACCCTCACTTCCCAACGGAGGTTGCGGTGAACGACTTGGACCTCGACGGAATGTGGCATGGCGTCTCCAGCCGGGCATCGTGCCCGTCACGAGAATCCTAGGAGGTCATTGCTAAATGTGGACTAAAATTGCTTTGGAGGTCCCGCTCTTTTGGGTGCGCGTTTAGTGCGGTGCCTCGGGCGCGCGAGCGCTCCAGGAAAGCGAGCGAACAGCAAAACGGTGGCGCTACCAAGGCCCTCCGTTTTACGCGAGAATTTAGTGGCGGGTAACTACGCTTCGTTCGGCACCGGAAACACTCTAACGACGGTGCGAATGGAGATGGTCCTATGTTCTCGCTCGACAATGCCGGAGCGTCACTCCGGTCTGTTTGCGATGCGGTCGGCACCGGCTTGCTGTCACCTCAGGTCGCTGCTGCCCGCGCGCTCGTCGCCGGCGGCTCGGTCAACGACGCGATCGATCTCATCGATGCGGCTCCGCCGGGCGGCGGCGCTCAATCCGCGATCGTCTCGGTCCTGCGCGAGCATCGATCGAAGTGCGACGGAATGGCGGCGTTCTACCACGCGCGCGGTCCGCTCCTGCCCGCGGGGCTCGAGGAAGAGACCGTGCTCGCGACCGGCCGTTTCTTCGATGACGCGCTCCGCATCTCGCCGCACGCCAGCGTCGCGCTGTACTCGCTCGGGAATCCCGCGCTGCTCCAGCGAGCGACCGACGAGGTCGTCGAATACATGCGGGCGGCGCACCTCCTTGGGTCTCGCAAGCGAACCTTGGAGCTCGGTTGTGGGAGTGGCAGGATGCAGTTCGCTCTCGCGCCGCACGTCATGGAAGCCGCGGGCGCCGACATCTCCGCGGCGATGATCGCGGCCGCGCAAAAGCGCCGCGGGCCGCTCACGAACGTTCGCTTTTTTCACGCGCCGGCACACCGTGTCGCGGCCGTGCGCGACGCTCAATACGACCTCGTATTCGCGGTCGACTCGTTTCCATACATCGTGAACGCCGGCCCAACGATGGTCGCCGCGACCTTCGCGGAGATCCGCCGAGTGTTGTCTCCCACCGGGCAGGTGTTCATTTTCAACTACTCGTACCGGGGCAGCGAGAACCGCGACATGGCGGACGTGGCCGATTACGCACGGGCCGTGGGGCTCGAGCTCGTGTCGTTCGCGGCGCATGCCTTCCGTGAATGGGATGGCAGCGTCTTCCAGCTGCGCGTCGCCAAGCCTTCCTGATCGAAGTGCCAGACAAGAGGACCGCGGGCGGGGGGTCGGACTCCGCCCGCGGTGCTCGCATCAAAGAACGGAAAACATGGACTCGCACCCAACCACGTTCGTGATCCCCACCTATCGTCTACGCGACGTCGGCGAAACCATCGAACGATACGACGACAACTTCTGGCGAAATGGTCACTCGACGCGCCTCATCGTCTTCGACGACTCCTCCCAGGCCACGCACGACAAATATTTCCCGGTCCTCGAACGCACGAAGACTCACAATGAGCTCTATTACGTCGGCCCAAAGGAGAAGGCCGAATTCGTGCGGACACTCGTCCAGCGACTGGGCGGCCGGAAGCACGAGTCAGTGGTGAAGAACCTCTTCCGCCCGAGCTACGGCGGGAACCGCAACTGCACGCTGATGTACACGCTGGGCGGGTTCATGGTCAGCGCTGACGACGACATGCGCCCGGACGCACTCATCGAGAACAGCATCGAGTCGCTCGGTGAGCGAGAGATCAGCCGCGGGAAGCTCGTGAAGTCGGCGAGTGGCGGCTTCACCCGGCGGTCGTTCGACATTCTTCGTGCGTTCGGCGACGTACTCGGACGGAGGGTCAAGCAGATCCCCGAGAACTACGCGACCGGCGAGTACCTCGTCGACACCGCGATGGATCTCGAGACGAACGCGACGAAAGGGATCATGCGGGAGAACTCCCTCTTCCTCGAGAAGGGGGAAGTCCTGCAGAACGCGGTCGTCAAGATCGCCCAGACCTTCAGGACGGGGACGAACGACATCGACGCGATCGACTTCGTCGACTTGTTCCTCCAGGACGCCGCCGCCATCAACCTCGAGGATCTCAACGACCTGTACGTGCTCGTGAACTTCCGACCGGTGGTGACCAACAAGAACTGGCGAATGGATTGCGGCGTGGCGGCGTACGACAACCGCCACGGGCTTCCCCCGTTCTTCCCGACGCGTCTTCGGTTCGAGGACTACATCTATCGTCTCTGGATCCAGCGCGAAGGGATGGTCGCCGCGCACGTCGATGCCGTGCAAAACCACACGAAGAGCAACTACATGCGCAATCCACCCGCGGCGGAGGTCTTCAACGAAGAGGTCTGCAATCTCATCAAGCGCAAGCTGAAGGCGAGCCCGTACGTGATCGACGAGCTCACGGCGCGCTTCGAGTACGGCGGAGAGGTCGAATCGAGCGACGCGGCCGAGATCCTCGAGCGCGTCACCTCCCTTCACCATCGCGTGCTCGACACGGCCAGCACCGAGCGGAACTCGGAGCGTCAGAAGTCGCTCCTGACGTTCGCCGAGAACCTGGAGCGAGCGTTTTATGGCTTCGAGGGCGACTTCTTCCAGCAGAACGTCTCGAGGATCGTCGACGACGTCGTGAGCCAGATTCAGGGAGCGCTCGAGCTGTGGCCGACGCTCGTCGAGATTTGTTACTTCCAGCGTCACACCAAGGACCTCCCGAAGGTGAAAGTGAACAACGTCCATCTCGGCTCCGGGTGAGCGGAGCACGCCAAGCAGAAGGGGATTAGAGGGCCGCGCGCGCCCGTTCGTACGCGGCATCGAGATCGCGCCGATCCAGCGGGACGAGTCCTGTCGCAGTGTCGCGGATCGCGTCACCTTGCTCGCCAAGCGCGCGCCGCGCCGCTTCCGACATTCGCGGTGCCAAACGACGGATCGCGTCGAGCTGCCGAATGAGCACGGCGGGAGTCGTCGCCGACGCCTGGCGGATTTGGTCGAAGGCGAGCTTGACGAGCCGTTCGATCCGGACCGCCGGGATCCACACCCGGAGCTCACCTTTGGTGTCGTACCAGTTGCCTTCGAGCGGTGGCTTCTCGGCGAAAGTGAGCAGGGCGTCGGCGAGCCAGTCAACGCACGCGACGCCGGTGAACGTGTCGTTGACCGCCGGACTGAGCGCGCGAATGGCGATCTCGACGACCTGCGCGATCCCGAATTCGCTGTCCTGTGTAAGCGTGCGATGGCGACCGATCACGACGTGCCGGTCGATCGCCGCATCGAGAGTCCGCGCTTCGGACGCCGGTACGATGGATGCGAGCCGCTCGCCGCGTAGTACGAACTGGCCGGGTCGGAAGCTGAACACGACGAGCGCGCCGGCGTCGTGCGCGGATGCGACGAGGGCGCCATGGTCGAGGTGCTGCAGGTAGCCACTCTTCGGGCACGGCACGATCGCGCCGGCGTCGGCGCGGCGGAGAATGACGTCGTCGTCTGGCAAAGCGCCGGTTCCCTCGCCGGCGGCGCGCTCGTGCGCGCCCACGACGGCGGGATACAAGTCGTCCACGATCCGTCCGATCATGTCGGGGTTCTGGATCGACGTGGCGATCCGATGGCTGTAGTAGACGAGGAACGAGAAACTACCCACGACGAGAACCCAGCTCGTCAGCAGAGTGATCTGTGGGACAAAACGTGAGTCCGCGTCTTGATGGGTCACCAGAAAACACAGGCAGACGTAAATGAACGTCCCCATGAACAGGCCGATCGTGGCCTGGGTGACCCAGTCCTGAAGGAAGCGATACAAGAGACGCGGCCCGAACAGCGTCGCGACCATCGACAGGACGAGCAGGGCGACCGAGAAAATCAGCGCGAGCACGGTCGCGACCGCGCCCATCATCGCCGATAGGATCGCGCGCGCGTCGTCGATACTGCCCATCGTCAGCCACGACGGGATGTGGATGACCCCGTACTTGTCGAGAACGTCCGGGATCATCGTGAGGCCGAACAACGCGATCGTCGCGAGCGAGATCTTGAGCGGGATCAGCCAGAGGTTGACGTCACGCTGTGAGCGAAGCTTCAGGGGACGAGGAGCCAGCATGCGCGCCGTTGTAGCGGGCGTTGGGCTGGAGTGCGCGGGAATCGGCGTCGTCCGATTTTTGCGATCATTTGGCCGTCGCCGCTTGAGGTTTGCTCGCGCGCGTCATGAGATGAAGCCCGGTATCAACGACATCGTGTGGATGGCTGCCGGCGCCGCTGTGCTGTCCGTCTGCATGCTCTTCGTATTGCACTTTCACGAAGACGAAGACCCTGCGACTCAACTCGCCTTCAAAGGAGGGCGACGAGAAGATGCGGGAGTTGGAAGCATCGATGGCCAAGGACGACGCGGAGGTTTGCAAGAGCCTGGACGGCCTTGCTGCGCTCCCGAGACTCAACAGCGATGCCGAGCTGGCAACGGCCACGGCGCGTTACGCCGAGCTCAGCAAGGTCAAGACGGAGAAAGGTTCATCTGATCGCACGCAGTGTAGTGGGCGAGGGCCGTCTCGATCGGCACCCAGTCCCCGGCGACGATCGACGTCATCAGCGGGTGCAGCTCCTTCGGCAGGCTCGCGAAGTAGCGCTCTTCCCACCCGAACGCGCGCAGCCCTGGAGCGACGCCGAGAGCAACGTGCTTCGAACTCGGGTGACGAGCGGCGCGGTCGTGCGTCCAAGGCGGAACGGGAGCACGACCTCGTACCGAGAGAGCTCGTCGGCATTCGGCATTCGATAGCGAACGACGCTACCCGCAACCGACCCGCGCCGCCACGCAGCGCCGACTCGAGCCCGTGGTCGCGTTTCTTCGGAGCCTCGTCGTCGGACATCCCGGATACGCCCGATTGCCCCGTGCTCGAAGCGGGGCCGCCGGACGCGGGGAACGATAGGGCGAGTGAGGCGGGAGATGCGGGCGATGCGTCAGTGCTGGACGCGGATGCCGCGAGCGACGCGGACGACGCGGGCGACTAGCGAGATCCATCCGCAATCAGTTCGTCGTAATCCCCGCATCCGCCAAGCCACCGAAGTTCAACCCGCCCTGCTCCACGGCCGGCGTCAGCGATCGCAGGTACACGACCATCCCCTTCTGCAGCTCCGGCGTGCTGATGTCAGACCACGTGTGAAAGAGCTGCCAGTACTCATAGGGGACGAGGTCGTTGTCGTACGGGCCGCCGTCGACCACGGTCCCACGGACGAAGATGTCGATGAGCTGATCGTCGGTGAAACCGGCGGTCTGCTCCGGCGTGTGCTGCACGCCCGTGAAGAAGCCGCCCGTCGGGTTCGAACCGTGGCAACCCGTGCACGCCGGGCCGGCGTCGGGGCAACCCGCTTCGGGCGGACCGGGGACGTCGATGCCGGAGTCTAGGAGGAGCGGCGCGACCTTGCTGTCGATGCAGCCGGGGTACAGCGGCACGCCGTTGTTGTAGCGCGCGTTGCCCGCGGCCCAATCCGCCTCGAGCGCCGACGTGATGTTCAGCGTGGTGGACGTGCAGAGCGAGCCTACCTGCGCGGTGATGGTCACCGACGGCGTCGCCGACTTTACGTTCATGATGGTGCCGCCCGACGTGGGGTCGGCCGCGAACGTGACCGCCGCCGGATCCGACGCGCTCCACGTCGCGGTGCCCGTGCCGCCCGTCACCACCGCGGGGACCTGGAACGTCTGCGCCGTGCTGTCGGTGACGAACGCCGAGTACATCGGCGCGAAATGGATCTGGAGCGCGCTGCTCTGGGTGCATGCGCTGGACGCCGAGTCGCCGCCTCCGGGGCCGCCGTCGTTTCCCGTGAAGCCGCCGCCGGTGGGGGTGCTCGAGCACGCGACGAGCGCGGCGAACCCGCCGCTCACGCCGAGGAGCATTGCGCCAACGATTCCAACCCCGAACCTCGGTCGACGCATGGGCTCTCCAGTTCTGCGCTTCGCGCGGAAGGTCCGGCAGCGCCTGCGTACGGTATGCGCCGGAATATCGCGGAGCAATGGGTCCCGCGCGGATTGTGGCACGTGGCCGCGTCTCTATCCCGTGACAGACGATGTTAGTTGCATGTACCGCCGCCGAACAATCCATCCACGCCACTGGCGCGGAAGGTGAGTGTGCCGCCGGAGCTGGAGCCAGATCCCGAGCTGCTGCCGGTTTCGGGGTGAGCCGTCACCGTCGGAGGCGCATCTTCTCCGCGCGAGGGCGCGCGCCGATATGCTGGATTGTCGTGACTCTCCTTCGGCCCATTCTGCCGCCCCGTTTCAAGATCCTCCGGCGCATCGGCGAAGGGGGAATGGGCGTGGTCTACGAGGCCCAGGATCTCGAGCGCGACCAGCGCGTCGCGCTCAAGTCGGTTCTGCATGACGACGCCGACTCGCTCGCGCGCTTCAAGCATGAATTCCGCGCGCTCCAAGACATCCACCATCCCAACCTGGTGAGCTTGGGCGAGCTCGTCGCCAACGGAGGTGACCTGTTCTTCACGATGGAGCTCGTCGACGGGGTCGACCTCGTCACGTTCGTTCGCGGGGAGCGCCGCGCCATCGACGCGGCGGCGACGACCAGGATGCCCGAGGCGCGCGAGCCCGCGAATCCGACCCTCCCGGATCCTCCGCGCTCGGGGGTCAGCACTCGGCCGCCGCTGCCGCGCTCCGCGCCGCCGCCGTCGTCCATCGCGGCCTTCGACGAGGCGCGACTTCGTGACGCGTTCCGACAGGTCGCGCTCGGCCTCGCAGCGCTGCACAAGGCGAACAAGATCCATCGCGACGTGAAGCCGTCGAACGTTCTCGTCACGCCCGCCGGACGCGTCGTGTTGCTCGACTTCGGACTGGTCGTCGAGACGAATAGCAGCGCGGCTGTGGAGCAGTCGATGATGGCCGGCACGCCCGGATACATGGCGCCAGAGCAGGTGACGGGAGAGTCCGTCGGCGCGGAGGCCGACTGGTACGCGATGGGCGTCATGATGCACCAGTGCCTCACTGGGCGGCGTCCGTTCGAGGGGTCCACGATGAAGGTGCTCCAGGCGAAGATCGAGCGCGACCCGCCACCACCGAGCGCGCACGTCACCGGCATTCCCCACGACCTGGATGTCCTGTGCGCTCAGCTCCTCAGTGTCGACAAGAAGTCCCGCCCCTCGACGCACGAGGTGTTGACCCGGCTTCACGGGGATGGTGGGACCGATCCCAACGTCTCGCAGCCTGGGACGGTTCCGTTCGTGGGGAGACAGCGTGAGCTGATCGACCTCGCTCGTGCGTTCTCCGACGTCGTGTCCGGACAGGCCGTGACCGTCGCTCTGCAAGGGGAGTCGGGAGTCGGCAAGAGCTGCCTCGTCCGGCGCTTCGTCGACGACGTGCTCACCAAGAAGGGCGGGGATCTGCTCGTGCTCTCCGGGCGCTGCTACGAGCGCGAGGCCGTTCCTTACAAGGCGTTCGACGAGATCATCGACACGCTCAGTCGCAACCTCGCGCAGCTCGAGAACGCCGAGATCCTCACGCTTCTTCCGAGCCACGTCGAAGACCTGGCGCTGCTGTTCCCGGCGCTGCTGCGCGTGGAGCTCATCGCGCAGCACGTGAGGACGAGCGTGCTCGATCCGCACGAACGTCGGCGCCACGCCTTCGACGCCGTGCGCGAGCTGTTCACGCGCCTCGCGCGACGCCATCGCCTCGTGCTCGCGATCGACGACTTGCAATGGACCGACGCCGATAGCCTTGCGCTGCTCGCCGATCTCCTACGGTCGCCCAACGCGCCCCCGATGCTCTTGGTCGCGACGGTGCGGAAGGTCGCCGATGCGGCTGGCGGGCGCGCCAACGTGCTCGCTTCCCTGCCGGGCGACGTGCGCGTACTCGACCTCGATCGCCTCGCGCCGCAGGATGCGCGAGAGCTCGCCACCCGGCTCTTGAAGGGCGTACGGGAAGGAGTGGACGCTGCGGCCATCGCCGAGGAGGCGGGCGGGCATCCGCTCTTCATCGACGAGCTCGTGCGGCACGCCGTACTCACGAGCGGAGAACATCCCGCCGCAGCGCTCCGGCTCGACGACGCGCTCGCCGCGCGGGTGGAGCTGCTCGACCCGAGCGCGCGTCGCGTGTTGGAGCTCGCGTGCGTGTTTGGCGCGCCCACCTCGCAAGAAACGCTGGCTCACGCCGCAGCGCTCGACATGAGAGAGTTCGTGCGCACGGTCTCGCTCCTGCGAACCTCGAATCTGGTACGCACGCGCGGCGCTCGCGTGAGCGATGCCATCGAGCCGTACCACGACCGCGTCCGCGAGGCGCTCATCGCTCGGATGGATCCCGAGGTGCGGCGCAGCCGGCACGAGAGCCTCGCTTCGGCACTCGAAGTGTCGAGGGCCTTCGACCCCGAGGTGCTCGCCACGCACTGGACGGGTGCCGGACAGCCCGCCCGCGCGGCGAAGTATTCCATCGTCGCCGCGGAGCAGGCGGTCGTCGCCTTGGCCTTCGATCGCGCCGCGCGCCTGTACGAAGAGGCCATCGCGCTTCTTCCGGTGAACGATCCACGGCGCGATGCGCTTCGCCGCCAGCTGGGCGATGCGCTCGCGAACGCGGGGCAGGGCGTGAGAGCGGCCGACGAGTACGAGCGCGCGGCGACCGTATCCAGCGCCGCTGACGCGCTGGAATTGCGGCGACGTGCGGCGGCTCAACTCCTGCGATCGGGCGAAATGGCGCGCGGCATGGCCGCGTCGCGGAGGGTCCTCGCCGCGGTGGGAATGCGCTTCGCACGCACCACGCTCGAGGCCGTGATCAGCTTCATTTGGTATCGGTGCATGCTGCGGATGCGCGGGCTCGATTTCGTGGCGCGCGACGAGAGCGAGATCGCCGCCGAAGAGTTGATGCGCGTCGACGTGTGCGGCTCGGTCGCGGACACCGCGCCGTACGCCGATACGCTTCGCGGCGCGATCTTCCACGTGCGCCATCTCCTCCTCGCGCTCCGCCTCGGCGAACCGAAGCGCATCGCGCGGGCGCTCGCGATCGAGTGCAGCTACCTCGGCGCCAGCGGCTCGAAAAAGTGGGCGCGCACCCAGCGGACGATCGCGCGAGCGCGCGACGTCTCCGAGCGAGCCGGCACACCCGAAGCACGCGCGAGGATGCTCGCCTACGAAGGGGCGGCCTACTGCTTCAACCTCCGCTACGTCTCGTCGATCGAGCGGCTCGAGGGATCCATCGCCCTCTATCGCGAGGTCCCGGGGTCGGCCTGGGAGATCACGATTTCGCGCTTCTTCCTCTTCGTAGCGTACCACTACGCGTGTCGCTTCGTGGAGCAGCGTGTGGAGCAGGAGGCGGCGCTGAAGGACGCGCTGGCGCGCGGAGACACGTACGCGGCGGTGATGTTCCGCATCGGAGTCTTGAATCGGATCTGGTGGGCGGCGGGCGACCCCGAACGGGCCCGACGCGAGCTCGACGCGGCGGTGCGCGACTGGCGGGCGGGAAGCGGCGGGTACGACTTGGTCCACTTCCACCAGCTCGTCGGCTACGCGTACATCGACCTCTACGAAGGGAAAGCCGCGGTGGCACACGCCCGTGTGTTGAAGGAGTGGCCAGCGCTTCGCCGCTCGCTCTTCCTGCAAGTCGAACCGCTGGCGCTCGAGGCCCAGGCCCTCCGCGCACGCGCGGCGCTAGGCGTGGCCGCAGACCCGCGCTGCAAGAATCGCAAGGCACTCATTCGCGAGGCGGAGCACGCGTTGCGCGGCTTCAAGGCCATCGAGACGGCGACCAATCGGTGGGCGATGTTGTCGATTCGAACGGGGATCGCTGCGCTCGAAGGGCGCAACGACGAAGTCATGCGCCTGCTCGATCACATCTCGAAGGACGACACCGAGGAAGGTTGGCTCGCGCACCATCTCGCGCTTTGGGTGCTGGGAGCGAGGCGCGGTGGGATCGAAGGCGTGGCGCAAGTGCGACGGGCGAAGGACGCGCTCGCCGCCCGAGGGATCGCGCCCGACGAGCGCATGATGACCGTCATCTTTCCTGGGCTCGGAGCGATCGAGTGACCTCGCGATAGCGAGAGTCCTCTGCCCGAAAAGAGAGACGCCGCGGGCATCGGTGACTTCGGGACGCGTTGCTGCGTATCGTGGAAGCTGCGATCAGATGGATCAAGGCCGAGCACCGATCCGTGAGTTCCTGCCACCGGAGCGCTTTCGTCTTCTGCGAAGGATCGGCGAAGGGGGCATGGGCGTCGTCTATGAAGCGCTCGATCAGCAGCGGAGCGCGCGCGTCGCCATCAAGACGATCCGGATGGCCTCGGCCGACGGGCTCCTCCGCTTCAAGCGGGAATTCCGCACGCTCCAGGATCTGCATCATCGGAACCTGATCTCGCTGGGAGAGCTCTTCTCCGAGGGGGGACAGTGGTTCTTCACGATGGAGCTCATCGAGGGCGTCGACATGGTCGCCCACGTTCGCCGGCGCACCGCGGCCGGTGACGGAGCCCCGGACTACGACGTCCTCCGTCGATGTCTTGCGCAGCTTGCCGAGGGACTCGAGGCCCTGCACCGCGCTCACAAGGTTCATCGCGACATCAAGCCGTCGAACGTGCTCGTCACGAGCGACGAGCGAGTGGTCATCCTCGACTTCGGCGTCGTCGTCGATCTGGACGACGACAACGCGTCGGCGACCGAGGTCGTCGGAACGGCGGCGTACATGGCGCCGGAGCAGGCGCTCGGCGAGACGATCACTCCTCCCGTGGATCTCTACGCCGTCGGCGCGCTTCTCTACGAAGCGCTCACGGGGCGCCCCCCCTTCGTCGGGAGCACGATGGACGTACTTCGCCGCAAGGTGACCGACGCGCTCCCTCCACCGAGCAAGCTTGCGCCGAGCACGCCACCGGATCTCGACGCGCTCGCGATGGATCTCCTCGCGTCGGAGCCGGGGCGACGGCCGACCGCGCGTGCCGTCGCGCAGCACTTGCAAGGGCGCGCGAGCACACCGAGCGTGCGCCCCGCCGCAGTGACGTCGCCGGAGTTCGTCGGGCGCGGCGAAGAGCTTGCGCGGCTCGCGGACGCCTTCGAGTGCTTCCGCCGCGGCGAGACCACGGTGGTCGTCGTCGAGGGGGAATCGGGGGTGGGCAAGAGCGCGCTGATCCGGCACTTCCTCGATGACGTTCTTGCGCGCGACGTGGGCGCCGCCGTCGTTCTGACGGGGCGTTGCCGCGAGCGCGAGTCGGTCCCGTACAACGCGTTCGACGGCGCCGTCGATGCGCTCAGCCGCTTCCTCCTGCGCACGCCGAGTCCTGACTCCGTGCTCCCGCTGCGCATCGATGTCGTCACGCAGGCGTTCCCGGTGCTCCTCGCGGTCCCGGAGGCGGCCACCGCGCGCTTGCCCGTCGAGGAGGACACCGATCCCATCCAGTACAGGCGCCGCCTCTTCGGCGCCGTTCGCGAGCTCTTCGCTCGCCTCGGGCAGCGTTTCTCGGTCGTGCTCGTCCTCGACGATCTCCAGTGGGCGGACGTCGACAGTCTGGCGCTGCTCGCGGAGATTACGCGCGCCCCCGACGCTCCGCGCGTGCTCGTCCTCGCGACCCAGCGCCAGGCTCTGGCCCCCGCCACTCGCGCTCGGATCGCAAAGGCCGTCGGGGAAAAGGCGCGTCGCATCGTCCTCGAGAGCCTGTCACAGTCGGAGGCTCAGATTCTGGTCGAGCGTCTCGGTGGCGGGAAGGCATTGTCCGCCGCGGACGCGGAGCGCATCGTCCGTGAGGCCCACGGCCACCCACTCTTCATCGACGAGCTCGTTCGCTACGTCGCCGAGGGCGGGACCGCATCCGGGGAGGTGAGGCTCGACGACGCGCTTTGGGCGCGTGTGGCTCGGCTCGAGGCGTCCCCTCGCGATCTCGCGACGCTCGTCGCGGTCGCCGGCGCTCCTATCGCCGCGACGGTCCTCGCGCACGCCGCCGCGCTCGACGGTGCCACGGCGGCGATGCACCTCGACTTGCTCCGCAGCGCGCAGCTCGTACGCGGAACGGATTCCCGGTCAACGGAAGTATTCGAGCCCTACCACGATCGCGTACGCGAAGCGGTGCTCGCAAACCTCTCGTCCGAGCAACGACGCGATGCCCACGAGCGCCTCGCGCGAGCGCTCGAGGGGACCAACGCATCCGACGACGAGGCCCTCGCCATTCACTGGCGCGAGGCGGGCGATGGCGTGCGCGCGGCGAGATTCGCGACGAGCGCGGCGAACGGCGCGATGGCGGCGTTCGCGTTCGATCACGCGGCGGATCTCTATCGGCTCTCACTCGAGCTCGCGCCGCCGTCGGGTGCCGAGTCCGTCGCGTTGCGCGCTCGTCTCGGTGAAGCGCTCGCGAACGCCGGACGCGGAGCCGATTCAGCCGGCGCATATCTACGCGCTGCGCAGGACGCTCCGGCCGACGCCGCGCTGGTGTTGAAGGAGCGTGCGGCGTCGCAGTTGATGCGCGCTGGACACATGGACGAGGGCGTCGCCGTCGTTCGCGACGTGCTCGCCGCGGTCGGAATGTCGCTGCCGCAGACGCCGATTCGCGCGCTCGCGTCGTTTCTTTTTCGGCGCGCGCTCGTCTGGCTCCGCGGCTTCGAGTTCAAGGTGCGCGCAGCCAAGGACGTCCCCCCTCACCAGCTTCTCGTGACGGACCTCCTATGGTCGCTCTCGTTCGTCCTGAGCTTCGTCGACACGGTGCGCGGTGGGGACTTCCAAGCTCGCTACGTCGTGCGCGCGCTCGACGCCGGAGAGCCGTACCGGATCGTGCGCGCGATCGCGAACGAAGCGCCGTACGGCGTGAGCATCGGGAGGAGGGGATGGCCACAAGCCGAGGCTCTCTTGGTGCGTGCCCGCGCGCTCGCGGACCGAATCGGCGACGCGCGAAGCGTCGTCTACGTGACGATTGCCTCGGGCATCGCGAACTACCTCGCCGGGCATTTCAAGGAGAGCCTGCGCCTCTGCGACGAGGGAATGGCGCGCGAGGCCTCGGGCCTGTTCGCGGAGCGGATGCGCGCCAGGCAATTCGCCTGCTACTCGCTCGCTCTCATGGGCCAGTTCGCCGAGCTCGGACGCCGCGTCCCGGAGTACCTCCGCGACGCCGAAGCGCATGGTGACGTCTATCTCTCGACGAACCTGCAGATCGGTCTTCCGCAGATGACGTGGCTCGTTCAGGGCGACGTGGCGCGTGCCCGCGCCGGAGTCGCCGCCGCGAAGGCACGCTGGACGGCTCAGGGCTTCACGCTGGAGACGTATTACACGCTGCTTGCTGAGGTTCAGACGGAGCTCTACGCGGGCTTTCCCGAAATCGCATGGCGCGTGTTGATCGATCGATGGCCCGCGCTCCGCCGGTCGTTTCTCTTGCGCATTCAGACAGTGCGATTCTCGGCGCTGCACGCGAGGGCGCGAGCCGCGGTCGCGCTCGCAGAACGCGAGCCTGACCGGCGCGCGGAGCTACTCGCGGACGCGGAGCGTTCCGCGAAGGAGCTCGCGCGCGATCACCATGCCTGGGGCGTTCCGCTTGCCACGCTCATACGGGCAGGCGTCGCGCGGTTGCGGGGTGAGGACGCCGTTGCGCTCCTGGCCAAAGCAGGAGGGGAGTGCGCGCGCTTCGACCTGCACCTTCACGCGGCTGCGGCCCGCTTCGCGGAGGCCCACCTACGCAGCGGCGACGCGGCTCGCGCGTTGCGCGACGAGGCGGAGGCCTTCATGCGCGACCAAGGGATCGTCGACTTCGCACGCGCGACCATGCTCCTCGCGCCCGGACTGCTGGGCGGCGCTCCGCCGCTACCGCCGCTCCCATGACGGATCGTCGGCTCGAGTCTCGCGTCGTTCGTCGCCGCCGTGATGGGACCTTGGACATACCTAGCGAACACAGTTACTTCGATGCGCGATGAATCCTCGCGCCCGCGCCCTTCAGTCTCTGCGACGCGACGCCGGCTCCACGCCGTGCCTCGTCGGGCGTGACGACGACGCAGCGCGGCTCTCCGCTCTGACGACGTTTCAATCGGTCGTCTGGGTTCATGGACCGACGGGAATCGGCAAAACTGCGTTCGCGGCGGCGACGCTCGACGATGGCCATCGCGCTCGCGCTCTTCCCGAACCGGCGTACGTCTCGATCTCAGGGGCTACGTCCGCACGAGCGTTGCTCGAGCTGTCCGCGCTGGCTGTTGGTCGCGAACCGCCGACGGCTTCGAACGCAAAAGCAGCAAGCGCGCTCGGACGCATGCTGGAAGGGGCTCCGCGCGCGCTCGTGTGGGACGATGCTGACGCCGCCGATCCACAGGCCGTCGCCGCCGTGCTCACGCAGGTCGGGCCGATGCTGCGTCGCTCTCGGCTCATCGTCCTCGCGCGCACGCCCCCTGCGGTGTCCGTAGCGGTCCTCGAGCTCCTGCCGCTGAGCGAAGCCGCGTCGCGAGAGCTTCTCGACGCCCTCGAGCGCGCGCGAGGGGTCGAGATTCGGGACGAGGTCCTGCGCGTGGCATCGGGGAACCCGCTCGCATTGCAGCTCGCGTTCGGACGGCTCGGTGATCTGGCGGCGGGCGATCTCCAGGAGATCCTCGAGCGCGCGGCGGCCGAGACGGTGACGAACGCCTCGCGTGCGGTGCTCGAAGTCTTGCTCGCGACTCCCGCACCGCTGCCGGAGGCGCTGCTCTACGACGTGATGCCCGAGGCACGTTCGACGCTCGCGCGCCTTCGTCGGCTCGGAATGCTCGTCGAGCAGCACCGCGCCGTCTCACTGCACAGGGGTGCGGCGCAGCAGCTCCGCGCGAGCCTGGGGCCGGAGCGGGAGGTGGGCGCGTGGACCGTCTTGGATGCGGTGGCCACGCGCGCGCTCGCGACGGCGCCTGGGAACGCCGACGCATTGTTGATTGGCTGCGACGCGCTTCTCGCTCGGGGTGAACCGCGAGCCGCTCTCGCCAAGCTCGGGGACCATGGCGGCGCGCGCGCCGCGATGCAGAGCGCCCTCCTCGAACGACTCGTCGTGGGCATCGCTCGGGCAGACGCATCGTGCGCCTCGGACGCGCGAATGCTGCTCGCCCGCGAGCTCATGGTTCGCGGCGACGTCGAGGCCGCGCAACGTGCCATCGAACCGCTCGAGGCAAGCGACCTGTCAGCCGACGCGAAGGCGCGCGTCGACGCGTTGCGTGCGCGCATCCTCGCGCGCGGCGGGGAGATGGCGCGCGCGCAGCGCGCCGTCGCGAGCATGCCGCGCGGACTCCTCTTCCCGGACGTCGAGATCGCACTCGAGCTGACTCGAGCGATGGTCGACATGTTTCGTGCGGAGTTGAACTCTGCGCGGGCACACCTCCGCGTTCTTGCCGCACGTACACAAGGGTCTCCCGACCTCGAGTACCAGCGCGCCATCCTTCTGGCGCTCTCCTATTTCTTCGAGGAGCGCTTCTCTCGAGCGGCCGCATCAGCGCGCCGCGCGCGACGCAGGTACGGACGCACCGGCGTCCGAGCCTCCATCGGCGGAGTCATCGAGGCCATCGCGCTGCTCTTCCTCGACGAGGTCGATCACGCTGCGGCGCTCATCGATCGCCAGACCGACCATCTCGATCTCACGGATCCCGAGGAGCCGCTGCGCGAGGACTTCTTGGTCCTCTTCCCGGTCGCGGTCAGGGCGCGCCGCGGAGAGCTCGAGGCGTTCCTGGCCGAGATCGAGCCCGTGTTCGAAAACCTCCGAGAGCGCGGCGACCGCGGACTCTCGGCGATCATGGCGCGCATGATCGCTCGGGCCGCGATGGAGGTCGGTCGTTTCGAGCAAGCCGAGTCGCTCCTTCGTGTGGCGACCGGCGTCGCCGACGAATCGGGATTTCACATGCTCAAGCCAGCATGCAATCGTGACGCCGCGTTGCTGGCGGATGCTCGTGGTGAGCACGACCGCGCCCGCGCGCTGATCGGAGCGGCGCTGGCGCAGCTACCGGGGTCGTCCTGGATCAAGGTCGATGCCTGGGCGCTAGGGGCAGCCGCCGAGCCCACCGGCCTGGAGCCGTCCGCCGGCCTGCGGGCCTACACCGCGCTCCGTGGCGCAGAGCGTGCGCTTCGCGACGGTGACGTCGCTCGAGCGCGCAGCGACGCCCGCGACGCCATCGTCCACTACGGCCATCGCGGTATGCGCCTCGAGCTCGCGCGCGCCTACCTTGCTTATGGCGAAGCGGCGGCGCGCGCGGGCGACATCCCCGACGCGCGCGAAGCACTCGACGCCTGCGACTCCGTCGCTCGTCCGCGCGGGTACGCCCCAATCGTCGCCGGGGCCCTCGTGGTGCGCGCCGCGATCGCCGATCGCACGGGTCAGCTCGACGCCTACGCGCAGACGCTCGAAGCTCTCGTCTCGCGAACGGAGACGTCGTCACGCGTCCTGAGTCGCGCGCTGACGCGGTTGGATCTGCCGCCGCTCGATGCGCCTGGCGAGATGAGGTGGCTCGATGCGCGCCTCGTGCGACTAGGGCTCGATCGTCCGGCCGATCGTACCTTCGCGACGCATTCGGCGATGTATCTACAGGCTTCAGGCGAACCGCCGCCCATCGACGTAGGCCTACTCCTGGACGTGGACGCGAGGCGGGTTCTCGCCAAGGGGAGGGACGTAGCTCTGACCGAGCAGCGAGTAGCGCTCCTGGAGATGCTGATTCTTTCGGGACCACGAGGCGTGTCTCTCGAGGAGCTCTATGCCGGCGCACTGGGGGGACAGGCGTTCCACCCACTTCAACACCGGAACAGCGTCTACGTGGCCATGACGCGTCTGCGCGCGGTCATGCGACCGCTCTTCGGACGCGAGGCGATCACCGAACAGGGGGACGGGCGCTACCGCCTTCGTCCTGACCTAGGCTGCGCTGCCACCGGACGCGCCGAGGAATTGCGGCCGTCGCTCCTTGCGGCGCGCGGCGCGTTTTCGACGATGCGTTCCGCAGGGCGGTGGGCAGCGGCAACGAGCGTCCAGAGGGCGCAGAGACGGACCCCCACAGGCGGCGCCGACCTCTCGCCGCCCGACACGCTCGCCACTCGCACCGCGTGATGGGCTCGCCTCCCGGATCGCCGAACTTCGCCTGAAAGACGTTGTAAGGCGGCACCGCGGAGGTGCGTGATACGAATTTTGTGACGGGTCCTCGGACGGTACAGACGTTCAACGCAGCACCCATGCAAGAAGGTCCGTGCCCCACGACACGCGGCCACCGTTCGTGATCAGCCGACCGCGAGAAGCTTGCGCGAACCATTGATGCGATGTCTCCACGAGTGGCGCAGACGGCGCGCGCCGGCGCGCCCATCTCGCGACGAGTGTGCGGAGCTGACAAACGTGCGCATGCAAATTCCTTCGGGCGCCGCCCACCGCGGGCGTTCGAACATGAAGCGAGCGACCGCGGGCCTTCTGCTCCTGGCCGTCTCTTTCATCTCCGGTGTCGCGCTTGCGGATGCCCGAACGGAGGCCAAATCCCACTTCAAAAAGGGAATGCAGGCGATATCCGAGGGAAAATATGAAATAGGCATCTCGGAGCTTCAGAGAGCCTACGAAATTCTTCCGCACCCGAGCGTGATCTACAACATCGCGCGTGCGTACGCGGAGTCGGGGGATCTCGAAGGAGCCGTCTCCAGCTATCAGAAGTACCTCGAAGGAAATCCGCCGGACAGAGACGAGGTGACCCTCGTCGTCAACGCGCTGGGGGCCCGCCTCCAGCGCCAGAGAGCCATTCAGGCAGCGGCGTCGCAGAGCGCGCCGACGCCCGGGCCGGGCGCACCCGGGACGACGACCCCCGGGACCACGCCTGCCGGAGCGACGAGCTCGGGCCCGAAGTCCATCGCAAACGCTCCGCGCCCGGGCTCCCCCGAGGATACCTCGGCGGCCGGAGTCAACGTCGGTCAGGCAAAGCTCGGAGACGTGTTCGAAGAGAGCGTAGTCACCGCGTCGAAGGGCGCACAGAGCCCGCTCGATGCGCCGAACTCCACCTCGATCATCACCGAGCAGGACATTCGCCTGTCGGGCTTGATCAAGATCCCGGACCTGCTGCGACGTCTGGCCGGCGTGGACGTCATGTCGACCACGAATTCACAGACCGAAGTCTCGATGCGCGGGTTCAACCAGAGCTTGTCGAACAAGGTCATCGTGCTCATCAACGGTCGAAGCACTTTCATCGACCTCCTCGGCACCACGTTTTGGGCGCTGCTCCCGATCGGCGTCGAGGACATCGAGCGCATCGAAGTCGTCCGTGGGCCGGGCTCCGCCCTGTATGGCGCCGACGCCTTCAACGGAGTCATCAACATCATCACCAAGGCTCCCGGCGAGGGGAAGAGTGGAGTGACCACCGCGTACGGCGATCACAATCAAGCGCACGGAAGCTTCTACGCCTCGGGCCGCGACAAGGAGACCGCATACCGATTGAGCGCCGGCGTCGACAATTACCCGAGGTGGGGCGCCAATTTCGGGTCGGATCGCCAGGATCTCCAAGCGACGCTCCCAAATTATCCCGACCAGCAAACCGCCCAAAAGTCGGTTCGCCTGAATGGAGACGTGACGCGTGACCTGGGGTCCGGAGTCCTAGCCGGAATCGGCGCCGGCTACGCGCACGCGCAGTACGAGGTCGGCACGTACGCGCCCCTCACCGATATCGTGCTCGAGACCGACGCGACAGACGCGACGGTGTTCGTGACCTCAAAGCATTTCGAGCTGCACGGCTTCTACGAGGGTTATCGCGGGGTGAACTCGCTCGATGCGAGCTACCTCGGCCAGACTCGTCTGCCGGCCAGGTACAACCTCAACGTCGTGGACGTCGAGGCCCAGTACATCGACGACGAGCGCGGGAAATGGGCCGACAATAGCCTCCACCTGGGCCTCGGCTATCGGTACAAGAATGCCGTTTGGACTTTCTTGGCGGACCCCGTCATCGAGAACTGGGAATCCGCGTACGTGCACGACGAGCTCGCGATAGGCAAGCAGCTCGGGACGCGACGACAGTTCGCCTTCGTGGGCGACTTGCGTGGCGACTACGTGCCTTACCTCGGCAAAGTCGTTCCCTCGCCGAAGGGGTCGATTCTCTTTCACCCCAGCGCGCAGTCGACCATCCGCGGAATCGTCGCCACGGCGTTCCGGATTCCCACGTTCCTCGAGGGATATCTCAGCAACGTCAATCAATTGCCCATCAGCGGGGGCTCGCTTCTGAACGTCAGCTCCAACCCGGCCCTGGGGAGCCAGAAGCTGAACGCCGAGCAGGTCGTGACCGAGGAGGTTGGGTACCTGAATTCGGAGAGTGAATTCTTCACGTTCGACTCCGCGGTGTTTCACAACAACGTGAGCAACCTGATTCAGCTCGGCGTGAATCGGCCCATCACCGTCGCCGATCTCTCGAACCCGGCGACCAATTTCAACGCCCCGAGCAACACGTATCCGCTGTTCTTCGGCGGATACCAAAACCAATGCCAGACGTACAACGTCTACGGCGCGGAGCTTGGGGTGCGCGCCTTTCCCGTGGACGGCCTAGACGTGTACGCCAACTACACGCTGATGGACGTCAAGGCCGACACGAGTCAGTGCGACGCCTCGCAGCTCGCGAACTACGTCGCCGACGCGCGAACGAGCGCGCATAAGCTCAACGCCGGCGTGCAGCTTCGCACGAACGTCGGGTTCGATGGGTCGGTGGACTTCAACTACGTCTCTGCGCAGAACTGGTCGCTGCCGACCATCAACGTTCAGGCGCAGAAGATCGAGTCGGAGTCGTTTCACCTCGACCCCTACGCCATGATCAACCTTCGGGTGGGCTACCGCTTCTTCGGGGACCGAGCGGATATCGGCCTCGTCGTCAGCAATGTACTCAACCAGCAACACCGCGAGTATCCGTTGGCCCAACCGGTGGGGCAGCGGGTCATGGGGGTATTCGCCTACCACTTCTAGAGGGCGGTGTGCGCCGGCCGGACCATCGTGCCGGAGGTCGTGAATATTCTTGGAAGGATTCAGTCGCCATGCATTCTCCAAAGCGCGCATTCGGAAACGACGGCGCTCTCCGGCCTGCTGAAGTGGCGGCAAAATGCGGCGCGCTCGGTTCTCGACGAGACGCCGAGGAGCCCCGTGGCGAGACTCCCATACCCCACGGGGGCTGGAAGGAGATCGACGACGACTTCGCCTTGTACTTCGACGATAGAGTGACACCGGCCGACGCAGCCTGGCTCTCTCAGCTGCGAGCTTACGAGCGCATGCGGGTCGTCGAGGTCGTCTGCTTCGCCAAGCATGCCGCGGCGGCGCGACGGCTCCGTGTATGGGACCTTCACGCGGGTCGGCTGACGGAGCGCGAAGTCCACGGTGGAAGGACCCTCTCGCGCGTTCTTGGTGTCTATTGGACGACCGGCAATGGCGATGCGCAAGTGACGGAGGAGCGGTGTCTGCGACTCGAGGACGTTCGCGGGCGTGTGGTCGTCGACGGCGTTGCCTTGCGTCGTCTGTGGTGTGTGGCGCTGGAGGTTTCCTCTCACGCCGAAGCTCGCGCGCCTGAATCTCGCCGGTCGTGATGGCGAGGCTCCGGCGCGCGTGCCGCTTTCCATCGGAGGCTTCCCATGACCTGACTTGAACTTGCTTCGTTGGCGACCTGTGCTGCGCTTTCCAGCGCGTCGATGGCGTGCTCGAGCTCCGACGGAGCGAGCGGCCCCAAGGACGCCGGCTCCGCGACCGAAGGGGGCAACGGCGACGGCGCCGCAGGCGGCATTGAGCATGCTCGCCGCGATGCTCGACGCGGAGCCGCTCGCCGATGACGCGCCGGTGTTGGCGATCGTCGGCGAGGTCGTCCGGCTGCGGGAAAAACTGGGGGGCTGGCGGCGCGGCGGCTGAACTCCTAGGCGCGTCGTGTCCGCGAGGATCAGGATCATCGAAGCGACGCCACGGCCGCGAAGTGAAGCGCGCTCCCACCGAGCACGAAGAGGTGCCAGATCTCGTGGAAGCCGAAGAAGCGCGGGAACGGGTTCGGCCTGCGGATCGCGTAAACGACCGCCCCGAGAGTGTACGCTGCGCCTCCGGCGACGATGAGAATGAGCGCGGTCGTAGGCAATGCCCGAAGGACGTCGGGCCAGCGCACGACGAGCATCCATCCCATCGCGACGTACAACGTCGTGTAGACGACGCGAGGGGCGCTTCGCCAAGTGAGGCGGAGCGCGACGCCGAGGAACGCCGCGCCCCAGACCACCGAGAGCATCACAATCCGCGCAGCGCCGTCGAACGCGGTGCAGAACACGGGCGTGCAGGTGCCGGCGACGAGCAGGAAGATCGCGAGGTGATCGAGTGCACGGAGCGCGCGCGTGGTGCGCTCGCCGGCGACGACGAGATGGTACGCGCTGCTCGCGGCGTAGAGCGCGATGAGCGAGCCGCCATAGATGCAAAGCGCCGTGTCGGGACGACCGCCTGCGAAATGCCGGGCGACCAACCAGGACACCCCGGCGATGGCGAGCCCGAGACCGACGAGGTGACTGAAGCCGCTCACCGGATCCTTGAATCGGGGTTTCATTGGCGATCCTCCATGCGCTTCTGTAGCGAAGGCCGCGCCGCCGATCCGTAATCCGTTGGACAGCGAATGGTCACAACCATGACGCGAACGCAGAACCTGCGCGCTTCTCGTCAGCCCCGCCGCTCGTCCTCGACGCGATACCCCTTCAACCCGACGCGTTGCAGATAGCGATAGAGCGTCGCGGGGG
Organism: Myxococcales bacterium; assembly: GCA_003151595.1. The sequence goes on from PLXW01000026.1 coordinate 22,107, forward strand.
AGAGTCCGAGGAGTCGGGCGGCGGCGTCGCGCGCACCGTGCGATCGATCCAGCACTCGCGCGATGTGCCCGCGTTGAAAGGCGAGGACCGCGCGTTCGAGGTTGCACTCGTCGTCGCTCGCGATCTCATGCTCCGTGATCGGCAAAGTCTCGGGGGTGTCCGCGAAGGCGGCCGAGGCCGGCGCGACGCCGAGCTCCGTCGGAAAGTCGATCGGAGTGATCGTGTCGTCGGATGCGAGGATGACCGCGCGCTCGATCACGTTGGATAGCTCGCGGACGTTGCCGGGCCACGCGTAGCTCGTGAGGATGGCCATCGCGTCGGGAGCGATCGTCTTCACGCTCTTGCGCTGCGTCCGCGCGTGGGCCGATACGAAGTGCGTCGCGAGCGCGGGCACGTCGCAGCGGCGATCGCGTAGCGGTGGCACGCGGAGCTGCACGACCTGCAGGCGATACATCAGGTCCTGCCGAAAGCGCCCCTCCTCGACCATCTCGCCGAGGTCGCGGTGGGTGGCCGCGACGATTCGCGTGTCGACCCGGATGCCTCGATCCGCGCCGACGGGCAGGATCTCCTTCGTCTCCACGGCGCGAAGGAGCTTGGCCTGCACGGCGGGCGACAACTCGCCGATCTCGTCGAGAAAGAGCGTCCCACCCGACGCTGCGCGAAAGAGACCGTCACGCCGCCGATCGGCGCCCGTGAACGCGCCGCGCTCGTGCCCGAAGAGGTAGCTCTCGACGAGCGTGTCCGGGATCGCGCTGACGTTGAGCGTGACGAAGGGCCCGTCGGCGCGCGGAGAGCGCTCGTGGATGGCTCGCGCGACGACCTCTTTGCCCGTGCCGCTCTCGCCGACGATGAGGGCGTTGCTCGGGGAGCTCGCGACCTTCTCGACGAGATCGCACAGATCGTTCATCGCGCGCCCGCCGCTGCGAAGAAGCGCGAGCGCGTCGGCGTCGCCGCGGAGGAGCGTTCGGAGGCGCGCATTCTCGCGGCCGAGGCGACGGTACTCGGCGATGTGCTCCACCTTCTTCTGCAGATCGGCGAGCGAGAGCGGCTTCAAGACATAGTCGTGCGCGCCGCGCCGCAGCGCCTCGACGGCCGAGTCGACGGAAGCGTACGCCGTCATGATGAGCACGACCGTCTCGGGCGACGACGCGCGGACGTGATCGAGGACCGTGAGCCCGTCGATGTCCGGCAAGCGCAGGTCGCTGATGACGAGGTCAAAGGAGCGCTGACTGATCTCGACGAGCGCCGCGCTCCCGGTCTCGACGGCGGTCACGGTGTGCCCCGCGCGCGCGAGGTAGCGCGCGATGTTCGAGCAGAGCGTGGCTTCGTCCTCGACGACGAGGATTCGCTCAGGCATCGGCCGCACCGCGCGCGGCGGGGAGCGCGATCGCGACCTCAGTACCGAGGCCGGGCGAGCTGGTGATCGTCATCTCGCCGCCTACCGACCGCACGACGTTGTCGCAGACTGCCAGCCCGAGGCCCGTGCCGCGGTCCCGGGGTTTCGTCGTGAAGAGCGGTGCTTTCACCTTGGCCAGAACATCGGCGCTCATGCCGTGTCCGGCGTCGCGGATGCGCAGATCCACGAACCCGCCTCGCAGCCGCGCGGAGATCGTGAGCGCGCCACCGTCGGGCATCGCGTCGCCCGCGTTGATCATGAGGTTAACGAGGACGAGGACGAGATGATCCTCGACCATGCGCACCGGCGGAAGGTCGGGCGGCACGTCGACGGAGAGCTTCACGTTCTGCCAGCGTGGGTCGTGCAAGACGAGGCGCGCGGAGTCGGCGACCGCGCTGGCGATCGAGACGTCCGTGACCTCCTCGCGCCGACGGCGGGCAAAGTCCACCATCTCGCGCAACGTGCGGCTCATCCGACCGACGTGACGTCGCAGGACGTCGAGAGACTCCCGGAAGCGCGCGACGTCGTCCTCCCCTTCGAGCATCTCGAGCTCCGTGCTCAGAGATGCGAGCGGATTGCCCATATCGTGCGCGAACCCGGCTGCGAGCACGCCGAGCCCTGCCATCTTCTCCTGGTGACGCACTTGCGCTTCGAGGAGCGCCGCGACGGCTCGGGCCTCCTCGAGCTCGCGCGTCCTCTCGCGCACGCGCGCCTCGAGCGAGCTCAAGTCCTTCTCCATGCGCTCGTCGCACTCGAGGCGAGCGCGGCGAATGTGGAGGAACGACCAGGTGCCCAGGAGGAACGCCGTCCCCATCCCGCGCGCAAGGTGAAGGTAGTGAAGCGTGTCGGGGTTGACCCCGGCGAGGGCCGTCCGCTCCAAGAGCTCATACGCGAGAAAGATTCCGGCGACGAGAAGCGCTCCCTGCAGCGCGATGCGCAGCCACAGACGCCACCAGAAGCCCCACAGCGCCGGGACTGCGGCCGCATGGTGGGCCTCGAGGACGCTCGCCATGTCGCCGGCATCTGCGACGCTCGTGCCGCGCGCGGTTGCACGCGAATCCGGCAGCATTTCCAGCCTGAGGCGCATGGTTTGCGGGAACCCTGCGAGCTTTGCGCTCGCCAAGACGAGGAGTACCGAGGCCTCACCGCGCCACAATGGTCAACTGCGAGGCGGAAATGCGTGCCCCCGTCTCACTTCGCCGGCGGCAAGAGGACGCCGTCGATCACGTGAACGATCCCGTTCGACGCGGGGATCGACGCGATGATGTTCGCGTCGTTGATCGAGACCTTGCCGTCCTTGACGTGCATGGTCGCCTTCGCGCCGTCGGCCATGGCGAGGATCTGGCCATCATGAAAATCCTTCTGGCGGTAGGTGGAGACCGTCACGTGGTACTTGAGGATCTCCTTCAAGTCGGCTTGCTTCTCCGGCTTGAGCAACCCCTCCACGGTCCCCTTCGGCAGCTTGTCGAACGCCGCGTTGGTCGGCGCGAAGACCGTGAGCGGCCCCGGGTTGGAGACCGAATCCATGTAGTCGGCGGCCTTGAGCGCCGCGACGAGCGTGGTGTGGTCCTTCGAACCGGTCGCGATGCTCACGATGTTGTTCGGATCCACGGGAGGATGTGGCGCTCCTTGCTGGTCTGCGCCTTCGGTCTGCGCACCAGCCGAGGCGGCCGGCTCCTCGCGCTCCGCGCCGCTCTGGGAAGAGGGTTGGTCACACGCGACGAGCATTGTCGCGACGATGAGAGCTGCGAATCGAGCATCGACGTTCATGCGCTGTCAGTCTGCGACGCGCGTGCCGCGCGGGCGTGAGCGCTGATTCCTCGGGACTGCGCGCGCGGCGCTCGGCGATTGCGCGGCACCGCAGCGCGTGCGCTCTCACTCTTGAGAGCCTGCCCCCGACGGCTCAGGTACCTTCCATTGATTAATACCGACACACGATCGAACGCGACTCTCACAGCTGAGAGCCGATCGGCCGGTACGGCGACTGCAGAACGCACCCGATCGAGCGCGTCGTTCGACGTGCTCGAGACGAGAGGAGAGCGAGATGCGCGCGCAGAGCAAGATCGGGATCGCGATCATCGTGGTGGGTGTCGTCGTTGCGGCGGCCGCCTGTGGCAACCAGCACGAGATCGCCAGTCAGGCCACTGCCGGGAAGCTCGGCGCGTCAGCGTCGGTCCGCGACCTCATGAAGGCGCGTGGGCTGAACGAGGCCGACGTCGAGGCTGCGCTCAAGACGTATGTGCCCTCGGGAAAGATGGATGAGTACTACATCTTCGCGAGCGGAGGTCAGTCCGGGAACATCGACGTCATCGGCGTGCCGTCGATGCGCATGCTCAAGGTGATCGGCGTCTTCACGCCGGAGTCGTGGCAGGGCTGGGGCTATGGAGGGGAGAGCGAGAAGATCCTCGAAGAAGGGAACCAAGGGAGTCACAAGATTCGTTGGGCCGACACGCACCATCCGAACCTCTCGGAGACCAATGGTGACTACGACGGCCAATTCCTCTTCGTGAACGACAAGGCGAACGCCCGCGTCGCCGTCGTTGATCTCGCCGATTTCACGACGAAGCAGATCGTCCCGAACCAGCTCGAGGCGGCCGATCACGGTGGCGCGTTCGTCACGCCGAACACCGACTACATCGTCGAGACGTCGCAATACCCGGCGCCGCTCGGCCGCGCCTACGCGCCGATCGATCAGTACAAGGACAAATACCGCGGGGTCGCGATGTTCTGGCACTTCGATCGCAAGAAGGGGCGCATCGATCCTGCGACGAGCTGGGCGATGGAGTTGCCGCCCTACACGCAGGACCTCGCCGATGCCGGGAAGCTCGATAGCGACGGCTGGGCGTTCATCAACTCGTTCAACACCGAGATGGCGACGGGCGGCACGCTCGAGGGAAAACCGCCGATCGAGTCGGGCGCATCGCAGAACGACATGGACTATCTCCACGTGATCAACTGGAGGAAGGCGGAGCAGCTCGTCGCGGCCGGGAAGGCGAAAATCATCAATGGCGTGAAGGTGCTCCCGCTGGATGTGACCGGCTCCGAAGGCGTGCTCTCGCTCGTCGGCGAGCCGAAGAGCCCGCACGGCTGCGACGTGACGCCCGATGGCAAGCAGATCGTCGTCGGCGGCAAGCTCGACACGCACACCACGCTCTATGATTTTGCCAAACTGAAGAAGGCGATCGACGACAAGAACTACGAGGGGAAGGACGCCTACGGGCTACCGATCCTGCCGTTCAAGGACGTCATCAACGGTCAGGTCGAGATCGGCCTCGGGCCACTGCACACCGTCTTCGGTGCGAGTGGAGACGCGTACACCTCGGTCTTCATCGAGAGCACCGTCGCGAAGTGGTCCTACAAGGACCTCAAGAAGCCGGTCGAGAAGCTCAAGGTCCAATACAACATCGGTCACATCCTCTCCGCCGAGGGGGACACCGTGAGCCCCGACGGCAAGTACGTCGTCGCGATGAACAAGA
>PLXW01000068.1 GCA_003151595.1 Myxococcales bacterium
GTTCTCGCGCGCGTACTCCTCGTTGCCGACGCGAATGAGCGTGGTCTCCAGGAGACGCACGACCGTCGCCACCACCTTCTCTCGCGGGAGCCCCGACCGCGCGAGGTCGTCGTCGACGCGGGCGCGGACGCGCGGGAGGACGCTCGCGAACGCGATCATGCGGTGGTACTTCGTCTCGTCGCGCACCTCGCGCCAGCGCGGGTGATAGCGGTATTGCTTCCGCCCCTTCGCGTCGCGGCCGGTGGCCTGGAGGTGGCCGTTCGGCGCGATGGAGATCCAGACTCTCTCCCACGCCGGCGGAATCGCGAGCGAGCGGACGCGGCGCAGCGTCGCGTCGTCACGGATGACTCGACCGTGGACATCGACGTAGCGAAAATGCGCGCCCGCGCGGCGCCGCACGATTCCGGGGCGATCGTCGCTCGCGTAACGAAGACCCGCGGATCGCGCGGATTCCTCGGAGGCGGCGTCGAGGGAGAGGGCTGCGACCATGGGATGACCCCACCCCGTTGCAGTCGACGTGCCGTTCTCTCGCGCTCGGACGCTCTCGCGCCCGGGCGTGCGTGCCCCTCGCGTTTCGAGTAGCTTCGCCTTCCCATGGCCTCTGCAAAGGAGACGTCTGCGAACGAGCCGAAGGAGCGAGGCGACGCGCCCGCCGACGCCCTCACCGGGGCGGGCGATCACACGGTGCGCACGGCGCGATCGCGGGCGCGCGTGGTGGCGGTGACGGGGGCGGCGTCGTTCCTGGGAGCCAACCTCATCGGGCTTCTCGAAGAAGACGAACGTATTGATCGCATCGTCGCGGTCGACGTGAAGGCGCCCAGCACCGCGGGGCCGAAGACGCGCACGTACGAGGTCGACTTCACGCAGCCGACGACCGAAGCGCGCCTGGCCGAGATCCTCGCCGCGGAGCGCGCCGATACGGTCGTTCACCTCGCGTTCCTCTCGTCGCCTTCGCACGCCACGGCATGGGCGCACGAGCTGGAGAGCGTGGGCACGATGCACGTGCTGGTCGCGGCGCGGCACGCGCAGATTCGCAAGTTCGTGCTGTGGTCGCAGACGCTCCTCTACGGCGCCCATCCGTCGAACCCGAACTTCCTCTCCGAGCGCCACCCGCTCCGCGCACCGACGCGCGAGCCGTTCTTCGCCGACAAGCTCGAGGCGGAGAAGGAAGCGCAGAAGTTCGCGCAGCGATCGCAGGGGTCGATCGTCACCGTCCTGCGCACCGCTCCCATCCTGGGGCCGACGGTGCACAACTACCTGACGCGGTACCTGTCGCGGAAGCTCGTGCCCACGATGATGGGGTTCGATCCGCTGCTTCAGTGCGTGCACGAGGTCGATGCCATCGCCGCGTTCAAGCTGGCGATCGATCGCGACGTGGCCGGGACGTTCAACATCGTGGGCGACGGCGTGTTGCCGCTCTCGACCGTGATCAAGCTGGCGGGGCGCATCGCGGTGCCGATCCCGCATCCGATCGCCGAGCCGCTGGGGGCCATCGCGTGGATCGCGCAGATCGCCGAAGCGCCGCCGACGTTCCTCAAGTACCTCCGCTTCCTGTGCGTGGCCGACGGGCAGAAGGCCAAGACGCGCATGGGCTTTCGCCCCGCGTACACCACGCGCGAGGCGCTTCTCGACTTCTCGAGCGCGCAGCGCCTGCGCGACGTGCGCTTGCTTCAGGAGACGACGACATGAGCGGACCCGCCAAGAAGAAGGGACTCCCGAAGCGCAGCGCGAAGAGGGCGGTGACCCTGCGCAGCGGGCCTGACGCCGGCAAGACCGACGAGCCGACGCACTCGCGCGAAGCGGTGAGCCGCGCCATCGCCGACGCCGTGGCCGCCGCGCCGGCGATGCGCACGCGAGCGAAGTCGAGCCCCAAGGTCGTGAACGCGCCGACCATTCACGAGCCGGGCGTGCAGATGACGACGCAAGAGAGCGCGACGGAGGCCGTGCGCGACGTCGAGCCGGCGAGCGAGCCGAGCGTGACCATCGCATCGAGCGAGCCGAGCGTGACCGTCGCATCGGCCGAGCCGAGCGACGTCGCCGATCGCATCCGCGAGCTCGAGCAGCGGCTCGATCGCATGATCGAGAAGGGCGCGCGCGCGCACGATCGCGAGCCGCGCTCGGTCCCCCCTCCCCCGTCGTCGCGCGCGCTCCCGGTCGACGGCGAGCCCACGGCGTTCGACACCGCGCGCGAGCTCCTCTCGACCGACTTCTACATGCGCAAGTGGGGCCGCCTCGGCATGCGCAACCGGAGCGAAGAGGTCGACGACTTCGGCTTCGACCCCGTCTACGAGAAGAAGGTCCAGCCGATCTTCGATTTTCTCTACGAGAAATACTTCCGCGTCGATCTCGAAGGCATCGAGAACGTGCCGAGCGAAGGGCGATGCCTGCTCGTCGCGAACCACTCCGGCACGCTGCCGTACGACGGCGTGATGATCAAAGTCGCCGTGAAGCGCGAGCACCCGGCGAAGCGCGACGTGCGGTGGCTGGCCGAAGACTTCATCTTCCACTTCCCGTTCCTCGGCTCGTTCTCGAACCGCGTCGGCGCCGTGCGCGCGTGCCAGGAGAACGCCGAGCGCCTGCTCCGCAAGGACGCGCTCGTGGCCGTCTTCCCCGAAGGGGTGAAGGGGATCGGCAAGCTCTTCAAGGAGCGGTACAAGCTGCAGCGCTTCGGGCGCGGCGGGTTCATCAAGCTGTGCCTGCGAACGGGATCGCCGATCGTGCCGGTGGCGGTCATCGGCGCCGAAGAAGCGAACCCGATGATCGGGCGCATCGAGTACCTGTCGAAGGCCGTGGGCGTCCCGTACATCCCGGTGACGCCGACCTTCCCGCTGCTCGGGCCGCTGGGCCTCCTGCCGGCGCCGACGAAGTGGAAGATCGTCTTCGGCGAGAAGATCGATTTCGACGGCTACGGCGCCGAGGCCGCGGAGGACGAGATCCTCGTGGGGCGGCTCGCCGAGCGCGTGCGGGCGACGATCCAGGGGATGCTCGATCGCGGGGTCGGCGAGCGGCGATCGATCTTCTTCGGGTGAGCACCATGAGCGAGCGGTCTCCGTCCGGCGTGCTGGTCATCGACAAGCCGCGCGGACCGACGAGCCACGACGTCGTCGCGATGCTGCGTCGCGCGCTGCGGACGCGCGAGATCGGTCACGCGGGGACGCTCGATCCGATGGCGACCGGCGTGCTCGTCGTGTGCGTGGGTGAAGCGACGAAGCTGGCGCCGTGGCTGACGGCTGCCGACAAGGCCTACGAAGCGACCATCGCGCTCGGCGCCGAGACCGACACGCTCGACGCGGAAGGGACGATCACCAAGCGCGCCGACGTGCCGCGATCGATGATCGACGCGCTAGCGCGATTCAAGCCCGAGCACGTGCACGATCACATCCAGGCCGCCCTCGACCACGAGCTCGCGCGCACGTCGCAAGTCCCGCCGCAGGTGAGCGCGATTCGCAAAGACGGCGTGCGCTCGTACGAGCGCGCGCGCAAGGGCGAAGAGGTGGAGCACGCGCCTCGGCCGGTGAGCGTGCAGCGGATCGCAGCGCTCGACGGCGGCGCGAGCGAGGATGGCGGCGCGTGGCTGGCGGTCACGTGCGACGTCGCCAAGGGGTACTACGTGCGATCGCTCGCGCGCGATCTCGCGGCGTCTCTGGGGACGCTCGGGCATCTCACGTCGCTGCGACGCACGCGATCAGGGTCGTTCGTGATCGACGAGGCGATGCCGCTCGACACGCCGGGCGACGAGCTGGCCGCGCGCATCATCGCCATCGAGCACGCTGCGTCGCGCGCGCTTCCCGAAGTGCGCCTCACCGAGACGGGCGAGCGCGACGCGCGCTTCGGGCGCCCGGTCCGGAGCGAGGACTTCGGTGGCCCACCGAGCGAGGGCGCCCACGCATGGCTCGCGGTCGATGGGACGCTCGTCGCGGTCGGTGAGCGTGACAGAGATGGCGTCGGGCGGGTGATTCGCGGATTCACGCGCTCGATCCGCGCGGCCCCCCCGCTTCCTTGAAGGGTTCACGACGTTCGAGGCTGGCTACGGTCCGCCGTCGCGCGAAGCGCCGGCGGCGCACGTGTGGTTCTCGTATTTCGTGATCGCGTCGCTCGCGAACGTGTTCATGGCGGTCTGCATCGCTTGCGGCATGACGAACATCGGGTGGCTGTAGGCCGGCCCGGTGGCCACGGCCTGCTGCTTGACCAGGATCGCGTTGGACGCGACCGGCGTCGTACCGTTCAATCCGAAATACTGGATGACGTACGAGTCCATCTGGGGCCCCTGGAACGTCTGCTGGAACGCGATCGAGCCATCGGGATCGAACGACGTGCCGAGGTCCATGAAGAACCCCTGCTCGCCGCCCGCGTGACACGACGCGCACAGGGCGTAAGCGCACCCGCTGCACTTGTCCGGGTTCTCGTCCGCACGCGGCTGCGTCTTGAGCTTGGCCCAGCCGATGGCGCTCCAATCCTCTTGGCTCACGCACTGCGCGACCTGGGCGAGCACGCTCGTCGGCGCGGCCGACCCGGTGGCCTCTTGCGCCTCCATCTGGAGCCACGTCGCGACGGCGCTCTGCTCTTGCGTCGTGAGCGCCGGGGCCGCGCCGTTGTCGTGCGTCCCCTTGGTGACGAGGAGGCTGTTTGGTTGGATCAGCCCAAACGCGTCGAGCTGCGAATATGTCGTGTCCGCGGGGGCCGCCATCATCGTGGGGGCGCCGTTCGCGCCGCTCGCGTGACAAGGCGCGCACGTCGAGGCCAGCTCTGGATACACGGTGCCGTCGAAAAACTGGTGGGCCGACGAGCTCACGCTCCCAGGCCCAGCGTCGGGTGGTGGCGCCGCGGCCGTGACGCCACCCGAGGACGAGGCGCTCGAGGTTCCCGAGGAGCTCGAGCTTCCTCCCGAGGAAGACGACGAGGTCGTCGCCGGCCCATTCGGCGCTCCCGAACCCGCGCCGTAGCGGGAGCCCACGAGCGCCGCCGGGTCGGCCCCTGCCGAGCAGGCCGCGATCAGCGCGCTCGCGGCGAGCGTTCCTTTCGCCAGAGCGACGGACCGGTTCATCGTCACGACTCCTTCCGGCCGCGACGGACGCCGAGGAGGGCGAGGCCCACGCCGAGGAGACCGAGCCCCGCGGGTCCCGAGCCCCGATCGGAGCCGGCGGTGGTGCAGCCGCAGCCGCCGCTGGCGCCCGTGCCGAGCCCGCCGTAGCCGGTGTGGACGCGGCCACCCGCGCCACCCTGCGTGCCGTTTCCGGCACCTGCGCTCGGCCCCGTGGGATTGGTTACCGGAGTTCCCGACGGCGCCGTCGGCGACGGACCCGTCGGCACGTTGTTCACCGCCCCGCCGGGAGTCGTGGCGTAGTTCGGATCCCACGTGGCCGGCACGAGCGTGAGAGTGACGCTCTCTCGATTGTCGGTCGTCGGGTCGACGTAGCCCGCTACCGCCGAGACGCTGAACGTCTTCACCTCGGGCATGAACCCGCTCAGCAGCCGGTACCCCGGGTTGGGAAGTCCGTAGTACGAGTGAATGAACCCGCGCCCCTGGTCGGCATCCTTCTTGGTCATCGCCGGCAGGTTGGCGACGTCGGAGTACTTCGAGACCTCATAGACCTTGAGTGGGTCCGGAGTGGGATCGAAGGTGCCGTCCGCTTTGATTGGTATGACCTGCAAGAGCCCCTGGGCCAGGCCCGTCGATGCGCCGCTGATGACGCCGACCGCGCCGCTCGTCGCTCCGTCGGGGCCGTACTGCATCCCGAAGGCCTCCGCGTGGCGGTCATACGCGGCCACCCGCGGGGCCGTCTGGATCACCTGGAAGTCTCCGCCCGGAGCTGGAACCGACAGCGTCGCCAGATAGGACAGGTTCGGAGCGCCCGTGTGATTGTCAGGTTGGCCCACGTTCCCGCCCTGGTCGTGGCGGTCATAGGGGGCGTTCGACATCTGATACTGGAGGGCGACGACGCCTGGACTGATGTACTGCGCCGTCGGCTGCACCGCCCAGACGTTGGTGCTCGGATCGGGGTTGACGACGCGCGTGCTCGAGACCTTCTGGCCCGTCGTGACGTCGACGAGGATGGCGCGGATACCGTAGTTGGCGGGGCGCACGTCGGCCTCGACGGTCGTGGCCACGATGTATTTTCCCGAGACTCGCCCGCTGCTGGTCGCATCCGGCGGTGGACACGCGAACATCGGGCGCGTGTGCTGAGCGGTCCCCTCGATCACCGTTTCGTAGGGCACGGCGACTTGCACGCCACCCTGACCGTCGGTCTTGTAGTTGACCTTCATGACCCGGGCCTGCGTGTTGTTGTACTGGAGCCCGATGATCCATGACTCGCTGCCGTCCGGCTCGTCCGGCAGCTTGCAGAAACTATGCGGGCTGAGTTGCTGACCGTCGTTGTCGCCCGAGAGAGTGAACAGATTGATGGGGTCGGTGGCCTGTTGACCCACGGAGCTCGCATTCGTCACGTTGAGCTGGTTGAGCGTGGTGCGGTCATAGATCCACGTGACCGGCTGTGGATTGCCGTCCTGCGCGGGGCCGTCGTTCTCGTCGGCGAAGACGACGGCGACGAAGTCCTTTCCGAGAAGCGTATTCGGGCGCATGAAGACGCGTTGCTCCCCGTTGTAGCCCTGCAATGCAAGCGTCTTGACGACGGGCGTAGCGAGGCCTGTCGTCGTGATCTTCGAGGTGATGAGCCCCGCCTGCATGCCGGTGCTCAGCCCCGTAGCTCCGCCCCAGGGAGCCGACATCGTGAAGAACGCGAAGAGCTCGCCCGTCCGGGGGTCGAAGTTCACGGTCGTGTCCATGCCTCCGGCGCCGCTGCAGCGCTTGTTCACGCGCGACGGGTCCGTCTCGTTCGGCGCCCGATAGGCGAGCGTGTTCGACGTGTTCAGGACGACGGTGGACTGCGGTGTCGCGGCGAGCGCCGGGAGGGCCAGCCCGAGGGTCATCCCCGCGAGAGTGCCGAGAGACAGGGTGCGATTCATGGTCAACATTCTCATCCTCCTCCAGTCGATTTCCGTGGTGCCACTCGCGGGTGGTACCTCGCTCACATTCGGCTATTCGGCGGCCTCGTCGGGCTGATCGCCGACCCGGGCGAGCAGCCCCGCGGGAATCGCGCCGAGGTCGACGACGTCGTCGAGAGCGACGAGCGGCACGTTCCGCGGCGCTTTGCGTTTGAAGATCTGGATCGCGGTGATCTGCGTTTCGCGATCCGCTTTCCCTTCCAACTGCAGGCTCGCCGGGATGTTGGCCTCGACCTTCCCATGGGCGTGCTTCAGCAGATGGAAGGTGAGCGAATCCTTGTGCGAGGCCCATTCCTTCGCTGAAGCCGACGCGACGAGCTTGTCGCCGGCGAAGAGGTCGATCCGCTTCGCGCGCGCGGTGTCGATTCCAATGGAAGCGAGGTACTTGTCCGTCGAGTAGCTCGGCTCGCCGCTGTCGGTCGTGCCGGCGAGCGCGCTGTCCGCGAGCAGGCGGCGCTTCACGTACGAGACGAGCTTGCCGTCGACGTAGACCCGCGTGCCCTTCTTCAGGTCGTCGGTCGTGAAGCGGGCGACCGGGCGGCAGCCGTCGTCTTCGAGATAGCAGTGGCGCTTCGTGTCGATCGCCCACGGCTTCTCGCCGACGAAGACGTTGACCGCATAGAAGTAATCGATGCGCAGCCTCGTCTCGAGGCCCACCGTGCTCCAGACCATCTCGGGCATGCCGCCGGTCGTCGCGGTGAAGTCGAACACGAAGCGATCGGCATCGCCGCGCAGCTCGGACCCCTCGAGGCTCGCGATGCGATCGCTCTTGTCGGCGAAGTGGATGGCTTTGACGCGAGCGACGTCGACGCCGATGCCCTGAAGGTAGTCCGAGACACGGAAGTAGCGAGCGGAGTGGTGCGAGTTGGACGCGATCGTGATCGGCTCGACGCCGGGCGGTAGCTCGCCATACCGGAGGACGGCGACCTGCTGGCCGTCGACGAACACCGGGACGTCGCGATTCAGGAGTTTGCGGAGGCCATGCACGCGCGCCCCCTCCGAAGACTCCGCTCCGTCCGCTCGAGGCCCCTCGGCGACGGGCGCCGCTGCCGGAGTCGTCAGCGGGTCGGTGGGCTTCTTGGAGCACGCCGATGCGAGCGCGAGGACCGCCGCGATGGCGCCGAGCGCACGTGACGCTCCGAGGGAATGACGTCGCATCGTGACTTGTGGCAGAGCACGGCGCGTGCCCCGCGAGGACCGCTGCTCGTCTCTCGCCCAGCTTCGCGCTGCGCCCGCAGGCATTTCGTGCACGAAGAGCTCTTCGATCGGCGCGCTCGAAACGACCCGGCGGAGCGCCGCGCGTTACACGGTGGAACAATGACGTTACACGGTGGAACAATTCGACTCCGCGGCCGCGGATCGAAGCCCCAGGCATCGTGAGGCTGAAAGTGCGCAGTCGTCTCGCAACCGCGGATTCCCGCGCGTCACGCCCGCGGCTTCACTTCGCTTCGCGAAGGCGATAGCCGGTTCCGTGGACCGTCTCGATCGCATCGCCCCGAGGGCCGAGGCGCTCGCGGAGCCGCCGAACGTGCGTGTCGACTGTCCGCTTGCGATTCGCTTCGTTGGCGACGCCCCAGACGATGTAGAGCAGCTCGTCGCGCGTGAAGACCCGCTCGGGGAATTCGAGGAACGTGGCGAGAAGGCGGTACTCGAGACGCCGCAAGCGGAGCTCGGTGCCGCCCAGAAAGACGCGGCGCCGAAATGCGTCGAGCTCCAGGTCCTGCCAGCGAAGGATCCGCGACGAGGGTCCCGGAGCCTCGGGGTCCCCCTGCCCACGCACCGCGACGCGGCGCATGAGGTCCTCCCGCAGGCGCGTGAGCTCCTCGAGGCGTTTGCGATCGGTGACGTCGCGGATGGCGACGATGACGCGCGCCCCCTCCGCCGTCTCGATGGGGCTCAGGCTGATCTCGGCGTCGAACTCGGTCGTGTTCCTCCGGAGTGCGCGCAACGCGATGCCGGCGCCCATCGCGCGTGTGTGCGGCGTCTTCGCGAAGGCACCGCGGTGCCCGCGATGCGCCTCGCGATAGCGCTCGGGGACGAGAATCTCCATCGGTCGTCCGAGGAGCTCGCCGCGCGAGTAGCCGAAAATGCGCTCAGCCTGCCGGTTGACGAGGATGATGACGCCGTCGCTCGCGACAACGATCATCGCGTCGGGGGCCGCCTCGAGCAGATCGCGAAACTCCGTACTCTCCACGCGAGCGTTCCTCGTTGCACGAGACGGACCTACCGTCGCATGCCCCATCTATACCGCGTTGCTGCGCACGGCTCGCGAGGATCCCTCGCCCGAACGCTCACGTAAGCGTACGGGTTCACCCTCCGCGCGCGCTACGGCGCCCGCGTGACGCTGACGACGTCCATTTCGATGAATTGACCATCGAACGTCCCACCGTCGAACGTGAGGCCCGGCACGGCGATCGGATCGCCGTTCCCGTCGTGGTTCGAGATCTCCTGGGCGTCGACCGTCGTCGCCGTGAGCTGAATCGAAGCGCCGCCCTGGATGGGAAGCGTGACCGTGTAGTCGACCAGCCAGCACTGGGCGATGCCCGAGGTCCCGTCGTTCAAGTACGCCACGAGCGACGGCGTGCCCGCTCCGGGCGGCGTGACCGAGAGCGAATAGACGTTGTACGTGTCGCCCGCGGGAGTCGCGTTCGTGACGAAGAAGCTCGCGTTCGTTCCGGTCGCCACGGGGCCATTCGCGCCGGCATCGCCTGCGTCGGGTCCGGCATCGATCGGATTCAGCGTGTACGTCTTCTCTTCCACGACCCCGCGGAAGTGGAGCGTCACGTCGTAGACCGCGCCGCTCGTCCCGCTCAACGTCGCCGCGACGACCGGCGGGTCGTTCGCCGAACACGAGCTGCCGACGCTCGTACACGGCACGTACCACTCGAGCCCGTCGAGCGTCCCGGCGACGTCGTCGCACGCGCTCGACGAGCACACGGCGCCCGCTTCGCACACCGCCGCGCACGCGCCGCAGTTCATGGGGTCGCTCGCCGTGTTGACGCACATGCCGCTGCACTTCGTGCCGGGGGCGCCACCGTCGAGCGCGCACGCATTCGCGTCGGCCGCGTCGAACGACGAGTCGGCGGCGTCGCTGGCGTCGCCTGCGTCGCTCACCGCCAGGGTCGCGTCGCTCGCGTCGATGCCCGCATCCGTAGCGTCTTCACCGGCGTCCACCTGGCCGACCGTCGAGTCGTACGCAGCCGCGTCGCTCGGCGTGTACCCGGCGTCGCCGTTCGGTTGCACCGTGTCGTCGCCGACGCAGGCCACCACCAAGCTCGAAACGAGAACGCCCGCACCCGCGCTCAGGACTCGCATGGCGCGAAGCTAGGGCAGCCTCGCCTGCGAGCGCAAGCGCCTCACACGCGCAGCAAATCCGGCCGGTGCGTGAGAATCCGATCGAGCCACGCGTTCGACAGCTTCTCCTGCATCGAGTTGGCTCGGAGCCGCTGGCGCAGGTGCGCGAAGTCCACCCGATCGAGCTCCTGATCCTGGTTGAAGCACGTGAAGACCACGCGGTCCTCGCCCGTGAGGGGGTCGTGGACCTTCTGCAGGCACTGGGCGCAGACCTCTTTCATCATGCACTNNGCACTGCATCGGCGAGTTGATGCTCCCGATGGCGAGGTGCCGGGGATCGAGGTGCGGCGCGAGGACGCCGTGACGCGCGGCGCGGACGGCGTTCATCATCCCGTCGCTCCCGATCGCGATGATGCGCGCGACCTCCCTGAGCGGGATCGACGGGGGGCCGCCGAGCTTTCCGGTGGCGTACGCCTCCATGGCTTGCACGATGTTGCCGCGAAAGTGGTGGTCCTGGGGGCGGCCCGGCTCGATGGGCGCGCCGAGATCGGTGCACCAGACGATCTGGTCCGTATGGCGCTCGACGTCGTCTCGCTTGAAGAGGTCTTCGCCCCGCCGGTAGCCGGCAAAGTAGAGGACGCGGCCGCCGAGCGCCTTGAACGCGCGGGCGATCGAGAAGAGGACGGCGTTGCCGAGGCCGCCGCCGCAGAGGAGGACGGTCTCCTTGGCGACGATCTCCGTGGGCTGGCCCGTCGGACCCATCAAGACGATCGGCTCGCCGGGCGCGAGCGCCGCGCAGAGCCTGGAGCTTCCCCCCATCTCGAGCACGATGGTCCCCAGCAGCCCCTTGTCGTTGTCGACCCACGCGCCGGTGAGCGCGAGCCCCTCCATCGAGAGCCGGGCCTTGCCCTGCACGTCGGGGATCCCGTTCCCGTCGCCCTTGCGGTCGACCGTCACCATGGGCGCGAACGTCTCGAAGTTCTGGAGACGGTAGAACTGCCCGGGCTGGAATTTACGCGCCGCCATCGGCGCGTGGACGACGATCTCGACGATGGTCGGCGTCAACCGGTTGACCTGGTGCACCGTCGCGGTCAGCTCGACGTCGAGCTTCGCGAAGAGCGCGCGGAGCTTCGCTTCGCGCGCGGGCTGGCCCGACGGGTCGAGCGCCTTCGCGGCCGCCGGCGGCAGGAGCAGCCTCGCGACGTGCGGGTAGCCGTCCTTCGCGCTCGCCATCGCGCGGACGACGCTGCCGGCGTAGTGCGGGTGGTTGTCGCCGTAGAACGACACGGTGCGCCCGTCCTTCAGGTAGCTCGTGAAGAACGCGTCGTCGGCCTTCGAGTGCGACTCGGAGCGCTCGAGGCGGAGCCCCCCGGCCGCGTCGACCTTCACGGAGTGCGCGCGGAAGTACTGCTTCCGATCGTCGAGCTCGAAGGTGCCGGGGTACTCCTTCTCGTAGATGACGTTGGGGCTCGTCCCCGCGGCGACGCAGACCGTGCGAGCCGGGAGATCGAGGGTCCGTCCGTCGTCGTGCTTGAACCGCAGCGCCTTCACGTGCGAGCGCTCGTCGAGCACGGCCTCCACCGGCGACAGGTGCTCCACGTAGCGGACCCCCTCTTCGAGGCTCTTCGCGACCTCTTCGTGGTTGAGGCGGTACGCGGGCGAGTCGTTGAGGCCCTTGCGGTACACGAGCGTGACGCCGCCCCACGAGTCGAGGAGCGTCTGGACATCGGGCACGCGGCCCTCGACCGCGGCGCGCTTCTTCTCGTCGCGGAGCTGCCGGCCGTGCGCGAGGTGCGTCTGGAGCGCCTCCCACTCTTCGTCGTCGAAGCGGCCCCGCAGCGACTCGCCGGTGTGCCCGCTCCGCTGGAGCAGCTCGAAGCGCTCGAGCGCCTTCTCGATCTGCACCTGGTAGTACGCGAGGAGCTCGGTGGCCGTGTCGATCGCCGTGAGGCCGCCGCCGATGACGATGGCCGGGAGGCTCACCTGGAGGTTGGCGATGCTGGTGTGCTTGTAGGCGCCGGTCAGCTGCAGGCCCATCAAGAAGTCGCTGGCCTTGCGGATGCCGCGCGACAGGTTGTTCTTCATGTCGATGATCGTCGGCCGCCCGGCGCCGGCGGCGATCGCGACGTGGTCGAAGCCGAGCGACCACGCGTCCTCGAGCGTCATCGTCCCGCCGAAGCGGATGCCGCCGNNTGCCGTACTCGCTGACGCCGCCGAACCCGAGGAGCCGTCGCTCGCCGAGCTCGGAGAAGAGCACGGACGACGCCTCGATGGGCGACGGCGCCGACTCGCCCGCGGCGACGAGCCAGGGATCGAGCGGCTCGACCTTGAGGCCGTCGATGGCCACGACGCCGAAGCCTTCGCACGCGAGGTGGTGGACGAGCGTGTAGCCGGCAGGCCCGAG
>PLXW01000184.1 GCA_003151595.1 Myxococcales bacterium
CCGCCGAAGCCGATGTCGTACGCCCAGCCGTCGCCGCCGACGATCCACACGCTCTTCTTCACGAGCGCGTCGGCGAGGGGCTCGAGCGTGCGCGCGTCGGCGTCGTCGATCGACCCGAGCTGCGCGCGGAGCGCCTTCACGCGCGCCCGCTGCGCGTCGATCGACGGCTCGTCCTCCTGCGCCGCGCCGAGGATCGCCATCGCCAGCGCGTCGCCCACGCGCGGCGAGAGCGCTCGCAGGAGCCTCCCCGCCTGCGCGCGCTGCGCGTCGACCGAGAGCCTCACGCCGAGCCCGAACTCCGCGTTGTCCTCGAAGAGCGAGTTCGCCCAGGCCGGACCGCGCCCCTCGGCGTTCATGCGCCACGGCGTCGTCGGCAGGTTCCCGCCGAAGATCGACGAGCACCCCGTCGCGTTCGCGACGATCGCGCGATCGCCGAAGAGCTGCGAGAGGAGCTTCAGGTACGGCGTCTCCCCGCACCCGGCGCACGCCCCCGAGAACTCGAACAGCGGCTCGAGGAGCTGACTCCCCTTCACGTCGAGGTGCACCTTCGCGCGCTCCACCGGCGGCAGCGCATGGACGAACGTCCACCTCTCGCGCTCGAGCGGCTTGCGATCGACCGCGCTCACCATGTCGATCGCCTTGTGCGCCGGGTTCGCCTTGTCCTTCACCGGACAGAACGCGACGCACAGCCCGCACCCCGTGCAGTCGTCAGGCGCGACCTGCACAACGTACGCCTGCCCTGCGTGCTCCTTGGCCTTGTACGTCGACGAGAGGAAGCCCTCGGGCGCGCGCGCCAGGTGCGAGCGATCGAAGACGACCGTCCGGAGCGCCGCGTGGGGGCAGATGAGCGCGCACTTGTTGCACTGGATGCAGATCGCCGGATCCCACACGGGGAGCTCGAGGGCGGTGCTCCGCTTCTCCCACTGCGCGGTGCCGACGGGCCACGTGCCATCGACCGGGAACGCGCTCACCGGCAGGAAGTCCCCCTTGCCCGCGATCATCGCGGCGGTGACGCACGCGACGAACGCCGGCGGGGCGCGCCCGAGATCCGCGAGCGCCGACGGCCGGGCGCGCGTGGAGGTCGCGTGATCGGGGACCGCGATCTCGACCATCCGCGCCACGGCGCGGTCGACCGCCTCGAAGTTCTTGCGGACGACGGCGTCGCCGCGCTTGCCGTACGTCTTCTCGATCGACTGCTTGATCTTCGCGATCGCGTCCTCGCGCGGCAGGACGCCGGAGAGCGCGAAGAAGCACGCCTGCATCACGGTGCCGAGCGTCCGCCCCAGGCCGACCTCCTCGGCGATCGCGTACGCGTCCACGAGGTACACGCGTAGCTTCCGCTCGACGATCACGTCCTGCACCTCGCGCGAGAGCTCGCCCCACGCCTCGCCCGGCTTCCATGACGCGTTGATGAGCAGCGTCCCGCCCGGCTTCGCGAGCTCGGCGACGTCGTACTGCTCGAGGAACTGCGGGTGATGGCACGACACGAAGCTCGCCTCGCGCACGAGGTACGTCGAGCGGATCGGGCGAGGGCCGAAGCGCAGGTGCGAGACCGTCATCGAGCCCGACTTGCGCGAGTCGTAGACGAAGTACCCCTGCGGGAAGAGGTCCGTCTCCTCGCCGATGATCTTGAGCGTGTTCTTGTTGGAGCCGACCGTCCCGTCCGCCCCGAGGCCGAAGAAGACGGCGCGCACGACGTCGTCGGGCTCGAGATCGAAGGTCGCGTCGTACGGCATCGAGCGGTGCGTGACGTCGTCGCGGATGCCGATGGTGTAGTGGCTGCGCGGCTTCGACATCGCCAGATCGTCGAAGATCGCCTTCGCCATCGCCGGCGTCAGCTCCTTCGACGAGATCCCGTAGCGCCCGGCGACGACAATCGGGTCGGCGAGGCCCTCGCGGAGCCCCTCGCGCCGCGCCTCGGCGAGCGCGGCGAGCACGTCGAGCCACAGCGGATCGCCGACGGCGCCCGGCTCCTTGGTGCGATCGAGCACCGCGATCGCGCGCGTGGTCCGCGGGAGCGCCGCGACGAAGGCCGCGACGTCGAACGGGCGGTAAAGGCGCACGTTGACCACGCCCACGCGCTCTCCGCGCGCCTGCAGGTGCTCGACCGTCTCCATCACGGTCTGCGCGCCGGAGCCCATCATCACCACGACGCGCTCGGCGTCCGGGTCGCCGGCGTAGTCGAAGAGCGAGTAGCGCCGGCCGGTGAGCTCGGCGAAGCGGCCCATCGCGCCGGTCACGAACGACGCGCACGCGTCGTAGAAGAGGTTCGAGGCCTCGCGCGCCTGGAAGTACGTGTCGGGGTTGTGCGCCGTGCCGCGAATGGAAGGGGCGTCCGGCGTGAGGGCGCGCGCGCGGTGCGCGGCGATCGCGTCGCGATCCAGCATCGCGCGGAGGACGCCGTCGTTGATCGTCTGGATCTTCGCGATCTCGTGCGACGTCCGGAAGCCGTCGAAGAAGTGGAGGAACGGGACGCGCGAGCGGAGCGTCGCCGAGTGGGCGATCGCCGCCATGTCCTGCGCCTCCTGTACGGAGGACGAGCACAGGAGCGCGAAGCCCGTCTGCCGGCACGCCATCACGTCGGAGTGGTCGCCGAAGATCGAGAGCGCGTGCGTCGCGATCGTGCGCGCGGCGACGTGCATCACGAACGGCGTGAGCTCACCGGCGATCTTGTACATGTCGGGGATCATGAGGAGCAGCCCCTGCGACGCGGTGAACGTCGTCGCGAGCGCGCCCCCCGCGAGCGCGCCGTGGATCGCCCCCGCGGCGCCGGCCTCCGACTGCATCTCGACGACGATCGGCACGTCGCCCCACACGTTCGTCTTTCCCTTCGTCGACCACTCGTCGGCGAGCTCGCCCATCGAGGAGCTCGGTGTGATCGGGTAAATCGCGATGACTTCGCTCGCCCGGTGCGCGACGCGCGCCGCGGCTTCGTTTCCGTCGAGTGTGAGCCAGACCATGGAGGCACTCCTGCGAGTCGCGTGCCCCCGATGGCGCACATCGTGCGCGCGCCGCTGGCCAGCGGCTTGCTTTGTCGCCAGGGCAACATGGCAACTCACATCACCAGCGAGTGCATCAATTGCGGGGCTTGCGAGCCCGAGTGTCCGAACGGGGCGATCACGCAGGGCGCCGAGGTCTACGTCATCGACCAGGAGCGCTGCACGGAGTGCGTCGGTTTCCACGCCAAAGAGGCGTGTCAGGCCGTGTGCCCCGTCGAGTGCTGCGTGCCCGACGAGCAGCGCCCCGAGGTCGAGGCCGGTCTGATCCAGCGCGCGATGGACCTCCATCCCGGGGACGGCGCGCTCAAGGAGCGCGTCGCGAGCGGCGACTTCCCTTCGCGCTTCCGCGCCTGACCCACGAACCGAATGCGGGACGCGCGCAGCTTCTGCATCGCGCGCGGCTCCTGACCCGAGGTGTATTCGATGCACGATCCGTGGCTCGCCGCGCTCGCTTTCCTCGTCGTCTCGTCGCTCGTCGGCGTCGGCATGCTCGCGGCCGCTCGCGCGCTGCAGGTCCGCGCGCGCCGTGAGTCGCCGCTGAAGCGCCGCACCTACGAGTGCGGCGAGGAGCCCGAGGGGGGCGCGTGGATCCAGTTTCACGCCCGCTACTACGTGGTCGCACTTTTCTTCGTCCTCTTCGACGTCGAGACGGCGTTCCTCTTCCCCTGGGGCGTCGTGCAGCGCGATCTCGGCCCGGGCGGGTTCGTCGCCGCGGTCACCTTCGTCGGCATCCTGATGCTCGGCTGGCTCTACGCCGTGCGGAAGGAGGCGCTCACGTGGCAATGAGCGACGTACGCCGCCTGCCGATCGTGGACGAGCGCGCTCGCGCCTACGAGCACCCGCTCTACCGGACGCTGCTCGACACGCCCGGGCTCTCCGTGCTGACCGCGCCGCTCGATCGCCTCCTCGAGTGGGGCACGCGCAACAGCCTGTGGATCTTCCCGATGGGGACGAGCTGCTGCGCGATCGAGCTGATGGCCGCGGCCGCGAGCCGCGTCGATCTCGATCGCATGGGGACGATCGTGCGCGCGACGCCGCGCCAGG
The DNA here is from genome assembly GCA_003151595.1 of Myxococcales bacterium. The sequence goes on from PLXW01000184.1 coordinate 4,044, forward strand.
CGGACGTGATGGTCGTCGCCGGCACGATCACGGTCAAGATGGCGCCTCGCGTGCGCGCGCTCTGGGACCAGATGCCGGAGCCGAAGTGGGCAATCGCCATGGGGTCGTGCGCGATCAGCGGCGACTTCTATCGCAACCTCTACTCCGTCGTCCCCGGCGTCGACACGATCCTCCCGGTCGACGTCTACGTGCCCGGCTGCCCGCCGAACCCCGAGGCGCTGATGCACGGCCTCCTGCGCCTGCAGGAGAAGATCCTCGCGCGGCGCGAGGGGCGGCCGCCGGCTCCCGAAGCGAACCCCGCGACGCTCGATCTCACGCGCCCCTCGGTCGCGCGCGTCGGCGATCCTGCGCGCGACCCGGCCGTCGACGACGCGCAGGAGGCGGCCGCGCTCGCGCGCACCTCGAACGAGCGGAGCGACCGACCGGCGTCGACCGGCGTCGCGGAGCCCGAGCCGCCGCCGGCCGCGAGCGAGCGCTCGGACGACGTCGAGGCGATCCTCCGCCTCCACGGCGTCACCGAGCTCCCGAAGGACGCCCCTCCGATCGTCGCGGTCGATCGGCACGTCGCCCTCGCGCGCGCGCTGCGCGCCGCGGGCTTCGCGCAGCTCGTATTCATCGTGGGGAGCCACTTCGCGGCCAAGACGGGCGCCAAGCCGCAGCCGGAGCGCTTCGAGATCGCCTACGGCCTGCGCAGGATCGGACACGACTCTCGCCTCGCGACGTGGCGCCTGTCGATCGCGCCGGGCGAAGGGGTGCCGACGCTGGTCGGTCTCTACGCCGGGGCGGACTGGCAGGAGCGCGAACAGCTCGATCTCCTCGGCGTGAGGTTCGACGGGCACCCCGATCCTCGCCGCATCCTCTTGCCCGAAGACTGGCGAGGCCACCCGCTTCGCAAGGACTACGCCGCGGACACCGCCTGTCCGCCGTGGAGGTGACCATGCTGATCGAGAGCGCCATGCGCGGACGCGTCGATCCGCACCGCCCGATCTGCGACGACGACGCGGAGGCGGACCTGATGCTGCTCCACTTCGGGCCGCAGCACCCGTCGACGCACGGCGTCTTCCGCATGGATCTGCACCTCGACGGCGAGGTGATCGTGAAGGCGACGCCGCACATCGGCTACCTGCATCGCGCCGTCGAGAAGCTGTGCGAGCAGCTCACGTACGCCCAGCAGACGCCCATCGTCGACAAGAACGACTACGTCGCGCCGATGACCAACGAGCAGGCGCTCGTGATGGCGTTCGAGAAGCTCCTCGGCGTCGAGGTGCCGCGGCGCGCGCGCTGGCTGCGGACGCTGTTCGCCGAGCTTCAGCGGATCGCGTCGCACCTCCTGTGGCTCGGCACGTTCACGCTCGATCTCGGCGGCGCGCTGGGCGGAGGCTCGACGATCTTCATCCACTGCTTCCGCGAGCGCGAGCTCGTCCTCGATCTGTTCGAAGCGGTGACCGGCGCGCGCTTCCACTACAACACGCACACGCTCGGCGGGAACCGCCACGACCTCCCCGCGGGGTGGGGCGAGGACGCGAAGCGGGCGCTCGCGACGATCGAGGCGCGCCTCCCCGAGTACGAGGCCATGAGCCTCGAGAGCTCCATCTTCATCGCGCGCACCAAGGGGGTCGGCGTGATCGATCCGGCGCTCGCCCTCGAGCTCGGGATCACCGGCCCCGTGCTCCGCGCGAGCGGCGTCGACCACGATCTGCGCCGCGACGCCCCCTACCACGCCTACGACGAGCTCCACGTGCGCGTCGCCGTGAGCGAGGGGCGCGACTGCCTCGCGCGCGCGCAGGTTCGATTCGCCGAGATTCGCGACAGCATCCGCATGGCGCGCGAGGCGATCGACGGCCTCCCCGAGGGGCCCATCTGCAGCGCGAAGCCGATGCGCCAGGTGATGCAGATCAAGGCCACGACCGGCCAGGCGTACGCGGCCCTCGAGTCGCCGCGCGGCGAGCTCGGAACGTACGTGATCGCGTCGAGCGACGTGCCGACGTCGCCGCACCGCCTGAAGATCCGCGCGCCGAGCCTGCACGCGCTCTCGGTGCTCCCGTACGTGCTCCCCGGCCACAACGTGAGCGACGCCGTCGCCATCCTCGGCTCGCTCGATCCGATCATGGGCGAGGTGGACCGGTGAACGCCTTCTCGCACGGCGCGGCGTACGGCGCGGTCATCGTCTCGACGCTCCTCGCCGTCGTCGCCATCGGAATCTGGTTCGAGCGAAAGCTTGCCGGTCGCATGCAGTCGCGCCTCGGGCCCACGATGGTGGGTCCCGTCGGGCTCCTCCAGCCGATCGCGGACATCGTGAAGCTCCTCCAGAAAGAGGACATCGTCCCCGCGAACGCCGATCGCCGGCTCTTCGATCTCGCGCCGATCCTCGCCGCGCTGTGCGCGCTTGGGGTCGCCGCCGCGGTCCCGTTCTCGAGCTCCGTCGTCGCGGCGGACCTCGACGTCGGCGTCCTCTACGTGCTCGCCATCGGCGGGCTCACCGTGATCCCGACCTTCACCGCCGGCTGGGCGAGCAACAACAAGTTCGCGCTGCTCGGCGCCATGCGGGCGATCGCGCAGTCGGTCTCCTACGGCGTCGTGCTCGCCCTCGCCGTCCTCGTGCCGGTGATCCTCGCCGGCTCGATGAACCTGTCGTCGATCGTGACGTGGCAGGCGGACCACCACTGGTTCGCCGTCTGGCCCATTTTTCCAGGGCTCCCCGCGTTCGTCCTCTTCTTCCTGGCGATGCTCGCGGAGGCGAACCGCATCCCGTTCGACATCCCCGAGGCCGAGAGCGAGCTCGTGGCCGGCGTGACCACGGAGTACACGGGCGCGAAGTTCACGCTCTTCTACCTCGCCGAGTACGTGCACACGCTCGTGGGCTCTGCGGTCGGCGCCGTGCTCTTCCTCGGCGGCTGGGACGGACCGTTCGCCCCCGGCCTGGGCTGGATGGTCGCGAAGACGCTCGCGCTCTTCGTCGTCGTGTACTGGGTGCGCTGGTCGCTCCTCCGGCTGCGCTCCGATCAGCTCATGGAGATCTGCTGGAAGCGCCTCGTGCCGCTCGGCGTCGGGCTCGTGCTCGCGGCGGCGGCGTGGGTTCAATTCGGCCCGGGAGGAGGACGCTGATGGGTCACCTGTTCGACGCCCTCAAGGCGATGAAGACGACGCTCGTGAACCTCTTTCGCGCGCCGGCCACCGTGGAGTTCCCGTACGTCGTGCGCCCGCGCGCCGCGCGGTACCGCGCGAGCTTCTCGCTCCCGGACGACGAGCACGGCGAGATCGCGTGCATCGCCTGCCTCGCGTGCGAGCGCATCTGCCCGTCGCACGTCATCAAGATGAAGAGCGCGGGGAAGCGCGAGTCGCTCGTGACCGGCAAGAAGCGCGCGTACGTCGACGAGTTCACGCTCGATCTCTCGGCGTGCATCGGCTGCGAGCTCTGCGTCCAGGTCTGCAACGGCGACGGCATCCGCATGGTCCGCGAGCCCGAGATCCCCGCGTTCTGTCGCGAAGACCTGGTGCTCGACCTGGTGAAGCTCCGCCAGAACGCGCACGGGAAGACCGTCGCGTGGGGCGCGGGCACAGTGCTCCAGGCGATGCAGGAGCCGCCGAAGCCGAAGGCGCCCGAGCCCGCCGCGGCGGCGAAGACCGAAGCGCCCAAGCCGGAGCCCGCACCTGCTTCGCCAGAGCGAGGCGCAGCATGATCCTCGCCATCGGCTTCGCCGTCCTCGCCTCGTGCGCGCTCGTCTCGGCGTATTTCGTCGCCCGGAGCGAGGACCTCGTCCACGCGGTGCTCTGGCTCGCGGCGTCGCTCCTCGTCACCGCGGCGATCTACGCGATGCTCGGCGCCTCCGTCCTCGCGGGCGTCCAGGCGCTCGTGTACGTCGGCGGCGTCATCACGCTGATGATCTTCGGCCTGATGATCACGCGCCGCCACGACACCGCGATCGTGCGCGCCGAGAGCCAGGGGATCGTGCGCGGCGGCCTCGTCGCGAGCGCGCTCTTCGCGCTCCTGGCGTGGGCCATCCTCGCGACGCCGGGGCTCGACGCGCCGGTCGACGTCTCGCCGCTCCCGCCCGCGGAGCTGGGGCGCGCGCTCGTCCAGCGGCACGTCCTCGCGTTCGAGGTCCTCTCGGTGCTCCTCCTCGCCGCGATGGTCGGCGCCATCGTCATCGCGCGACGACGCGACCCGGGCGACGAGCCGGCGCGCGCGCCGGCCCCTTCGCCTGCCCCTTCCAGCGCCTCCAGCGAGGTGACCCGATGACGCTCTCGACGTGCCTCCTCCTGGCGAGCGCGCTCTTCTGCATCGGCGTCTACGGCCTGCTCACGCGCCGGCAAGCCATCGCCGTCCTCCTCGCCGTCGAGCTGATGGCGAACGCGGCGAACCTCGTCTTCGTCTCGTTCGGGCGCCTCCGCGGCGGCGCCACCGGCGAGGTCTTCGCGCTCTTCTCGATCGCGATCACCGTCGCCGAGGTCGCCGTCGGCCTCGCGCTCGTGCTGCTCCTCTTCCGCGCGTTCCGCGACACGCAGCTCTCGCTCGCGACGGAGACCAAGGGATGACCCCTACCGACCTCGCTGCCATCGCGCTCTTCGCGCCCGCGCTCGCGGCGCTCGTGGCGACGTGCATCCCTCCGCTCCGACGGGCCGGGTGGCCCGCCGCGACGCTCACGATCGCGAGCTCGACGATCGCCTTCGCCGCCTCGCTGGGGGTCCTCGTCGATCGCCTCCACGACGACACGCCGCGCGAGATCGCGATCCCGTGGCTCCGCACCGCGTCGCTCTCGATCGCCGACGCGGGCGTTCACGTGGACGGCCTCTCCGCGTCGATGCTCGTGGTCGTCACGCTCGTCGCGCTCTGCGTGCAGGTCTTCTCGCTCGGCTACATGCNNGGGAGCTCGTCGGCGTCACGAGCTACCTCCTCATCGGCTTCTATTTCAAGAAGCCGAGCGCCGCGCACGCGGCCGTGAAGGCGTTCTGGGTGACGAAGTTCGCCGACATGGGCTTCCTCTTCGGCCTCCTCGCGCTCTTCACCGCCTCGGGCACGTTCGCGTGGGACGCCAAGCTCGCCCCCGCGACGGCGACGCTCGTGACGCTCCTCTTCTTCCTCGCGGTCGTCGGCAAGTCNNCGATGGAAGGCCCGACCCCCGTGTCCGCGCTCCTCCACGCGGCCACGATGGTCGCCGCCGGCGTGTTCCTCGTCGTGCGCGCGAACCCCCTGTTCGCCCAGTCCGAGACGACGCGCACGCTGATGCTCGCCCTCGGCGCCGGCACCGCGCTCTTCGGCGCGTGCCTCGCGCTCGTGCAGAGCGACATCAAGAAGATGCTCGCGTACTCGACCTGCTCGCAGCTCGGCTACATGATCGCCGCGCTCGGCGCGGGCTCGCTCTTCGGCGGGTTCTTCCACCTCACGACCCACGCCTTCTTCAAGGCGCTCCTCTTCCTCGCGGCCGGAAGCGCGATCCACGCCGTGCACTCGAACGAGATCGGCAAGATGGGCGGCCTCGCGAAGAAGATGCCGCTCACCGCCACGGCGTTCGTCGTCGGCGCGCTCGCTCTCTCGGGCGTCCCGGGCTTCGCCGGGTTCTTCAGCAAGGACCTCGTCCTCGAGGCCGTCGAAGGGAAGCTCGCGTCGATCCCCTGGGCCGCGCTCCTCGCGACGGCGTTCCTGACGGCGTTCTACATGGGGCGCGTGGTCCTGGTCGCGTTCTTCGGCGCGCCGTCGAGCCCCGAGGCGCGTCACGCGCACGAGCCTCCGTGGTCGATGCGCGCGCCGCTCGTCGTGCTCACGCTGCTGTCGGCCGGCGTGGGCTGGTTCGCCCGGCCCTTCGCGCAGCTGCACCACGAGGAGTACCGGTTCGAGCTCGGCGTCTCGACGTGGCTCGCGTCCGGGCTCGCCTTCGCCGGCTTCGCGCTCGCGTGGCGCTCGTTCGGGCGCCCGAAGCTGCTCGCGCCCCCTCCGCCGATCGTGTGGATCCACCGCCTCGCCCGCGCGGGCGCCGTCGATCGTCTCTACGAGGTCGTGTACCGCAGGGGCGCGCTCGTCCTCGCCGACGGCCTCGCGTGGTTCGATCGCTACGTCGTCGACGGCGTCATCAACATGCTCGGCTGGTCGACGCTCGAGGCCGGAGCGCGCGCCCGCGTGGTGCAGACGGGGTACGCGCCGGACTACGTGCTCGCCGCGCTCGTCGGCGTCGTCGGCGTCGCGGCCTGGGCGGTGACGCGATGAGCTCGCACCTCCTGTCGCTGATCATCGGCGCGCCCACGCTCGCGGCGCTCGTGATCCTCTTTCTCCCGGAGCGCGCGCGCGCCCTCGTCCGCGCGACGGCGCTCGTCGCCGCGCTCGTGTCCTTCGCCGGCAGCGTCGTCGCCCTCGCCACCTACGACCGCTCCAGCACCGCGCTCCAGCGCGTCGAGGACTACCCGCTCGTCCCGTCGCTCGGCATCCACCTCCGCTTCGCGATGGACGGATGGAGCGGCCCGCTCCTGCTCCTCACGGGCGTCATCATCGTCGCCGGCGTCCTCGCGAGCCTCCACGTCGAGAAGCGCATGAAGGAGTACTTCGTGCTCCTCCTGGTGCTCGTCTCGGGCGTCTTCGGCGTGTTCGTCACGCAGGACCTGCTCGTCTTCTTCCTCTTCTATGAGATCGCCGTGCTGCCGATGTACCTCCTCATCGGCATCTGGGGCTCGAGCCACCAGGTACCTGCAAAAGGGCCGTTCCGCGTCGTGTGGTCGCGCTTCGCCGTCGGCGACAAGCAGTACGCGGCGATGAAGCTCACCCTGATGCTGCTCGTCGGCTCCGCGGCGATCCTGATCGCGATCTTCGCGCTCTACGTCGACGCGGGCGCGACGAGCTTCGACATGGCGCACCTCGCGGCGACGTCGTTCGATCGCGACCGGCAGATCGTCATCTTCCCGCTCCTGTGGCTCGGCTTCGGCACGCTCGCCGGCGTGTTCCCGTTTCACACCTGGTCGCCCGACGGCCACGCCTCCGCGCCGACGGCCGTCTCGATGCTCCACGCGGGCGTCCTGATGAAGCTCGGCGCGTTCGGCGTGATGCGCGTCGGCATGGTCCTCTTGCCGGAGGGGACGCGCTACTGGATCCCCGTGGTCGGCGCGGTCGCCGCGATCAACGTGCTGTACGGCGCGTTCTGCGCGATGAGCCAGACGGACCTGAAGTACGTCGTCGCCTACAGCTCGGTCAGCCACATGGGCATCGTGATGCTCGGCGCGGCGACGCTGACGCCCGAGGGGTGGAACGGCGCCGTCTTCCAGATGGTCGCGCACGGGATCATGACGGCCCTCTTCTTCGCGCTCGTCGGCCTCGTGTACGAGCGCTCGCACACCCGCGCGATTCCGACGATGGGCGGCTTCGCGACGGCGATGCCCGGCGTGGCCGCGTTCTTCACGCTCGCGTCGCTGTCGTCGCTCGGCCTGCCGGGCACGGCGGGCTTCGTGTCCGAGTTCCTCGTCTTCCTCGGCGCGTGGAGGAGCGGGCACTACCTCTGGGCGATCCCGGGCGTGCTCGGCGCGTTCGTGACGGCGATCTACGTGCTCAAGGCGACGCGTGCGATCTTCTGGGGGCCGGGCCCGAGCGCGAGCTTCCACGATCTGTCGGACGCGCGCCGCTCCGAGTGGGGCGCGCCGATCATGCTCGGCGTGGGGATCGTCCTGCTCGGGCTGTGGCCGCGGGTGATCCTCGACTCGATCGACTCTGCGAACGTCGCGTACCTCGCGAAGATCGTCGCCCAGGGAGTGGCGCTGCGATGAACGACCTCGCCGTCCTGTGGTTGCCTCTCGCGACGTTCGCCCTCGCGGTGCTCGTGCTCATGGTCGACGTGCTCGCGCCGCCATCGCGCGTTCGCGGCGCACGCAGCCCGACGGGGTGGATCGCGGCGCTCGGCCTCGCGGCGATCTTCGCGGCGTCATTCGTCGTTCGCGCGCGCGGTCCGGCGGCCGGCGGCGCGTACGAGGCGAGCGCGTGGACCGTGTTCGTCCAGCGCATCTTCCTGGCGGCGGGGGTGCTCGGCGCGCTCGGCGCGATCGACGACGTGGCCGCGCACGCCTCGCGTCGACAGGGCGAGTACTGGCTCCTCTTCCTCGCCAGCCTGGTCGGCATGACGATCCTCCCGGGCGCGCGCGATCTCGTCCTCGTCGTGGTCGCCTTCGAGCTGATGAGCATCCCGCTGTACGTCCTCGCCGCCTACGCGAAGACCGACGTTCCGCCGGGCGCGGAGCCGCGCCAGCGATCCCTCGCGTCCGAGGCGTCGATCAAGCTGTATCTGGTCGGCGCGACGAGCACCGCGGTCACGCTCTTCGGCCTCGCGCTGCTCACGGGGATGGCGGGCACGTCGCGCCTCGACGCGATCGGCGCGGCGCCGCTCGCCCCCCTCTCGACGGTGGGGCTCCTCTTCGTGCTCGCGGGGCTCGGCTACAAGATCGGGATGGTCCCGTTCCACATGTGGATCCCGGACACGTACGAGGGGGCGCGCGCGCCGTTCGTGGCGTTCCTCTCGGTCGCGCCGAAGGCCGCGGGGGCCGCGGTGCTGGCGACGATCTTCGTCTTCGGCTTCGGAGCGCACCGCGCGACGTGGGTGCCGCCGCTCGCGCTGTTCGCGTTCCTCTCGATGGCGGTCGGCAACCTCCTCGCCCTCGCGCAGACCGACCTGCGAAGGCTCCTCGGGTACTCGGGCATCGCGCAGATGGGCACGATGCTCCTCGCGCTCGCCGCGGGGGGGACGTTCGGCGTCGCGACGATGCTCTTCTTCCTCGCCGCGTACCTCGTGACGAACCTCGGCGCGTTCCTCGTCGTGCACGCGACCGCGGAGGCCGGCGGAGGCTTCGGCCTCTCGGGGCTCTCGGGCCTCGCCCGGCGCTCACCGGCGCTCGCCGCCGCGTTGCTCGCGTTCCTGCTCTCGCTGGCCGGCATTCCGTTCGCCGTCGGCTTCTGGGCGAAGCTCTACGTGCTCCTGGCCGCGTGGCGAGCCGGCTTCGCGGGCCTCGTGGTCGCCGCCCTGGTGCTCGCCGTGCTCGGTCTCTTCTATTACCTGCGCGTCCTCAGCGCGGCGTACATGGGCGAAGGCCCCGACCTCCCTGCCCCGCGCCCGCGCGCGCCTCTCGCGCTGGCCGTCGCCCTCTGCCTCGTCGGCGTCGTGGGCCTCGGCGCCTGGCCGGGCCCGCTGGTCGACGCGGCGACGCGGGCAGCGTCGGCGCTGGTGGCGGTGCGGTAGATCCCTCTCCCGGCATGAATGCCGGGGCACGTAAGAAGAACGCGCAAGCCCGCCCCGCTTGTTCGGAGTGCGACGTGTTCGGAGGGCGACGTGCTTCGAGGCCGCTCAACCCCCCATTCCATCCCTCGCCAGCAACACGTCATCGCGCAGCACATCGGCCGAGAGGATCACCGCCTCCTCGTGAGTCATGTGCGCGAGGATCCGCACGAGCACCGAGAGCACCACGGTGGCGGCCGTCTCGGCGTCGCTCGCGGCGTTCGTTCCGAAGAGCGCGGCTTGCAGCTCGAGGTGCTCGGCGACGTGCTCCTCGTCCATGATCTCCTCGCGCACGGGCCCCCAGGCGTCGATCGTCCGGACGATCTCGCGGAGCGCCTCCTCTTCGCGGAGGTTGTGCGCGCGGAGCACCTCGCCGAGCCTCGTGACGGACCGTCGGAGCTCGTCGCGAGAGCCGGCGCCCGCGCGCGTCGCGGCCTCGCGCGCCTGTTCGGCGAGCGCACGAATCTGCGCGTGTTGTTCCAGGAGCTCGGCCCGAATCTCGCTCGCTTTCATGGCGCCCCTCGCTTCGTTCGGCTCCAGGCGCGTCCAGAATCGGACCGCCGTAATCCAGGGTCAGTGAGCCACAGGCTCGTCGGCAAAATCGTCCGTCGTCATCATCGGCTCCGGCGGGAGGCGCGCGAGCTCGGCTTCGACCATCCCGCAGTGCTCGAGCTCCTCGTTGCGGAGCTCCGTGAACAGCTCGCGCGCCTGCGGATCCTTCACCGCCGGGAGCGTCGTTTCGAAGAACGCGTACGCCTTCTTCTCCGCGCTCAGCGCGACCCCGAGCGCCTCGCGAACCGACATCGTCGCGCGCACCTGATCGTACTCGGGCGCCTCGACGTCGAAGAGCATGGCCCGCGTCACGCGCACCGGCTCGTGGTGAAAGAGCCTCTTCCGCCGGAACGAGAGCTTGCGCTCGTGCGTCAGCTCGATCTGCACCATCTTCCAGAAGAAGCGCTCGGCCTCCAGGTTTCGATGGATGAGCATCTGGTTGGCGAGCTCTTCGTAGCGCTCCTTCGACTCCTCCTCGATGAGGACCGCCAGATCGAGCGCGTCGCGAAGCGAGAGCTCTCCGAAATCGAGGGTCGGTATCGCCATGGCGCGTCTCCTCACTTCTGCAGGAACATCTCGAGAATCCGCTCCCGCGGGAGCCCCTTCCCCGCGAGCTCCGCCTGCCGGCCACGCACGAGGCCATCGAGCGGCGTCGGCGGCGCAGGGTCCGCATAGAAGACGCCCGTGTGGAGCGAGCGCCCGTACTCCTGCGCGAGGCCCATCGCTGCGAGCCGGTTCGTGCGGTCGTGCCCCATGGTCGCGAGCGGCTTCATCATCGCGCGGTGCTGCTTCACCTGCTGCTCCGGCTCGCCGAACGTCACGCAGGGGGACTGCACGTTGACGAACGAGAAGCCCGGGTAGCGAATCGCCTCCTCGATCACCTGCGAGAGGCTCGCCATGTCCGCCGGCGTCCCTTGCGCCACGAAGCCCGCGCCGTAGGCGAGCACGTAGAGCAGCGGGTTCACCGGGTTCTCGAAGCTCCCGTACTCGCTCGTCACCGTCTTCAGGCCCCTCGGCGACGTCGGCGAGAGCTGCCCCTTGGTGAGCCCGTAGATCTGGTTGTCCATCACGATGTACGTGAGGTCGAGGTTCCTCCGGATCGCGTGAGGGACGTGCCCGCCGCCGATCGAGAAGCCGTCTCCGTCGCCGCCGGCCACGAGCACGAGCAGGTCCGGGTTCGCGAGCTTGATCCCCTGCGCGATCGGCAGCGCGCGACCGTGCACGCTGTTGAAGCCGTACGCGGTCGTGTAGCCCGGGATCCGGCTCGAGCAGCCGATGCCCGACACGAACGCGATCTCGTGCGGCGGGCGCCCGATCGCCGCGAGCGCGCGGTAGATGGCCTGCACGACGCCGAAGTCGCCGCACCCCGGACACCAGATCGGCTTGAGGTCGCTCTTGAAGTCTTTCGCCTGGCAGACGGGAAGCGGGTGCTCGCTCGGTGTGCTCACGTCAGTCCTCCGCGGATATCTGGGTGACGGGTTGTTGAAGGGCGGAGGCCGCCTCGCGCAGCTTGGCGAGGACGTCTTGCGGCTGGATCGGGTTCGCGCCGCTCCGGCAGAACGAGACGACGCTCGCGGGCACGTCGGTGAACATGCGGAGGATTCGATAGAGCTGCCCCTGGTGCGACAGCTCGACGACGAACCCCGCGCGGAGCGACGCGAAGAAGTCGCGGTAGATCTCCTCGGCGACGGGATAGAGGAGGTGCGGCACGAGGAGCTTCACGTCGAGCCCCTCGGCCTTCGCCGTGGCGAACGCCTCGCGGCACACGCCCGCGATCGACCCCCACGCGACGAGCCCGAGCTTCGCGCTCGGATCGCCGTCGATGTGGAAGAGATCCTTCCGGCGCTTGAGCGGCGCGAGCTTGCGGAAGCGCTTCTCGTTCATCGCGGCGTGGATCTTCCCGCTGGCCGTCGGGTTCCCCTGCTCGTTGTGCTCGATGCCCGCGCCCTGGTAGTTGCCCCCGAGCATGCCTGGGTGGCTGATCGGGCTCACGCCGTCCTCGGTCATGCGGAAGCGCGAGTACTGTTCGAGCTCGGCGCGCGTGGGGACGCGGCGGTGCTCGATCTTGAAGCGGGTGGTGTCGATCGGATCGACGGTCTCCTTGCGCTGCGCGACCTCCTGGTCGCTGAGGATGATGACCGGCGTCTGGTACCGCTCGGCGATGTTGAAGGCCGCGACGGTGACGTCGAACGTGTCGCTCACCGACGTCGGCGCCAGGATCGGGCGGAGGACGTCGCCGTGCGCGCTGAACGCCGCCATGAACAGGTCCGACTGCTCGGGCTTCGTGGGGAGCCCCGTCGACGGGCCGCCGCGCTGGACGTCGACAATCACGAGCGGCAGCTCCGCGATGCTCGCGAGCCCGAGGATCTCCGTCTTGAGCGCCATGCCCGGCCCGCTCGTCGCGGTCATCGCCTTCTTCCCCGCGAACGAGGCGCCGAGCGCCGCGCCGATGCCGGCCATCTCGTCCTCGGCCTGGAGCACCGCGCCGCCGTACTTCCAGACCTCGCGCGTGAAGAACTGCATGATCTCGGTCGACGGCGTGATGGGGTAGCCGCCGAAGAACTCGCAGCCGGCGAAGATCGACGCCGCGGCGCACATGTCGTTGCCGTCGGTGAGGAGCTTCCTGCCGATCTCGCCGACCGGCTTCTCCATCGATCGCGGCGTCGCCAGCGGGTGCGTGCGCGCGAACTCCTCGCCGAGCGCGAAGGCTCTCTCGTTCGCCTTCACCACCTCGATCCCCTTCTTCGCGAGCTTCTTGCCGAGGCCGCGGAGGATCGACTCGCGCGCGATGCCGAACCACCCCGCGATCAGCCCGAGGACGACGGTGACCTTCGCCTTGTCGGTGCCGGTAGCCTGGCGCGCGAGCTCGCCGATCGGCACCGCGAAGACCTCTCTCGGCGCGACGCCCACGAGGGGCAAGGCGTCCGGCGCGACGCCGGTCTTCGCCTCGTAGACGACGACCGTGGAGCCCGAGACCGGGAGCTCCGCGCCGAACTTGAGGAAGTCGTCCCAGTTGAGCGCGACGGCGACGTCCAGGACGCCGCCCGGGTTGTGGACCTTGTGCGTCGAGAGCCGCACACGACACGACGACTCGCCGCCGCGGACCTGCGAGCCGAAGCTCTTGGTCATCATCGCGTGGTAGCCCTCGTACGCAGCGGCCGCGATCAGCGACTCTCCCGCGCTCACGATGCCGTCGCCGCCGGAGCCCGCCATCCCGATTACGAGATCATCCATCGGAGTCGCTCCACGCAACCCACGTGCCGAGCGCCGTCCCCGCCCGTACCCGCAGGCAAGCGCGGCGCGCCCTTCGGACGGGCCACGCGGCGGGTGCACGGACTGCGCGGAGCGCGCGAACGCTGCGTCACCCGCGACGAGCAAGCCGTGAGGGGATCGTTCTGAGCGCTCAGATCGCCGACGCTCGCGCATCGCCCCGGGACGACTCGTGGAAACTGAGGTGAGCGACCTCTACCGTCTCGCGCGGGGCAGCCTGGCGCTCGTCGGCGTGCTCTTCTTTCATGCGGACCGGCGCGCTCCCGGGCGGCTACCTCGGCGTCGATCTCTTCTTCGTCCTGTCTCGTCGCGTGGGTGCGCGCTCGCCGCGCACACGGGCGCGCCGTCTCTCCCGGTGTGAGCACGGTCCGTCCGCGCAGTCGCGCCGTCGATCCGGGCGCTCGAGCCGTCACTCGGAGCGCCAGCGCGCTCTAATACGACCCTCGGTGCGCGCGACGCGAGCGCGTTGCCCACCGCGCCCGCACGCCCCCGCCAAACGCCGCCTCACATCCCCTCCCGGTGCGGGGTCACGCTCGAGCGGCGCGCGCTTCGTTCGTCTCTCCGGGATCGTCCGCCGCTTCCGCCCCCATACCCGCTCGCCCTCCGAGCGCGGACGCTCCGCGACGGAGCGTCTCCTCCCGCAACGTGGGATGCACTTCCGTGAATCGCACCGGTCGCGCCGGCGCCGGTACCACCACGAGCGCCCGAGAACTGGCACGCTCGCGCGCGATTTGTGCTCTTCTCGCGCCGCTCCGCGCCGACGCGCGGACGCCTAACCTCGGGCGGGGAATCATCATGCGCATGAATCGAAGGACGGCATTTGCGGCCGCGCTGCTCCTGGTGCCGAGCGGCACGATCGTCAGCGGGTGCACCGGCGACGACACCGAGCCCGCGCTCCCGGGCGCCGACTCGGGCCCGCCGGCCGATGCGACGATTCCGCCGAGTGACGGATCGTCGCCCGAGTCATCGACGACGGATGCGCCGGCCGACGCCGCCACCGACACCGCGTCCCCCTCCGATGGATCGTCCGACGCATCGTCCGACGCGCCCACCGCTGACGCCCCCGACGCTGCGCTCGCACCCGCGCGGATTCGCGTCGCGTGGTTCGCCGATCCCAACTTCGGTCAAGCCGTGCCGGACGCCGGCTCCGCTCCGGCGCCGAAGTACGACGCGTGCATCGCGCCGCACGGCAGCGGGCAATGGCAGGGCCCTCTGCTTGCGAGCGCAGGAGCCGCACTGTCGCTCTACGACGTGTCGAAGTACTTCGACGTGCCGTTCGGTCAGTACGACGTGCGTCTGGTGCTCGCGGGCTCGGGTGACGCCGGGGCCGCGACGTGCGCGCTCGCCGCTGACAGCGATGCGGCAGCCCCCTCGACGGACTTCACGAACCTCCCCGTGCTCGCGCCGGGCGACAGCATGACCGCGGTCGTCACGCCGTCGTTCGACCAGACGAACCCGCTGAACGTCGCCGTAATCCCGCTCGTCGATGAAACGACCCCGCCGGCCGGCACGGTGGGCGTGCGCTTCGCCAACGTTTCGGGCACGGCGGCCGGTGACCCGCTCGACTTCGGCATCGGCGGCGGCGTCGTCTTCTCTCCTTTGTTCTGGGAGGTTCCGCCGGGGCAGGTGCTCGCGGCGAAGCGTCACCCTCTCTACAGCGAGGCCGGAGCGCCCGACGGCGGCAACGCCGGTCCGATCGATTCCAACGGCTACTTGCTGACCGCCCCCTTCACGGCGATCGACATGACGCTCATGGACGGCACGCTCGATCTCGGCTCGAGCGGCTCGCTCGACGCGCCCGCGGGCACGGTCCTCAGCGCGTTCATCGTCGCCGGCAAGCTCGCCGACGGGGTCACTGACAGTCCGGGGCCGATCGTCTGCTTCGACGGGCAGACGAGCTCGGGGAACGCGCTCCTCACGCGCTGCACGCCTCCCAAGTTCGGTAGCCCGGCCGCGCCGCCGCCGTCGGAAACGCGCTTCGGCAACTTCATCGCCGACACGGGGTTTGCACCGATCGACGTGTGCGTGAAGTACCACTCACAAGCGAGCTTCGCGGCGCCGATCGGTGGCCGGCTGACAGACGGCGGCCTCCAGTCGCTCGACTACGGACAGGTCACGGGGCGGTATGACGTCCACGCCGGCTTCACCTTCGACGTGCGCGTCGTCGCCGCAGG
Organism: Myxococcales bacterium; assembly: GCA_003151595.1. The sequence continues at coordinate 19,279 of PLXW01000184.1, forward strand.
GACCACCGATTGCGCGACGGCCATCGCGCCCGACACCCAGTATTCCCCCCCCACCTCGGTGCCCGCGGCGACCGTGGTCTTCACCGGCTTCGTGAGCACACCGGACGCCGGCCCGGCATTCGCGTCGCTCACGTTCCCGGATCTGAGCTGCGCCGAGGCCGCGCCGGTCGTCCGCGTGGTGAACCTCGACGCGCCGAGCCCGCAGCCGGTCAGCGTCAGCTACGACGGCACGCCGTCTTGGGCGATCAACGCGGTCGCCTATGGCACGTCCGCGGGAACGACGACGCTCGATACGTGCGGGTACCTTGGCGTGCCGGCGACGACAAGCTTTGGGAAGCTCGCGGTCGGAGCGAGCACGTTCACGTACTCGGTCGGCGCGCAGACGCAGGACACGCTGTACGTCTTCTCATCCGGTGGGCAGACGGCGACGGTCGACTGCCAGGACGGCACTCAGGGACCGAACGCGTGCGTCCAGCTTCAGCCGTAGAGTAGAGAAGCACATCCCGTCGCGAGCGACGATGAAGGCGGGCTCTCCTCGCGGAGAGCCTCGGCCCCCATCCTCTCTCGCTCTCTCGTTGGAGCTCAGTACTGGCAGGTCAGCGTGACGCGACCGCCGTTGCCGGGCGTCGCCGTCGCCGTCGTGGCGCCCGCGCCGCCTCGGCCCGAGGTCCCGCCGCCATACTCGGCGTCGCTCGTGTGGGCGGGAACTCCAAGGGCTCCCGCGGCCACCGACGCGACGCTCGTGAGGGCAGGCGAGCTGTAGTCGCTCGACCCGCCGCCGCCGCCCGAGCCGGCCGCATTGGGAGCGCCCGAGCCACGGGAGCCGCCGCCGCCGCCAAACCAGCCGCCGCCGCCACCGGCGCCGGAGTTGCGCTGGTCGCCCGCTAGAGTGTCGCCGTCGCCGCTGCCCCCTACGTAGCTGCTGCCGGGGGAGGAGAGCGCCGACGTATCAGTGGCGATGCTAATCGT
>PLXW01000041.1 GCA_003151595.1 Myxococcales bacterium
ACATGTTCCGCGACTACAAGCACCGCGGCGACGAGTTCGTGCGCGCCGTTCGCGTGATGGGCGGCGCGGCCTCGATGTTCCCACCCGGAGGGAGACGATGAGGCCTCCGCAGAACGTACGTCGCGCGATCGGCGTGGGGCTCGTCGCGCCGCTCGACGCGAAGGAAGACGCCGCGCGCTCCGCCTCGCCGATGGATCCGGTGCTCGCCGCGATCCTCGTCGCGCTCATCGGCTTCGGCGTGGTCATGGTCTACAGCGCATCGGCCGTTCAAGGCACGGTGCAGCACCACGATCCGCAGTTCTATCTGAAGCGCCAAGGGGCCTACGCCATCACGGCCATCGCGCTCCTCTTCGGCACCAGCCGCATCGACTACCACCGCATCTACAAGCTCACGTACCCGGTGCTCGTCATCGTCGGCCTCTTGATGCTCGCGTGCGTCGTCGGCTTCGGTCACTCGGCCGGAGGCGCGGCGCGATGGCTCTCGGTCGGGCCGGTGCACGTTCAGCCCTCGGAGATGGCGAAGCTCGCCGTCGTCTCGTGGCTCGCGTACTCGCTGGCGAAGAAGGCCGACGCGGTGAAGACGTTCACCGTCGGCTTCTTGCCGCACCTCATCGTGGCCGGAGTCTTCATGCTTCTCTGCATGAAGCAGACGGACTTCGGCAGCGCCGTCGTTCTCTTGCTGCTCACGTTCACCCTTCTTTTCGTGGCCGGCGCGAAGCTCGGCTACATCCTCGGTGCGTCGATCTTGGGATCGATGTTCGCCGTGATCGCGGTGCGCTTCAGCGAGTACCGATGGCGTCGGTACGTGGCGTGGCTCGACATGGAGTCGCACAAGCAAGACCTCGCGTACCAGACGTTCCAGTCGGTCATGAGCTTCGGATCGGGCGGTACGTGGGGGATGGGGCTCGGTCGCGGGCTTCAAACGCTGTACTTGCCCGAAGCGCACACCGATTTCGTGGCGGCGATCGTCGGCGAAGAGCTCGGGTTCGCCGGCGTGCTGGTGCTATGCGCGGCGTACTTGATGCTCGTGACGCGCGGCGTGCGCGCCGCGCTTCGTGCGCCTGACGATTACGGGAGCTACCTCGCGTTCGGGATCGCGGCGATGTTCGGCGCGCAGGCGCTGATGAACCTCGCGGTGGCGCTGGCGATCTTGCCGACCAAGGGGCTCGCGCTTCCGTTCGTGAGCTTCGGCGGGAGCTCGCTGCTCGTGAACGCGGTGGCCGCGGGGATCCTGCTCAACGTGTCGCGGCAGGGCGAATCGAACCGCAAGAGCGCGAAGGGCGATGAAGCGACGCCGGTCGCGCCTCCGGTGACGCTCGACACGGACGGCGAGCCCGCGCGGCGCGCGGCTCGGTCCACACCAGGGGAGGCGCTCGCGTGAGCATGCGCGCGACCATCCTGATCGCGGGCGGTGGCACCGGCGGGCACGTGTATCCGGGGCTCGCCGTGGCCGAAGCGCTGCGATCGATGGCCGACGTCGACATCGTCTTCGTGGGAACGCCGCGCGGACTCGAGGCGCGCGTGATTCCGCGCGAGGGGTACGCGCTCGAGCTCCTCGACGTGCGACCGATGAAGGGGGGCGGACCGGTGCGCGCCGTCAAGGGCGCGGTCGTCGCTGCGCGCGAGACCATGCGCGCGATGGCGCTCGTGCGTCGCGTGCGTCCGCGCGTCGTGCTGAGCGTGGGGGGATATGCGGCCGGGCCGGTGTCGCTCGCGGCCGCGATCCTGGGCGTTAAGCTCGCGGTGCTCGAGCCGAACAGCGTGGTGGGGTTCGCGAACCGAGTGCTCGCGCCGTTCGCGGCGCGCGCGTACGTGGCGTGGAGCGAGACGGGGGGCAAGTTTCGCAAGGGGCGCGCGCGGGTCGTGGGGGCACCCCTGCGCGTCGGGTTCTCGCCGCAGGCCTACGCGCCGCGCGAAGGGAGCGTGCGCGTGCTCGTGATGGGCGGAAGCCAAGGGGCGAGCGCGCTGAATGAGCGTCTCCCCTCGGCGATTGCGCGCGCGCGTGCCTCGCTACCCGCGATCGAAGTGGTGCACCAAGCTGGGCGCGATCGCGACACAGAGGTGCGCGAGTCGTACGCGCGCGAGAAGGTCGACCGCGCGACGGTGACGCCGTTCATCGACGACGTGACGAGCGAGATGGCGAAGGCCGACGTGATCGTGGCGCGCGCGGGTGCGGCTACGGTGGCCGAAATCGCCGCGATCGGACGCGCGTCGATCCTGATTCCGTTTCCGCACGCGGCCGACGATCACCAGGCGAAGAACGCGGAGGCGCTCGCGCGCGTCGGTGGCGCCGTCGCGATTCGACAGGAGTCCGCGGACGCGATCCGGATCGCCTCCGAGCTCGTTCGCCTGCTCACCGACAAGGACGCCCGCACGAAGATGGCCGACGCCGCCCGCACGCACGGCAGGCCGCACGCCGCGACGGAGATCGCGCGTGACCTCCTCGAGCTCGCCGGCATCACGCCGTCACTCCCCAAGCCTCGCCTCGTGAACGGCACCAACGGTGCCGTGCGAACGGTGGTGCACTGATGTTCCGCGGTCGCGTGCGTCACGCTCACTTCGTCGGCGTCGGCGGGATCGGCATGAGCG
>PLXW01000181.1 GCA_003151595.1 Myxococcales bacterium
TCGGGCCTTCGAGGCCGAGCTGCGCGAAGGAGAGCGGAGGCGCGGTGCGCGGTTCGGCCGGCGCGGGCGATGGCTCGGTCGCTTGTTCGATGCGTGAGCCGCTGATCGGCGTGGGCCCCTCTCCCCGCGCACCCTCACCCCCCAGCCCCCTCTCCCGCATGGGGAGAGGGGGAGGAGCCAACGCGTGAGCTCTCCTCCCCTCTCCCCTTGCGGGAGAGGGGCCGGGGGTGAGGGCACGCGAGAGACGCCGAGAAGATCTGCGCAGCGCGCGCTCCGATCTCCCGAGCGCGCGCTCAGTCTCACTTGACCGATTCCCACTTCGTCTTGCTCTTCGCCAACGCCGGGTGGCTCACGAGCAAGTGCCACACGACCGCGCAGAAGCCCTCGGTGTGCGGCGTCACGCGCTCGGCGTTCACCGTCGGGATGACCACGCACGCATCGGCCGACTGCTTGGTGAAGCCGCCGTCGCGCCCGACGATGCCGAAGACCTTGGCCTTCACTTCCTTCGCCAGCTCGAGGCTCTTCACGAGGTTCACGCTGACGTTCTTCTCGCGGTTGCCGCCGCCGACGCTGAACACGAGCACGGCATCGCCGGCGCGGAGGCGTGACCCCTTCAGCCATTCGCTGAAGCACGTGTCCCAACCCTCGTCGTTCACGCGCGCGGTGAGCTCGCTCACGTTGTCGGTCGGCGCGTACGCCTCGAAGCCGCAGATCTTCCGGAAGTCGTTCACCGCGTGCCCGGCGTGACCGGCCGAACCGCCGACGCCGAGGATGAACAAGCGCCCGCCGGCATCGCGCACCGCGCCGAGACCTTCGGCGAGCTTCTCGATCGAATCGGCGTCGAGCTTCTGGATGATGGAGATGGACTCGTCGAGGAACGTCTTGGTGAAGGTGCTCATGAAACCTCTGGAAAATAAGTCGATTTACGATCGGTGAAAGTTGGCGAGGATGCGCGCGCCGTCGAAGTCGAAGCGGAAGCGCGTGTGCCGGAGGCCGCGCGCGGCGAGCGTCTCGTGAACGCGGCGTCGCTCGGCGGGGCGAACGTAGAACATGAAGAAGCCGCCGCCGCCTGCGCCCATCAACTTGCCGCCGATGGCGCCGGCCTTGCGCGCGGCCTCGTAGTGCTCGTCGATGACCGAGCTGGTCATGTTCGAGGCGAGCTTGCGCTTGTTGGTCCAGTGCTCGTGAAGGAGCTCGCCGTAGAGATCGATCGTCCCGTCTTCGAGCAGCTTCTTCGTGTCGTAGCCGAGCTGCTTGATGCGGTGCATGCGGTTGACCGCATCGTCCTGGTTCGTCGTGATCGTCTTCTTCTGCTCCGCGAGCACCAGCGACGCCGAGCGCTCGACGCCCGAGTAGAAGATGAGCAGGTTGTTCTCGAGCTCGGTCACCGCTTCGTCCGTCATCTTCACCCGCTCGGCTTCGACGGTGCCGTCGTAGTGGAACGTGAGCGCGGTGATGCCGCCGTACGCGGCGATGTACTGATCCTGTTTTCCGATCGGCTCTTTGAGGACGTCGATCTCGATGTGGCACGCCTCGTCCGCGAGCTGCTTGGTCGGCACGTACTCGCGCTTGAAGGCGTGGAGCGCGTTGAGGAGGGCGACGGTGAAGCTGCTGGACGACCCGAGCCCCGAGTTCGCCGGGACGTCGGAGAGCGAGTGGAGCTCGAGGTTCGTCTCCAGCCCCGTGAAGCGGAGCGCCTCGCGGAAGATGCGGTGCTCGATCTTGTCGACCGAGTCGACCAGCTCCGTCTTCGAGTAGGCCAGGCGGATGTTGTTGTAGAAGCGGCGCGCAGCGCAGACCGAGACGTACTGGTCGATCGCGGCCGCGACCAGGAAGCCGCCGTGCTCGGTGGAGTAGCTCGGGAGGTCGGTTCCTCCGCCGCCGAGGGAGAACCGAACGGGTGCGCGGGAAACGATCATGGGCGTGCGCGAACCTTGCACGCACCTCGACCGCTCGCAAGGGCAACCATCATTCGCTCTTCGGGCCTTCGTTGTAGCTGCGCGGGCGGTATTTCGGGTCGACGCCGCCGTGCTCCGCGCCGTTCAGCAACGTGTCGCGGACGATCACGTCGAGCCACGAGCCGGGGTGCTCCTCGGCGAGCACTTCGAGCGCCTCGCGCGTCGGCGAGCCTTCGTCGAGCTGGTGCTCGTCCCACAGGCACTGGACCGCGAGGCCCACGAGGCCCGGCTCGCTTTGCGACTTCTCGAAGCCGTGCGCGTAGTGCGGCCACGCTTCTTCCGCGCGATGGAGGCGGCACAGCGTGTCGCCGAGGTAGACGTTCGCCATCGGCCAGTCGGGCGCGAGCCCCAGCGCGACGCGGTTGGCGACGAGGCGCTCTTCGAGGTTGCCGCGCGCGCCCTGCATCACCGAGTAGTTGAGGTGCGCCTTCGCGCTGCGCGGAACGGCGTGGCGCGTGGCGTCCCAGAAGGTGAGATCGTCGGCGTAGTCGTTGGCGTGACGGCGCGCGGCGAAGCCTTGCGACGTCATGAACGCCGCGAAGAGGACCCACGGCGCGGCCGCGAGATCCGCGCGTCGCACGCTCCGCGGCCACCGCAGCATCCTGGCGAACGCGAGGCCGAGCATCGGCGCGATCGCGATCTCCGGGAAGTACCAGAAGCGCTCGGCACGCACCGTCGGCAACACCACCGGGATGTTCGACACCGGGAAGTACGAGACGACGATCCACACCAGCGCCACGGCGATCACCGGCGCCAGATCGCGCCCGTTCGGGTCGCTCGACTTCAGCGTCGACTGCGCCCCCGCGCCCTCCGTGCCGCGCGACCACGATCGAATCGTGAGCCACAGCGCCGCGAACAACGGCCCCACGAACAAGATCGCGCCCGCCACGCTCTGCGGAAACACGAGGCGCGACGGCGCCGGTTCCTGCGGCGCGGAGTAGTCGCCCGACAGGTGGAGCGGCACGAGCACCTGCAGGAGCCCTCGCGCGTACACACGCATCGCGCCGGCGATCCGCGTCGGCACCGGCACGCCGACGAGCGGGTTGTTCAGCGGATCGCGCGGGAGCGCGGGCTGCGCGTACCAGTGGAGGACCTGCGCATAGACCTTGGCCAGCCCGTGCTTCGACGCGATCGCCTCCACGCTCAGGTCGGCGGGGAGGGGCGCGGGGAAGAAGTGTTTTCGCAGCTGCACGTAGAGGACGAACGCTGCGCACGTCGCGATCGCCGCCATGATCGCGCGCGCGATTCGCCGCGGACGCGCGTGCACCAGCGGGGACGCCACCAGCGCCGCGAACGGCACGAGCGGCACGACGCACAGCGCGCTCTCCTTGGAGAAGAGACCGAAGAGCGTCGTCACGAACAGCGCGGGCATCATCAGCTCGGCGCGGAGCGCGATCGTCATCAGCGCGAGCAGCGCGCCGGTTCCACCGAGCACGTCGGCGATCCCCACGACGCCGCTCACCGCTTCGGTCAAGACGGCGCACGCCACGAAAATGGTCCCCGCCAGCCACGCCGCCAGCCTGTCGCGCGTGACCCGCTGCACGACGAGCGTGACGAGCGCGCCGTTCACGCCGTGGAGGAGCACGTTCACCCAATGATGGAGGAACGGCGTCTGATCGCGCGCGCCGATGGCCCACAGCGCGCGCCAGATCAGATCGGGGATCGGCCGGTACGACCCGATGCTGTGATCGAACGGCAGCCCCCAGAAGTCGCGACGGAAGGCGTCGAGCCAGCCGAACTTCGGGTGCGCGTCGGCGATCGATCGCACGTACGGGTTCGCGAGGAGCGCCTCTTGCTCGTCGAAGATGAAGTTCGTCTTCATCGGGTGGCGCGTGAAGAGGATCATCGAGAGGAAGCAGAACGGCACGACGGCGATGCCGAACGTGATGTGCTCGCCGAAGTATTCGCGCGCCTCTTCGCCGATGCGCGTCGCGATCGTCCGCTTCTTCGGGACGACGATCGACACGGCCGGCGGCGACGACGGCGTGAGCGGACCCGCGCTCGACGGACGCTTCAACGTCGACGGCTGGTCGCCTCGCGAGTCTTCGTGCCCATCATCCCCCACGCGCGTCACCTCTCTGCGAGCTTCGCGATCGCGGGCGAGAGCGGCTCTTCGGGCTTGTCCGGGATGATCCAGTTGTCGCCCCACAGGTGCGCGCCGCCGTCGATGTACCAGCACTCGCCGGTCACGAAGTGCGCGGCGTCGCACGCGAGGTACGCCGCGAGCTGCGCGACCTCTTCGGGCGTACCGAGCCGCTTCATCGGCGTCTTCTGTCGACTCATCTCGACGAGCTCGGGCGGGTAGCGATCGGTCCCGGTCGATCGAATGATCCCCGGCGCGATGGCGTTCACCTGCACGTTGTACGGTGCCCACTCGACGGCGAGCGTCTTGGTCATGTTCTCGACGCCGGCCCGCGCCGCGCCGGTGTGCACCATGCCGGGGAAGCCGCGCGCGATGTTGGCGATGATGTTCACGATGCGCCCGCGCTTGTTCGGGATCATGTGGCGCGTGGCCACGGCGTGCGTGACGTAGAAGGTGCCGTTCAAGTTGTTGCGGATGACCGCGTCCCACCCCTTCGCCGCGAGGTGCTCGGCGGCGGTGGGGAACTGACCGCCGGCGTTGTTCACCAGGAGCGACGCGGGCCCGAGCTGCTTCTCCACGGCGTCGACGAAGCGCGCGACGTGCTCGACGTCGCGGATGTCGCACGTCTCGCCGACGACGCGCGCGCCGCTCTTGTGATGCGCGGCGAGCGAGACGAGCTCGTCGCGCGCGACGTCGAGCTTCTCTTTCGTTCGACCGCCGATGGCGACGCTGCATCCGAGCTCGACGAGCACGCGCGCGATCGCGAGCCCGATGCCGCTCCCGCCGCCGGTGATGATGGCGACGTGTCCTTCGAAGATACCGGGGCGGAAAATACTGGGCATTGGCTCGGCCACGTTAGCCGCGAGCCGCCGCCCGATCCAGGCCGCGCGCTACTTGGCGACGCCGCAGAAGACGTTCTCGACGAGCCCCTTGTTGTTCTTCGTGTCGCAGACGGGGATGCCGTTGCCGTCGTTGGCCACGACGGTGACGTTGATCGCGTTCGATCCCGAGCTCGGCGGCGAGCTCCAGGTGCAGCTCACGACTTCGCACTGGCCGATCTGAAGGGCCGTCGCCGTCGTGCCCGAGCAGATCTTCGTGGTGCCGTCGTAGAAGCCGACGATCACGCCTGCGCCGACGGGCGCCGCGCCGCGGTTGCAGATCGGCGCATCGAGCTCCGCCGCGCTCCCCTGGCAGATGAAGTTCGGACCGGCTTGCGCGGTGAGGTCGCCGATTGCTTTGCCGTCCGCTTCACCGGGGACGTTCTGACGGAAGTCGTTGAGCCCGCTCGTCGTCCAGTTCGAGGCCCACGCGCTCGTCTTCGGGATGGTGCCGTTCTCGTTCACGTTCGTGACGGCGTAGGCGTCCTGGTTCCAGATCGTGCGCGAGCGCACCCAGCGATTCTGCGCGTCCTTGTAGACGCGGATGCCTTGCACGCCGTGCGGGTGCGGCGCGCGGCAGGTGTTGCCGGTGCCCGCGGTGCCGGCGGGGGGCGCGGCGCACTCGAGGCCTTGCTCGATGCAAGCCGCGTCGTTCTTGAGTGCGCAACAGTCGGAGCTGGTGACGCAGCGGCAGTAGCCGACATCGCAGACGCCGGAGACGCAGTCGGTGTTGGCGACGCATTGTTCGCCGGTGAAGGTGGTGTCGACGCCGCCGGTGTCGAGGGAGCCGGAGCAGTCGATCCCCACGCCCGCGGTTCCACATGCCGTGTTCGACGGGACGACGATCTCGGCGTGGAAGTCTCCGTCGACGTCGGCGACGACCGGGTTCTCGATCCACGTGCACGACGAGTGGTACTGCGAGAACTGCACGGTGCCGGTGGGGCCCGAGTAGACGCGCGCGAAGCACTCGTCGGCGTAGACGACTTGAGCGGTGCCGCTGGCTTCGAAGTCGAAGACCGAGCTGCCGGTGATGTTGGACGAGTGATCCTGTGTCTTGCGATTCCACAAGTAGTACGTCCCGCAGACGCCGGTCTGGTCGCAGGCATTTGTCCCTGCCGTAGCGCACTTGCCGCCAGTTCGGGGCGTCGCTTGGCAGTCGGGATCGAAGACCGTGTAGTAGTCCTCACCGGCGAGACCGATCTCGGGCAGGCCATCGCCGTCGAAGTCGGCGATGGTCGGGGGACCCCCTCCGTTGCCAGGGACGGTGATGTTGCTCATGCCCATGAAGACGGCGTGGTCGCGCGTGAAGACGGAGAGCGTGGAGCTGGCTGCGATGACGATCTCCGGTGACTTCTTTCCATCGTACGGATTGAAGTCGGCGACTCCCGCCCATCCGGCGGGCGTCGCGCCGGCGTCGCCGGCGGCGTAGATCGGATCGGCGATCCACGCGCTCGTGGGTCCGTCGAAGGTCCAGACGCCCGCGCCGGTGATGAGCTCGGCCTTCCCGTTGGAGTCGAGATCGGCGACGACCGGCGGGATGCCGACGTCATAGGAGACATAGCCGCCCGGCACGTCGGTGCGCTGAACGCCGGTCTGCCCGTTGATGACGTAGCCCTCGACGAGGATCTCGGGTTTTCCGTCGTCGTCGAGATCGTGAATCGACGGACCGGCCCAGCTTTCGCCCCCGAGGATCGCCGCGGTGAACGGCGTCGTGCCGTTGGTCTGCGTCGCGGCGATCGTGGTCCATAGCGGCTTCCACACGCCGGCCTTGCGTGTGAATGCGATGACGGAGAGATCGCCGGCGTACGCCACGACGTCCGCGACGCCGTCCGCGTCGAGGTCTCCGACGGCGACGGCGGTGGACGATCGCATCGGAGCCGTGACGCCCGACGCGCCGCTGCCGAGGTTCGCTTCGAGCGAACAATCCGTCCCCCTGAGCACGCGAATGACTCCGAGGTTCTCGGTGTACGTGATGCCCGAGGGAGCGGTGAACGGCACGACGATGCTGGGCGGCCCGCTCGTTCCTGCATCCGTACCGGGCGCTTGATTGAAGTTCACGACGATCGGCGTCGCTTGAACATCGACGTACGTGGGGAACGGATCGACGATCCCCCCGGCATCGACTCCGGCGGCCGCCGGGAACTGACAGAACACCGTCGGCGCAAACGCGCCGGGCGGGATGCTCAGCTTGCAGTTCGGATCGCTCGTCGTGTTCGACGGCGGTGACCCGTACGGAACGCACTGGCCGGCCGGGTTGCAGTACGTGTCGTACTCACAGTCCGCGTTCGACACGCACTGCGCTTGAGGAGGTTCGCAGAAACCTTGAACGCACGTGAGGCCGGTGGGGCACGTCTCGTCGCACGCGATCATGCTGTCGGGGATCGCCTGGCCGTCGCCGAGGCCGAGATTGAGGCTCCCGTCGCCGTTCGACCCGCCGTCGTCACCGCCGCCGCCGTTGTTGTTGTTGCTGTTCGAGCTGCTCCCGCATGCGACGACGATCGCCGCCATTGCGCTGCATGCTCCGAGGCTCCACGCGATCGTCTTGCGCATCGGACCTACGCCTCCGAAGACAACGATACGCGATTTCTACGATGTGGCTGGCCACGCGACGCGAACGAGACCTGTGTCGTGTGGGATCCACCCGCGAGTCGCCACGCAGCCTGACCGCCATCGCTGCGCGAGGTCTCATGGGCAACTCCGAGCGATCAGGAGCATGATCCACCGAGCTGACGCCCGTCACCCATCGTTCAGACGCGCCACCCGAAGGGTGATCACGACGGCGACGAGGCGAGGTAACGGGCACGATGACGCGATGTCGCCGACGTCATCACGCGAGGGGAGCGTCGTCAGTACGCGATCCGTACGTGTACCCATCGCGGTACCTACGCGTGGAGATCGCAATCCCTACGCGTACCCATCGCGGTATCTACGCGTAAGGATCGCGATCCGCCGAACGGCCTGGCGCTAGCCGATTTCCACGGCTTTCGTCTTCCTCCGCTCGATCGCCTCGCGCGCCAGCTCGTCCGCCCGCTCGTTCATCGGCACGCCGGCATGCCCGGGCACGTACTTGATCCGCGCTTGCGGCCGCTTGGCGAGCAGCGCCTTGGTCTTCGCGATCAGCTCCTGATTGACCTTCGCCTTCCAGCCCTTGGTCAACACGCCGATCGAATACTGGCTGTCCGTGTGCACCACGATGCTCTTCGCATCGGCGGGGATCGCTTCGACGGCGCGCAAGATCGCCGTGAGCTCGGCGACGTTGTTCGTGGCGGTGCCGAGGTACTCGTACCCCTCGACGATCTGCCCGCCTGGGCGCACGACCACCATCCCCGCGCCGGCGGGTCCAGGGTTGCCCGAGCACGCGCCGTCGGTGAAGGCGATCCATCCGTCGGCGCTCGACGTCACCGGGTTCATGGCGTCGGTCTTCTTCGCGCTCACCGTCGCGCCGCGCGCCGGCGTGGCCGCCTTCGGATTGGGCTCTGCACCCGGGACCACGTCGGCGTCGGCGAGCGACGCTTCGCCGTCGACGCGCTGCAAGTTGCCGACGCCGGCGCGGTACGCGCGCGAATCGTTCTTGTGGTACCGAATCTCGACCCGCCCGCCGTCGGCCGCGAACGACCCGTCGTCGTTCGCCCGCGCGAGCACTCGTTGGCCTCGAAGAAGCGCGACCGTCCACGGCATGGCGCGCACCCTACACGATGGGACCGCGTGAGCGGCATGCGCTATGGTTCCGCGCGATGGAGAGCAGTCCGAAGAAGCGCCCGCGCCCCGTCGTCCTCGTCATACTGGACGGCTACGGAGAGCGCGCCGAGAAGGCCGACAACGCGATCGCCGTCGCGAAGAAACCGGCCCTCGACGCCCTCGACGCGGCGTACCCGCACAGCCTCATCTCGACGAGCGGCCGTGACGTGGGGCTCCCCGACGGACAGATGGGGAACAGCGAGGTCGGCCACCTGAACTTCGGCGCGGGGCGGATCGCGCAGATGGACATCTCGCGCATCGACGTCGAGGTCGCCGACGGCACGCTCAAGAGCAACGAGGTGCTTCAAGAGGTGGTCGTGAAGGCGAAGAGCGCCGGAGGGAGGCTCCACTTGATGGGCCTGTGCTCCGACGGCGGCGTGCACAGCACGCTGACGCATCTGTTCGCGCTCATCGATCTCGCCGCGTCGTACGAGGTGAAGGTCGTCGTGCACGCCTTCCTCGACGGGCGCGACGTGCAGCCGGGGACCGCGCCGGGATACCTCGCGCAGGTCGAGGCGCATCTGGCGAACGGGAAGAAGGGGACCATCGGCGTCGTGTCCGGTCGCTACTGGGCCATGGATCGCGACAACCGATGGGAGCGCGTCGAGCGCGCGTACAAGGCAATCGTGCACGCCGACGCGCCGAAGGCGAAGAGCGCGCTCGCGGGGTTCGAAGCGTCGAGCGCCAAGGGGAAAGCCGACGAGTTCGTCGAGCCGTTCGCGGTCGAAGGTTACGCGGGCGTCGACGTCGGCAAGGACGCCGCGCTGCATTTCAACTTCCGCCCCGATCGCGCGCGCGAGCTCACGCGCGCGCTGGCGATCGCGTCGTTCGACGGCTTCGCGCGAAACGAGAAGGCGCCGTTCGCCGGTCGCTACGCCTGCATGACGACGTACGACGCGAGCTTCGGACTCCCCATCGCGTTCCCGAAGCCGGTGTTCGTCGACATCTTCCCGGAGATCATCTCGAAGGCCGGGCTCACGCAGTTCCGCTGCGCGGAGACCGAGAAGTACGCGCACGTGACNNACTTCGCGAACCCGGACATGGTCGGGCACACCGGCGTGATGACCGCAGCGGTGACGGCGGTGGAGACGGTCGACCTCGCGGTGGGAAAGCTCGTCGCAGCCGCGCGCGCGAAAGGCGGAGCGGTCTTCATCACGGCGGATCATGGCAACTGCGAGCTGATGAAAGACCCGGCGACGGGCCAGCCGCACACCGCGCACACGACCAACCCCGTGCCCCTCCTCTATGTGAACGACGCCGACGCGCACGTGAAGCTGAAGAGCGGCGGACGCATCTGCGACGTCGCCCCCACGATGCTCGAGCTCCTCGGCCTCCCGAAGCCCGCGGCGATGACCGGGCACTCCCTCTTCGATCGAGGAACCGGAGGCCAGTGACGGTGACCGCGTCGTCGCCGACGTCGGGTCGTAGCTTCGGGCCGTACCGCGTGCTCGAGGAGCTCGGGTCGGGGTCGCTGTCGACCGTGTACCGCGCGGTGCAAGAGCCGCTCGGGCGCGTGGTGGCGGTGAAGGCGCTGAAGAGCACGATCGCGCCGACGTCGCCCTTCGCGGCGCAGCTCGAACGTGAAGCGCGCGTGCTCGCGACGCTGAATCATCCGAACGTCGTGGGCCTGCACGACTTCGTGAAGACGCCGTCGCAGATGTGGCTGGTGCTCGAGTACATCGACGGCTTCTCGCTGGCGACGGTGCTCGGAAAGCGCGCGCGGTTCTCGTCCGAGTTCGCGGCGACGATCGGGCTCGAGGTGGCGCGCGGTCTGGCGCACGCGCACGAGCGAGGCGTGGTGCATCGCGACGTGAAGCCGGCGAACGTGGCGCTGTCGAAGCGCGGCGACGTGAAGCTGGTCGACTTCGGGATCGCGCAGCGCGAACGCTTGCCTAGCGCCGACGAGCCGCTGGTGCGCGCGCCGAAGAGCGAGACCGACGCGGCGTTCGGAACGCCGGCGTACATGAGCCCGGAGCAGATCCTCGGCGAGACGGTCGATGCGCGGAGCGACGTGTTCTCGCTCGGCGTCGTGCTCTACCAGCTGCTCGCGGGCGCGCGTCCGTTCGATCGACCGGGCGACGCCGAGGGGGACAAGCGAGCCGCGGCGCAGCGCATTCGTCGCGATCCCGCGCGTCCTCTTCGCGAGCGCGCGCCGGAGGTGCCGCGGCCGCTCGAGCGGATCGTGATGCGCTGCCTCGAGAAGCTCCCGGCCGATCGCTTCGCCAGCGCCGACGAGGTCGCCGAGCGACTCGAAGCGTTCGTGCACGCACGCACGAGCGATCGATCGAAGGCGATCGTCGTGCGCACGCTCGTATCGGCGGGGCTCACCGAAGGGGACGCGGGGACCGATCGCTGGCTGGTGGAAGAGAAGCGCGTGCCGGTCGCGGGGACGATGCTCGGCTTCGGCGCGATCGCGGTCGTGTTCGCGCTCGGCGGATCGCTCCTCCAGTGGAGCGCGCGCGGCGAGCGCGAAGCCGCGCAGGCCGGGAGCAAGAAGCTCGAGCTCGCGCCGGCGAACGCGGGGGCGCTTCGCGTCGTGGCGACTCCGTGGGCCGAAGTGACGATCGACGGACAGCGCATCGACGTGACGCCGATGGCGCGCGCGATCCCGCTCTCGGCCGGCACGCACTACGTGACGCTCACGCACCCGAACGCCGCGCCCGAGAAGCGCGTCGTTCCGATCACGGCCGGCGAGACGACGTCGCTCGAAGTGACGATGAGGCTCGCCATGCCCGGAGACAAAGACGCGGGTGCCGCTCCCGGCGCGCGCGCGGAAGACGGTGGACCATGAGACGAGCCCTCACGTTGCTGGCGATCGCGATCGCGCTCTTCACGGCGAGCCCGGCGCGCGCCTTCACGCACATCGTGCTGCCGGGCGAGACGCTCGCGCAGATCGCGGCGCGCGTGTACGGCGACCCGAAGCTCGAATACGTGCTCGCCGGCGCCAACGCGCTCGACGTCGTCGGCGGCAGCGCGATCGTCCCGGGCATGCGCCTCGAGATCCCGGCGCCGTCCTACCACCACGTCGTCGCCAACGAGACCTGGTACGCGCTGGCGCTGGCGTGGCTCGGCGACACGAAGCGATGCGACGCGCTCGCGAGCGCGAACGGCGCGCAGTCGTGGGTCGCGCCGGAGGAAGGGCGCGAAGTGGTCGTCCCCGCGGTGCTCTCGGTCATCGCCGGCGACGCCGACAGCGACATGACGATCGCCGGGCGTTACCTCGGCGACGTGAACAAGGCGTGGGTCATCGACGCGTACAACTTCCGGAAGACCGGCCCCTTCCGCCGCGGCGAGGTGGTGCTCGTCGCGCTGCCGGATCTCACGCTCACCGTGCGCGGCAAAGCCGAAGCGCGCGACGCTCTGGATCGCGAGCGCATCGAAGGCCAAGGCAGCACCCACGACGTCCAGAAGCGCGCCGACGTCGAGCTCCCCGCGCTCCTCGCCGACGTCCGCGGAGGCCGGTGGGTCGACGCGGTCGCGCGCGGCAACCGCATCGTCGCCCTCGGCGAGCTCACCCGGCAGCAGCTGACCTCCACGCACCGCGCCCTCCTCGAAGCGTACGTCGCCCTCGACGCCCCCGGCCTCGCCGCCGCCGAATGCGCCGCCTGGCGCGCGAGCGATCCGTCCGCCAAGTTCGACGCCAGCCCGGTCGACGTGGTCTCACCCAAGACACGTGCAGCATGCAAGTGAAGCGCTGATGCCCCGCACCTCGTCCCCCTCGATGCCGCCGCTCGGCGCCGGCACGCATCTCGGCGATGCGTTCGAGATCACCGGCCTGCTCGGTGAAGGGGGCGCGGGCACGGTTTACGGGGCGACGCGCACGATCACGCGCGAGCGCGTCGCCGTCAAAGTGCTTCACAGTCACCTCCTCGGCGACCGCCAGATCCGCGGGCGCTTCGAGCGCGAAGCGAAGATCCTGTCGCGCCTTCAAGGGCCGCACGTCGCGCCGGTGCTCGATTTCGGCGAGCTCGTCGATCCGCGCGACGACGCGCGCACGCTCCTCTACATGGCGCTCCCGCGCATCGAGGGCCCGTCGCTCGACGCCGTGATGACGCGCGAAGGTCCGCTGCAAATGGCGCGGGTGACCGACGTGATGCTCCAGATCTGCGACGCGCTGAAGATGGCGCACCAGCAGGGGATCGTGCACCGCGATCTGAAGCCGGCCAACGTGCTCCTGCGCGGAGGCACGCACGTGGTCGTGGTCGACTTCGGGCTCGCCAAGATCCTCACCGGCGACACTTCGTCCACCGTCCTCACCGCGCACAACATGGTGTGCGGCACGCCCGAGTACATGGCCCCGGAGCAGGCGCGCGGCGAAGAGGTCGACGAGCGGTGCGACATCTACGCGGCGGGCGTCATCCTTTACCAGCTGCTCACGCAGACGCTCCCCTTCACCGGCGCGACGCCACTCGCCGTCCTCACCGCGCACCTCACGATGGCCCCGACCCATCCGCGCGAGCGCGCGCCCGATCGAGCGATCTCCGCTGCCCTCGAAGCCATCACCATGCACGCGCTGGCGAAAGATCCGAACGCCCGCTACGCCACGGCCACAGCGCTCGCCGCCGCGATCTTGCACGCGCGCTCGGCGCCCGACGACGTCGATCCGGTTCGCCCCGAAGCCGCGCACGCCGAGACCGTCCCGTCGTTCCCCGGCTCGCCGACGCAGCTCTCGCCGACCCGCCCCCCTGCTGCCGCGCCGCGACCCGCACCGGCAAAGCCATTCGCGCTCAGCCAGCGCGCCTGGACGATGATCTGGATCGGCGCCGCAGTCGCAAGTATCTCGGTGGGGATATGGCTCTCGCTGAAGGCGCCGTGACACCGCCCGCGCGCATGAAGCTCGTCTCCACCACGCTCACCGGCAACAACGAAGACGTGATCGGCGAGGCCATCGCCAGCGTCGTCGATTGGGTCGACGTGGTGCTCGTCGTCGACACAGGCGTGACCGATCGCAGCCTCGAGATCGCACGCGAGATCGCCAAGGAGAAATACGTCGAGCGGAAGTTCCCGTGGGTCGACGACTTCTCCGCCGCGCGCAACTTCGCGCTCGACGCGGCGCGCGAGGTCGGCGGCGACTGGGCGCTCATCATCGACACCGACGAGACGATCGACCGCAGCGGCGGCGACGACATCGCGACGGTGCTCGCGAACGCGACCGTCCCGCACTTCATGGTGTTCGACGCCACGCGCACGTACTCGAAGCCGCGCTTCTTCAAGCTGCCGACCGCGTCGCGCTTCCACGGCCCGACGCACGAGGCGTATCCGACGACCGAGCACGATCAGCGAACGCTCGAGGGGTACGTCTTTCACGAGAAGACGAAGACGCCCGAGCGCCTCCGCGCGAAGTTCGAGCGCGACGCGCGCGTGCTCCGCGCGTACACGGGCAAGCATCCGAATCAGCCGCGCTGGTTCTATTACCTCGGCGACGCGCTCCAGAGTCTCGGTCGCACGCGCGAGGCCATCACCGCATACGAAGCGTGCGCCGCGCTTCGCGGATGGAACGAAGAGTCGTCGTGGGCCTGCTATCGCGCGGCGGAGTGCTGGTGCGTGCTCGGTGAGCACGGGCGCGCGGTCGATGCCTGCGTGACCGGGCTGGCCTGTCACCCGGGGATCGGCGAGCTGGCGTGGCTCGCGGGGTTCGCGTCGTACCGCGCCGGCAAGATGCACGACGCGGTGTGGTGGTCGCGGACGGCGATCGCGCTGGGGTGCTTCCGCGGGTGCGGTGCGCAAGTCGTGCGCATCAGTTTTCGGAACCCGACGGCGCTCTGGGAAGGGCCTTACGACGTGCTTCGTTTCGCCCTTCGCGCGCTCGGCGACGCGGCCGGCGCCGACGAAGCGGAGCGCCTGTTCGCGCAAGCGTTGCACAAGCGCACGAGCACCTGACCCCTCGACGTGTCGCTCATTCACGTAGATGTGGCGGCGAATCCACTTCGATAACGCGCTGATTTTCCCTTGCCGAGCGCGAGACGGTTCATCATCGTAGTCGTTCGGGGTCGGAGGGGACTTTGTCGGATCGCTTCGTGAGGCAACTCTTGGTCGTCGTGTGCGCGTCGCTCGGCGCGGCGCTTGGCGCGATCGGCTGCTTGAGCGGCGACGATACGTCGGCCACCGGCACGACGTTCGTGCTCGACGCGGGGACACCCGATACGAGCGTGCCGATCGTGGACGCGAGCGGCGTCGTCGATGGAGCGAATCCTCCGCACCCCGACGCCGCGCCGCCGCCGGATGCCGCGCTGCCGATCGATTCGAGCACACCGTTCGACGCTGGCGCGACGTCGTCGCAGCTCGGCCTCGTAGGTGGCGGCACGTTGAGCCGCAGCCCGAACTACGTGCTCATCGGCGCCACGGGACCGGCCACCGCGCCGGTCTTGCACTCGCCCAAGTATCAAGTCGTCGGCGGCATGGCCGCGTCTTCAAAGTAGCGCGCGTGAAGCGCAGGAGAATCGAGCAATGATCGGCAGAGCGAGGCGTTTGACGGGGGCAGTGGTGGTGCTCGCCGGACTGTCGTTCGGAAGCGCGGCTGCGGCGTCGGTGCCGCAGCTCCTGGCCGAGCAAGGACACCTCCTCGACTCCAGCGGCAATCCGGTCGCGGGACAGATTCAAATCATCTTCGCGATCTACGACGCGCCGACGGGCGGCAACCTGCTGTGGACGGAGACCCAACCGAACGTCACGCTCGACGACGGATACTTCTCCGCGGTGCTAGGCGAGATCCAGGGCATCCCGAGCACGGTCTTCAACGGCCTTCCGCGCTACCTCGGCGTGACGATCGGCACGGACCCGGAGATGACTCCGCGGCAAGCGGTCCTCGCGGTGCCGTACGCGATGGTGGCGGGAAACGCGAACGGCGACATCACGCCGACGAGCGTCTCGATCGGCAACATGCCGGTGATCGACGCGACGGGTAAGTGGGTTGGATCGCCGACGGGGTTGAGCGGACCGACGGGACCTGCGGGCGCGACGGGANNGGCGCGACGGGAGCAAACGGCGCGACGGGACCGACCGGAGCCACAGGTCCGCAAGGCACGACGGGTCCGCAGGGCACGACGGGTCCGCAAGGCGCCACGGGTCCGCAAGGCGCGACCGGCGGCACGGGTCCGCAGGGCGCGACCGGCGCGATGGGTCCGACGGGACCGCAGGGCGCGACGGGCGGCGTCGGTGCAACGGGTCCGCAGGGCGCGACGGGTGCGACCGGCGGAACAGGTCCGCAGGGAGCGACGGGTGCGACCGGCGGAACGGGTCCGCAGGGAGCGAGCGGCCCGCAAGGGTCGACGGNNGGAGCGACAGGACCTCAGGGCGCGACGGGAGCCACGGGCCCCATCGGTCCCACCGGACCTCAGGGTGCAACGGGCGCGACGGGTGCTGCCGGGTCGACGGGCGCTGCCGGGCCTGCGGGCGCGACGGGCCCCGCCGGGTCGACCGGCGCAACGGGTCCTCAAGGTGCGACGGGAGCTACGGGTCCTCAAGGCACCACGGGCGCGACGGGAGCAAGCGGTCCCCAAGGCGCAACGGGAGCGACGGGAGCGACCGGTCCGCAAGGCGCGACGGGAACCACTGGAGCCACCGGTCCGACAGGCGCAACAGGATCGACGGGATCGACGGGAGCCACCGGTCCTGCCGGACCCGCAGGCCCGACAGGTCCTGCCGGAAGCATCGGCCCGACGGGGCCCACCGGCGCGACGGGCGCCACGGGCTCCA
Source organism: Myxococcales bacterium (assembly GCA_003151595.1). Next base: position 16,353 of record PLXW01000181.1, read on the forward strand.
GCGGCCCGACGGGACCTGCCGGCGCCACGGGAGCCACCGGTGCGAGCGGTCCGCAAGGCGCGACCGGAGCCACCGGTCCGCAAGGCGCGACGGGAACCACCGGAGCCACCGGTCCTCAAGGCGCGACCGGCGCCACGGGAGCGAGCGGACCTCAAGGCGCGACCGGCCCGACGGGACCCGCCGGAGCGACCGGCGCCACGGGAGCAAGCGGCCCGCAAGGCGCGACCGGAGCTACCGGTCCGCAAGGCGCGACGGGAGCTACGGGAGCTAGCGGTCCGCAAGGTGCGACCGGAGCCACGGGCGCGAGCGGGCCTCAAGGTGCGACCGGTGCCACGGGGCCGCAAGGCGCGACGGGCGCCACGGGAGCGAGCGGTCCTCAGGGTCCGATCGGCTTCACGGGTGGTACCGGTGCGACCGGCGCAACGGGTCCGACGGGACCGACCGGCGCTACCGGAGGCATTGGAACCACTGGAGCGACGGGCGCGACCGGACCTCAAGGAGCGACGGGCCCCGCTGGACCTTCCGGCATCGTGAGCTCGCTCTTCGCAACCGCGCCCGCCTCGAACGTCACGCTCGCGGCCGGGCACTGCGTCGGCGTAGTCGCATGCTTCATCGTCCCCGCCGTCACCCTCGTTTCGAACACGGCAGGCCCCATCACGCTGACCGCGACGTCGACGGTTCAAGGCTACGGGAGCGGCACGCTCCAAAACTCGAGTCCAAGCCAGCCCGCCGGTATCGGCCTCGCGCTCTGCTACGCCACCTCGGCCGGCGGACCGTGGACGGTGTTCCCGTCCAGCAATTCGTCGTACGTCGAAGTCTCGCAGAACGTCGCGACTCCGGCTTCGACGATGGGATATCTCCCGGCGGGAACCCTCGCTTCAGGGTCCTACTTCTTCGGTATGTGTGGATTGGGAGATACCGTTGCCACCCCAACCAATCTCGCAGTCCTCGACGGGCAAGCGGTCATCACCGAGCTCTAGTTCGCACGGGATCAAGCGATGCGGTTGAACACTCCAACCGCGATCCTCATCGGCCTCTTGTCGATCGCGGTCGCCGTCTTCTTCGCGCTTCGTGCGCGCGTCGCTCCCGGGAAAGGGGGCGACGGGACGGCGACGGTCTCGGCGGACGGCGCGTCGATCGCGGGTCCCCCGCCGGTGTACTCGAAAGCCGCGCCAGCTCCCGAGGCGACGGGGGCGATCGCCGACGCGACGCGCGGGCTCGATGCGCAGCACGACGCGCTGGTGAAGGCGTGCTTCGGGAACGCGAAGGATCGGCACGTCGCTTACGCCGTGCGCATGCAGTTCGACGATCAGGGGCACTCAGCGGCGCGCGTGCAGCTCTCGCCGCGCGGGCCGCTGCCGCCGCTCGAGGTCTCCGAGTGCATCGCGAATCACCTCACGCCGATCGAGATCGCGAAGGGGAACGCGCCGGCGAATGTCGAAGTGCAACTGACGTTGCCGTGAGTGGGGAGTCGCTTGCGTGACGTCATCCAATTGGGTGACTGGTCCCCTCCTCCCTTCGCATCCAAGGTGCGCGTCCGATGCACAGGGGCGATGGGGGATCTGGGACGTGCGGCCGGCTTGCGCTCGTCGTCGCGGTAGCGCTGGCGTCTGCGGCAGGTGCGATCGGCTGCTTGAGCAGCAGCGACGCCTCCGGTGGGCCGAGCACGAAGCTCAATCTCGACGCCGGGCAGCCTGGAATACCGGGCGCACCGGTGCTCGACGCGAGCGGATCGGTCACCGCGCCGACGCCCGATGCAGCGCCGCCCGTGAACGACGACGCCGGTGAACCGGTCAACGACGACGCGGGGTTGCAGCAAGTCGACGCAGGTCCGCCCGACGCCGGTCCGCAGACCGCATCGCAAGTTGGCCTCGTGGGCGGCGGCACGTTGAGCCGCAGCGCGCACTACGTGCTCGTCGGCAACACCGGGCCGGCGACGGCGCCCGTTCTTCATTCATCGAGCTACCGGCTCACCGGCGGCATGACCGCCTCGACGCAAAAGTGATGGGACGGAGGAGAGCGATCATGGTCGGCAAAGCGAGGCGCGTGACGGGTGCGGCGGTGATGCTCGCGGGGCTCTCCCTGGGGAGCGTCGCGATGGCGGCGGTGCCGCAGCTGCTCGCCGAGCAAGGGCACCTCGTCGACCTCAGTGGCAACCCGGTCGCCGGCACGGTGAAGGTCGGCTTCGCGATCTACGACGCGCCGACCGGCGGGAACCTGCTCTGGCACGAGACGCAGATGGTCACGCTCGACGACGGCTACTTCTCGGCGAGCCTCGGCGAAGCGACGGCGATCCCGGCGACGGTCTTCAGCGGCGACGCCCGCTACCTCGGCGTCACGGTCGGCACCGATGCGGAGATGAGCCCGCGGCAATCGGTGCTCGCGGTTCCGTACGCGATTCTGGCCGGCAACGTGAACGGTGACATCACGCCGACGAGCGTGAGCATCAACGGGCTCGCGGTCATTGATTCGAACGGGAAGTGGGTTGGTCCGTCGAGCGGGCTCGTTGGACCGATGGGTCCCGCGGGTGCGGCTGGCGCGAAGGGCGCGACCGGAGCCACAGGTCTGACGGGAGCGACGGGCGCGACGGGACCCATGGGCGCTCCGGGCGCGATTGGACCCGTGGGCGCGACGGGCGCGGTTGGACTGACAGGCGCCAAGGGAGCGACCGGCGCGGTGGGACCGACGGGGCCGACCGGGGCGGTTGGACCGACGGGACCGAGCGGAGCGACCGGCGCGGCCGGACCCGCGGGCCCGAAGGGCGCGGATGGAGCGACGGGAGCCACCGGCGCGAAGGGCGCCGACGGAGCTAATGGCGCGACGGGAGCGACCGGGCCGATGGGTCCTGCGGGAGCGACCGGCGCGAAAGGTTCCGATGGAGCCACCGGCGCGACGGGAGCGACCGGACCTGCCGGCGCCGCAGGCGCGAAGGGCAATGACGGAGCGACGGGGGCCACCGGTCCGACGGGACCCGCAGGTGCCAAAGGGGCCGACGGAGCGACGGGAGCCGTCGGACCGACAGGCCCTGCCGGAGCCAAGGGCGCCGATGGAGCGACGGGCGCCACGGGCGCGGTCGGAGCCAATGGCGCAAAGGGCGCGACCGGAGCCACTGGCGCAACGGGAGCGATCGGTCCCGCAGGCGCGAACGGCGCGACGGGAGCGCAAGGTCCGACCGGCGCGACTGGAGCTCAAGGCCCTCAGGGCCCCCTCGGGCCAGTGGGTGCCACCGGAACGACGGGCGCAGTGGGGCCGCAGGGGCCGAGCGGCGCGACAGGTGCGACCGGCGCCACAGGAAAGACGGGCGCGACAGGCGCGACAGGCGCGACAGGGATCATCTCCATCAACCAGATCTACGGAACCTTCACTACCGGGACCCCGGGGGCTGCGTGCGTGATAGTGAAAGCACTGTGGGCCGGCACGCCGGTCCACTACCCCGCTGCGGCGTCCACGGACACCTTCACCGTGAACGCGACGCTCTCGACCTACTTCCCCGTCGACGTCGACCAGCTGACCGCGTTCGCGTGTTCCGCTCCGTCCACGACGGTGAACGGCGTTGCGACGCCTGGAACGCCGGTCCAGATTGGCGTTGCTCAATCAATCGTCGACGGGCAGCGCTCGCAGGGGGCCTCGTATGTCGCGGTACCCGTGAACGTCGCCGGGACGACCCAGGGCGGCGACGAGTGGGTTGGCGTCTGCTACGCGCAGCCGTGCTACAGCGATTTTCCGACGCCGACCGGCGGGTACGTCTCTGCGACCATCCAACGCTCCTTCTGAGCCCGTGAAGCCCACGTCGATCCCGACCGCGATCATCGTCGGCATGACGATCATCGGCACCCTCCTCAGCGCAGCGGTCTACTTCGGCCTCCGCGCGCGTGGCGAGGCGAGCGCGCCGACGACGTCGAACGCGAGCGCCGATCGCCCCATCGCGATCGAGCCAGCAACCCCGCCTGCCGCCGCCGAAGCCGCCCCGGTGCCGGCCGTCACGCACCTCGACGGCCCCGCCGCCACGAGCGAAGTCGCGCGCGAGCTCGAAGCGGTTCGCGCGGATCTCGTGGCGCGCTGCTGGCAACCGTCGATCGCGAAAGCAGCGACGCCGGCGATGTCCAAGCTGACCTTCGATCTCACGTTCGATGCCGCGGGCCACGAGAGCGCGCGCGGCCTCCTCGAAGACCGCACCACCGCGCGCTCCGACGTCACGTTCTGCGTGCAGACCAGCGCGCCGCAGTTTCACATCGCACCGCAAGGGGCGAGCGTGCACGTGAGCGTTCCGTTCTCGCTTCCGCGCTGAGTCGCGTCACCCCGCCGCAACGATCGACGCCCACGCCTCCGGCACACGCCACGGTTCGCGCGGCCAGGCGATCGGGCGCGCGCGAAACGCTTCGAGCACCTCGCGCGTCGATCGCGGCGCGTCGTCCGGCGTGAGGCCCAATCCACCAGCGAGCTTCCCCACGATCGCGCGCGCGTCGATCCCCGCCTCGCGCAGCGCGCGAACCGAGGCGCCGCCGGTGCGCTTCGCCAGGCGCGATCCGTCGCTCGCGACGACGAGCGGAAGATGCACGTACCGCGGAGCCTCGGCGCCGAGCAGCCGCGCGAGGAGCACCTGGCGCGGCGTCGACGACGCGAGGTCCGCGCCGCGAACGACGTCCGTGATCTCCATCGCGAGATCATCGACCACGACCGCGAGCTGGTACGCGAACACGCCGTCACCGCGTCGAAGCACGAAGTCTCCGCACTCGCGCGACACGTCCTGCTCGATCACGCCGAGCGCGCCGTCTTCGACGCGAACGCGCGCTCCGTCAGGCACACGCAAGCGCACCGCGGGATCGCGCTTCATCGCGCGCGCGGGATCGCGGTCGCGGCACGTCCCCGGGTACACCGTCTCTTCCCCCGGATGCGGCGCGCTCGCGGCGCGCGCGATCTCCGCGCGCGAGCAGTCGCACGGGTACGTGAGCCCGCGCTGCGTGAGCTCCGCGATCGCCGCGTCGTAGATCGCGCCGCGCTCCGACTGCGCGTACGGCGCATGAATCGCTCTCTCGCGCGCGACCTCGGGCCCTTCGTCCCAATCGATCCCCAACCAGCGCAGGTCGCTCTCGATCTGCGCCGCGCTCCCACGCACCACGCGCGGCGGATCGAGATCCTCCACGCGCACCACGAACACGCCCCTTCCGGTATCGTCGCGCCGCGCCAACGCCCACGACGCGAGCGCCGTCCACGCGCTCCCCAGATGGAGATCACCGGTGGGCGAAGGGGCGAACCGGGTGCGCGTCGTCACATCGATCGTGATAGCGCGCCTTGTCCCACGCCTTCCACGTTCTCGGTTACGCTCTCGCGCGCAAGGGGAGACATCGACGATGAATTACAATCCGTACGCCGCACCGCAGGCGCCGCCGCCGCAGCAGCAATTCGGTCAGGGGGGCATGCCGCAGCCGTGGGAGATCGGCGAAGTGCTCGGGCAAGCGTGGACCGGGTTCAAGGCGAACTGGGTCGTGCTCCTCGTCGCGTTCTTCGTGACGATCCTCTTCCAGGCCGGCCCCGGGCAGTCGCCACGAATCATGGTGGCCACCGGCGCGCTCGATCAAGGCACGCTCCCCTATTTCGGAATGAGCGGCGGCGCGTCGCTCGTCGGCATCATCTTCGGCGCGTTCTTCCGCGTCGGTCTCGTGCGCATCACCCTCGCCGTCGCGCGCGGGCAGACGCCGCAGTTCGCGGATCTGTTCAGCGGCGGACCGCTGTTCCTCCGGATGATCGGGCTGCAGCTCCTGCTGGCGCTCGCCTATGGCGCCGGCTGCGTCTTGTTCGTCGTCGGGATGATCTTCGTCATCCTGATGTTCTGCCTGTCCGAGTACTTCCTCGTCGACGCGAACATGGGCGTCATCGACTCGATGCGCGCGAGCTACAACGCGACCAAAGGGCAGTGGGGGAACCTGTTCCTCTTCGGGCTCGTCGTCTTCGGGCTCGCGATGGCGGGCGTGCTCGCGTGCTGCGTCGGCGCGGTCGTCGCCGGCGCGGTCTCGTCGGTCGCGATGGCGATCATCTATCTGCGCTTGAGCGGTCGCGGAGGCGCGATGCCGATGGCGCCGCAGTACCCGCAGCAACCGCCGCCTGGCTACGGACCTCCGGGCGCGGGCTATGGACCTCCCCCCGGTGGCGGCGGCTTCGGACCTCCGCCCGGTGGCGGCGGTGGCTACGGACCTCCCCCCGGTGGCGGCGGTGGCTACGGACCTCCCCCCGGTGGCGGCGGTTATCCTCCGCCCGGCGGCGGCGCTCCTCCGGGCGGCGGCTGGGGACCTCCGCGGTAGTCGGCGCGGATCAGCTGAACTTCGGCGGCCGTTTCTCGAAGAACGCGGTGAACGCTTCAGCGAGATCGGCCGACTGAAGGAACGCGGCGTTCCACACGGCGACGTGGCGCAGGCCCTCCGCGACGGAGAGGCCTGCGCAGTCGTTCATCACCTGCTTGATGCCCTGGACGACGACCGGCGAGTTGTCGGCGATCTCGCGCGCCATCGCGCGGGCGGCAGCGAGGAGCGCGTCGTCGCCGTCGAAGACGTCGCTCACGAGGCCCATGCGGAGCGCGCGATCGGCGTCGATGTTCTTGCCGGTGTACGCGAGCTCGCGCGTCGCGCCCTGGCCGATGATCGCGGGCAAGCGCTGGAGGCTCCCCAGGTCCGCGACCATCGCCACCTTCACTTCGCGCAGACTGAAGCGCGCCCCTTTCGACGCCAGCCGAACGTCGCACGCCGCGATCAGATCGACGCCGCCGCCGATGCACCACCCCGCGATCGCCGCGATGACCGGCTTGCGGCACGCCGCGACCGAATCGAACGCGCGCTGCAGGTCGCGGATCATGTCGAGGAGCTTCTGTCGCTCGGGCGCCATCTGCGTCGCGGTGACGTGCGGGCCGACGCTGCCCATCATGCCGACGAGGTCGAGCCCGTAGCTGAAGTTCGCCCCTTCGCCGCGAATCACGACGGTGCGCACCGACGCGTCGCGATCGAGCGCGTCGAACACGAGCGGCATCTCGCGCCAGAAGTCGGGGCCCATCGCGTTCCCCTTGCCGGGGCCGACGAGAGCCACCTCGGCGATCGCATCGGCGATCGTCACGCGCAACGAGACCAACGCCGGAAGCTCGCTCATTTGATCTCCTTCGCCAGACCGAGCAACCAGACCAGCAGCGCCTTCTGCACGTGCAGTCGGTTCTCGGCTTGATCCCACACGCGCGAGCTGGGGCCTTCGATCGTCGCGTCGTCGATCTCTTCGCCGCGGTGCGCGGGGAGGCAGTGGAGGACGATGGCGCGCGGCGAGGCGTGCGCGAGCATCGCGGCGTCGACCGTCCAGCCGGCGAACGCTTCCTGGCGATGCGCGTTCTCCGACTCCTGGCCCATGCTGGTCCACACGTCGGTGTTCACCACGTCGGCGCCGGCGACGGCTGCGCGCGGGTCGTCGTGGATCGTGAGGTGCGCGCCGGCGCGATCGATCTCGTCTTGCGGCGGCAGGTACTCGCCGGGCGCGGCCAGCGCGAGATGGAAACCGAAGACGCGCGCCGCTTCGAGCCACGAGCGCGCCATGTTGCTCGAGCCGTCGCCGATGAACGCGATCTTCATCGCCGCGATCGATCGCGGGTCGCCGGCGCGCGCGAACGACTCTTCGATCGTGAAGACGTCGCACAGCACCTGCACGGGATGGCCGTCGTCGCTGAGCGCGTTGATGACCGGGACGTTTGCCGTCGCCATCTGCGCGAGGCGCGACGGGAGCGACGTGCGGTACGCGATCGCGTCGCAGTACCGCGCGAGCACGCGCGCCGTATCGCGAATGGGCTCACCGCGCCCGAGCTGCGACCCTTCGATCCCGAGCACCACCGGGTACGCGCCGAGCTGCGCGATGCCGACCTCGAACGAGACGCGCGTGCGCGTGCTGGCCTTCTCGAGGACGACGGCGATCGATCGCCCCGCGAGCAGCGACGTGCGCCTGGCGGGGTTCGCCTTGCGCTCGTCCTTGAGGACGCGCGCGAGGGCGAGCACTTCGCGCGCTTCGACGAGCGAGAGATCGGAGAGGGTGAGGAAGTCGCGTTTCGTCATGGCGTTCACGTGGGTCAGGAATGGAGCGGCTCGGCCGCGATGGATCGAGCAAGCACGTCGAGCGTGGGGAGAGCGCAGGCGCGCGAGGCGAAGTCGGCGGCGCGGGCTCGGGCCGACTCGAGCTGCGCGAGAACGGCGCGTGGGCCGGTGCCGCCGTGGCTCTCCTTCGCAGCGACGGCGCGGCGAGGATCGAGCGCGGCGAGCGTCTCGGAGGTAAATGCAGAGTGCACGGTCTGCGCGCGCGATTCGTCGAGGGTGACGAGCGACACTCCGTCGCTCTTTGCCAGCGCGACGAGCGCGCCCACGGCCTTGTACGCCTCGCGGAACGGAAGGCCGGACCGGACGAGCGCTTCGGCGAGATCCGTCGCTTGCGTCGATCCGTCGCTGACGGCGGCGGCGCATCGCTCGGCCACGAAGTGCACGTGTGGGAGCGCGACACGCAGCGCGGTGACGTCTCCCACGATGCGCGGATTGACGGCGAGAACCGAGCGCCGGTCGTGCTGCTGATCGCGGTTGTACCCGCTCGGCAGACCCCTCACGAGCGCCATGAGCGACGTCACGTCACCGATCGCGTTCGCTGCACTTCCGCGAAGGAGCTCGAACACGTCGGGGTTCTTCTTCTGCGGCATCATCGACGAACCGGCGGAGATCTCGCCGTCGAGTCGGACGAACCCGAACTCCGTCGTCGCGAAGTCGACGATGTCGGCCCCGATGCGCGAGAGGGCGAGCGAGGCGCGCGCGCCCGCCCAGACCCAGTCGAGCGCGAAGTCGCGGTCGCCGACGGTATCGAGCGCATTTGCCGTCAGGCGCGGGAATGCGAGCAGCTTCGCCACGAGCGCGCGATCGATGGGGAGCGAGGAGCCGGAGCACGCACCGGCGCCGAGCGGCAACACGTTGGCGCGCTCGAGCGCGAAGGCCATGACCTCGGCGGCGCGAAGGACTTGCTCGACCCATGCACCGATGAGGAACGCGGCGCTGATCGGCTGCGCTCGCTGCCGGTGCGTGTAGGCCGGCAGGATCACGTCCCGCTCGTGCAGCGCGCGCTCCACCATGTCGCTCGCCAGTCCCGCGATGAGCCCGAGCAGCGTCGCCGCGTCGTCGCGCACGACGAGTCGAAGATCGAGGGCGACCTGATCGTTTCGCGAGCGTGCCGTGTGCAAGCGCGCCGCCACCGGGCCGAGCCTCTTCGTGAGAATCGACTCGACGGCCATGTGCACGTCTTCCTCAGGCTCGCGCGAGAGCGCGACGAGGGTGTCTTTCGATTCGAGCATCGCCAGAAGCTCGCGTCGGAGCGCGTCGGCATCTTCGGCGGGCACGAGCCCCGTGCGAGACAGCATCGTTACGTGCGCCGCGCTTCCGACGACGTCCGCGTACCAGAGCATGACGTCATCTCGGAGCGACGACGACCAGTGGACGAGCCTCGCGTCCATCGCCCCACCGGTCGCGCCGGTGCGTGCGATCGACGCCGTTGTTTCCGGTTTGTTTCGTGCGCCGTCGTCGCTCATCTCGCCGTCGTCTTTACCGCGTTTTGGCGCTATGCGGATCGGCATGAGCAGGATCCATCGTTCCCTCCCTCCGGCCGGGACTCGCATCGGAATCGCGTACTCCGGCGGCCTCGACACGCGCACCGCCGTCGCCTGGCTCACGCGCCACGGGCTCGAGGTCCACGCATACACGGCCGACCTCGGGCAGCCCGACGAGCGCGACGTCTACGCCATTCCGCCGAGCGCGATCGAGCACGGCGCGAAGGGGGCGCGCGTCGTCGACTGCCGCGAGGCGATGGTGCGCGAAGGGGTGGTCGCGCTCCAGTGCGGCGCGTTCCACCTCTCGACCGGCGGGCGAAAGTATTTCAACACGACGCCGCTCGGCCGCGCCGTCACCACGACGGCGATCGTGCGCGCGATGAAGAACGACGGCGCGTCGGTGTTCAGCGACGGCTCGACGCACAAGGGGAACGACATCCAGCGCTTCTACCGCTACGGCGTGCTCGTGAACCCCGAGCTGCGGATCTACAAGCCGTGGCTCGACGCGAAGTTCGTGACCGAGCTCGGCGGGCGCGCGGAGATGTCGCGCTACCTGGAGTCGATCGGCCTGCCGTACCGCACCGGCCTCGAGAAGGCGTACAGCACCGACGCCAACGTCCTCGGCGCGACGCACGAAGCGAAGGACCTCGAGCGGCTCGACGTGTCGATGAAGATCGTGGAGCCGATCATGGGCGTGGCCTTCTGGAAGAAGGAGGTCGCGATCGAGCCGGAGACGGTGATCGTGCGCTTCGATCACGGCGTGCCGACGGCGATCAACGGAACCAAGTTCGGCTCGCTCTTCGAGCTCTTCACGCACGCCAACGCGCTCGGCGGGGGTCACGGGCTCGGGATGAGCGATCAGATCGAGAACCGCGTCATCGACGCCAAGAGCCGCGGCATCTACGAGGC
>PLXW01000097.1 GCA_003151595.1 Myxococcales bacterium
GGTGATCGATCGCTCGGGATCGATGAGCGGGTTGCCGCTCGAGATGGCCAAGGCCGCCGCGAAGGCCACGGCCGACACGCTCGCCAGCGAAGATCTCCTCGAGGTCGTGGCGTTCGACTCGCAGCCGACGCGCATCGTGAAGATGACGCAAGCGAAGCACCGCGCGCGCATCCAGAACGACATCGCGCGCATTCAACCCGGAGGCGGCACGGAGGTCTTCGGCGCGCTCGACGCCGCATACCAGTCGCTCACCGTCACGCGCGCGCGTCGCAAGCACATCATCCTGCTCACCGACGGGCAGGCGCCCCAGAACGGCATTCGCGATCTCGTCCAGGCCATGGCGGCCGAGGGGATCACGGTCTCGACCGTCGGGCTCGGCGCGGGGATCGACGAGACGCTCCTCCGCATGGTCAGCGATCTCGGCGCCGGTCGCTTCTACAAGGTGATCGATCCGCAGTCGCTCCCGCGCGTCTTCACGCGCGAGACGGAGATGGTGAGCCGCTCGGCCGCGGTCGAGGAGTACTTCCAGCCGAAGGTCGTGGCGCCCGCCGACTTCCTTCGCGGGATCGACATCAACGGCGCGCCGTACTTGCACGGCTACGTGGCGACGAAGCTGAAGCCGCCGCCGGCGCAGGAGATCCTCGAGTCGGAGCTTCAGGAACCGATCCTCGCGCGGTGGCACGTCGGGCTCGGGTGGTCGATCGCCTGGACGAGCGACGTGAAGAACCTGTGGGCCGTGGAGTGGCTTCGCTGGCCGCAGTATGGGCAGTTCTGGGGGCAGCTCGTTCGCGAGCACATGCGGCAGAAGAAGCGCCAGCAGCTCGACATGCGCGCGGCGATCGATCCGGCGACGGGGCACGTGAAGGCGTCGATCGATGCGATCGACTCGGACGACAGCTTCGAGAACGGTCTCGACGCGAAGCTCAAGATCACCGGGCCGCAGCCGGGAGGCGAGACGCGCGACGTGCCGATGAAGCAGACCGCGCCCGGCCGCTACGAAGCGGACTTCCCGCTCGATCGCTACGGGTCGTTCCTGCTGCGCGCGTCGCTCGAGAAGACGATCGACGACGGCGCGAAGTCGCGCTCGGCGATGGTGGCGGAGAGCTTCGGGCACGTGACCAACCCGTACCCGCGCGAGTATCTGGCGCTCGCGCCGGACGTGGGGACCTTGGAGCGCGCGGCGCTCGCGACGGGGGGCGCGTTCGATCCCGATCCGAAGGCGCCGTTCGATCCGGCGGGGGAGTCGATCCGGTACCACGAGGATCTGTGGCCGCGGTTCGTGATGGCGGCGGTGGTGCTGTTCTTGATCGATCTCGCGCTGCGGCGCGTGCGGCTGTTCGATCGCAAGCGCACGGCGCGCGAATCTCGTGGCGGAAGCTTGCGACCTCCCCCTCCGAACCTCGGGCCGGGCGCCGAGCGCGCCTAGGCCGACCCTTTCGCCTTCGAGCTCGACGCCACGGAGGTGGAATTCGATCGACCCGAGGACGAATTCGACCTCCGATGGGGTCGAGCTCGACCCCCGACGACTCGAATTCGGTGGCACCGAGGTGGAATTCGGTGGCACCCGAGGTGGAATTCCTATGAGCCGAGGACGAATTCGACCTCCGGAGCCTCGAGCTCCACCCCTGGAGGGGTCGAGTTCGACCCTTTTTGCATCGAGCTCGGAGCCGCGAGGGTCGAGCACGACGTGCGCAGAGCCCGCGCGCGAGCCTCGGATCGTCGCGCGCGCTGCGGTGAGGGTCGCGCGTGCGGCCGGGAGCATCGTTCGCTCGAGCTCGTCGTACATCCGCCCCCTCGCGGCTTGCAGCGTCGACCGGTATATCTAGGTGATCGACTCTCTTGCGCTTCGTCGGGTTGGGGTTCGGGTCGCGATCGCCGTCGCGCCGTTGTGCGCGTGCGCCGCGGTGCTGGGGATCGACGATGGGCATCCGCGCGGGACGGGCGTCGGAGAGGATGGGGGAGCGCTGGACGCGACGGTCGGCGACGGTGCCGCGATCTTCAATGACGCAGCGCCGTTCGACAGCGCGATTCCCGTCGTCACCATCGATGGGTCGGTGGTCTCCCTCGGCTGCGATCCGAGCATCGCGACGGTCGATCCCGCGCACGGCGTGTTCGTCGCGCTCGGCGGCACCGGGGGAGCTCCGTGCACCGAGTCGGCGCCGTGCAACTCGATTCAGCAGGGCATCGAGGTCGCGAACAACGCGGGCGTGCCGACAACGGTCTACGTGGCCGGCGGCGCGTATGTGGAGCAGCTCTCGCTTCGCGCCGGCGTGACGGTCGCGGGGGGATGGTCCTATCCCGGATGGGAGCGGCTCTGCCCGGCGCAGCCCGTGACGTCCGTGCGTCCTCTGCCTGGCACCACCGTGAGCGTGATCGCGGACAAGCTCAATGGGGTGGCGACGCTCTCCACGATCGAGATCGGCAGCGAGGCGGCGATCACCGATCCCGGCGTGACCCTCGTCGGCATCCTCGTGACCGACACGTCGACCTCGCTCACGCTGAACAACGTCGAAGTATCGATCGCGAACGGCGGTGACGGAGCGAGTGGAGGCGCAGGCGCCACCGGACCCGCGGCGACGGGAACCTGCGAGGCGGGCGACGGAGGCGTATCGACGGACATCGGTGCGAAGGGTTTCGGAGCGGACGCGGGATGGTTCGCGTCAGGCACCTACGCGACGATGACGGGTGGAGCCGGCGGTCAGGGCGGGACCGGAGGTCCTGGAACGCCGGGCGGGAGCGGAACGTGCGTCGAGCAGGTGACGTGCACGGGGGCCGCGCTCTGCAGCAAGGTCGACGCGGGTCTGTACTGCGGTGCCGAGGGAAAAGCGGGATGCGGCGCGCCGGGTGGGCTCGGTGGACCAGGGGGCGCGTCTGGCGGGAGCAGCATCGCGCTCCTTGTTTGGGACGCGACCGTTTCGCTCAGCGACTGCGTGCTCAGCGCGCTCAGTGGCGGCAACGGCGGTGCGGGGGGAGCTGGGGGGGCGAGCGGAGCTCCAACGAACGGCGTCGCCGGCAATCCTTCGCAGAACGTCAACACCCAGTGTGGCACCGTGACGTGCCAGCAGACGACGGGGCTCGCAGCGGGCGACGGAGGTTCCGCGGGCGGTACCGGTGGGCTCGGCGCACCCGGCGGGACCGGAGGCGATGGAGCGGGGGGCGATTCGTTCGCCATCGTCCAAGGCGGGAGCGGCAAGGTGCACACGATCAACGCTCCCGTTCTCCAACATGGGGTGGGAGGGGCGAGCGCTGATGGAGGAAATGGCGCGCCTGGCGCTGCCGGCGACCAGCAGATCCTTCAGTGATTGCAACGACACGTACAATGACGATCGTCCGATGAACGTACCGCCCACCGAACCCGTCTCCGTCGGCCCCGGCCAAGTGCTCGGCGGGAAGTACCGCGTCGAGAGGATCATAGGCTCGGGCGGAATGGGCATCGTCGTGTCGGCGCGGCACGTCACGATGAACCATCGCGTCGCCATCAAGATCCTCAACCTCGACGAAGACGCGGATCGCGAAGACGCGATCGCCCGCTTCCAGCGCGAAGCCCGCGCCGCCGCGCGCATCGAGAGCGATCACGTCGTGCGCGTGACCGACGTCGCGGCGCTCGACGACGGCACGCCGTACATGGTGATGGACTACCTCGAAGGGGAAGATCTCCGGCGGGTCATCGTCGATCGCGACCAGCTCCCGGTCGCAGAGGCCGTCGGCTACATCCTCGAAGCGTGCGAGGGGCTCTCCGAGGCTCACGCCGCCGGGGTCGTCCATCGCGACTTGAAGCCGAGCAACCTGTTCCTCGCGCGGAAGGCGAACGGGACGAAGCTCGTGAAGGTGCTCGACTTCGGGATCTCTAAGGTCGCGCCGCGCGCCGGCGAGGCCGCGATCACGACGACGAACATGCTCATGGGCTCGCCGATGTACATGGCGCCGGAGCAGATGCGCTCGTCGCGCGACGTCGACTCGCGCGCGGACATCTGGTCGCTCGGGTTGATCCTCTACGAGCTGCTCTCCGGAGAGGTGCCGTTTCGCGGCGAGACGATCCCCGAGATCTGCGTCGCCGTGATGAGCGGCGAGCCGGAGCCGATGGCGCACTTTCGCACCGACGTCCCCGCCGAGCTCCAGGACATCCTCGCCAAGTGCCTGGCGAAGGATCGCGCCAAGCGGTACCCGACGATGGCGGCGCTCGCGCGCGATCTCGTTCGCTTCGCCGACGCGGGCGCGCGCGTGCACGCCGACAGGGCCAGCGCCGCGCTGAAGGCCGCGCGCGCGGCGAGTGACCCGCCGCCGACGGGCGAGTCCTCGGATCGAGACGCCACGCGCGTCGCCCCCTCGTCGCGCCGCGATCCGCAGACGTTGAAGTCGTGGAGCACCGGGGCGAAGAACGTCGGGGGATCGAGGCGCACGGTGTGGGTCGTGCTGGCGACGATCGTCTGCGCCGTCGCGTTGGGTGTGGGGGTGAAGCTCGCGCACGTCTCGCCGGGCGTGGCCCCGATCGTCGCTGCGCCGCGTGCTCCGATCGCTCCGAGCGCGACGATCGCTCCCGACCCGACGCCGCCGTCGGTCGTTCTCCCGAGCGTCCCGTTCGACTCGCTCCCGCTCGCTGCGCGCGACGCCGGCACGTCGCGCGCGCCGCGGACCTCGCCGCCGACCGTGGCGCAGACGCCGAACGTTCCGAGCGCGTCCTCCGCAACGCCTCCTCCCAAGAAAGACGATTGGAAATGGGGCGACCGAAACTAGCCACCGCGCTGCTCGTGGCGCTCGCGCTCTTCGCTCCGAAGATCGCGCGCGCGCAGACGGCGGAGGACAAGGCCGCCGCCGAGTCGGCGTTCGAAGAAGGGAAGCGTCTCATGGCCGCGCACGCCTACGCCGAGGCGTGCCCCAAGTTCGCCGAGAGCCTCCGTCGCGATCCTGGCCTCGGGACGATGCTTGGTCTCGCCGACTGCTTCGAGAAGAACGGGCAGACCGCGAGCGCGTGGGCGGAGTTTCGTGAAGCCGCTGGAGCGACGGCGCGCAAAGGGGACAGGCGCGAAGCGCTGGCGCGCGAGAACGCGGCGCGGTTGGAGCCGCTGCTCTCGAAGGTCGTCGTGCGCATCGCGGCGGAGGCCGACGTGCGCGGGCTCACGGTGAAGCGCGACGGCGTCGAGATCGAGCGTGCTGCGTGGGGCGAGCAGGTGCCGGTCGATCCCGGCGTGCATGCGATCGCTGCGTCGGCTCCGGGGCGGAAGGACTGGCAGACCACGGTCAACGTCTCCGCGCACGCGTCGGTTCAAACGGTCACCATCCCGCGACTCGACGAAGCGCCGCCCGCCGCCGAGGTACTCCCTCCTTCGCCTGCCGCGTCTACTCCTGCCGACACGCAACCCACGACGCAAGGCGACGGTCGCACGCAGCGCATCGCCGCGGTCGCCGTGGTGGGCGCCGGTGTGGTCGGTGTCGTTCTCGGGACGGTGTTCGGTCTTCACGCCAAATCGAAGCTCGACGAGTCGAACGCCAACAGTCACTGCGACCCGAGCAACGCGTGCGACGGGCCCGGCATCGGGCTGCGAAGCGACGCGAAGTCGGCGGCGACGGTGTCCACGATCGCCTTCGCGATCGGCGGCGCGGCGATCGCCGGCGGCGCGGTCCTGTGGTTCACCGCGCCGCGCGGAGACCACACGGGGCAAACGGGAGTAGGGGTTGCGCCGTCGTTGCGCGGAGTCACGCTGACCGGGACCTTCTGACGATCGCTTTCGCCCCGAGGCGCGTTTCGGGCTATGAGTCCAAACCCCTCACGCATCGCGCGACGGGAACAACGGGACCAGACCTCGCCGCATCGAATTCAGGATGCGATCGCAATCCGCGCTCGAGAACACCCCCCCGACACGGAAACCGGCCCACGTGACCGACCCCACGAACGACGCTCCGATCCGCAGCTTCGACGACCTGCTCGCGCCATTCCACGAATGGGCCGGTCTCCCACGCGAGCCGCGCGTCGGCGCCGAGATCGAGAAGTTCGGCGTCTACAAGGCGACGAACGAGCCGGTCCATTACGCGGGCGATCGCGGGATCCTTCGCGTGCTGCAGACGCTGGTGCGCGACGCCGGCTGGAAGCCCGAGCTCGAGACGGCCGACGGCCCGCTCCTGGCGCTCACCAAGAACGGCGCGTCGATCACCCTCGAGCCCGCCGCGCAGCTGGAGCTGTCGGGCGCGCCGCTGGCGACCATCCACCAGATATGTGACGAGCTCCGCGAGCACCTCCGCGAGCTCGCGCCGATCTCGAAGGAGCTCGGGATCACCTGGCTCGGTCTCGGCTTTCATCCGTTCGCCACGCGCGCCGAGCTCGAGCCGATGGTGCCGAAGCTCCGCTACCCGATCATGCGCGAGTACCTGCCGACGCGCGGCGGCCACGCGCTCGACATGATGCTCCGCACCTGCACGGTGCAGGCGAACTACGACTACGCGAGCGAAGCGGAGGCGATGCGCATGCTGCGCGTGGGCCTCCAGCTCTCGCCGCTCACCACGGCCATCTTCGCCAACAGCCCGTGGAAGGAGCGCGTCGCGTTCGGCGGGGTGACGTACCGCGGTCGCACGTGGCTCGACGTCGATCCCGATCGCTCCGGCCTCTTGCCTTTGATGTGGGCGAACGACGCGCGCTTCGCGACGTACGTGGAGTGGGCGCTCGACGTGCCGATGTTCCTCTTCAAGCGCGACGGCGCGAAGATCGTGAACACCGGGCAGACGTTCCGCAGCTTTTGGAAGAACGGCTTTCAGGGGTTCCATCCGACGCAATCGGACTGGCAGACGCACCTCAACACCGTGTTCCCCGAAGTGCGCTTGAAGCGAACGATCGAGATCCGCGGCGCCGACGCGCAGCAGCGCGCGCTCACCTGTGCGCTCCCGGCGCTGTGGACCGGCATCTACTACGACGCGCGCGCGTTCGACGAAGCCGACGCGATGGTCGAAGGGTGGACGCACGACGAAGTGAGCGCGAGCCGCGAGGGCGTGTGGAAGGACGGGCTTCGCGCGCAGTTCCGCGGAGCGCCGCTGCAGAAGCTCGCCGAGCGCCTGATCGAGATCTCCGAAGGGGGCCTCGAGCGCCGCGCGAAGAAGCGCCCCTCGGACGGCAAGGACGAGCGGGTCCACCTCGCGCGCTTGAAGGCGCTCGTGGCCAGCGGGCGCACGCCGGCCGACGATCTGCTGGAGCGCGTGAAGGCGGGGCCGAACTTCGAAGAGCGCGTGCTCGACGCGATCGATCTCACGAAGTTCTGACGACTACGCCGCGCGCGCGGCTTCGATGAACGCGCGCACCTTCGTCAGGTCTTTCACCCCCGGCGCGCTCTCCACGCCGCTGGCCACGTCCACGCAATAGGGGCGTACGGCGACGATCGCGTCGTGCACGTTCCCGGGTGTGAGCCCTCCCGCGAGCGTGAGCTTGCGCGTGGTGGCCAGCTCTCGAACGAGCGACCAGTCGAACGTGTGGCCCGTTCCGCCGAGCGCGCCGTCGACGCGCGCATCGACCAGCAGGTACTCACCCGGGTAGGCGCGCGCGCGATCGACGTCGCTCTTCGAACCCACGCGGATCGCCTTGTACGCATGCGGCAGCATCGACACGAGCTCGGCGACCGTCTCGTCGCCGTGAAGCTGCAAGCACTCCAGCTCCGCGCTTCGCAGCCGGAGACGCATCTCGCCCACGCCCATGTTCGCCACGACGCCGACCATCAGCGTCCGCCCCTTCACGGCGCGCGCGATCTCCCGCGCGCGATCGATCGTCACGCACCGCGGGCTCGACGGGACGAGGTTCACGCCCAGCGCGCTCGCGCCGAGATCGACGCACGCGACCGCATCGGCAACGGTCGTCACTCCGCAGATCTTCACGTGCGTCACCGACGCCACGTCAGTGCTCGATCTTCAGGAGCTCCTTGACCTTCGCGATCACCTGCGGCGCCTGGATCGGCTTCGTGATGTACGCGTTCGCGCCGAGCTGCATGGCGCGCTGCCGATCTTCCTGCGACCCCTCGGTCGTGATGACGATGATCGGCGTGTCTTTGTGAGTCGGGTCGGAGCGCACGCGCTTCACGAGCTTCAACCCATCCATGATCGGCATGTTGATGTCGGTCAGGATGATGTCGAACTTGCCGGCGGCGAGCTTTCGCAAGCCGTCGACGCCGTCGTCCGCCTCGGTGACGCGCAGGTGCTTCACGCGCGAGAGCGCGAAGACCAGAAGCTGCCGCATCATCGGCGAGTCTTCGACGACCAGACAGGAGTACTCGGCGCTCATTCTTCGCTCGGCTGTCTCATGGAATGCGAGAGTCGGTACGAGGATACGATGATCAGCACTGCGCTTGTCTCGGAGATCGTTCGGTTATCGAAGGAACGTCAAACGCTCCGGGGCGCTTCGAGGTCGCGGAACACCTCGAGGCCGGGGAGCTTGCCGTCGGCGTGCGAGTAGAGCATCGCGCCGGCGAGGGCGGTGGCGGCGTGTGCGGCGAGCATCTTGAACAGCTCGAAGTCGACCGCCATGAAGCGGTCTTTCTGCGGGAGCACCTCGAAGATGGCGATGACGCCCACCGCGCGATCTTCGATGCGCATCGGCAGGCACGCGGCCGGCGCGTCGAAGCCCGAATCGGCGAGCGCTCCTTCTTCGATGTGCGGCACGCCCGTGAGGAATACGCGCTCGAGGATCGCCGCGCCCCCTTTCGGCGGCTCGGCGGCGTCCGCCAGTTGAACGCGCGGGAGGCGATCCATCTCGACCCCGTCGCACGAGACCGGTACGAGCTGCTTCCGTTTTTCGTCAGCGACGTAGACCGCGTGCGCGCGCGCGCCGACGAGCTGGGCGAGCAGCTCGCGTAGGTGCTGCACCACGGCCGGGAGGCGCAGCGTCGAATGGAGCTGGTAGCTGGCGACGTACACGTTCGCCAGGTTCGCCAGCTCTTCTTCGATCTCCGAATAGCGCGCGGTGAATCTCGTCGTGACCGCTTCGGCCTGCGAGAACTGCGAAAGGAGCGAGTCTTTCTCCCGTTCGAGCTCTTCGATCTTCTTCAGCGCTTCGCGGATGGCGTCGTCGCTCTTCAGCTGCGTGCGGAGGGCGGCGTTCTCTTGCTCGAGCTTTCGCGCGGCGCCGCGGAGGCGCTCGTTCTCTTTCACCAGCTCGTCGGTGATCTCGGCTCCCTTCTTGAAAAAGGAGCTCACGAACGCGGTGCGCTGCTGGCGCAGCTCTTCGAACGACGGGGAAGACGCCGACTCGGCGCGCTTCGGCGGGCGGCTCTTCTTCTCGGTCATCGAGCCCAAGGCTAACAGGCTAAATGCGAAAGCGACGAGAGCGATTCGGCGAACCCGGCGCCGGGCGGTTTCAGCGAGTCACTAGCTGATCCACCCACAAGCGGAGCTCGCCCGTGATCACGCGCGGCGCGCGGCGGAGCGCGGCGAGGTTGGCGCTTCCCGTGAGGAGCATCGCCGTGCGGAGCTCGGTGAGGACCACGTCGAGGTACTCGAGCGCGGCGCTGCGACCGCCGGAGACGAGCGCCTTCAGCATCGGGCGCGCGATGCCGGCCGCCGTCGCGCCGAGGGCGATCGCTTTCGCGACGTCGACGCCGCTGGCGATGCCACCGGTGGCGATGATCGTCTCCAGCCCGAGGGGCGCGAGCAAGGCGACGCTCGCCGCCGTCGGGATCCCCCAGTCCCAGAACGCTTCGCCCAGCGCCGCGCCGCGCGCGTCGCCTTGCTCCGCGGCGCGCTTCGTCTCGACGCCGACCCACGACGTTCCGCCGGCGCCCGAGACATCGACGTGCGCCGCGCCGATCCCGCGGAGCCGCTTCGCCACGCCAGGGCCGATGCCGCAGCCGGTCTCCTTCACCACGACGGGGACGCCGAGCTCGCGCACGAGCCGCGCGATCGTATCCAGGCCCCCCGTGAAATCGCGATCGCCCCCCGGCTGCACCAGCTCCATCGCCGGGTTCAGGTGAACGCACAGAGCGTCGGCGCCGACCTCGTCGACGAGCGCGCGCACGTCGGCCGTCGTCATCTCGCGCGCCTGCACCACGCCCACGTTGCCGAGCACCACGGCCGTCGGCGCCACGTCGCGCACGCGGTACGTCCCCTCGACCCCTTTGCGAACGTGCATCGCGCGCTGGCTCCCGAGGCCGAACGCGACCCCGCGCTCCTCGGCGATGCTCGCCAGCTCGCGGTTGATCTTCCCCGCGTCTTCCGTGCCGCCGGTCATTGCCGCGATGAGCAATGGCGCGCGTAAGCGCTTACCGAACAGAGTGAGCGACGTGTCGAGGGCGTCGGCGTTCAGGTCGGGGAGCGCGTCGTGGACGAGCCGCACTTGTTCCAGGAGCGTTCCGACCCCACGAAAGCCGACCTCTCCGGTGGCGCACAGGGTGATGTGGTCGCTCTTTCTCTGTCCAATCGTCGTGCTCATCGCTTCGCGCACCCTGTGCCTGGACAGTCACCCAACGTCAAACCCTGCCGCTCGATCCCCTACACGTTCTCGTTCAAAGTTCCG
This sequence comes from Myxococcales bacterium, assembly GCA_003151595.1. The sequence goes on from PLXW01000097.1 coordinate 10,481, forward strand.
TTGTGTTGATTGAGACGAAGAAGAATGGCGCCGCGCCAAGGCTTTCTATTCTTTCATAGAAACGTGAAATCAGATGGAAGCATTAGGTAAATCTACGACTCACCGCGTTGACTTCACCTCAGGTGCTCCCTAGATCTCGACGGCCTGAGCGGGCGGGGCGTGCGTGGATGAGCGGTTCATCCATAATGCGTCAAACGCCGCTCGCGGCCAGGAACTGACCATCTCGCATGATGACCGGCCCCGCGCATTCACGACCGAGCGAGCGTCGTCCAGGCTCTTTCCCCGAGCTCGTCGCCGACGTCCGTCGCGCGGTGGAAGCGCGCCTCGAAGCGATCCTCGCCGACGCCGTTGATGCAGTGCGTCCGTGCGGTGCCGACTCCGTGGCCGCGATCGATGCGCTGCGCGCGCTCTGCATGCGCGGCGGAAAGCGGTTCCGCCCCGTGCTCGTCGCGGCGGCGCACGAAGCGTGCGGCGGCGATCACGCGAGCGAAGCGGTCGTCCTCGCCGGCTCGGCGATCGAGCTGCTGCAGGCGTACCTCCTCATTCACGACGACTGGATGGACGGCGACCTCGTGCGCCGCGGCGGGCCCAGCGTTCACGCGATGCTGCGGAAATCGTACGGCGACGACCATCAGGGCGACGCGGCGGCGATCCTGGCGGGGGACTTCGCGTCGGCGCTGGCGCAGCAGGCGCTGTTCGCCATGACGATCGCCCCCGAGCGCGTCATCGAGGCCGGGCGGGCCTTCGCGCGGGTGCAGCGGGAAGTAATTTCGGGTCAACTGATCGATTTGCGTGGCGAGATCCACCAAGTGGAGTCGATGCACGATCTCAAGACCGGGAGCTACACGGTGCGGGGGCCCCTCGCCATCGGCGCCATCCTCGCCGGCGCGAGCGTGGAGCAGCGCGCCGCGCTCGATCGCTTCGCGTCGCCGCTCGGGATCGCGTTCCAGCTGCGCGACGACCTGCTCGGCACGTTCGGCGATCCGCGCACCACCGGAAAGCCCGCGGGCAACGACATCCGGAGCGGCAAGCGCACGGCGCTCGTCGCGGCCCTGGAGGGCGACGCGGAGGCCGCGCGCCTGATGCCCCGCGCGTTCGGCGTGGCCGATGCCCCTGACGCCGACGTCGAGGCCCTCGTCGCGCGCATGAGCGTCGTCGCTCGTCCGATCGTCGAAGCGCGTCTCGCCGAGCTGCTCGCGAAGGCCGAGCGCGAGCTCGCCGAGGCGCCGCTCGTCGCGCGTGGAAAAGCGTGGCTGCACGGGGCCGTGAAGGCCCTGGGGGACCGGGAGACTTGAGCCCCCACGGAGCACAAGGCGGGGTGCGCCACTCCGGGATCGCGTGCGGGAAGGTCATCTTCCTCGGCGAGCACGCGGTCGTCCACGGCGTGCCGGCGGTGGCCGTCGGCATTGAGCGCGGCGTGCGCGCGTACGCGACGCCGCTGGCGAGCGGACCGACGCGCCTGACCGTTCGCGCGTGGGGCGTCGACGTGTCGATGGACGACGAGCACGATCTCGCTCGCGCGCTGCGGGCAGTCGTCGAAGCGAGCGGAGTCGAAGCGCCGATGGCGATCGACGCGCAGGTGGATCTCCCTCCGGGCGGCGGCCTCGGATGCTCGGCGGCGCTGGGCGTCGCCGTGGCGCGCGCGATCGATCCGCGCGCCATGACGAACGCCATCACCGAGCGCGTGATCGCGTGGGAGCGGGTCTTCCACGGGAACCCGAGCGGCATCGACGCCGCGGTCACGGCGCGCGGCGGATGCATCGCGTTCACCAAGGGCGAAGGCATCCGCACGATTCACATCGGCGCGCCGCTCACGCTCTGCATCGGCAACACCGGCGTCGTCTCGAGCACGCGGTCGATGGTCGAAGCGGTCGAGAAGCTCCGCGAGCGCCGCCCCGAGGTGGTCCACAAGACGTTCGAGGGGATCGGCGCGCTCGTGCGCAACGCGATGCTCGCCATCGAAGCGGGCGATCACTTCGCGCTCGGGCGCTTGATGGATCTGAACCAGATGCTCCTCTCTGGCATCTTCGTCTCCACCTCCGAGATCGAGCAGATGTGCGGTATCGCGCGCGAGAAGGGGGCCTTCGGCGCGAAGCTCACCGGCGCGGGCGGGGGAGGGTGCGTCGTGGCCCTGGTGCACGGACCGGCCGAGGCCGAGCGCGTGCTCGAGGCGTGGCGCGCCGCGGGGTACTCGGGCTTCGCGACGCGCGTGGCCGACGATCTCGACGAGTCGATGAGCGAGTCGGCCCAGTGATCAACATGGGAAGCAGCTCCAACAGCCGCATCGCCGTCGCCGTCGCGCACCCGAACATCGCGCTCGCGAAGTACTGGGGGAAGTGCCGCGGCCCGGGGAACTTCCCGGCGGTGCCGAGCCTGTCGGTGACGCTGGCCGGTCTGGCGACGCGCACGCGCGTCGTACTGCGCGACGATCTCGCGGCCGATACGCTCGTGCTCAACGGCGAGCCGGCGGACGGGCGCGCGCTCGCACGGGCGACGCAGCTCCTCGATCGCGTGCGGCGCGTCGCCAAGACGAACGCGCGCGCGTCGATCGAATCGACGAACGATTTCCCGACGTCGAGCGGTCTCGCGTCGAGCGCGTCGGGGTTCGCGGCGCTGGCCGTGGCGGCGGTACGGGCGGCAGGTCTCGACTGGGACGCGGCGCGCACGAGCGATCTCGCGCGTCGCAGCTCGGCGAGCGCGGCCCGCAGTCTCTTCGGCGGGTTCGCGGAGCTCGATGCCGGCGTCGACGACGCGCAGGACGACGTCGTGCTGAGCGCGTCACCCGTCGCGCCGCCCGACTACTTGCCGATGCGCGTGCTCGTCTGCGTGGCGACGGAGTCGGCCAAATCGATCGGCTCGACCGAGGGGATGCAAGCGACGGCGCGGTCGAGCCCGTACCACGCCGAGTGGCTCGAGGAAGGGCCGCGCATCCATCGTGCGATGAAGACGGCGCTCCTCGCGCGCGACTTCGCCGCGGTGGGCGAGCTGGCCGAGCGGAGCGCGCTGGCCATGCACGCGAACGCGATCGCCGCGGGGATGATCTACTGGAGCGGCGTGACGATCGAAGCGCTCCACGCGGTGAAGGCGCTCCGGGCGCGCGGCACGGCGGCGTTCGCGACGATCGACGCCGGGCCGCACGTGAAGGTGATCGTGAAGCCCGAGGACGCGGCGCTCGTCGGGACGTGGATGCGCGCGGTGCCGGGCGTCCTCCGCGTCATCGAGTGCGAGCCGGGCGAAGGGGCGCGCGTCGTCACGTCCGAAGCGCCGAAGCCGCCGAAGGGAGCGGAGTCGTGAAGGTCGCGGCCCCCGGCAAGCTGCTGCTCTTCGGAGCGTACGCGGTGCTCGAAGGGGCGCCNNCGACGGCGATCGCGTCGCGGCGTCTCCCTCGCGCGAAGTGCTGGCGGCCTTCGGAAGCACGCCCGCGCCCGAGGTCGATTCGAGCGCGCTCTACGAGAACGGCGCGAAGCTCGGGCTCGGGTCGAGCGCCGCG
>PLXW01000069.1 GCA_003151595.1 Myxococcales bacterium
CCTGCGTCGCCTCGGCGGCCGCCGCAGTGCACGCGCCGGTCGAGTTGCAGCCGTTGCCGACCGCAGTGAAGCTGCAACCCGCGATCGCCGTGCAGTTCGCCTTGTCGGTCTCCGCCCCCGCGGTCGTGCAAGCCCCGCTCGTGGTGCACGTCGACACTCCCCAGCCGCAGCCAGAGATTCCGAGACATGTGGCCTGGCTGGCCTCGGCACCCGCTGCAGTGCACGCACCGGTCGAGTTGCAACCGTCGCCAGTCGCCGTCCAGCTGCAGCCGCTCGTGCCGGTGCAACCACTCTGAGTGGCCTCGGCCGCGGCTGCGGTGCATGCGCCGGTCGAGTTGCAGCCGTTGCCCACCGCCGTCCACCCGCAACCGGCGAGGCCGGTGCACGCGCCCTGCGTCGCTTCCGCTGCCGCGGCGGTACATGCACCGGTCGAATTGCAGCCGTTGCCGACGGCTCCCCAGCTGCAGCCCGCGACGCCGGTACAACCATTCTTGGTCGCCTCGGCGCCCGCCGCAGTGCACGCGGCCGTCGAGTTGCAGCCGTTGCCCACTGCGGTCCAGTTGCAACCGGCGACTCCCTGGCAGTTCGCCTGATCCGTCTCCGCGCCTGCGGTGGTGCACGCGCCGGTCGTGTTGCAGCCGTTACCCGCCGCGTTCCACGAACAGCCGGCGATGCCAGTGCAGGCGCCTTGAGTCGCCTCGGCCGCAGCCACCGTGCAGGCCCCGTTGCTGCTGCACGACGTTGCTCCCCACCCGCAGCCCGACTTGGCGAGGCAGGCCGCCGACGACACCTCTTGCGCGTTTTGAGTGCAGACTCCGGTGGAGTTGCAGCCGTTGCCGGGTGCGGTCCAGTTGCACCCTGCGATGCCGCTGCACGCGCCCTGGGTCGCCTCGGCTCCCGCCGCCGTGCAGGCGCCGGTCGAGTTGCAACCGTTGCCGACCGCACCCCAGGTGCAGCCGCCCGCGGTGGTGCAGCCGTTCTGCGTGGCTTCGGCCGCAGCCGCGGTGCAACCGCTTGCCGAGTTACAGCCGTTCCCGGGCGCAGTCCAGTTGCACCCGGTGAGACCGGTGCAAGCACCTTGGCTCACCGCGCCTGCCGCGGTACACGCGCCTGTCGTGTTGCAACCGTTGCCGACTGCGCCCCAGCTGCAGCCGAGGGTGCCCGTGCAGCCGGTCTTCGTCGCCTCGGCGGCGGCAGCCGTGCAGAGTCCGGTCGAATTGCAACCGTTGCCGACCGCCGTCCAGGTGCAACCGCCCCCGGCGACTGCGTTGCAAGCGTTCTGGCTCGCTTCCGCTGCGCCCGCCGTACAAAGGCCGCTCGTGATGCATGAGGTCGGGTTGGTCCAGGCGCAACCGGTTTGCGCGGTACACGCGGCGGACGACGCCTCCTGCGCAACCGCAGTGCAGACGCCGGTCGTCTGGCAACCGTTGCCGGGGCCGGTCCAGTTGCACCCTGCGATTCCGGTGCATGCGCCCTGCGAGGCCTCTGCGCCGGCGGTGGTGCACGCGCCCGTCGAGTTGCAGCCGTTGCCGACCGCAGTGAAGCTGCAACCCGCGATCGCCGTGCAGTTCGCCTTGTCGGTCTCCGCGCCCGCCGTCGTGCATGCGCCCGTCGTCCCGCACGTGGGAACGCCCCAACCGCAACCCGCGACGCCAGTGCATGCCCCGCTCGAGAACTCTTGTGCCGCTGCGGTGCAAGCGCCCGTCGAGGTGCAGCCATTGCCCGGCGGAGCCCAGGTGCAGCCGCCGGCGCCCGTGCATGCCGACTTGCTCGCCTCGCCCGCGCCGGTGCAGACGCCCGCCGAGTTGCAACCGTTGCCGACCGCCGTCCAGCCGCAACCCGAGACACCCGTGCACGCGCTCTGGGTCAGCTGTGCCGGCGCCGCCGTACACGCGCCCGACGTGGTGCACGCCGCGCCGCCACCCCACACGCATCCGGCAAGACCGGTGCACGCGACTTGCGACGCCTCTTGCGCGGCGGCGGTGCAAGCGCCGGTCGAGTTGCAGCCGTTGCCGGTCGCGGTCCAGTTGCAACCGCCGACGCCGGTGCAAGCCGCTTGGTTCGCGTTGCCGACGGTCGCGCAGCTTCCAGTCGAGTTGCAGCCGTTGCCCGTCGCCGTCCAGTTGCACCCGCCGACCCCGTTGCAAGCGCTCTGGGTCGCCTCCGCTCCTACGGCGGTGCATGCGTTGTCCGAATTGCAGCCGTTGCCGGTCGCGGTCCAACCGCAGCCTGCCAGCGAGGTGCAGGCGTTCTGGGTCGCTTCGGCCGCGGCGGCCGTGCAGTTCCCCGTGGAGGTGCAGCCGTTGCTGGCGCCGGGAGCCCAGGTGCAGCCGGCGGTGCCCGTGCAACCGTTCTTCGTCGCTTCCGCCCCGGCCACGGTACAGAGGCCCGTCGAGTTGCAGCCGTTGCCGGTCGCCGTCCAACCGCAACCTGCGATCGCGCCACACGCAGACTGCGTCGCCGACGCACCCGCCGCAGCGCACGCGCCCGTCGTCACGCAGGAAGGGGTGCCCCAGCCGCAACCGCCGCCGGCAACGCCGGTGCACGCGGCCGCCGAGACCTCCTGCGCCGCCGCGGTGCAGACCCCCGTCGACGTACAACCGTTCCCGACGGGCGCCCACGCACACCCCGCTGCGCCCGTACAAGCCGTCTTGCTCGCTTCGCCGCCGGCTGTGCAGAAGCCCGTCGAGTTGCAGCCGTTACCCGTCGCGCTCCAATTGCAACCCGCGACGCCCGTGCACCCCGACTGCGTCGCTTCCGCGCCCGCCGCGGTGCACGCGCCGGTCGAGTTGCAGCCGTTGCCGACCGCGCCCCAGCTGCAACCGGCGACTCCCGTGCATCCCGTCTGATTCGCTTCCGCGGAGGCCGCGGTGCACGCGCCGGTCGAGTTGCAACCATTGCCCGTCGCCGTCCAGCCGCAACCTGCGACGCCCGTGCACGCTGACTTCGTCGCCTCTTGCGCTGCCACAGTGCAGAGACCCGTCGAGTTGCAGCCGTTGCCCGTCGCCGTCCAGTTGCAGCCCGCGACGCCACCGCAAGCCGCCTGCGTCGCTTCCGCAGCAGCGGCCGTGCATTGCCCGGTCGAGACGCAGCCGTTGCTTGCGCCCGGTGCCCACGTGCATCCGCCCGGCGCCGTGCATCCGATCTGATTCGCCTGGGCCGCGCCCCCCGTGCACACGCCCGTCGAGTTGCAACCGTTGCCCGTCGCCGTCCAATTGCAGCCGGCGATCCCCGTGCACCCCCCTTGGGTCGCCTCCGCACTTGCCGCCACGCACGCGCCGGTCGACGTGCATCCGTTCCCGAGGCCGCCGGCCCACGTGCAACCGCCGCCGGTCACACCGTTGCAAGCCAGCTGCGTCTGCGCGCCGGTCGCCTCGCATGCGCCCGTCGAGTCGCAGCCGTTCGCGTTGTTCGCCTGACCCACGAGGTGAAATGCGGGCGCGACCCAGCTGCAACCACTGAGTGCGCCGCACGCGGTCAGACTCTGCGCGGCCGGGGCGACGCAGGCGCCAGTCGACGTGCAGCCGCCGGTCCACTGGCAACCGCTGACCCCGGTGCAGTCCGTCTGATCACCTGCGGCGCACGCGCTCGCGGCGGGTCCCGCGCATCCCCCGCTCCACACACACGTGCCGGTGGGATCGGCGACGCATTGGCCCTGGGTAGCCTCCGAGCAACCGGACGGGCCGGAGCACGAACCGACGCCAGTGCCCGCGTCGAACAGGACTTCACGCTCGATCCACTCGCGCCCCCAGTGAGAGGAGAAGACCTTGCCGCCACCCTGGGTATATTCGACGACGTTCTGCCGGTAGCCGTTCTGGTCGTTGATGTCCGGAACCGTGGTCGGGTTCCCGTAGTTCGCGCTCGCCGGGCCCATGTACTCATCCCCGCAGCGGCAGGGGAGCATGACCATGTCGTAGTTCGAGAGGACGCTCTGGCTCGTGAGCAGCTGATCGTAGCCGCTCACGTTCGGGTCGGTCGTGCCGCCGTCGGGGAGGAGGATCGTCGCCGCCGGGATGAGCCCGTTCGTGTTGACGCCGCCGCCTTGTTCGTTCTGCGCCGTCAGGATCTCGACGCGACCGCCGCCCTGGAAGGCGGAGAACTGCGTGCGATCGATCCCGATGTCGTTGAGCATGCACTCGAACGGATCGCAGCTGCCTGTGATGACGCCGATGTGCGGGATGTTGTCTTGTCCGTACGGTCCGCCTTGAACGGTCGGGAGCGAGATGGGCCCTGCATCGTTGATCTGGCAGGCCGTCGCGTTGACCAACGTCAACCGACGCCACCGACCGACCTGCACGAGCAGCGGGATGTTGATGGTCGGCGCGCCTCCGCCATCGGAGCTGAGCGGCAGGGCCTCGTACGGAACCGAGCCGGCGCCAGCGGCGGCATCTGCCGGGTTGTCGCCGATCGTGAAGTTTCCGTTCGTGTCCGTGATGGCGAAGCCGATGCCGGCCGGGAGATTCGAACCGAGGCACGGGTTGTAGTTGAGCCCCGTCCCCATCGGCGGAACGACGCCACCGTTGGGGATGAGGACGAGCGCGCCGCTGATTGGGTACGCTCCTGCGGGATCGAGGATCGTGCCGACTAGCTGCGTCGTCGAGCCAGCGTCGCACTGCGCGATGTAGCACTGGTTTCCGGTGCAATTGCTCCCGTCGCCGGGCTGCTGCACGTCAGCGAGCGTCCACCCTCCGCCATCGAGCGGGAAGAGACCTGCGCCGGCTTCGACTCCGTCGTTCGGGTTGTCGACGAACGTCTGGCAGTACGGGTCACAAGGGTCACAGCTGCCAGCCTCTCCGGACGCGATGGTCGTCGGGACCGACTCCACCCCGAGATGCGGCTTGACGTTGCCGTGCAAGGTAACCGGCTTGCGGCTCGTGAGGAACGTCGTGTACTGCGGAACGCAAACACCCCAGAGACCGTTGGTGCAGGTCGTCGTCCCCTCGCTGCAGGTGGTCTCACCCCCTTGCGACGAGGTCGTGGCGCCGCAGGCCGTCGTGTCACCGGGAGTCGAGCAGGGGCAACCGGGGCCGGGGTGCGAGCACGTGTTGTTGACGGGATTATTCGTCACCGGTGACGTGTCGACCGGAGGTGACGACCCGCTGCACGCTTGCAGCGCCATGCAGGCAGCCGCAAACGCCCCCGCGATCGCCGCGGACCAACGAATGAGCCTCGCTCTCTTCTGCGGATCCTTGGGCAGCATCACCAGCCTAGAGCGCGCGAAGCGCTCGACACGGAGCCTCGATCACATTGGTACAGCGTTGTGCGCATAAAGGGGGACGAACCGCGTTGACGCTGGACACAGATCAACAAGGCTCTCGAGTGCAACGGACGTACCCCCCACTGAACGTCCGCGCGATGTTCTCAGAGCGCGGAAAAACAAGCGTTCATGCGCGACGATGGCCGAGGAAGCGCCCGCACCGATTTCCGCTCTCTGCATCTTTTGCAAGGAGCCAAGAAGGGCGCATGCGTGGAAACGCGCGAGCCCTGAATACATGCGTCACTTGCGCATGTATTCGCGACCCGAGCGCTCCAGATACTCCTCGTACGATCCGCCGAAGTCGGTGACGGTGGTGCACGGCTTTCCGTCCGCTTCACCCGGCATCAACTCGATCACGCGATTGGAGAGCTCGGCCACGAAGTGACGATCGTGACTGACGACGACGACCGTCCCCTTGAAGAGCTTGAGCCCGTCGAGCACACCTTCGATCGACTCGATGTCGAGGTGATTGGTCGGCTCGTCGAGAATCAGAACGTTGTGCTGGAGGAGGAGCAGCTTGCACAGGAGCAAGCGCGCGCTCTCGCCCCCCGACAGCGCTTCCACGGGCTTCAACGCCTGATCGCCTTGAAAGAGCATGCGCCCGAGGATCGAGCGAATCTCTTCTTGCGGGCGCTTGATGTCCCACGAGTAGAGCCACTGAAACGCCGTCGTCCCCTTGGCCGTGTGCCCGAGCGCTTCGTGGTGGTCTTGCGCGAAGTAGCCGACCGACGTGTCGTGGCCCCACTGCACGGTGCCCTTGTCGGGCTGCAAGGTCTCGCGCTTGGTCTCCGCGTCGATCGACTGCGAGCCGCCGACCATCAGCTTGAGTAGCGTCGATTTACCGATGCCGTTCGGGCCGATGACCGCGATTCTCTCACCGCGATTCACGTTCAACGCGAGGTCGCGATAGATGACCTTCGGACCGAAGGCTTTGCTCACGCCTTCCATGCGAAGCACGTCGCGACCGCTCGGCTTTTCGAACTCGAAGCGGATGAACGGCCGCACGAGGCTCGACTTCTTCGACGCCTTGGTCTCGATGACGTCGTCCAGCTTGTCGATCTGCTTCAAGCGCGACTGCGCCTGCTTCGACTTCGAGGCGTGAGAGCCGAAGCGCTGCACGAACTCCTGCAGCTCCTCCTTCTTCTTCTTCGCCGCGGAGGCGGTGGCGTCGGCGCGCTGCTTGTTCTCGTACTTCTGCGCGATGAAGTCGTCGTAGTTGCCGGTGTAGACGGTGACCGTCCGGTAATCGACGTCGGCGATGTGGGTGGCCGTCGAGTTGAGGAAGTGCCTGTCGTGCGAGACGACGACGAGCGTTCCTTTGTAGTCGTCGATGAGGAAGCTCTCCAACCAGCGAATGGACTCGAGGTCCAGGTGGTTCGTCGGCTCGTCGAGCAGGAGCACGTCGGGCTTCCCGAAGAGCACCTGCGCGAGCAGAACGCGCAGCTTGTAGCCGGCGGCGAGCGTACCCATGGGCTTCTCGTGCTGCTCGGGGACGATGCCGAGGCCGACGAGCAGCTCCGACGCGGTGCTCTCGGCGGAGTAGCCGTCTTCTTCCGCGATGGTCCCCTCGAGCTCGCCGAGGCGGATGCCGATCTCGTCGGTGACCTCGCCGGCGAGGAGCTTCTCCTTCTCGTGCATCGCCTCCCACAGGGCCTTGTTCCCCATGAGGACGGTGTCGACGATGCGCTCCTTGTCGTACTCGAAGTGGTTCTGCTTCAGGACGCCGAGGCGGAGGTTGCCGGGGATGCTGATGGACCCGGTGTCGGAGTCTTCGAACCCCGAGAGCATCTTGAGGAGCGTCGACTTGCCCGCTCCGTTGGCGCCGGTGAGTCCGTAGCGCTTGCCCGGGTCGAACTGCATCGAGACGTTCTCGAACAGGATCTTCGGACCGAATCGCTTGGTGAGCTTGTCGAGAACGATCATGGAATTGCGCGCGCTCGTGTAGCACGAAAACCGACGCCCGCGCGCGTGTGCACGCACGCGAAAGTTTCGCGCTCGCGATGGAGAAGTCGAAATGGATCCCTGAAGCGAAGCGCTCTATCGTTGGCGACGGCGCGAGTTGTTCGCCTGAGGCTCTCGCCTCAGCACCGTCGCCGAGGACCTACGTGCGCGACCCCTCCTTCTACGTCAGCGGTCTCCTCGAGCTCCACAACCAGTCCGACGCCAACGAGCGCCGCGCGATGTGGCGCCAATCGATGGCCGCGCTCGCACGCGCCATGGTCGAAGAAGGGCCGGGGCCGCTCGACGGTCTCCATCCCGACGCGCTCGTGAAGGGGGTGCGCGCGGCGCTGAGCAATCAGCTCGTCGACGATCTCGACTGGCTCGAGCCCGCAGCCGCGGGCGCGGCGCTGTACGAGCTGGCGTCGGCGCTTCCGATCGGAACCGAGCAACGCGATCTCGGAAGGCGCGTGCTCGCGCGCCTGCTCGCCGCGAACGCCGAAGCGTTCGTCGCGCTCGCGACACGGATGGCGCTGTCGAGCGGGAAGGGGCTCGGCACGTCGGCGGTGCGCGCGCGGATCGCGCTCGTGACGGAGCTGCCGATCGGGCTCGGGATCGCCGACGGCGCGCTGGCATTGGCGCTGGCGTCGCGCCGTGATCTCGCGCGCGAGTGGATCGCAGGCGGTTCGACCGGCTCGCTCCCGGCGCGTCGTCTGGCGGCGCGGCTCCTCGAGCGCGCGGCGCGTGAAGCGGCGAAGCGCGCGGCGCAGGGCGACAGCCACGCGCTCCGCGTGTTCTCGAGCGATGCCGTGAAGGATGCTTGGACGCGCCTCCTCGGCGATCGCGAGTCGCTGGTGTGGCGCCACGTGGCGGTCGCGCGCGGGTTGCTCGCGCCGTGGGTCGCCGAGCTCCGCGCGCAGATGGAAGACTCGCTCTCGCCGAAGCACACGCCCACCGAGTGGCGGCGCGGCGCGACGTCGATCGCCGCGTTCATCGCCGTGAACCCCGAAGGGGGACTCCGCATCGCCACCGCCGGTCTGTCGCAGGGCGTGTTGCAACGCGACGCCGGCGCCGCCAGCGCGTTCATCTGGGGCCTGCCGCGCGCGGCCGAAGCCGAGCCCGACGCCGCGACCCAGCTGCTCGACGAAGTGCTCTCGCGCGCCACGCCCGACGTGGCCGAGGCGGTGCTCGAGCTCCGCACCGAGTTCGGCGAAGCGCCCTTCGTCGATCGCGCCTGCGCGCGCGCGCTGGCGATGATGCACGAGAAGCCGGTCGTCTCCGGTCGCGACGACGGCGCCGAGGCGATGTCGAAGGACCTGATGCGCGATCTCGAGCGCGAGCCGCGCGAAGATCCGACCGTGCGCGATCAGGTCTCGCGCGCTCTGCTCCTCTTCGCGAGCGACGGCGCCCGCGCGGCGTACCAGGAAGGACGCAAGGTCCTCGACGCGACCAACGCGCAGATGGACACGCTCGAAGCGGTCTCGCAGAACGACGAAGCGACCGACCACGGCCGCTCGGGCTCGATGGCGCGACGCGCGTCGCTCGCCGTCCTGCGCGATCTCGACGCGACGCTGCTCGAGCGAAACGTCCTCTCCGATCTGCTCCACCTCGGCGCCGCCTCCGACGCGCTCCGGCAGCACGACGAAGCTCTCGACACGCTTCGCGAGCGCTTCAGCGAATGGATCCTGGTGCGCGAGTCGAAGCCGCTCCCGCCGAGCGGCGTCGCCGTGTACGTCGGCGGTGAAGCGCGCCCGTCGCTGGTCACGCCGAGCCACCCCACGCTCCGCCTTCGACGCCTCCGCGCGCTCCTTCACCTCGTCGACGGCGACGTCGAAGACGCCGAGGGGGACTCGGGGCGTGCAGGGCGTCTCCGCAAGCGCTGGCTGCGGACGGCCAAGGCGCTGCTCGGGCGCTTCGAGCGCGACCCGCCGTCGATCCTGCGGCGCACGATCCTGGCGGCCCTCGCGCGCGCGCTCGACGCGCTCGTTCGCGCCGGCGCGTGCGACGTGTCCGACGTGCTGCTCGTCGTCGCGCGCAAGATGACCGACCCCACGGAGCTCGACACGCTCGCCGAAGCGTCGATGGATCCCGATCTGATCCACGTGCTCCAGCGCTACGCGGAGTTCGTGCGCGGCGCGTCGACGCCGGGCATGACGTCGCGGAGCAAGCCCCACGACTCGCTCCTCCCGCCTTCCGTCCCGCTCGCGACGGCGATGCCGAACCTGCTGGCGAAGCTCAAGTCGCTCGAGTCGCTCTCGAACGAGCTCTCGCCCGACGCCTCGACGCGCACCGAAGCGCTGCGCACGGTCATCGTTCGCTTGCACGGCGCGATGAGCCACGTCGTCGGCGCGCAGTCTCTCCGGCAGCTCTCGTCGGGCGACGGCTCGGACTCCGACGTCATCGCGCAGCTCGAAGGGGCGCTCTACGCGCTCTCGCAGCTCGCCAGCGGCGCGCGCGCGCGCCTCGACCCCGAGCGCGTGTCGAACCAGCCGCCGTCGCAAGCGGCGATTCGTCCGCTCTCGGTCGCGGTCTCGCGCGTCCTCGCCGGCACCGAGCCCACCCTCAGCGAGCACGTTCTTTCCGCCAGCGTCGACGAGATGGTCGCTGGCGTCCCCACGGCCATCGCCAGCATCGCCACCGGTGTCATCTGGGGCGTGGCCGATCTCCCGGTCGATCGCCCCAGCGCCGACAGCGGCGCGTTCCGCGTGAGCGAAGGGCAGCTCCCGGCGTGGATCCCGACGCGACGGACCATCGGCGGCTTCTACGTCCTGAAGTCGCTTGGCGGCGGCGGCAGCGGAACGGTCTTCATCGTCATCCGCCTGGAAGAAAAAGGGGAGGCGAACGCCGAGCGCTTCGCGCTGAAGGTCCCCGAGTACTCGGCGACCGCAGCGCGCATGATCTCCGAGGCCGACTTCTCGAACATGTTCCGCAGCGAAGCGTCGGCGCTGATGCTGATCCCCGGACACGCGAACCTCGCGCGCTTCGTCACGTTCGACGCCGGCGCGAAGCCGAAGCCGATCCTGGTGATGGAGTTCGTCGAAGGCCCCACGCTGGAGCGCGTGATCGAATCGCGCGCGCTCGACGTCACGAAGACGCTCGACGTCCTCGACGACATCCTCGCCGGGCTCGAAGCGATGCACGAGGTGGGCGTCGCTCACCTCGACCTGAAGCCGGGGAACGTGGTCCTCCGGAAGCAAGAGCAGGCCGTGCTCGTCGACTTCGGTCTCGCCGGGCGGCATATCCGCCCGGGTTGCGCGACCGGCCCGTACGGCGCGCCCGAAGTGTGGGGCGCGTTGCCGACCGAATCGCCCACGCCGGCCGATCTCTACGCCTTCGGCTGCGTCGCCTACGAAGCGCTCACCGGGAAGGTCCTCTTCGAAGCGGACAACGAGCTCGCCCAGATCGCGCTCCACGTCGCGCACGACGGCAACCCTCCGGCCGTCAAAGCGCTGCTCGCGCGCCCCGAGACCGCGGCGCTCGGCGAGCTCCTCTCCATCGCCCTCCGTCGCGAGCCGCGCCAGCGCGCGACCGCCAAGCAGGTCCGCGAGCGACTCCGCGCGCTGCGCCCGAAGCTCGGTACGTCGAAGTGGCCCATCCCGGCGTAACCCCGCTCCCGCCGGTTGCAGGACCCCCGGATCCCGACGGCGCCGACTGCGTGGCGTGTGGGCGGTGCTGTCACCACGGTCCGCGCACGGTCCATCTGCTCGAGAGCGACGACGCTCGCATGGGGAGGGTGCTGCTCGAGCGCTACACGGAGCTCGACGGTCGCGGTCCGGGGTGGCGCTTCATGCGAAACGAAGGGGCGCGGTGTGGTGCGCTCGACGTCACGAAGCCTGGGGAATTCCCCTGCGCCGTGTACGAGCACCGCCCCGAGGACTGCCGCATCGTCGAGCCGGGCTCCCCATGTTGCCTCGAAGCGCGCCGCCTCGGTCACCTCGGCAGCAGCGTCGACTTCAAGCGCCCCCGCTAGCTTTGCTGGATCGCGCACGCACCGGGCGCTGGATCGCGCCGTCATCAGCAGGGGATTCTTGGAAAGATCCGTTCTGGCGGTTTTGGGCGCAAATTCGATCGGGCGTACCTCCGACGACGTCGCCGGATAGCTGGCATCCCAGCTGCACTACGGACGGGCGAGGAGACGGTCTGCAATGAAATCGACCTGGCCCATCCTGTTCGGACTGCTCGCGGTGACCATCGCCGCGTTCGTGTACGACGCGCGCAACGAATCCGCCGCGGCGAGCAACGCGGCCGCCGCGCCCGCCGCCGCCATCGCGACGCGCTGATCGTTCACGGGCCGGGGCGATCGATCGTTCTCCACCTCGTTCACCCGAGCCCTGCTCCCCCGAGCGAGGCTGCGCGCACCCGGGCGGGTCCTGGAGATGCGCGCGGCATCGTGCCGGCGTAGCGTGCTCGCCATGACCCGGCGCGCGCTGTCGCTGACGCTCTTCGCCGGAGTCGCCCTCGCCATCGGCGCCTTCGCCGGCGCGCGAATCGCCGCGTCGCACGCGCACGCGCCTACGGCGAGCGTCGCGCCGGCTCACGCCGTTCGCCTCCTCGTCCCGCACGTCGACGGCGTCATCACGCTCGACGGCGACATGGACGATACGGGCTGGCTCCACGCCACCGCGCGCACCGGCGCGTTCCTCGCGTCCGACGGATCGAACGCGCGCCCGTACTCCAACGCGCGCTTCGTCTGGGGAGACGGCCACCTCTACGCGGCGCTCTACGCCGCCGACGAAGACATCCGCGCCACGCGCACCGACGCCGACGCGCCTCTCTGGCTCGACGACGCCTTCCACCTCGTCTTCACCGACGGCGCGTCACGCAAATCGCTCGACCTCTCGCCGCTCGGCACGCTCACCGACGCCATCGCTCACGCCGGCGGCGACGCCCCCTTCGACTACGGCTGGTCGAGCGGCGCGCACGTCTCGCACGAGCTCGACGGAACGGTGAACGACCCGTCGGACGAAGACGAAGAGTGGGTCCTCGAGCTGGCGATCCCGTTCGAGTCGCTCGGCCTCGAAGGAAAACGTGGCGAGCAGATCCCGCTCACGATCCGCCGCTGCGACACGCCGAAGCACGCGCGTCGCGTCTGCGGCTCATGGAACGGTGACGACGGCGGCGTGCTCGTCCTCGATTGAGCGGGTCCGCCCTCAGCGCGGCGCGCGCAGGCCTCGGCTCACGGCACGATGCGGTAGCTCGACACGACGGCCGAGCCGACGAAGTGCTTGTGAAAGAAGAGGAGTCCGCCGCGCCCTTCGGTCGTGATCTTCGAGATGGCCGGCCCGAGAGGCGTCGTCTCCCCGAACTCGACGGTGAAGTGGATCCAGTCGATGAAGAGCGGCGTCTTGCTCATCTTGAAGCCGGCCGAGATCACCGTGCCCGCCTTCGTGTCGACCCACGCCGACCCTTCGATTGTCTGCTCGGTCGGCGCCTTGGGGACGAACGCGATCCGCACGCGCGAAGCGTCGGCGCGATCGACCTCCACCTCGTCGAACGTGTACTTTGCATATTCGCTGGCGAGGAAGGGCATCGGCACCTTCTCCTTCTCGCGCTCCTCGGGCGTCTTCGCCTTTCGCTTCTCGTCCGCCTCGCGCGCTTTCCTGCGCGCGTCGTCGGTCTTGTCCTCACCGTCTTCGACGTACTTGATGACGACGAACCGCGCGGCCGTGCCGTTGGCCTCGACGCGCCCGTTGAGCGCCTTCTTCGAGGTGCAGTTGCCGTCGCCGTCGAGGTCGTCGAGCTTGCCGTCGAACAGGAAGCTGGCATGCGTGCGCATGGCCTCGAACGCTGCGGCGTGGACGGCGAGCTTCTCCATGAGCTCGGGCGGCGGAGCGGCGGCGGCGGCCTTGCTCGAAAGCGCGACGAGCGCGAGCCCCGCCCCGAAGGCGAGCGCGCTGGCACCGGCAGCTCGACGATTCATCACGCCGGAGCATGACGCGTGCGGGTTCATTTCGCGAGGTACATCGCCAGCGACGCCGGATCGTTCGCCACCGCTCGCGCTTCCTCGGCCGTGACCTCGCCGGCCAGCACGCGATCGGCGAGGCACCGTTCGAGCGAGAGCATCCCCTCGCGCCGCCCCGATTGAAGCGCCGTGGCGATCTGCGCGGTCTTCGACTCACGAATGAGCGACGCCACGCCATGGGTCACGCGAAGCACCTCGACCGCAGGCAGCCGGCCGGTTCCGCGCGCGCGGGGCAGGAGCTGCTGTGCGATGACGGCGCGAAGCGACTCGGCGAGCTGGACGCGGACGTGCGCTTGTCGCTCGCTCGGCACCGCGTCGACGATCCGCTCCACGGCCGACCCCGCCGATCGACTGTGCATCGACGCCAGGACGAGCTGCCCCGTCTCTGCGGCGGTGAGCGCGAGCGCGATCGTCTCCGGATCGCGCAGCTCGCCTACGAGCAATATGTCGGGGTCTTCGCGGAGCGCGTCGCGGAGGCCGCTCTGGAAGTCGGGGACGTCGCGACCGATCTGCCGACGTCGGACGAGCGACGAGTCGGTCGCCGTGAGCGCGTACTCGATCGGATCCTCGAGCGTCGTCAGCACGACCGATCGCTTCCGCAACGCCTCCTGGGCCAGGGCCGCGAGCGTCGTCGATTTCCCCGAGCCGGTCGCGCCGCAAACGAGCACGAGGCCGTTCGGCAGGTCGACGAGATCGGCGAGCGGCACCGGCATGAGCAGCGACGCCAGCGACGGCGCCGCGCGCGGAAGCAGGCGCACGGCGGCCGCGAACCCGTCGGCCGTGCGAAACAGGTGCGCGCGGACGCGACCCACGCCGTCGATGTCCCGCGCGACAT
Organism: Myxococcales bacterium; assembly: GCA_003151595.1. The sequence goes on from PLXW01000069.1 coordinate 13,993, forward strand.
CGAGCGCCTCTCCGCGCGCGACGCGATCGCGATCGGCCGCGTCGAGCGCGAACATCGCCACGACATCGATGTGCGCATCGGCGTCGAGGCGCTGCAGACGACCGTCGACGCGCGCGCTCGGCGGCTCGCCGTCCGCCAGATGGAGATCGCTCGCGCGCAACGCCGCCGCGCGGCCGACGAGATCGGAGAGCCCCGGCGCGATCGACTCGGTCGACGTCGCCGCGCTCGTCACGACGCGCGGCTCATGCACGGGCGGCGCGACCACCGGGGCGGCGTGCACCACCGGCTCTCGGCGCGCGCCGCGCAAGAAGATGGCGTCGAACGCGCCCGCGTCGCGCGCGACGAGCGTCACCTGAAATGTCCCGAGCGCTCCGGCGTCATGCGACACCTCGAGCCGCCCGCGCGCGCGCATCGCCTCTTCGCGCTCCGGCGTCAGGATCTCGCCGAGCAAGTCGCGCAGCGTGTCGCCCGACATGGCCGGGATCGCCAGACGCTTCGCCGCGCCGTTCGCCAGCATCTTCGGCTCGCGATCGCTCCCGACCCGCAGCTCGTTGGCTCCCTGCGCCGCGACGATCGAGAGAAGGCTGTCGATACGCGCCATCTGCGAGGATCAGCGTACGCGACCGCGCGCACATTCCCCACCTCTTCACTTCGCGCGCGGTGAAGCGCTCGGAAGAAATCACTCTCAGCGTCCGTACAACTTCTCGATGCAACTCCGAGCCGATCTCCAGGCCGCCGTCTCGCGTGCCGGTCTCCTCGCCACGACGCACGGCCACGCCAGCATCACGGCCGAGCATCTCCTGGTCTCGCTGCTCACCGACGACGCCGTCGGGCGGATCATCGCCGGTGTAGGCGGAGACGTCGTGGCGCTCATCGCGTCTGCCGCGCAGCTCGTCGACGCGCTCGACGCGCGCGTTCGCAACGCCACCTTCATCCCGCCGACCGTAGCGACCGACGTGCTGAAGCGCGCGTTCCTTCAGGTCGCGGCGAGCGGGGGAGGGGACGTCACGCCGACCGACGCCTTCATCGCCCTCTACGGCCCGCCCGTCTCGCGCGCCTCGCAGCTCCTCGCGACAGCGGGCGTTGATCGCTTGCGCGTCCTGCTCTTCATCGAGCACGGCATCGCGCGCACGGCCGACGCCAACGACGCGCCGGTCGACACCCTCCGCGCTTACGCCGCGACGTCAGCCGCGGACGTCACCGTCACGCGCAAGATCGTGCTCCACAACGATCGCTACACGACGCAGGAGTACGTCGTCGAAGCGCTGCAGTCCTTCTTCGATCTGACGGCGGACGACGCCAAGCGCCTCATGCTCGCGGTGCACCGCGAAGGCAAAGCGACCGTCGCCGTCGACGCGAAGGCGACCGCCGAGCTCCGCATCGCCTCGTTCCTGTCGCACGCGCGCGCGCACGGCATGCCTCTCCTCGTGACGAGCGAGCCCGCCGAGCGCGACTGACGAAGCTCAGGCGAGCGGAGCCCTCCCTTCGGTCGCTCCTACGCTTGCTGTCTAGCTTCGCTAGACAGAGCTCGGAGCCTCGTGCCCGCTCTTCGCGACGTACTCGGTGTACCCGCCGCCGTAGACATGGATGCCGTCGTCCGTGACCTCGAGCACGCGGTTCGAGAGCGCGCCGAGGAAGTGCCGATCGTGCGAGACGAAGAGCATCGTCCCTTCGAACGACTGCAGCGACTTCATCAGCATCTCTTTGGTTTCGATGTCGAGGTGGTTGGTCGGCTCGTCGAGCACCAGGAAGTTCGGCGGGTCGTAGAGCATCTTCGCCAGCACCACGCGCGCCTTCTCGCCGCCCGACAGGATGCGGCACTTCTTCTCCGCGTCGTCGCCGGAGAAGCCGAACGCGCCGGCGAGCGCCTTCATCGATCCGATCGTGGCCAGCGGGAACGCGCCCTGGAGGGTCTCCAGCACGGTCTCTTCGCCCACCAGGAGCTCCATCGCGTGCTGCGCGAAGTACCCCATCTTCACGCTCGCGCCGACGGCCACCGCGCCTGAATCGGGCTGCGCGTGCCCGGCTACGAGCTTCAACAGCGTCGACTTCCCGGCGCCGTTGACCCCCATCACGCACCACCGCTCGCGACGTCGGAGCAGCAGATCGAGCCCCGCGTAGATGACGCGATCGCCGTACGCCTTCTTCACGCCATCGAGCTTCGCCACGTCCTCACCGGAGCGAGGCGCCGGACGGAAGTCGAAGTCGCGCGCCACGCGACGCTTCGGCGGCTCGACGCGCTCGATCTTGTCGAGCTTCTTCACGCGCGACTGGACCTGCGCGGCGTGCGAGGCGCGGGCCTTGAAGCGGGCGATGAACGCTTCTTCCTTCGCCAGCATCGCCTGCTGCCGCGCGTACTGTGCTTCCTGGTGCTGCGCGGCGAGCGCGCGCTGCTGCTCGTAGAACTCGTAGTTGCCCGAGTACGTCGTGAGGTCGCCGCCGTCGATCTCGACGATCTTCGTCACCAGACGATTGAGCAGCTCGCGATCGTGCGACGTCATCACGAGCGCCCCTTCGAACTGCCGAAGGAAGTTCTCCAACCAGAGGATCGACTCGAGGTCCAGGTGGTTCGTGGGCTCGTCGAGCAGCAGCGCGTCGGGGCGCATCAATAGAATGCGCGCCAGCGCCACGCGCATCTTCCAGCCGCCCGACAGCGTCGAGACGTCGGCCCCCATCGACGGCCCGCGCGCCTTCGAGGTGTTCGACGTATCGTCGTGAAACCCGAGCCCCGCCAGGATCTCGCGCGCCCGCGCTTCGAGCGCGTACCCGCCGAGCTCGTCGAAGCGCGCCTGCGCGTGCCCGAACTGTTCCACCAGCTGCTCGATCTCGTCGACGCGCTCGGGATCGGCCATCGCGTGCTCGAGCGAGTGAAGCGCCTCGGCGGCTTCGGACACTTCGCCCGCGCCGGCCATCGTCTCGGCGACGACGCTCCGCCCCTTCATCTCGCCGACGTCCTGGCTGAAGTACCCGACCGTCAGGCCGCGATCGATGGCGACGTTGCCTCCATCGGGCTCTTCTTCTTTGACGATCATCCGGAAGATCGTCGACTTGCCGGCGCCGTTGGGACCGACGAGCCCGACCTTCTCCCCCTTGAAGACGCTCATCGACGCCTCGAGAAAGAGGATCTGCTTGCCGTGCTGCTTGGAGATTTGGTCGAGTCGGATCACGGGGGGAAGCGAGCGTGACAGGGTTTCGCGAACGCGCAAGCAGGCGCGAGGCGGCGGCGCGCTGTTAGTCTCGCGAGCCTAGAAGATGAAACGGATCATCGCGGTCGCCGGCACCATCGGCGCGGGGAAGACGTCGCTCGTGGCCTGGCTCGTCAAACGCTACGGCCTCGAGCCGTTCTACGAGCCGAACGAAGCGAACCCGTACCTCGCCGACTTCTACTCCGACATGAAGCGCTGGTCGTTTCACTCGCAGTGCTTCTTCCTCGCGCACAAACTCGAGCTCCATCAGCGCCTGGAACGCGCCGAGAAGCCCGCGGTCATCGATCGCACGATCTACGAAGACGCCGAGATCTTCGCGAGGAACCTGTACGCCCAGAAGCTCATGTCGAAGCGCGACTGGGAGGTCTACCAGCGCCTCTACGCCGGCATTCGTTTGGCGTTGAAGCCACCGGACGTCTTGCTGGCGCTCACCTGCTCGCTCGGAGCGGCGAAGAAGCGGATCGCGAAGCGAGGGCGGGCGATGGAGAAGGAGATCCCGGAGGCGTACTTGCGCCGCCTGCATCGCCTGTACGGCGAGTGGTTCGCCTCGTACGACCTCTCGCCCATCGTCACGATCGACACGACGAAGATGGACTACGTCGAGGACCTCGTCGATCTCATCGAGCTCTCGAAAAGACTCGACGAAGCCCTCGCGTAGCGATCGCGTCAGGACGCGGCCGTGCCGTTGGTGGCCCCGGGCGCGTTGACGGGTTTGGTCGCGGCGGACGATGTCGTGCTCGCCGCGGTCTGCGACGTCGTCGCGTTGATGGCCACGCCCCCGTCGGCCGGGACGACACCTTTGATTCCCTTCTTCTGGTTCTTCCCTTTCGTGCCGCGCGCCTCGCGCGTCGCCTTTCGCTGCACGACGGCGGTGGCCTTGGTCTGGGCGCTGGGCTTCTTGCGCTTCGACGGCGCGAAGCCGAAATCGGCGAGCTTCACGCTGTCGTCGCCGAACCTCCCCTGAAGGAATCGGAGAAGCGCGCGACGAATCGGAGAGATCTCCGTCTCGAGCTGCTCTTCGCTCGCGACGCAGGCGGAGTACGTCGTCTTCGCCGCCGTCGTCTTCGAGCGCGCCGCGCTACGCGCTTTCAGCTGCTTGATGACGTCGCCGATCTTCCACGTCTTGCCGACGAGAAGGAGCGACGTCTTGGGCTGAAAGTGGCTGGAAAGACCCGTCATGAGGGTCTGATCGCCGTCGATCGTTTCAATCTTGGATTTGGCCATGATGGTCACCGTTCGAACCATGAGATGGACGTGTCCCTTCGGCGGCGGGAGGCCGTCGTTCGTCACGTCTTAATGATCCTTTCGGATCAACCGCGAGGGACGTTGCTAAGAAAATGCATCGCCGCTGACGATTCCCGAACGGGGGACGTCGAGCGGGGGACTGACGCGGGCGATGCGGGCGCGCGTCGTCGTGAGCGGCTCGCCTTCCACATTGAAGGACGCCCCTTCGACGATGAGGAGCGCGCGCCTCGAGTTGAAGCGCCTTCCTCTCAGGTCGAAACGCCCTCCTTTCAACGCGAAGGGTGCCCCTCTCACCGCGAAAGGTGACCACCTGAAGGCGGAACGCGGCCCTTCCAACTCGGAACGCGACCCTCCCAACACGAGAGGTGCCCCTCCCACCGTGACCGGGCGACGTTACGTCTCGTCCTACCGCACGGCGTTCGCGAGGACCTGCTTCACGAGCTCGTCGTACTCGATCCCGCTGCGCGCCGCGGCCAGCGCGAAGTCGTCCGTGCGCCCGAGCGACGGGTTCGGATTCGCCTCCATGACGACGATCTCCCCCTTGGCCGTGACCCGCACGTCGATTCGCCCGAGTCCCCGAATGTGAAGGATGCGGTACACGCGCCGCGCGATCGTCGCCAAGCGCGCTTCCAGCCCGTCGGGGAGGGGAGCGGCGGGGCCATTTCGGATCCCCCACTTCGCGCGGTATTTGTCGTCCCACTTCGCCTTCGCCGTGAGAAACCGCGGCGCGCTCGGATCCCCTTCGGCCTGCGCCTCGCCGAAGAACAGCTCCTGCGGCGGCAGGATCGTGAGCCGCGCGTTGCCGAGGACGCCGACCGTCAGCTCCCGCCCATCGACGTACTCCTCGATGAGCGCGTCGCACCCGAACTGCTCGTGCACGAAGCGCGCGCGCTCGATCGCTTCGGCCTCGTTCTTCGCCAGCGACGCCTTGCTGATCCCGTCGCTCGACTCTTCGTTCACCGGCTTCACGAAGACGGGGAAGACCAGCTTCCGGAGCCCTCGGAGCGGCCGCTCCCGCTGCGAGACGACGAAGTCCGCGACCTGCACGCTATGAAACGTGAGCAGCTTCTTCGCGAGCGCCTTGTCCTTGCAGAGGATCAGCGCGTCGGGCCCCGAGCCGGTGTACTTCACGCGCAGCAGCTCGAGCAGCGCCGGGATGTTCGGCTCGTGCGCGCGATCCGAGAGGAACGACTCGCACGTGTTCAAGACGACGTCTGGGCGCGACGCTTCGATGCGATCGAAGAGCGGTCGAACGTCGTCGTACACGCCGACCGCGTCCGGCTCGTGCCCCAGGCGAACGAGCACCTCGAACAGATCCGCCTCGGTCTTCTTGTCCTCGGCGCGCAAGGCCTCGGCGTTGGCGAAGCTCTCCGCCGGCGACGTCTTCCGGAACAGATCGAACAGAAGAAGGACCTTCACACCGACCTCTTGAATCGCCCGGTGTGCAGGTGATTCGTCACGAGCGCCGAGAGGTACGCGCCGATCTCGAGGAGGAGCGCGTCGCCGTGCGTGGGCGAGGGGAGGTGCAGGCTGGAGCACCGCTCGGTGAGCTTTCGCACCAGGGCGTCGACCGTGTACTTGCGCTCGCCGGTCCACCGCACGACCGACGTGATGATCGCCGCGCGGTGCCGGCGCATCACGCGCGCCGCGGTCTCTTCGCCGCGCGGCTCGCGCTCGAAGATGGCGCGGAGGTCGGCGTCGTAGAAGTCGGGGTACTCCTCGGCCCACAGCTTTCGGCGCGCGGCGTAGTGATGGGCGAGCGTGCGCCGCATCTTCGTGGCGTCGGACCAGCGGGGGCCGCCCGTGACCACCGGAGGCTTGGTGCGCGCCTCCTTCATGAGCGAGTCGACGTACTCGAGCTTTTCGAGCGCCTTCCAGCCGCCGTAGCGCCGCCGCCAGTCTTCGCTCGAGACGGCCAGCCACACCGCGAACGTCTCGGCGAAATCCTCTTCCGGATGCGCCTGCGCGTACCAGTTCGGCAGGTGGCGAACGAAGCTCCTCGAGTACGGGCGCGGCTTGTAGTGCTCCGGCTCGTAGTCGGCGTCCGGTCGCCCGAAGATCCGCCGCCACTTGGGGCGCGACGAGAAGCGCCAGGCGTGGTCGTAGGCGTGGCCGCACTCGTGCCGAAGCAGGCGCTGGCACTCGATCGGGTTTCCCCCCTCGACGTCGAGCATCTGGTGAAGCTCGAGCTGCTCCAGCCGCGGGTGCGCCAGGTAGAAAGGGACGGCGATGGCCGGCGTGGGGATGGGCGAGAACCACTCGTCGCCCAGGTAGCAGGGGGGGTGCAGCGGAAGCCCCCGCAGGTCGAGCTCGGCGTAAAGTTGGGCGATCCGCGCTTCCAGCGGCGACCCCTCGATTCGCAGCCCCAGGTCGCTGATGCGCACCTTTAGCAGCTCGTCGTCCTTGAGCGCGACCCAGGACGGTTCCACGCTGGCGATCCTACCGACCTACCCGGAAAAGCGCCTCTTTCTGGCGAGCCCCCCCTTGACGGGGCCCGCCCGAGGTCTAGGTTGCGCGACGACTTGGCACTCTCGTTCGACGAGTGCCAACTCGCGTTTTACGTCAAAAAGCTCAGGGAGGCTCGTCATGAAGATTCGTCCGCTCGGTGACCGCGTCGTCGTGAAGCGCGTGAAGGAAGAAGAGAAGACGAAGGGGGGAATCATCATCCCCGACACCGCGAAGGAGAAGCCCGTCGAGGGCCTCGTCATCGCCGTGGGCAATGGCAAGCCGCTCAAGGACGGCAAGGTCCGTCCGCTCGACGTGAAGCCGGGCGACCGCATCCTCTTCGGCAAGTACTCCGGCNNAGCTCGACGGCGAAGACCACATCATCATGCGCGAGGACGACCTCCTCGCCGTGCTCGGCGCGTGATCTTGCGCGTTTCGCCCCCCAAACTTTCCTAGATCGAAGAGAGAGAAGAACATCATGAGCGCGAAAGAGATCCACTACAGCCGCGGCGCGCGGCAACGCATCCTGTACGGCGTCAACATGCTGGCCGATGCGGTCAAGGTCACCCTCGGCC
>PLXW01000121.1 GCA_003151595.1 Myxococcales bacterium
CGGCGCCGCCGCCGCCCGCGCCCCCCGCGGTGAAGTGAGCGCGCTCTTCGACACGATCCTCGTGACTCGCTTGCTCGGGTAGGCCACGACGCGGTACCGCTCTGGCGATGGTCGCCGCGAAATCGCTGCCGCGCGGTTGGGCGCTGGTCGTCGTGCTCGTGGCCTCGGTCGCGTTTCGGTGGCCGGCCATCGTGAACGCGACCGAGACGAACTCGGACGCCGCGGTCGTCGGGCTCCAGGCGATGCACATGCTCGGCGGCGAGCGCTCGTGGTTCTTGTGGGGGAGCGGGTATCAGACGTCGATCGACTCGGCGTACGCGGCGCTCCTGTTCGGCGTGTTCGGCGCGAGCGCACGGGCGCTCTTGATGTCGTCGTTCTCTCTTCACCTCGCGCTCACGGCGATGGCGTGGAGCACGATCGCGCGGCGAATCGATCCGTGGCGCGCGGCCATCGCGGTATGGCCGCTCGTGCTCACGTCGAGCCCGCTGCAGACGTACGTCCTGTATCCGCCGCGAGAGGCGTCGCTGGCGATCGCGATGGCCGCGCTATGGACGCTCGATCGGGCGGCGGACGCGCGCGCGCGTAGCCTGGTGCTGGGCGGAGCGCTGATCGGGGTGGCCTGCTTCGCCGATCCGTACGCGCTCGTTCTTGCGCCGGCGGTGGGGGCGTTCGGGATCGCATGCGCGATCGACCGCGAGAGCGCGCGTGAGACCGCGCGACGGATCGGAGCGTTCGCGGCAGGGGTGGTCGTGGGTTGGGCCCCGTTCGCGATCCTCCGTTCGAGCGCGCGCGCGACCGGCGGGCAGCTGGCGCTCTCCGGATCGCAGGTCGCGCACAACGCGCGGCTCCTTGTGGACGGCCTGGCATGGACGGTCGGAGCGCGCGCGTGGAGCGCAAACGACGCGATGACGTACGGGCCGTGGAGCGGGCCGGCGATCGTGCGCGGGATCGCGCTGGCCGGCGGCGTGCTGTTCGTCGTGGCTATCGTCGCCGGAGGGGCGTGCGCCTTCGTGCGTCGCGTTCCGTGGAGCGTGAGGCGGCTCGCGATCGCCGGTGGCCTCGCGCTCCCCGTCACGCTCGTCGGGTTCCTGGCGTCCCCGATGGTCATGGATCTCTTCTCGTCGCGCTATCTGGCGGCCATCCCGCTCCTCGCGCCCTTCGCGCTCGCACCCATCGCGAATTCGCTTCGCGCGCGCACGTTCGCGATCGCGATGGCGCCGTGCGCGTTCGCGTGCGCCGTCGCGGGTTGGGTCGGCTATGGGCCGTTCCTGCACGACACGCGCGGCAGGCCGAGCGACGAGCTGGCGCTGGAGCACGCGCTCGCGGCGAGCGGCGTACGCATGGCGATGGCCGACTACTGGGTCGCGTATCGAACGACGTTCCTGACGAGCGAGCGCCTCGTGGTCGTCCCTTCGAACGCCGCCGAGGATCGCTACGCGCCGTACCGCGCGGACTTCGATTCGGCGCCGATCGTGGCGTACGTCTTCGATCCGACGCGCTCACGCGAGGCGAGCACGTGGATGCGCGATCGCGTGCGCGCGGGCGAGACGCCGTTCGCGCGCGAGTACACGATCGTGCACGCCGGGCGGCTCAGCGCGCTCGTCTTGCGACGCGAGTGACGCCGGCGATCAGGCGTCTGCCGGCGGCGGCGGGCGGTTCGACGGGACAGGCGTCGGGATCGCGTAGTCCACTTCGGCGAGGTAGCTCGCCGGGGACGCTTCGAAGACCGCGCGCGTGACGAACGCCCCTTCGCCGTACGCGCGATCGATCGCGAGCACGCCGTCGAGGTGATCGATCTNNCTCGTGGCGCTGGACGCGGACGAGCAGCGTCGGAAACGACATGCAGTCGTCCCACATCGTGAAGAGCGAAGCGCTTCGCCAGGTGATCTCCGGGTTCACGAGGAGCTTGGGACCATCGCCGAGGTCGANNGACCAAGAAGCGCGCTGCGATCCCGATCTGCGGAGCGGCGATCGCGCGACCGAAGCCGCGCGCCTCGCGGAACGTCTCGAGCGCCAGCATGAGCGAGCGTGCGTCGCGCTTGAAGGCGGCGTCGTGCACGTCGGTCACCGGGCTCGCGGCCGTGCGGAGGCGCGGATCACCGAGCTGCAGAATGGCGGGCGAAGTGGCGTCGGCGTTCATGCCGTGAGGTTTACCGGGAATCGACCGATCGCGCCCCTTTTTGGCGAATGCGCGGGTCGGCGAATCAATGCGCCGGCGACTCGAGCGCATGCGCGCGCTTCGCGAGCTCATCGACACTCTTGGCGTAGCGAGGAGGGAGGGGCGCGGCGCGCAGCTTGGCCACCCCCGCGTTCAGCGCGGCCGCCGCACCGGCGCGATCGCCCTTCGCTTCGAGGATGTCGGCCTTCGTCGCGTAGAGGCGTAGCGCGCGCGGTCCGTAGACCAGCGCGAGCGCGCGATCGATCGCCGAGAGCGCGTCGTCGTACTGCTTCATCGCCAGGTACGCGCGCGCGAGTCGTGCGGGCGGGTTGTAGTCGCCGGGGAAATCGTGCGCGCTCTGCTGGAGCATCGGCACCGCGCGCTCGGGGGCGCCGATCGTCAGGTACGCCTCGGTTCGGTGCGCGTCGAAGACCGCGCGCGCCGTGGGGTCGACCGCGCGCTGCGCTTCGCCTTCGAGGTACGCGGCCCAGCCCGTCGCCACTTGTTTCGCTTCGGCGTCGCGCTTTTCGACGCCGAGCGCTTCGATGATCGCTCCGTAGAGATCGGACCGGTCGTCGGCGAGGATCGGCTCGTCGGCGTCGGCGACGATCGTTCGCGCGCGATCGATCAGGCGATGAAGCACCGGTTCGCGTGCGCTCTCGGGCATCTCGGCCGCGCAGTTGAGCGCCGTCGTCGTGGCGCGGCCACCGCCATGCGGGATCGACGGCAAGGCGTGATCTGCCGCGTTGGCGCAGCCGGCGAAGTCCTTCTGCGTGAGGAAGCGATCGAGCTCTCCTTCGAGGGCTGCCGCGCCTGCGGGGAGGGTCACGCTCTTCGCGCCGCGCATCGCGGACGTCGCGCCCGCGAGCAGCGCCACCAGCTCGTCGGCCGTGGCCGACTGGGCCCACTCGAGCACGGTGTGATCGCCTTCCGCGTCGACCACGAACAGCGTGGGCCAACCGTGCATCGGATGCGCCGCGACCCACGCCGCGTTCTCGGGCTTCTCGGTATCGATCGACGCCCAGGTGAACTCGGCCGCGTGCGCCCGCACCTTCGCGTCGCGAAAGGTGAAGGCGCGCATACTGAGGCACGTGTGGCACCACGGCGCCCACG
>PLXW01000113.1 GCA_003151595.1 Myxococcales bacterium
CCCGCTCTGAATCGATTCAGACGACGCACTGATCCAATCATGTCCCGCTCTGAATCGATTCAGACGACGCACTCTTTAGGACGGGTTCCCCTCGCTCACTCCGGCGTCGCCGTCTTCTCCATCGAGACCAACCGCGGCGCGTACGTCCCTTCGGTCGGTGCGTGGCGCTTCGCAGTCAGCCCTTCGCTGGGGACGAACTTCATGTCGAACTCGCTCGGCGGCGTGTAGTCGGCCTTGTCGTAGGCGATCGGCTCCGGGATCTTCGCCGGCTCGGGGCGCGTCGTCGCGCATCCGGCGGCGAGGCTGAGGGCGACAGAGGCGAGGAGGAGAGTGACTGCGCGCATGGTGGGTTGCTCCGTGAAACCGGGGTGGGTCGGTTTCGATGGAAAAGGAAAATTGCAATTTCACGGCCACGCGCACACGCCGGCACACGGTGCGGAAACCGTTGATTTCTCGATGGACGAGGGGGGTGATGTGGATCGGCGGGGATCCGATCCGCGAATAGGCGATCCAGGGAGCGCGGTCGCGTCCGCGCCCGCCTACGCGATCTTCCCGACCGCCTGCTCCACCGACCTCACCAGCGCCCCACTCGCCACCAGCTCCGCCGTCGCCTCGATGTCCCGATACAGCGGCCTGTCTTCCGTCATCGGCGCCACCACGATCCGCAACGCCCCCAGCGCCGCCGTCACACCACGACTCGGCTTCAACGGCGCGCGCTGATCAATCCCCGCCCCCGCGGTCATGATCTCGATCGCCAGCGCGTGCTTCACGTTCGTCACGATCTGCGCGAGCTTCCGGGCGCTCACGCTCCCCATGCTCACGTGATCCTCTTTCCCCGCGGACGACGGGATCGAGTCCACGCTCGCCGGATGCGCCAGCACCTTGTTCTCGCTGACGAGCGACGCGCTCGCCACCTGCGCGATCATGAAGCCCGAGTGCAGGCCGCTCATCCCTGGTCCATTTGGCGCGAGGAACGGCGTGAGCCCCGTCGACAGCGCCGGATTCACCAGCTGCTCCACGCGGCGCTCGCTGATGTTCGCCAGCTCGGCGACGGCGATGGCCGCGAGGTCGAGCGCGATGGCGAGCGGCTGGCCGTGGAAGTTGCCGCCGCTGATGACGTCCGCCGTGCCGTCCTCTTCGAGGAAGACGCTGGGGTTGTCGGTGACGCTGTTGATCTCGATCTCGAGCACGCGCCGCACCCACGCCAGGGCGTCGCGCGTCGCCCCGTGCACCGCGGGAATGCAGCGGAGCGAATACGCGTCCTGCACCTTACCGCAGTCCTTGTGGCTCTCGGCGATCTCGCTCTCCGCCAGCAGCGTGCGCATGTTCCCCGCGACCGTCGCCTGCCCCGGATGCGGGCGCGCGGCCTGAAGACGCGGATCGAACGGACGCGACGACCCCTTCAACCCCTCGAGGCTCATCGCGCCGGCGATGTCGGCCGCGACGCACAGACGCTCCGCTTCGAGCACCGCCAGCGTCCCCAAGGACGCCATGTATTGCGTCCCGTTGATCAGCGCGAGCCCCTCTTTGGCCTCCAGCGTGATGGGCTTGATGCCGGCCCGCTCCAGCGCTTCGCCGCCGGTCATCATCGCGCCGTCGATCTCCGCTTCGCCCTCGCCGATCATCGCCAGCGCGAGGTGCGCCAGCGGCGCGAGATCGCCCGACGCGCCGACCGAGCCTTGCGCCGGGATGCGCGGATGGATGCCGCGATTGAGCATCTCCAGCAGCGTCTCGATGACGACGCTCCGAACACCGGAGTGCCCCAGCGCCAGCACCTGCGCGCGAAGGAGGATCATGCCGCGCACTTCGGGCGTCCCGAGGTTCGGCCCGACGCCGGTGGAGTGCGAGCGAACGAGGTTTCGCTGGAGCGCGCGGATGTCGGTCGCCGAGATGCGCGTCTCGCTGAGCGCGCCGAAGCCGGTGTTGATGCCGTAGACGCGCGGGGCGTCGTCGCCTGCGAGGGCGATGGCGTCGATGGCGGCGCGCGATCGATCGACACGCTTTCGCACCTCGGAGTCGAACACCACCTGGCGGCGGCGAACCGCGACGTCTTCCAGATCCCTCAGCGACAGGTCGCGCCCAATGTGCACCGGTTCCATCGGCTCGCGGCGTAGCACGACTTCGCGCTAGGCTGCGCGGACTCCCCCGCCCCGATGCACTTTCAGCGCACTAGAAATCTCCTCCTCGCGTCGCTCGCGCTCTTTTTTTCGCGCACGGCGTCCGCCCAGACCCCGCAGAGTCCGACGGCTCCGGAAGACCTCGGTGATCCGAAGCCCGATCACCTCGCGCGGCTGATCTTCGACACGGGTCGCCCCGAGGTGCGTCCGCCAGAAGAGGGGCTCATTCGCTTCCAGCTCCACGGCGAGTACGAGCTCCGCGTGAATCGGATGCAGAGCTTCCCGCTCGATCCCACCGACTCGGTGAGGCTCGCGCGCCCGGGCGCGGCCAGCGATTCGATGGGGCAGAACACGTGGCTCGATCACTGGTTCCGGATCACCCCGCGCATCCAGCTCGGCCAGAGCCTCGAGCTCGTCGCGCAGATGGACGTGCTCACCGGCCTCGTGATGGGCGACGTGGCGCACGACGTGTGGGCCGATCAGACGCCGCGCGACACGCAGAACGGCCTGTCGAACCCGCAGCCGCGCTGGCTGTACCTCGACTGGATCTCCCCCATCGGCCTCTTTCGAATCGGGCAGCAGCCGAATCACTGGGGCATGGGGGTCGTGGCGAACGACGGCGATCATCCGTCTTTGTTCGGCGACTACCGGTTCGGATCGATCAGCGACGGGCTCCTCTTCGGCACGAAGCCGATGGGCAAGGATGGTCCGCTCACCGTCGCTCTCGGCGGGCAGTACGTCTGGAAGGACCCCACCGTCGTCCTCACGCGGGGCGATCGCGCGGTGCAGGGCGTGGCCGCGGCGTACTTCGAGAAGGGGCTCAACCAGATCGGGATGTACGGCGTGTACCGGCACCAGTGGAACGATCAGACATCGGCCGAGCCGCTCTTCACGTACACGAACAAGATCGACGTCGCCGTGATCGACGCGGCCGGGAAGTTCGCGACGCGCGTCGTGGGGAATGACGCCTGGCTGTTCGGATCGGCCGAAGTGGCGACGATCCTGGGGACCACGAACGAGATCCGCACGCAGGCCGAGTCGCTCTCCGGGCAGAGCACGAAGATTCGATCGTACGGCGGCGCGGCGCAGGTGGGCGTCGTGCACGTTGCGCGGGAGACGGTCATTCCGAAAGACGGGTCGCCGATCGACTGGGGCGACGTCGCCGGGCAGATCGAGATCGGGTACGCGTCGGGCGACGCCAATCCTTACGGCGATACGCAGAAGCGGTTCACGTTCGATCCCAATCACAAGGTGGGGCTGCTGCTCTTCGACGAGGTGATGCGCTTTCAGACGGCGCGCGCCGCGGTCGCCGCCCAGGATCCGAACCTCTCGAACGCCGCGCGGCCGACGCCGGGCACGAACCTCATCGCCAGCAACGGCGGCATCTTCGGCGCGCAGTACATCAACCCCACCGCGATCGTCCGCCCGCGTCCGTGGCTCGATCTCAAGGGCGGCATGGTCATCGCGCAGACGACGGCCGACTACGTCGACCCGTACCGCTACGCGCTTCAAGGATCGGCCGTGAACTACAACGGCGGCAACGCGGCCAAGCACGATCTCGGCGTCGAGCTCGACGGCGGGTTCGAAGCGCGCGTCGTCACCGAGTACGGGCTCTGTCTCAACTTCGGCGCGCAAGCGGGCGTGCTCATTCCGGGCGGCGCGTTCGACGACGCGAACGGCAACCGGATGCACGCGCCGTGGATCGCCATCGGACGCTTCGGGGTGGTGTTTTGAAGTCCACGAAACGCGCTTCCACGCTCTCTGCCGCGGTCCCCGCGCTCGCGCTCCTCTCCTGCGCCTTCGCCACGCATTGCACAGTCGATCGCGCTCCGGCCGGCGCGCGACTCACGCCGCCCGGCAACGGCCCCACGATCGTCTTCGATCTCCTGCGCCGCCCGCTCCCCGAGATCCCGCAACCGAACGACGTGGCCACGTTCCCCGATCCCACGAGCCGCACCGGCCGCCGCATCAACGTGAGCACGATCGCGCCGACGCAGATGGAGACGTACGCGCGCCAGGGGTTCGGCGAGATGGAAGGGTGGGGCACGTTCGCGCCCATCACCGTCGCGTTCCAGAAAGAGCCCGGCGCCGACCCGACGCTCCCCGCGATCGATCTCGCCGACCTGCGCGCGCGCATGCAGCACGACGGTCACGACATGACGAACGACGCCGTCTACGTCATCAACCTGACGACGGGCGTGCCGGTCATGGTCGACATGGGCGACGGGAACTTTCAGTACACGCCGCGCGACCTCGACGTGTACTGGCCGAACGATCCCAAGCTCACGCAGCAGAACATCGTGTTCGAGACGGTCGAAGAGGGAGCCGGGCTCACGCAGGCCGACTACGCGCCGCAGCTCGATCTCGATTTCGACGGCGTGCTCGATCACCCGAACACGTTCGGTCCGCTCGCTGCCGCGGGCGTGGAGGGGGTCGACGATCTCCTCGGCTACTACGAGCGCGAGACCGACACGCTCATCGTGAAGCCGCTCCTCCCGATGGAGGAGAAGACGCAGTACGCGGTCGTCATCACCGATCGCCTGCACGGCCCCACCGGTCACCCGGTGAAGTCGCCGTTCGACTACGTGAACCACCCGCAGCAAGACGCGGACGTAGCGAAGGTGGTCGGCGTGCTCTCCGATTCGTCGCGGAAGAATTACTACGGCGACATCGCGGGCACGGGCGCCGCGCACATCGCCTTCGCGTGGACGTTCACCACCGAGCCCGTCTACGAAGACATGCGCATCCTGCGCGACGGTCTCTACGGGCGCGGGCCGTTCGGGTACCTCGCCAAGCAGTTCCCGGCGAAGGCCGAGGCGATGCGCGCGGTAGGGCTGGCGGACGATCCGGCCGCCGAGCAGATCGATCTGAAGACGCAGGCGGCGTGTCAGCCCGTGCTGGGCGCGCCGTTCGTGGTGAACGTGGCCGCCTCGACCGAGGCGATCGATCAGATCGTGCAGCTCGTGTTGAAGACGTCGTTCTCGCTGTCGGCGTCGCAGCAGAAGTTCCTCGAGACCGAGCTGCAAGCGGTCGATCACTTCGTGATCGGCACGATGAAGTCGCCGTACCTGCTCGGCGAAGACCCGGCGCACGAGAACCCCGACGAGTGGTTCCACCTGAACTACGTGACGGGCGAAGGGCGCGTGCGCTCCGACACCGTGCCGTTCTTCCTCGCCATCCCGAAGGCGACGCCCGGCAAGGCGCAGCCGTTCCCCACGGTGGTGTGGTCGCACGGGACCGCGCTCTTCTCGGAAGAGGCGATCATGCGCATGGGGATCTTCGCGAAGCAGGGCCTGGCCACGATCGCGATCGACATGCCGGGGCACGGCCTCTACCTCGACGACAACACGCAGTCGGTGGCGCGGATTCTCCTCAAGGGGAGCTGCTACGTCGAGTGGATCAACGCGCTCAACGCGACGCGCGCCTACGACCTCAACGGCGACGGCACGCCCGACACCGGCGGCTACCTGTGGACGGCGCACGTCTTCCACAGCCGCGACAACATCCGCCAGTCGGTGATCGATCAGCTGCAGATGACGCGCGTCTTGCGGTCGTTCGACGGCAAGACGATGAGCGATCAGGACTTCAACGGCGACGGCAAGCCCGACCTCGCCGGCGACTTCGACGGCAACGGCACGCCCGATCTCGGCGGGACGCACCCGATGTACGCCTCGGGCAACTCGTTCGGCGGGATCCTGGCGATGATCCAGGGGGCGCTCGATCCGAACATCGTCGCCGCCGCGCCGATCAGCGGAGCGGGCGGCCTCGTCGACGTGACCGAGCACACGTCGCTCTCGGAGGTGACCAACTCGGTGCTCGAGCAGACGTTCTCGCCGCTCATCATCGCCGTGCCGGCGTCGTCGCGCGATGCCTCGGCCGCGCTCCCGTCGGCGTGCAAGAGCGACCAGACGTCGATCCGCTTCGAGGTGAACAACCTGCTCGACACGCGCGAGCTCGAGATCGCGTGCCTCGACGCCGCCGACTTCGCCGCGGGGATGACCGTGCAGGCCACGAACCGGCGCAACGAGGAGACCCGCTGCGCGCGCGTCGGCGCGGGCGGCACGCTTCGGATTCCCGTTCCGGCGAACGTGAACGACGCTCTGCAGCTCGTGATCTACAAACAGACCGACGCCGTCGAGTCGTACAAGACGTGCGCGCTGAAGCCCGGCGCGGCCGAGACCCTCGGGAAGGTGATCGACACGTGGGAGGTCCCCGCGTCGACGTTCACCACCGTGACGACCGGCATCGGTTGCTCGTCGGGCAAGGGGTGCCAGCAGTACCGGTCCACGTTCTATCCCGTCGGGTCGGCGCTCGTGTTCCCGCAGGAGGGGCTCGGCTACGCGCGGCAGACGCCGGACGAGCGGCGCCTCTTCACGATCACGCAGGCCGCGCTCGACACCGCCGATCCGGTGAACTTCGCGCCGTACTACATGATGCGAAAGCTCCCGGGCCTCGACGGCGAGACGCTCCCGCCGCGCGGGATCCTCGTCTCGAGCACGGTGGGCGATCCGTACGTTCCGATCGCGACGGGGACCGCGTTCGCGCGGGCCGCCGGCGCGGTGCCGTTCCTGCCGCCGAGCGCCGTGCAGACGATGCCCGAGTACGCCGACTACGCGACGCCGAGCGCGCTCCACGACGCGGCCGGCGGCGTGCCGAACGATCTGCTGATCGCGAACCACGTGCTCGAAGGGGTCGCGCGGTTGAAGCGAACGCACGCGGGCCCGAGCTGCGGCGTGAACTACCAGGCGAAGCCCGAGGCCAGCCTCCAGTGCGATCCGTCGCCGCCGGTCGATCCCGACACGTGCGCGCAGACGCTCTACGACATCGACTGGGCCAGCGAAGGGACGAACCTCGAAGACGCGCCCCATCCGGCGACGACGCCGCTCCGCCTCGCACGGCTGACGAGCGTGCACGCGAAAGACGCGGCGACGCTGGCGCAGGCGTGGGCCCCGCGGCTCGACGTCCTCTCGCCGACGAGCCCCGACGCGAGCGAGGCGACCGCGCCGTTGATAGGCCTGGTGAACGCTTACGTGAACCCGCTCGGACAGCACGTGTTCTTCATCAACGATCCGTGCCGCGCGTTCGACGACGTCACGTATTACGACGCGCAGCTGGCGCGCTTCCTCGCGTCGGGCGGGCGAGACATCTACGTGCTGTCGCACCCGCAGACGCACAAATGCATGGCCACCCAGACCTGCCCGTTCTAACCGTCCTTTCCTCTCTCCTTCTCAGACCTAGACCACCGAGCCCAGAGAAGACGATGCGTTACTACGTCACCTTGGATCCGACGCCGGGCGCCGAGCCGATCGTCGTCGATGTGAAAGAGCTCCCGAGCGGCGCGCTCGAAGTGCAGGTCGCCGGCAAGACCGTCGATGTCGACGTGGTGCCGCTGGGCGGGCAGCTCTCGGTGCGGATCGACGGCAAGGTCGTCGACCTGACGACCGAAGGGGCGCCGCCGGAGATCGGCGCCATCGCCAGCGGGCATCGCTCGTACGTGCGTGTCGAGAGCGAGCGGTTGCGCGCGGCGGCGGCGGCGAAGGAGGGGGGCGCGGGCAGTGGCGACAAGAGCATCAAGTCGCCGATGCCGGGGCGCGTGCTGAAGCTGCTCGTGGCCGTGGGCGACGTCGTCGAGGCCGGGCAGCCGCTCCTCGTCATGGAAGCGATGAAGATGGAGAACGAGATCAAGGCCAAGGGGCCGGGCAAGGTCGTCGAGGTGCACGTCAAAGCCGGCGACACAGTGGAGCGAAACGCGAAGCTCTTCAGCTTCGCCTGATCCGAGAGACCAGAGCGCCATGGCCAAGCCGAGCATGCGCCGCATTCAACTCGTGCACGGGCCGACGCCGCTCGTGCGCCGCGCGACGCTCGACGGGCTGCTCGGCGTGAAGCTCTGGATCAAGCGCGACGACGCGACGTCGGGCGCCGAGTCCGGGAACAAGATCCGGAAGCTCGAGTTCCTGCTGGCCGACGCGATCGCGCGCGGGAGCGACACGGTGCTCACGTGCGGTGGGATTCAATCGAACCACGCGCGCGCCACGGCGATCACGTGCGCGCAGCTGGGGCTCAAGTGCATCCTCTTCTTGCGCGACGCCAAGGCGTCCGGCGATCCGTCGCGCGTCGCCAAGCGCGACGAGCTCCCCAGCGGCGGCAACGTGATGCTCGACCGGCTCGCCGGCGCCGAGATTCACCTCGTGACGCGCGACGAGTACGCGCAGCGCGGCGCGGTGATGGAGAGCGAGTCGCAGCGGATCGCGCGCGCCGGCGGCAAGCCGTACGTGATCCCCGAAGGGGGCTCCAACGGACTCGGCTCGCTCGGGTACGTCGAGGCCATGCGCGAAGTGCGCGCGCAGCTCGACATGGGGCTCGCCGACTCGCGCGCCGCTTTCGACGAAGTGGTCCACGCCTGCGGGTCGGGGGGCACGGCGGCAGGCGTGGTGCTCGGCGCGGCGCGCTTCGACGTCGCCAAGCGCGTGCGCGCGGTCGCCGTGTGCGACGACGCCGCGTACTTCTCGCGCGTCATCGATCGCATCGTCGGCGAGGCGCGCAGCTACGACGGCGAGCTCGACGCGCGTACGCCGCTCGTGGTCGACGAGTCGTCGCGCGGGCCTTCGTACGGCGTGATGAGCGACGAGCAGCGCGAGCTCCTGGCCCGCGTGGCGCGCGCCAGCGGGACGATCCTCGACCCGGTCTACACCGGCAAAGCGATGCACGCGCTCCTCCAGGCCGTGACGCGCGGCGAGATCGCCAAAGGGGCGCGGGTGCTCTTTCTGCACACCGGCGGCCTCCCCGGCCTCCTCGCGCAAGCCGACGTTTTCTGAGCATCCCGCGCAGATCCACGGAAAACTTCGGCCCCCGCCGCGACCCTCGGATAGCATTTGGGCCATGGCTGGTCCGAGTGAGAAGGACAAGCCGGCCACGTCCGAGGAGCGGACGACCGAGCGACGGATGGTCACCGCGTCGGCCGTGATGCAGGCCGCGACCGAAGCGTCACGCGACGTCGCCAGCGAAGACTTCCTCTTCCATCTCTACCGCGGCAGCGAGCTGCTCCAGGACAACCGCGTCCACGAGGCGAAAGAGGAGCTCGAGCAAGCGCTCACGCTGCAGCCGCGCGATCCGAAGGGGCAGGATCTGCTCGCCGTCGTGTACTTCCGCATCGGGCTCTATCCGCTGGCGATCCAGATCTACGAGCAGTTGAAGCGCGACAACCCGCGCGACCCGTCGATCAAGCTGAACCTCGCGCTCGGGTACTTGAAGACCGGGCAAGCGCAGGCCGCGTGCGCGGAGCTCGAGGACGTGGTGCGGCTTCATCCCGCGCACAAGCGGGCGTGGGGGTACCTGGGGTTGGCGTACGAGCGACTGAACGAGCCGGCGAAGGCGCAGTCGGCGTACGAGCGCGGCGGTCACGCGCAGATGGCGCGGCGGTTGGGGGAGAAGATCGCCTCGACGCAGAAGGCGCCGCCAAGCAAGCGCGGGCAAGCGACCGGGGGCGAAGCGGAAGTGCGCGGCGCCGTCGCGGCGGCGTTCGAGGAGCTCGACGCGGGCGAGATCTCGTTCTCGCTGGCCGAGCCGGCGACCGGATCGGCGCAGTCGGGGACGTGGCTCGCGATCGAGCCGGGAGCCATCCCGCCGAGTCGATCGTTCGAGCCCGCGCCGGTGCATCACGGCGGATGGACCGTGCCGCCGTCGGCCGAAGCGACGTCGATCCGCGCGGAGGAAGCCGCGTCGCGCCCCGACGTGGCGACGCCGTTCCCCTCCCCTCCGATCGCGCCGGGCACGCAAGCGGTGCCGATGCCGCTGGCGCACCTCACGCGCGCGCTCCGTCTCGTGTTTCCGCAGAGCGCGGGGGCTCTGCTTCATTCGAGCGGCGTGGTGCTCGTGCGGACGACGGCCGGCGAGAGCGCGCGTCCGTTCGCGGCGAGGCTCGATGCGATCCGCGTCCATCAAGGTGCGCTCGCGACCGAAGGGCTCCCGCGCCAGTCGCGCGGCAAGAGCACCGGCGAGTCGTTCGGCGGCGTGGCCAGCCCGCTGGTCCGCGTATCGGGCGACGGTCAGCTCGTCGTCGCGCCGCGCCCCTCGCACACGATTCTCCCCTTCGCGATCGCTGACGAGCACGTGACGCTCCGCGAAGACGTCCTGCTCGGCTTCGAGCTCGCCCCCATCGCGTACGACAACGGCAAGCTGGCCCTCGGCGACGGCGAGTCGAGCCACGTCGTCCAGCTCCGCGGGACGGGCGTCGTCCTCCTGGAGCTCCTCGAGCGCCTTCACGCGGTCGACGTGAAAGAGGCGCGCCCCGTCCTCGTGCAGCGCGACAGCCTCGTCGGCTGGACCGGCACGGTGACGCCGCGCCCGCTCCCTGCGGCCGATGCGCCGTCCGGGCAACGCGGCCTCTTGCGCCTCGAAGGCGAAGGAATCGCGCTTCTCACGTCGGGCTGATTGACCTGCGATCGCACGGCGTGGCACTCCTGTCGGCGCGTGCCTCCCGTCGATTCACCCGTCCTCCCCCCTTCGAAGCGCTCCTCGCGCCCGCCCAAGCGCGCGCGCGTGCGGCGGTCACTGGCCGAAGACGCGGTGAACCTGCCGAACCTGCTGACGATGGGGCGGGTCTTCATGATCCCCGCTTGCTTGTGGTTCCTCGATCGCGGCACGCCGCGCGACTGCTTCTACTCGGCGGTCGTCTTCACGCTGGCCGCGCTAACCGACTTGCTCGACGGCTGGCTCGCGCGCCGCATGAACGTGGTCAGCGTGCTCGGGAAATTCCTCGACCCGCTGGCCGACAAGCTCATCGTGATGGCGTCGCTCGTCTGGATGGTGCCGATGGGGCGCATCCCGGCGTGGGTCGTCATCGTGCTGCTCGCGCGCGAGATCAGCGTCACCGGTCTGCGAAGCGTAGCCGCGAGCGAAGGGGTGGTCATCGCCGCCGGCTCCGAAGGGAAGACGAAGACCGCGCTCCAGATGATCGGCATCGTCGCCCTGCTCGTCGGCTTCCCGTACCACCTCACGTACTTAGGCCTCGACTGCGGGATAGTCGACGTGGTGAAGGTCGGGCGCCTGCTCGTGTACCTCTCGCTCGTGTTCAGCCTGGCGAGCGCGGTCGAATACGTGCGGCTCTTCGGGATGGCGGTCGAAGCGAAGGAGGCCAAGCGTCGCGAGAAGGACGCGGCGCGCGAGGCGTCCCGCGCGTGAGGAACCGCTGGCGCGGCGGCTGATTTTTCGGCATGGTGCGCGCCTCGCTCCTGGAGGATTCCTTGCATCGTCGCTTCCTCGTCGTCATCGTAGCTGCCACGTTCGCGATCGGACTCAGCGCCTCGGGCTGCTCGGGCGAAGCCGAAGGGGAGCGCTGCGACGTCAACGACGACAACAGCGGGAACGACGACTGCGCGTCGGGCTTGATCTGCTACGCCTCGACGAACCTCGGCGGAGTCGCCGAAGCGAACCACACGGACATCTGCTGCCCCAGCGATCGCACGCAGGCGACGACCTCGATCTGCGCGCAGTCGCCGACGCCGCCCGGCGGCAACCCCGCACCGCCCGACGCCGGCCCCGACACGGGCGTGAAGAGCGACGGCGCGACCGATGCGCCCACGGATTCGCCCACCGACGCGCCGCTCGATTCGCCGCTCGACTCGCCCACCGATTCGCCGGCCGACGCGCCGCTCGACGCACCGCCGGGCTGACCGATGCCGGCGGGGGCCCTCCTGGATGCCGCGCGCGAAGCGTTGCTCCTCGCGCTCGCGCTCTCGTTGCCGATCGTCGGCGTGGCCGCGGTCGTGGGCGCGCTCGTGGCGGCGTTCCAGGCCGCGTCGCAGATTCAAGATCCCACGCTGGCGCATCTTCCGCGGTTGCTGGCGGTGGTGGCGGCGCTGGTCGTGATGGGGCCGTGGATCGGGCATCAGATCGGCGCGTTCGCCGAGCAGATGCTCTTGATGGCCGCGGCGAAGTAGCGCCGATTCGGTTCGCCGCGTTGACCACGCAGGCGCCGTTTGGTACTCGACTCGTCGATGAGTGAATCCTCACTCAGTTCGCGCAAGCGACCGAAACGCGCGAAAGCCGCGGCGGGAAACGCGCGCCCGGCGGCACGCCCGGCCACGCGCCAAACCGCGGGCCAAACCACACGAGCGGCGCGCGGCGGAGACAAGCGCGAGCGCATCCTGCGCGCCGCCGTGAAGGTCTTCGCGCGGAGCGGCTTCTACGCGGCGCGCGTGAGCGAAGTGGCGAAGGCGGCCGGCGTCGCCGACGGGACGATCTATCTCTACTTCAAGTCGAAGGACGAGCTCCTCGTCTCGCTCTTCGAAGACCGCGTGGAGAAGCTGCTGGCGTACATGCGCGAGGAGCTCCCGAAGCACGGCACGGCGCCGGAGAAGCTGCGCCGCGTGATCGAGCTTCAGCTCGGCCTCCTCGAGGGGGAGCGCGATCTCGCCGAGGTGATCACGATCATCCTCCGCCAGTCGACGAAGCTCATGAAGGAGTACGCCGCGCCGAAGTTCACGTCGTACCTCGACGCCATCGCGCGGGTCGTGGCCGACGGACAGAGGTCGGGCGACTTCCGCGACGACGTGTCGCCGCACCTGATCGCGCGCGCCACGTTCGGCGCGCTCGACGGCATCGCGCTCACCTGGGCGCTCGGCAAGGCGGAGCAAGGGGCGCTCCGGCGCGCGGCCGTGCAGCTGGCCGACGTGATGCTGCGCGGCCTCTCGCCGAAGTAGAGCGCATCCCAGAACCGCGCGATCCCATCGCGCTGTCGTCGTCGGGGGTCCTCAACGTACAGGAGTACGTCTCCTCACCCACTCCTAGACATCGCTCGGTCTCGCACGGTTCTGGGACGCGCTCTCAGCGTTGACCCCGTCGCTCTCCGCTAAGCCCCGTGGAGAACTCGTTCCACAATCGGTCGAGAGCAAGCGATGCCCAGGAGCGGATGAGGAGACGTACTCCTGTACGTTGACGATTCCCGACGCCGGCAGCGCGCAGCTATCGGCCGATTGTGGAATGAGTTCCGAGGGCGTTGCTCTACGCTCGCCCCACGATGAAGCTCCTTCGCGAGCGGGCGAACGTGATCTCGCTGGTGCGCGCGTTCTTCGCGCAGCGCGACTTCCTCGAAGTGGAGACGCCGCTGCTCGTCCCCTCCCCCGGGCTCGACCTCCACCTGGAGGCGTTCGAGGTGGGGACGCGATCGGCCGCGCGCTACCTCATCACCTCGCCCGAGTACCAGATGAAGCGGCTGCTCGCCGACGGGTACGCGCGCATCTTTCAGATCGCCAAGTGCTTCCGCAAAGGGGAGCAGGGCGACAGGCACAACCCCGAGTTCACGATGCTCGAGTGGTACCGCGCGAACGCGGGCATCGACGACGTCATGCGCGACACCGAAGACCTCGTGGCCATGGTCACGGGCGGTCGCGTGGTGCTCGGCGAGCGAACGATCGACACGCGCACGCCCGTCGAGCGATGGACGGTATGCGAAGCGTTCGAGCGGTTCGCCGGCATCGGCGAGGACGAGACGCTCGACCTCGCGAAGAACGACGAGGACCGCTACTTCTCGCTGATGGTCGATGCCGTCGAGCCCGGCCTCGCGGCGCTCGATCACGCGGTCTTCCTCATCGACTATCCGGCGTCGCAGGCCTCGCTTGCGCGGAAGCGGCCGGACGATCCGCGTGTGGCCGAGCGGTTCGAGCTGTATGTGGCGGGCGTCGAGCTGTGCAACGGGTTCGGCGAGCTGACCGACGTGGCCGAGCAGCGCGCGCGCCTCGAACGCGATCGCGAAGAGCGGAGCACGCGCGGACTGCCGGTGTATCCCATCGACGAGAAGTTCGTGGACGCGCTCGCGCACGTGCCGCCGAGCGGCGGGAACGCGCTGGGGCTCGATCGGCTGGTGGCGCTGGTGTGCGGCGGGGTCGAGATCCGCCGCGTGATGGCGTTCACGACCGAAGAGCTCTGATCGCGCGAGCGCTCAGCCGCCGATGGCGCGGATGGACACGCGGGACGCGCTGTCTTCGGTGCACCCTTTGAACACGTCGCCGTCCGGCTTCATGCTCCAGGCGCGCGCCACGGCATCCACCACCGCGTCGGGATCGCCCGAGCGCGCCGCGGCTTCGGCCGACACACCGTCTTCCGTAGCAAGGCACGGGCGGAGCGTGCCGTCGCTGGCCACGCGGAGGCGGTCGCACCCCTTGCAGTACGTGTCGCTCGTGCCGGAGATGAACCCGATGCGCAGCGCCGGATCGTGCCGCGCGCGGAGGTAGCGCGCCGGTCCGCGATCCTGCTCGCGCTCCGGCTCGTCCTCGCACAGGAGCGGCGCCAGCTTCGCGCGCATCTCGGACGCGGGGACCATGCGGTCCTGCATCTTGGCCCCTTCGCCGATGGCCATCACTTCCAGGAAGCGCGGCGTGATCCCGCGCGCCCACGACCACCGCGCGATCGCCTCGAGCTCGTCGTCGTTCTCGCCGCGCACGACAACGGCGTTCAGCTTCATCGGCACGAAGCCCGCCTCGGTGGCGGCGTCGACGCCGGCGATGACCGCGGCCAGATCTCCGCCGCGCGTCATGCGAAGAAACCGGTGCGGGTCGAGCGAGTCGATCGAGACGTTGATGCGCTGCAGCCCCGCCTCGCGCAGCGGCTTGGCCAGCGCGGCGAGGCGCGTCGCGTTCGTCGTCAGCGCGAGGTCGTCGATGGGCAGCTTCGCCAGCGCGCGCACCACTTCGACGATGTCCTTGTGGAGCAGCGGCTCTCCGCCCGTCAACCGCACGCGACGCACGCCTGCGCGCACGAGCCCTTCGACCATCGCGATCCACGCGACCAGATCGAGCCGGCGCTCCAGGTACCCGTCCTGGCGATTCGGGCGGCAGTAGATGCACGCCAGATCGCACCGGTCCGTGAGCGACAGGCGCACCGAGCGCGGCGGGGTGGCCGGCGCCGGTCGAGTTTGCAGGATCGGGAGCGCGTACACGGCGTGTTTTTCTATAGTCGATACGCTCCGAGCCTTCCCGTGGTTTCGCGCCTGGACCGGAAAATGGCGGACCAGACCGCGGTTCTCGCGATCCTGGCCGAGGAATCCGCGGCGCCGAGATCGATTTCGGGACGCCGTCCGCGCGCGCCGGGGCGAAACGGTTTCTTCGCGCGTCGTCGCGCCGCGCGCGAAGCCGAGCGACGCGATCGCCGATCCCGATGGCGCGACTCCTCGTCGCCATGGAGCGGCCGCGAAAAGCCGACGCAAACTCTGGAGTCCGTCTTCGTTTCGTCGCGCGAACCGAAGTAGACTCCACTCATGACCGAGAAGCCCGTTCGGATCTCCATCGTCACCGTCAGCGACACGCGCACGCGTGAGACCGACGACTCGGGTCGCGCGTGCTCGAAGCTCCTGCAAGAGGCCGGGCATCAGGTCGTGCGTCACCTGATCATCAAGGACGACGCGCAGTACATCAAAGAGCTCGTTCGCGATCTCAGCGACGCCAACGCCTGCGACGCCGTCGTCGTCAACGGCGGCACCGGCATCACGAAGCGCGACAACACGCACGAAGCGCTCGAGGCGATCTTCGAGAAGCGAATCGACGGGTTCGGCGAAGCGTTCCGTCGCCTCTCGTGGGACGACTTCGGTCCGCGCGCGATCCTCACGCGCGCCACCGCCGGCGTGTTCAACGGGTGCGTCGTGTTCTCCCTGCCGGGGAGCCCGAACGCGGTGATCCTGGGCGTGACGAAGCTGATCCTCCCGGTGCTGAAGCACGCGGTCGATCTCGCGCAGGGGCGCTCGACGCATCGGTCGACGCTGGCGTAGTCCCGGGCGATGCGCCTACGAGTCCTCTACTTCGCGGCGGTGCGCGATCTCGTCGCGAACGATGAAGAAGTGCTCGATGTGCCCGACGCGGTGCGCACCGTGCGCGAGTTCGGGGCGTGGATCGCGTCGCATCACCCGGCGCTGTCGGGGCGAATGGCGAGCGTGCGGATCGCGCGGAACGAGATGTTCGCGAGCGACGACGAGGCGCTCGGCGAAGGGGACGTGCTCGCGCTGATTCCGCCGGTCGCCGGCGGGTGAGCTCCGTTACCGCGCATGCGTGTGCGCGTGACCGTGGTCGTGCTCTTCGCCGCACCGCGCGTCGACCCATCCGACCCACGCACTCCCGTCGGGGCCGTGCTCGCGTTTCCAGATCGGGACGCGCGCCTTGATGCGATCGATGAGTGCGCGGCACGCCACGAACGCCTCCGCGCGATGCGGCGCGCTCGCCGCGCACACGACGGCGGCCTCGCCCACGACCAGCGACCCCACGCGGTGAAGAACGGCGACGCGCGTGCCGGCGATCTCGCGCTCGATCTCTTCGGCGATGCGGGTCATCTCCGCCTCGGCCATCGTGGCGTACGCCTGGTATTCGAGGCGGCTCACCGCGCGACCTTCGCTCGTCTCGCGCACCACGCCGACGAACACGTCGATCGCGCCGGCCCCGGCGTGCGCCACCGCGGCGGTCACTTCCTCGACGACGAGGGGGGCAGTGCGAAGCTCGGCTTTCATCGGACGAAAAGCGTACGTCGCGCCTACGCGCGCGTCCACGCGCCGGATTTGCCGCCGGTCTTCGAAGTCAGCTCGACGACGATGCGCATCCCGCGATCGACCGACTTGAGCATGTCGTAGACCGTCAGCGCGGCGACGCTGGCGGCGGTGAGCGCCTCCATTTCGACGCCGGTGCGATCGCGCGCTTCGGCGACCGCTTCGATGGAGACGCCGTCGTCGCCGATGGTGAAGTCGATCGCCACGCGCGTGAGGGCGATGGCGTGGCACAGCGGGATCAGCTCGGGGGTGCGCTTCGATGCCTGGATGCCGGCGATGCGCGCGGTGGCGAGGACGTCCCCTTTGGCCACGTCGCCGGCGCGAAGACGCGCGATCGTCGCGGCGTGCATGTGGACGCGGGCGTGTGCCACGGCGCGACGCTGCGTGACCTCCTTCGCGCCGACGTCGACCATGTGCGCCTGGCCGCGCGCGTCGATGTGCGTCGAGATCGGCGCGATCTCCGCGCACGCCTCGGGCAAGACGTTCTCGGGGTGCTTGCCGCGCGCGACCTTGTAGAGCGCGTAGCGATCGACCGGTGCCAGCGCACGCCACGCCGTCTCGGTGACGAGCTGCGAGAGCAAATCGGGGACGAGGTCGGCGGGGGGATCTCCTTCGCGCGGGATGTCGTCGTGCGGGACGCTCGACGCCGTGAGGATCGCGCGAATGGCCCCGGCGTCGACCTCGGGCGCCGTTCCGAGCGCGACGATCGATCGCCGCAGATCGATCCCCATCGCGCGCCACGCGCCGAGCGACACCTTGGTCCCTGCGCCGTCGAGCGCGCGACGTCCGGCCAGCGGGACGAGGTCGAGCGTGTCGTCGATCCGTTCGAAGCGATAGATGCGCATTACGAGATTCTCCTCTCCGTCTTTTCGATCACGTCGCTCACCGCGGCGGCGTCGATGTCGCCCGGCGCGTCCCAGTCGCGGAGCGCCGCGCGCTCTTCGGGCGACAGCGGGAGCTCGCGGGCGTCGCATACCTCGAGCACGGCGCGCATCGCGCGCGCGCCCGACGCGAGCGTCGCGTGCGCCACCGCCGCGACGCGCGACGAGTCGTAGCGCGCGAAGAGCGGCGACCAGTGGCCGTCGTCGCGCGGCGCGACGGCCGCGGCGTCGGGGGCGTACGACGCGAGGCGCGCGAGCATCGCTGCGGTCACGTACGGCATGTCGCACGCGATCGCGATCACGCTCGCCCCGTTCGCGTAGTCGAGCAGCGCGGCCAGTCCCGCGAGCGGGCCCTCTCCGCGCGCGGCGGCGTCGTCCTCGATGGCGCGAACGCCGAGCGAGGCGTACGCCTCGGCGCGCCCCACGAGCACCACGTCGTCGCACTGCGCGCGCGCGATCGCGATCGTGCGCGCGATCACGCTCGTCTGCGATCCGTCGGCTTCGGGCGGCGCGAGCAGGAGCCCCTTGGGGCGCCCGCCCATTCGTCGCGACCCTCCCCCCACGAAGACCCCCGCGATCACGCGCCGAGCTCCTCGAGCATCCACACGTCGCACGGCTCGCCGCGCGCGATCTGCGTCGTCTCCGCGGGGACGCGGATCAGCGCGTCGGCTTCGGCCATCGCCGACGCCGCGCCGCTGGCTTGATTCGCGATCGGCGTGGCGTACGACTCGCCGTCGTCGCCGCGCGTGACCTTCGCGCGCAGGAACTCGGTGCGACCCGGCTCGGCTCGGGCGAACGCGACGGCGCAGCGCGCGCGCCTCGTCATCGGCAACGCCGCGCGGTCCCCCTGCATCGCACGGAGGAGCGGCACGCCGAACAGCGCGAACGTCACCATCGCCGACGCGGGGTTCCCCGGGAGGCCGAGCACGATCGATCGCCCGCGGCGTCCCAGCACGATGGGCTTGCCCGGCTTCATCGCCACCTTCCAGAAGTCGAGCGTGACGCCGATCGCTTCCAGCGCAGGGCGCACGTGATCGTGATCGCCCACGCTCACGCCCCCCACGGTCACCAGCACGTCGCTCCCGTCGAGCGCGGCGGCGAGGGCACGCTCGGTCTCTCCGCGATCGTCACCCACGATCGGCGCCACGCGCGCGATCGCCCCTGCGCGCATGGCCATCGCACGAAGGGCGACGCCGTTGCTCTCGGCGATCGAGCCCGCGACGCCGGGCGTCCCCGGCGCGCGCAGCTCGTCACCCGTCGACAGGATCGTCACCGTCGGCCGCCGCCCGACCGTCAGCCACGCGCAGTCGCACGTCGCCGCCAGCCCCATGTGCGACGCCCGCAGCCGCGTCCCGCGCGCGATCGCGATCGCGTCGCGCGCCAGGTCCTCGCCGCGCCTTCGCACGTGCGCGCCCGGCTTCGGCTTCGCGTCGAACGTCGCCCGGTCGCCGGTGCGCACGACCCGCTCCTGCATCACGACGGCGTCGGCCCCTTTGGGGATCGCCGCGCCGGTGAAGATGCGCCCCGCACACCCGCGCACCAGGCCATCGGGCATCGCACCGGTCCGGCTCTCGCCGAGCACCGGGAGCGTCCACGGACCGTCGCCGTCGAAGCTGGCCACGGCGACCGCGTACCCATCCATCGCGCTGTAATCGAAGGCCGGCACGTCGGCGGGGGACGTCACGTCGGCCGCGACCACACGCCCGCACGCCGCGTCGAGCGCGACCCGCTCGGCGCCAAGGGCCGTCTCTCGACCGAGGGCGAGAACGCGCGATTGGGCTTCGTCGAACGCGATCATGCGATCATGAGAGGAGACCTCGAAGGCGCGAGGGATGAAGGGAGGACACCGAGACCGGCGCCGAGCGTACGACGCCCCTCGCGACGATGCACGCAGTCGCCC
The DNA here is from genome assembly GCA_003151595.1 of Myxococcales bacterium. Next base: position 19,423 of record PLXW01000113.1, read on the forward strand.
GGTTTCGCGTAGGATCGCTCGGGCATGCGCGATGCGCTTCGAGGGTCGGCGCTTCTCGTCGTCGTGGCGGTCGCGCTCGGCGCGGTTCCCTTCGGCTTCGCCGCGTGCGGCGGGAACGGCGCGGTCACGTACGCGACCGCGTTCGATGCGTCGGTGCTCGACGATCACTACGTCCCGCCCGGCAGCGTCGGTGAAGCGTGCGGCGCAGAGCGCGAGTGCCGCGCGGGGCTCACGTGTGCGCCGAGCGGACTGTGCGCGCCGGGTCACGCGTCGTCGCCGGGGACGCCGTGCACCATCAGCGCCGAGTGCGTCGCCGCCGACTACTGCGGCCCCGCCCGCACGTGCGTGCCTGCCGGCGCGGGCGCGACGGGAGCCTCGTGCGGGAGCGATGCCGACTGCGGGCCCGGCCTGCGCTGCGACATGGTCGGCCTCACCGCGCAGTGCTCGCCCGAAGGCTCGACCGACGTGGGCGGCGCGTGCAAGACGAGCGCGTCGTGCTTCGGCGGCCTGGCGTGCGTGAACGGCGCATGCGCCGCGCTCCCTCCGTCGACGACGACCCCTCCGCTCGGCGTGTCCACGTGGGCAGGCATCACGTGCAAGGACGATCCCGGCCCCACCGCCGCGTATTTCCGCGTCCCGCGCGGGACCGACGACGGCGACTTCTTCCGCCTCCCCTTCCCCAACGACATTCGCACCAGCAACGGCCACCCCGACTTCAGCGCCTTCCCGACGCCGGGCGCTGCCGTGCTCGGCTACGACCTCGTCGCGCGGTACGCCTCGTTCATCGGCGCCAACGAGGACGGCTTCAGCACGTACCCGACGATCACGGTGCGCTTCAGCGGCGCGGTCGACTTCAGCTCGCTCGGTGCCTCGCAAGCGCTTCAGATGCTCGAGCTCGACGCGAGCGGTGCGGTGCCGGTCGGCTTCGTGTGGACAATGACGACGGGGCGCAACCAGTACGTCTGCAACAACGCGCTGAGCGCGCGCCCGCAGCTCGGCTTGCCGCTCAAGCCCGGGACGCAGTTCGCGTTCGTCGTGAGCACCAGCGTGACGACAGCCGACGGCAAGGCGATCGCAGTGCCGTCCGATCTGCAGGCGCTCCTCTCGGACAGCGCGCCGACCGACGCGGCGCTGGCGACCGCGTACGGCATCTACGCGCCGCTTCGCACGTGGGCTTCGTCCAACGGCGGCACGAGCAAGATCCTCGACGCCACGATCTTCACGACGGGCCACGCCTCGACGCTCGCGCAGACCGTGGTGAACACCGTGACGAGCGCGCCGGTGCCGACGGCCGGGAGCTGGACGCTCTGCAACGGAACGAACGTGTCGCCGTGCCCGCAGGCCGCGGGCGTTCGCGCGTGCGGCTCGCCCGATCCGGCGTTCGACGAGCTGCACGCGCTCGTCACGTTGCCGATCTTGCAGTCGGGGACCGAGCCGTACCTCGATCCCACGCAAGGGGGCGACGTCAGCGACGGCGCGGGGAACGTCACCGTCACGCGCACCGAGCAGGTCTGCATGGCGCTCACCGTTCCGAAGACCACGATGCCGGCGGGCGGCTTCCCGCTCGTGGTCTACGCCCACGGCACCGGCGGGAGCTTCCGCAGCCACGTGACCGAAGGGGTCGCGGCGAACCTCGCCGGGGCGACGAGCTCGGCGGGGGTGAAGACGCCGATCGCGGTGCTCGGGATCGATCAAGTGGAGACCGGCACGCGTCGCGGCGCGTCGACCGACTCGCCCGACAACCTCTTCTACAACTTCGCCAACCCGGCCGCGTCGCGCGGCAACCCGCTGCAAGGCGCGGCGGATCAAGCGTCGCTCCTGGCGTACGCGAAGACGCTGACGGTCGACGCGTCGGTGACCGGGAGCGCGATCAAGGTCGCCTCGATCGCGTTCTGGGGTCAGTCGCAGGGGGCGACCGAAGGGGGGATCGCGCTGCCGTACGTGAAAGGGTACGCGGGCGCGGTGCTCAGCGGCGAAGGGGCGAGCCTCGTCGATGCGCTGCTCACCAAGAAGAGCCCGGTGAACCTCGCGTCCGTCGTGCCGATGGTGCTGCAGGACACGGCGGTCGACGTCTATCACCCGGCGCTCGCCCTCTTTCAGAACGCGCTCGACGAAGCCGACCCGCTGAACCACGCCGCGGGGATCGCCGCCGCGCCGCTCACGGCGATCGGCGCGAAGCATCTCTTTCAGCCGTATGGCCTCGGCGATACATACGCGCCGCCGATCACCGAGCAGACGTTCGCCGTCGCGGCGCGCCTCGGCCTCGTCACGGCGTCGTCGAGCGTCACCACGCCCGATACGTTCGGCGGTCTCACGGCGGTACCGGTCCCCGGATCGGGCAACCTGAGCGACGGCGCGAAGGCGATCACCGCGTTCGTGCGCGAGTACCAGCCGGCGTCGACGTACGACGGGCACTTCGTCGCCTTCCAGAACGCGGACGCGAAGGTGGACGTCGCGACGTTCCTGGCCGACGTGGTGAGCGGCGCGGTCCCCAAAGTGGGGCCCTAGGAGCGTCAGTCGATCTTCACGACGTCGATGCCGACCATCTTCATGATGCGGAGCGCGTTCGAGCTCTGGACGACGCCCGTGCGGAGCTTGTGATCGAAGGTCATCTTGTCCCCTTCGACCTGCTCTTCGAAGTGCACGTTGATGGCCGCCCCCGGGAGCTCAGTCTCGAGATCGCCCAGCGCGAGATCGTGCGTCGATACTCCGCCGATGGCGCCGCACGCCACCAGCTCGCGCACGATGGCGCGGGCGCCGATGAGTCGCTCGCGCGAGTTGGTGCCGTGGAGGACCTCGTCGAGGAGGAAGAGCGTCGCCGGCACGCGTGAGGCGCGCGCGCGCTCGAGCACGGCCTTCAGCTTGCGGACCTCCGCGTAGAAGCGCGAGACCCCTTCGGAGAGCGAGTCGCGCACGCGCATGCTCGACGCAAGTCGCACCGGCCCGAGCTTCAAGCGCTTCGCGCACACGGGCCCTCCCGCCAGCGCAAGTACCGCGTTCACGCCGATGGCGCGGAGGAGCGTGCTCTTGCCGCTCATGTTCGACCCCGTGATGACGAGCACCGTCCCCGCCTTCGGCAGCGATACGTCGTTGTCCACGCGTCGCCTGGCGTCGATGAGCGGATGCCCCATCGCCGTCGCTTCGAAGCACGGCCCTTCGACGATCTCGGGGAACGAGTGCTCCGGCCGCTCGAACGCGAGACCCGCCAGGCTGGCCAGCGCTTCGATCTCGCCCACGACCTCGAGCCACACGCGCGCGTGCTTACCGGCGCGCGTCCGCCAGGCATCGAGCGCGATGGCGCAGTTCAGGTCCCAGAGGAGCAGCGGGCCGAGGATGAACCGCCACACCTCGTTGTTGCGCGCGTCGAGGAACGAGAGGAGTCGCTCCAGCCTCGCCATCTCGCGCGTGGCCTCGGCGCCGCTGGCGCGCAGCTTCGCTTGAAGCGCGCGGAGCCGCGGGGCCTCGAACTTCTCCTGCTCGATCGTCGCCAGCATCGCGCCGAACCGCGCGAACGCCCCCTGCTTCGACGACACCGCCCCGGCGATCGGCGCCACGTGACGCGCGGTGATCACGGCGACGAACCGCTCGATCACGAACGGGACGAACCATGCCCACCGCGAGACGTGCGCGAACTGCGACGCGCACGCCCCCGCGATCAGCAGCGCCGGCAGCGCCAGCGCGATCGGCTTCCACCGCGGCGCCGCTTCGAACGGCGTCGCCCCTTCGGCCCACGCCAGGAACGGCGACGGATCCGGTTTGTTCTCCACGGCCCCTTCCGCGCTCAGCCGCGCACGAAAGAGCGACCGCAGCGCGAGGTCCTTCACCGCGGCCTGGCGCTCGCGCACCTCGTCGAAGTCGACCGGCTCGCTCGCCGCCGAGAGCCACGCTTCGAGGCGAAGCTCGCCGAAGCGGGTCTCGGTGGTGTCGATGCGCTGGAAGAGCGACGCCGGGCCGAAGATGTCGAGATCGTCGGCGTACGGGTGGTCTTCACGTGCGAAGCGTGCGCCGTCGTTCGTGAAGGCGCGCCACTCATCGTCGAGCCGCGCCAACCCTCGCTCGTGAAAGCGGAGCGCCGCGGTCGCCCGCTCGGCCTCTTCGTGAACGCGCCCGTGCCAGACGACGAGCGCCGTGAACGCCGCGATGCACGCCGCAACGGCCCACCACGCCGCGTCCCCCAGCGGCCCCCACACCCGCGCGATCACCAGCGCGACCGCGCCCACGGCGACGACGAGGCGCACGGTGCTGATCGTGCGCGCGCGCCCAAGCGCGGCCTCGACGTCGCGCGAACGTGCGGCCTTCCCCGCGGTGTACGTCGTTCGCGCGTCGTCCATTCGTTCCCGTCACGCCGCGCGACGCGAGGTCGCGAGCGCCTTCTGTTGCCGCACGATCGTTCCGCCCGACGCGACGGCGAGGGCCAGCCCCGTCATCGTCAGCCGAACGCGCTCCGATCGCTCCACCAGCGACGCGCGCGACAGTCGACCCAGCGACGCGCGCACGTCATCGAGCGAACCGCGCACGCGAAGCGCGATCGATTCGCAGTCCACCGCCCGTCGCGTTCGCGAGAGGCGCGCCACAGCCCGAAGCACCGAGAGGTCCAGGTTCGTCATGCCGCGGACTGTACAAACGACACTGAACATCCGTACAAAAAGACGCGTCGATTTGATCGCTGGCTCGTGAAGCTCTTCACGAAGCCCCGAGAAATCACGGGTGAATCCCCAGCTGGTCGAACGCGAAGCCGAGCTCGTCGACCGTCTCGTCGATCACCTTCGTCATCGGTTTGCCGGCCCCGTGGCCGGCGTTGCTCTCGATCCGGATCAGGATCGGCCGCGACGGGTCCCCCTGCGCTTCCTGGAGCCGCGCCGCCATCTTTCGCGCGTGCATCGGGTCGACGCGCGAGTCGCTCTCGGCGGTCGCGAAGAGCGTCGCCGGGTAGTGCGTGCCGTCCTTCACGTGGTGGTAGGGCGAGTAGGCGTAGAGCCATTTGAACTCGTCGGCCTTCTCGGGATCGCCGTACTCCGGGATCCAGAAGCGCGCGATCCGGAACCGCGGGTACCGGATCATGTCGGTGAGCGGCACGAGCGAGAGCGCCACGCGATAGAGCTCCGGGTGCTGCGTCACGGCGGTGGCGACGAGCAGCCCGCCGTTCGACCCGCCGATGATCCCGAGCTTCTCGGGCGACGTGATCTTCTGCGCGATGAGCTCCTGCGCGCACGCCGCGAAATCGTCGAACACGTTCTGCTTGTTCGCAAGCATCCCGGCCTGGTGCCACGCCTCGCCGTACTCGCCGCCGCCGCGGAGCACCGCCGACACGAACACGCCGCCGCGCTCGACGATCGTCATCGCGCGCGTGCTGAAGGCCGGCGTCTCGTTGATGTTGAACCCGCCGTAGCCCCAGAGGAGCGTGGGGTTGCTCCCGTCGAGCGGAATCCCCTTCTTCGCCACGACGAACATCGGGACCTTCGTGCCGTCCTTCGACGTCGCGAACTTCGTGGTCACCTCCACGTCGCCGGCACTGAACCCCTCGCCCACGCGATCCCACGTCGCGGTCTTCGCCGTCTTCGCGTCGAAGCGGATCACCTCGGTCGGCTCGACGTACGACTCGAACGCCAGGAACGCTTCGTCGCCGTCCCACGGCCCGGTCACCGACGCCGTCCCGATCGACGGGAGCTCGATGCCCCCCTTGCTCTTCCCGTTCATCGCGAACCGCTCGAGGCGCGTCGAGGCGTCGCGCAGGTACGTGCCGATCATCTCCCCGTGGATGATCGTGAGATCGGAGAGCGTGTCTTTCCCTTCGGGGATGACCTCGTGCCACATCTTGCGATCCGGGTGATCGTATTCGACCGAGAAAACCCGGTACTTCGACGCGCCGTCGTTGGTGAGGACGTAGAGCTTCTCGTCGCGCGGGATCGGGCTGAAGAGCGCGTGAATCCCCTGCGCGACCGGGGCCCACACCGCCTTGTCGCCCTTTGATCGATCACGAACGAAGACCTCGTTGCGGTCCCACCCCATCTCGACGGTCGCCACCAGCCAGCGGCCGTTCGGCGAGACGCTCACGTTCGATTCGTCTTCCTTCGTCGGCCGCTCGAAGACGAGCTTGTCCTTCTTCCAGTCGACGCCGAGCAGGTGGAAGAACACCTTGCGGTGGTAGACCTCCTCGCCTTGCGGCACCGAGCCCGGCTCCGGATAGCGCGAGTAGTAGAACCCCTTGCCGTCGGGGACCCAGGCGACGCCGCAGTGGCGCGTGAAGGGGATGGCGTCGGCGAGATCGGCGCCGGTCTTCACGTCGCGCACGTGGAGCGTGCTGTCCTCGCTGCCGTTCCGGGAGATGCCGTAGGCGAGCAGCGCGCCGTCGCGTGACGGGTACCACCAGTCGAGCGCGGTGGTGGCGTCGTCGGAGAGCTTGGCCGGATCGATGAGCGGGCGATCGACGCCCGTGACCCCTTCGCGCACGTAGAGCGTGGGCTGGTTCTGGTCGCCGACGCGCTTGGTGTGGAGGTAGAGCGCGGGGCCGTGCGCCGGGCGGCGAACGGCAGGGGGCGAGACGCGGCCGATCTGGAGCAGCGCCTTGACCCGATCGCGGAGCGCGTCGCGGCCGGGAATGGCGTCGAGCACTTTGCGCGTGCGCTCGTTCTCCGAGACCGTCCACGCCTTCACGTCGGCCGAGTCGCCGTCTTCCAGCCAGCGGTACGGATCGGCGACGGGGACGCCGTGAAGGGTTTCGACGACGTCGTCTTTGCGCGTGGGCATCGCGTGATCTCCGGTCGTGGTCGTCGCCGTCGAGGACGGCGTGGAAGTGAGCGCGCCGGGGGGCGTCGCCGCAGAAGGGGTGGTCGCCGCGCACGCTGCGGCCGCGAGCGCGAGCAGCGCGATCAGAGCGTGGCGCCTCCGAAACGGCACGCCGTCGCAGCGGATCCTCTTCCAGATGCCTTCCATGCGCGGACATAACCACAGATCGAAGCCCCTTGCGCGCCCCGCGCGACCGAGTAGCTTCGCGCCCGAAATGGAAGCCGCTCGCCCCCTCGCCCTCTTGTCGAACGACGACGGCGTCGCGAGCCACGGCCTTCAAGTGATGCGCGACATACTGCGCGAGCAGTTCGACGTGGTCGTCATCGCTCCGGAGACCGAGCAGAGCGCGTCGAGCCACGCGCTCAGCCTGCATCGGCCGCTCCGCCTGCGGAAGGTCAGCGAAGAGTCCGGCGTCGCCGTCTTCGCGCTCGACGGAACGCCGGCCGACTGCGTCTACGTCGCCCTCCACGCCGGCACGCGCGTCCTGCCGCGACGGCCCGACGTGGTCGTCTCCGGGATCAATCGCGGGCTGAACCTCGGGCAAGACGTCTTCTATTCGGGGACCGTCGCCGCCGCGCGCGAAGGGGCGCTGCGAGGCATCCCGGCGGTGGCGATGAGCGCACATCCCCACGCGGATCTGCCGGCGGTGGCCCAGCTCGCCGCCAAGATCGCCGCGTACCTCGTGACCGAGAAGAAGCACGACGTGCTGTTCAACGTGAACGTCCCGAAGAAGTGGAGCGGCGAAGTGCGCTCCACCAAGATCGGCGCGCGCATCTACGAAGAGCTGGTCGACATGCGCGTCGACCCGCGCGGGCGCGAGTACCTGTGGCTGGGCGGGCCGGGCGTTCGCCACGAGCGCAACCCCGGGACCGACACCGATGCCTACGACGACGGCGCCGCGTCGATCACCCCCTTGATGCTCGACCTCACCAGGCGCGACGACGTGACCCTCACCGAGACGATCGCCGCCCACGTTCGCGGGGCGTAAGCGGAAAGAGACGAAGGCGACCACGATGACGAAGCGAAAAGGGGCGACGACGATCGTGTCGCGAAGCGCACAACGGCCGAAGCGCGAGCCGCCGGCCCGGCGTTCGCACGCGCGCGGCAAGGACAACGGCAACGGCGACGGCATGCACGTCATCGCCGCCCGCCCGCAGGTCTCGCCCGGCGCGCGCGACCCGCTGGAGCATTGCCGCTCGCTCATCCGCGACGTCCCGGACTTCCCGACCCCGGGGATCCTCTTCAAGGACATCACGCCGCTGCTCGCCGATCCGCGCGCGTTCCACATCGTGCTCGACTCGATCGCCGAGCGGTACATCGGCCAGCACATCGACGCCGTCGTCGGCGTCGAGGCGCGCGGCTTCATCTTCGGCGGCGCCCTCGCGGCGCGCCTGAACGCGAGCTTCGTCCCCGCGCGCAAGCCCGGCAAGCTCCCGGCCGAGGTCGATCGCGTCGGCGTGAAGACCGAGTACAGCGTCACCGAGCTCGAGATGCACAAGCGCTCGCTCCCCGAAGAAGCGCGCGTCGTCATCGTCGACGACGTGCTCGCCACCGGCGGGACCGCCCGCGCGGCGGCCGAGCTGGTGCGGCGCCAGAACGCGCACGTCGTGAGCTACGCCTTCGTGATCGAGCTGTCGTTCCTGGGCGGGCGCGAGCGGCTGCTGCCGGTGCGCGTGGAGAGCGTGCTCACGTACTGAGCGGACGCGCGGCCGCGCGCGTCAGCCGCCGTCATGACCCGCGGCGAGCGAGGCGATCATCGCGCGCACCATCGCCATCTGCGGAGCGGCCTGCGTGTCGTAGCCGGAGCTGTCGTAGCCCCACCAGTCCCAGCACGCCTCGGGGTTCGCGCTCGAGGCGATCGTCTGCGGGTAGAGGACGACGAGGTGATTGGTGTCGGCCCACTCGTTGTAGCCGGCGTGAAGGTAGAAGGCGCTCCCCTCGGAGCCGCTGGCGTTCATCTCGCAGCCGTGAAACGCGACGTGCACGCGACACGTCTCGCCGGCAGCGCACGACGCCGGGACGTAGACGTACGCCGTGTCGCCGAGGCTGTGCGACGACGGGTTGGTCACGAAGTCGCTCTGCGCGAGCGTCGCGATCGTGCCGGTGGGCGTCGTCGATGCGGCGACGAGCGTGCCGTAGATCTGCGCGAGCGCCAGGCCGGCGCCGTCGTAGTCGCACTTGCCGATCCACGGCGAGGTGTTGGAGTCGCACGATCCACCGTAAGCCAGCGTCGGCGTCGTGTGGCCGGTGGCGGCGCGGCGGCTCTCGTAGTGGATCGCGCTCGAAGGGACGAAGGCCGCGAAGTACGACTGCGTGGCATCGACGACGAGCGGATTGACGACCGAGTCGTCGGCGCCGCCGAAGAGAAAGACGTGCGCGGTGGCCAGGTTCTTCGGGTCGTCGATCTTGCCGGCCGTGAAGAGGTCGTTCGTGGCGGTGATGAGCGGCGCCACGTCGGGCGCGGTGGATGCGGCCGAGCACTTCGTCTCCGCCGTCGTGAGCGAGCCTTGCGCGCAGCCGAACGGCCCGCCGGCGAAGACGCCGATGCCGCGCACGATCGACGAGAACGCGACGCCGAACTGCACCGCCATGTACCCGCCCGACGACATGCCCGAGACCGACGTCTGCGCGACGTCGATCGTCAGCGTCGGCGGAGGCGAGGCCGCTTCGACGGCGCCGTCGGTGATCGGGCCCGGTGGCGCGAGAGCATCCACGCCCGCGCCGGCGTCTCCGCTCGCCGCGTCGTCGCCCCCGCCCGCCGCGTCGTCGCCGCTCGGCGATGAAGCGTCGGCGTTGTTCGATCCGTTCGCGCCGCTCGAACCGCACGCCGCACAGAACAGCGCCGCGACGGCGACGAGGAAGAACGATCTACGCATGAGTGCCGGGTCTCATAGCACCCGAGCGGCCCACGGCGGCGCGGCGATCGTCAGCACCGCTCGCCGCCACGATCCGACGATACGCGAGCCGCGGCGTTCGGTTTCGGTCGTCGCGATCTTCGTGGGCGTTGGCACGAGAGTCGCTTTGTAACCAGGCAGACACCATGAAGCACTCGGCTCGTCGGGCCTTGTTCGCGATCTCCGCTGTTGGGCTGTTCAGCTTGATGAGCACCGGATGTGCGTCAGCCACGGTCCCCGTGCGCGCCGCCCGAGCGCTACCGGCGCCGGTCCACTTCGACGCCCCGCGCGATGAGTCGCGCGAGTCGGCGCTGATGACGCACGAATCGCGGGCTTCAGCCGCGAAAGGCGACCCGCCGGTGATGCTCTATCCGCCGGAGGTGGTGCACGAAGCGCGGATCGAGCTCGCACGCGAAGCCCTCGACGCCGACAACCAGGCCAAGGCAGAGGCCGAAGAGGCCGAGCAGATGCAGCGCGACATCGCCGCCGCCCAGGCCGAGCCGCCTTCCGCGAAGCACGGGCGCTGATCCTCCCCGGATCGCGCTTCATCCATCGTGTCTTGGATCCGACGCGGACCAAGACGCCACGATCATCCCCCGCCGAGACGCTTCGGCATCGCGCGCACGAGGTCCCACACCGCGCGCACCTTGGCGAGGAGGCCGCTCGTCCGGCTCCGAAGAATCGACATGCTGGCGAGCACCGTGCGGAGCGCGGGGGTGTACGGGAACCACCACACCTCGCGCGGTGAGCTGTTGCGATCGAGGAGCACGAAGCGCGGTCGCGTGAGGGCATCGAGGGCCAGCGGCGAGCCCGTGATGCCGTAGCCGCTCTCGCCGTAGCCGCTCCACGGCGCCGACGGGAGCGCGCCGGTGAAGGCGTGGTTGTTCACGGTGACGACGCCGGCGCGGAGCCTCTGCGCGATGCGTGCGCCGCGCGCGACATCGCGCGTCCACACGCTGGCCGTGAGTCCGAAGCGCGAGGCGTTGGCGCGCGTGATCGCCTCCTCTTCGTTCTCCACGACGGCGATCGGGATCACCGGCCCGAATGTCTCGTCGCGCATGATGGCGAGGTCGTCGCTCGCCACCGAGAGGACCGTCGGCGCGAAGGCGTAGCTCCCCTCGCCTGCGCTGCCGCCCACCAAGATCTTCGCGCCGTTCGCACGCGCGTCCTCGACGTGCTCGCGCACGATCGTGCACTGGCGCGCCGTGGCCAGCGGCCCGACGTCGTCGCCCGCCTTCAGCGAGCGCACGGCCGCCAGAACCTTCTCGGTGAACGCGGCTTCGATCGACCTCTCCACGTACACGCGCTCGACCGACGCGCAGTTCTGCCCGGCGTTGGTGAGCGCTCCCCACACGATGCCGTTGGCCGCGCGTTCCAGGTTCGCGTCGGCCAGCACGATGGCCGCGTCTTTCCCGCCCAGCTCCAAGGCGCACGGCACCAGGCGCTCGGCGCAGGCGCGCGCCACTTTGCGTCCGGTGGCGACGCTCCCGGTGAAGGCCACGAGATCGACGTCGGCTTCGCACAACGCGCCGCCCACGTCGCCGCCCCCTTGCACCACCGCGAACAGATCGTCCGGCAAGAGCCCGGCGAGCATGTCGCCGATGAGCGCGCCCGAGCGGGGAGCGATCTCGCTCGGCTTCAAGACGACGGCGTTGCCGGAGAGCAGCGCGGGCACGATGGTCCGGAGCGGAAGCGCGAAGGGGAAGTTCCACGGCGCGATGACGGCGATGACTCCGCGCGGCGCGCGCGTAATTGTGCCGCGCTTGCTGGGGTAGGCCATGGGGTCGATGGCCACGGTCATCTCCGCCAGGTGCTCGTCGATCGACGCGCACCAGTAGTCCACGACATCGGCGGTGCCGAGCACCTCGGCGCTCCACGCCTCGATCTCGGGCTTTCCGATCTCGCGGCTCACGACGCCGGAGATCCGCGCGGCCGCGTCGAGCACGCGGTCCTTCAAGCGGCGCAGCGTGTGGACCCGCGCGTCGATTGTCCGCTCGCTCCACTCCTTCTGCGCGGCGCGCGCGCGCGCCACGATGCCCGGGATCTCCGCGACCGGGGTGGCGCGAACCTCCGCCAGCGTTCCCCCGAGGGGGCTCACGGTCGCGAACGGGGACGCCAGGGGCGAAGCGGAAGCGAGATCGGTCGCGGCGGTCATCGCGCGCGAGCATAGCGTGTACGCTCGGGTCATGGCGCGCGCGACGGTCCGGATCGCCGTCCTGCTGTGCACGCTCGCGTCCCTCCTGGTGCCGCGCGCCGCGTTCGCCGGTGAAGCGCTCGATCGCGTGAGGCGCGCGGGCGTGCTCCGCTGGGGGGGCGACCTCCAGGGGGGCGAGCCGTTCGTCTCGCAAGACCCGCGCGACCCGTCGCACCTCATCGGCTTTGAGGTCGACATCGCCGCCGGCATCGCGCGCGCGCTCGGCGTACGCGCCGAGTTCGTCGAGAACGACTGGAGCACGCTCGTCCCGTCGCTCGAGCGCGGCTCGTTCGACGTGGCCATGAACGGCCTCGAGGTCATGGCCTCGCGCGCCGCCCGCGTCTCGTTCACCCGCCCGTACTACGTCTTCACAGAGCGACTCATCGCGCGCAGAGGGGACACGCGCGTCCACGCGTCGCTCGACGCGCTCCGCGGTCTTCGCGTCGGCACGCTCGCCAGCAGCTACGCCTTCGAGCTGATCCGCGATCGCTCCGACGTCGTCGTCTACGAAGGGACCGAAGAGCCGTACCTCGATCTCGCGCGCGCCCGGACCGACGCCGTGCTGCTCGACGACATCATCGCCGCCCGCTACGGCGAGCCGAACGCGGCGCTCGAGGTCGTGGGCGACGTGGCCGAGGGGTACTACGCCGTCGCCGCGCGAAAGAGCGAGCCGGATCTCGAAGCGGCGGTCGACACCGCGATCGCCGCGATGGCGACCAGCGGCGAGCTCGAAGCGATCCTCCGCCGCGCGAAGCTGTGGAGTGCGCGCGAAGAGCGCCTCGCCTCGTGGACCGCCGCCGATCAGGCGAAGATGATCGGCACCGTCACAACCTACGCCGCCGCGCCCGGAATGACCGCGCGCCACGTGCTGCTCTTCGTTCAAGGCGCGCTCATGACGCTCCTCGTCTCCACGCTGGCGATGCTCCTCGCCGTCCCTCTCGGCCTCGCGCTGGCGATCGCGCGCCGCTGGGGGCCGCGCTGGCTCGACGTCCTGGCCAGCGTCTACGTCGAGATCTACCGCGGCACCCCCGTGCTCCTTCAGCTCTACGTCCTCTATTACGGGCTCGCGCCGATCGTCCGGATCAACGCGGTCACCGCGGCGGTCGTGGGCCTCGGCATGAACTACGCGGCGTACGAAGCGGAGGCGTACCGCGCGGGGATCCAGGCCGTGCCGCGCGGACAGATGGAGGCGGCGCTGTCGCTCGGCATGTCGCTCCCCTTGGCCCTTCGTCGCGTGATCCTCCCGCAGGCCTTTCGCCACGCCCTCCCCAACGTTACCAACGACTTCATCGCGCTCTTGAAGGACAGCTCGCTCGTCAGCGTGATCACCGTCGTCGAGCTCACCAAGCAGATGACGATCACCGCCGTCGACGTCCGCGGGTGGCTCATGCCGGGGCTCCTGTGCGCGGCGCTCTACATGGCGATGAGCTGGCCGCTGTCGTTCGTCGCGCGGCGCCTCGAAGCGAGGATGGCGCGCGGATGATCACGATCGCGAACCTCACCAAGTCGTACGGCACCGGCACGCCGATCCTTCGCGGGGTCGACGTCACGTTCGTGAAGGGGCAGGTCGTGGCGATCGCCGGCCCCTCGGGCGCGGGGAAATCGACGCTCCTTCGCTGCATCAACGGGCTCGAAGCGTTCGACGCGGGATCGATCCGCGTCGAGACGGACACGCTCGTCCCCGGCGGCGATCGCCCGAACGCGGTCGCCCTGGCCGCGATCCGGAGGCGCGTCGGCTTCGTGTTCCAGACGTGGAACCTGTTCGCGCACCGCACGGCGATCGCCAACGTGATGGAGGCGCCGGTCCACGTGCGAAAGCTCGCGCCGCGCGAAGCGAAGACGCGCGCCGAAGCGCTCCTCGAAAGGGTGGGCCTCGCGCATCGTGCACACGCCTACCCGCACGAGCTCTCCGGCGGCGAGCAACAGCGCGTGGCCATCGCGCGCGCGCTGGCGATGGATCCGGAGGCGCTCCTCCTCGACGAGCCGACGAGCGCGCTCGATCCGTCGCGCAAGGGCGAGGTGCTCGCGGTGCTCCGCGCGCTCGCGGAGTCGGGCATGACGATGCTGCTGGTGACGCACGACCTCGCGTTCGCGCGGGAGGTGGCGCATCGGGCGGTGATCGTGGCGGAGGGGAAGATCGCGGCGGATGGGGATCCGAAGGACGTGCTGAAGCACGAGGAATGAGATGATGCTCGAGGTCGCTGGCCGAAGATGACGCGCGCAGGTCCGGTTCTTCTCACGTTGCTCGTGGCGTCGCCGCTCGTCGCGTGCGGCCGCACGCAAGCGTTACCGGAGCGGTCGGCGACGTCGACCCCTGACGCCACCGCGCCCAGCGCGTCCACGGCGAGCGCCTCGCCACATGATCCGTTCATGCCCGACGTGGTCGAGTTTCAGAGCGGCCCTCTCACGCTTCACGGTTTCCTCTATCGTCCCGCCGGCCCCGGCCCCTTCCCGGCGATGGTGTTCAACCACGGGAGCGAACAGCTTCCTGGCCCGAAGACCGGCCAGGCTCTCTTCTACGTGAACCATGGCTTCGCCCTGTTCGTCCCGCATCGTCGCGGGCAAGGACGGTCGGCGGACGCGGGCACTTCGATCAATGCGCTGGACGGCGCTTCGCCCGCGTTCGTCGACGCGCTCGTCACGCAGAGCGACGATGTGATGGCCGCCGTGTCCTACGTCGCGTCGCTTCCGTCCATCGATCCCAAGCGCGTCGCGGTGGCCGGATGCTCACTCGGCGGAATCGAGTCGCTCCTCGCGGCCGAGCGTGGGACCGGGATCGTCGGCGCGATCGACTTCGCGGGCGCCGCGATGACGTGGGCCGCGAATGCGACGCTTCGCGACCGCATGAAGGTCGCCGCACGCAACGCGCACGCGCCCGTCTTCTTCCTTCAGGCGGAGAACGACTTCGACACCACGCCGAGCCTCGTGCTCTCGGACGAGATGAAGAAGGCCGGTAAGCCCGTCCGCGTCCACGTGTTCCCACCGAACGGGACGACGCACGAAGACGGCCACGCCTTCTGCGATGGCGGCGGGCACCCGCCGTGGGGCGACGAGGTGATCGCGTTCCTGAGTGAAGCGATGGGGACGGCGGCGCGCTGATCCGTCGTCCAACCCTCGACCGGCAAGCAAGGAGCTGCGAGCCGGCCGAGGGTGACGCTCGATCAAAGTTACGACGTGGCCTGACCGTTCGACGTACCCGCCGCATTCACCACCGGCGTGTTCGTCGCGCTCGTCGCCGGCTTCGCAACCGCCGTCGTCGCGCTGGTCTCCGTCTCCGAGTCCGCAGTGCTCTGCTTCTCGGCGACGACCCCTTTGATCCCCTTCTTCTGATTCTTGCCCATCGTCTTCCGAGCGTCGCGCGTGGCCGCCGCCTGCTCTAGGGCTTTCGCCTTCGTGCTGACGGAGACCTTGCGCTCCTTGGCCGGCGCGAAGCTGAACTCTCGAACGGAACGAAACCGACACGATCCCCTTCCGGCGAAATGCCGGCGTTCGTCATGCCTTAATGATCCCATCGGTACGCTCGCGAAAAATGTTGCGTGGAAAAGCACATGACCCCCGACGCGAGGGTCGTTTTCCGGGTCACCCCCCGTGATCCCTACGCCGGGCAGCGGCCTCCCTCGCTCGCGAGTCGCTCTCCCTGCGAGGGAAGGCGGTGCACGAGCAAGGGATCCCGACGCACGACCGGGGGAAGGCACTGCACGAGCGAGGGAAGGCGCTGCACGAGCGAGGGAAGCCGGTGCACGTGCGAGGGATCCCGGTGCACAAGCGAGGGATCCCGATGCACGACCGAGGGAAACCGCCACACGACCGAGGGAAGGCGCCATCCCTTCGAGGGATCGCGGCTGACGAGCGGGGGATCCCGGTTCACCAGCGAGGGATCCGCGTCGTCGACGCGCTGCGTCCGTCGTCTTTTGTCGCGCGGGCGACTCCGGCGCGGGGCGAGCGCGACCAGGGCGCCGGGGCATTGCGCGCGGAGCGCCGCGATCGCGCGCGTGGCACGTAGCGTGAAGTGATCGCGGGCGGAGGTGGTCGCATGGTGCGTCGCGGAGGGTGCGTCGCGATGGCGATGCTCGCCGTCGCGTGCAGCGGAGAGATCCGCGAGGTGCGCCCGGTGGCGATCGAGTCCGCCGTGCAGTGCGAAGCGCCACGGGCAAGCGCGATGCTCGCGTCGGCGCCGATGCCGCTCGAGACGGGCGAGGCGCGCTTCGCGAACCGCGAAGACGCGGTGCGCGTGATCGTGCGCGCCGACGTCGACGCCGGTTGCGACGCAGAGGCGCTCGGTCTCGTCGAAGCGCCGCTGGGCGAAGACGAGGCGAGCGCGCTCGCGACGCTGCGCGCGAACGCGGCCAGGCTGGGGGCCGACGTGGTGCTCGAAGAGCGGCGCGTAATCGACGGCGGGCGACCGCGCCTCGTGGGGACCGCCGCGCGATGCCGCGACGTGAGGAAGGCGCGGCCGTACGACGTGCTGGAGGAGATCGACATCGCGGGCGTGAGCGGCGGCGCCGAGGCCGCGTTTGCAAAGCTCCGCGCGCGCGCGTGGGACCTCCGCGCGGACGTCGTGCTCGACGTTCACTTGAGGGAAGACCGCGCCGACCTGACGCACGTCACGGGGACCGCGATTCGCTACCGCTGAACCGCGCGCTCCACTCTGCCGCGCTGGATGCGCGAGAGATCGCGCGGCATACTTCGCCTCGATGCGGCGCCGGCGCTCCCTCTTCGCCCTGACGGCGCTCGCGCTCGCCGTCGCGCCGGCCTGCCGCAGCGCGCACCCCGACCAGGCGTCGACGCCGCTCCTCGACGGCGGCGTGTCGGACGCGACGCTCAACGCGGCTCCCCTCCCCGATCCGGTCCCTTTCCCCTCCCCGTCGGCGTACGACGGCGCGGCGGCGTCTCCGACCGCGCGCGTCCCCGTCCACGCCGAGCTCGTGAGCGGGCGAGCGAACGTGCAACAGCTCATGTTCGCCGCCGGTGAGATGCAGGAGAGCGGCGAGCCGTTCGTGCAGTTCTTCGCGGGGCGAGACCTGAACGACTACGACCGGACGTTTCTGCCGACCGACGAGTACATCCTGAACGACGCGCTCTCCAATCCGATGCCGATCAAGGATCTCTTCGGCTTCAGCACGGCGGTCGAGTCGTACGAGTACTCGAAGATGCACATGAACATGGTCGCCAACCAGACGACCGCGGGGCTCTCGCTGGCCGACGGCCCCATCGTCGCCGCCCGCGCGGAGGCCACCCCGCTCGGGCGCCTCGTCGCGCGCACGTCGGAGCTCCTCATCAGCGCCGGCACCGACATCTCGGGCTACGCGCAGCTCCCGGTGACTGGGAACAACCCGCTCAACTACCTCGGCTTCACCGGCCTCTGGCCCAGCTTCGCCCCGTTCGCCGACTTCGACCCCACGATGGCGCCGAGCAACCAGGTCGTGAAGGCGTGCACGCTCCCCGGCGGCTACGGCGGGATCCCGACGCTCGGCTCCGAGCTCCCCGAGTTCGAGTGCGCGTACAACACGCTCCATCTTCCGAACCGCGACGCGCAGGTGAACAAGACGCTGGTGCCGGCGGTGCTCGGGTTCGCGACGTGGAAGGAAGCGCTCTGGTCGATCGACTTCGCCGGACGCTTGCACGATTCGCAGAGCAACCCGGTGAGCACCGTCGCCGCAGCCGACGGGCCGATGGTGGGGATTCAGCACAACCACGTCGTGGGGACCGATCCCGCGGGCGCAGCGACGGGCACGTTCCTCGGGTCGACGCCGCTCGAGGACATGTGGGGCCTCACGATGCTCGACGAGATGGACAACGTCGCCGAGTTTCTCGTCACCTCGCTGACGACGACCGACGGCGCGACGCTCGGCGGGTTCGCGTCGCGCATGGACGCGACGGCGTACGACTACACCTCGCCGCTCCGCTGGTTCCCCTCCGCGGTCACGGTGACGGAGGACGAGAGCGTCGTGCCGTATCCGGCGATCGCGTCGCTCGCGATCGCCAATGCCACGAGCCGCTCGGTGGATCTCGCCGCGCTCCTCCTCGGCAACGCGATGTTCTTCGGCGAGACCGACGCGCGCAACGCCGGCATCGGCCAGCGCAACGGGCTCGCGCTCACGTTCGACGGCAACCCCTTCCCGGCCGATGACGGCACGGCGAACGGCGAAGCCACGGCGCACGATCGCTCGCTGGCGATCCTTCGCGTGGCGTTCGTCGATCTCGATCGCATGCACACGGCGAAGCTCGCGGCCGGCGGCGGCGTGACGGTCGACACGGCGACCGTCGCGAGCGGCGTCGCCACACCGGGCACGACGGTCACGACCACGAACCTCGCACACGTCCTGCTCGGCTTGCGGCAGACGCTCCTCTCGGTGAACGGCGCCATCTCGCAGTACGGCGCGGCGAATCCGGATCCGAGCGCCGATCTCCTCGGCATCCTCAACCCGATCGCGATTCATCCGCCGGAGAGCGACGCCGGAGCGCCGCCGACGTTCAGCACGCGGCTGCGAAGCGTCTTCACGGCCGACGCGACGTTCGTGCGCGACGTGCTGACGACGAGCGACGGCTCGGTGGCGAACGGCGCGACGATCGACGCGCAGGGGCACGTGACGCTCGACCCGAGCGCGACCACGCTCGACAACCAAGCCGCCGCAGTGCGTGCGCTCGTCGAAGGGTTCCTCGTCACCAACGATCCGTCGTTCCAGACGCGCGCCCGCGCCGTCGTCACCAAGCTGGAGACCGCGTTCTACAGCGCGCCGGCGCGGATGTTCCGCTGGACCGCAGCGGGCGCGGACGACGTGGTGATGACGCCCGAGGTCTTCGGTTGGCTCCAGAGCGCGCTGCGCGAGACGTACAAATCGCTCTCGGTGGCGGGCGACGCTGCGCTGGGGCGCGACGTGCTCGAAGACCGGATCGCGCGGGTGAACAAGCTGTTCTTGAACGGATGGGACGACCTCGACGGAGATCAGATCGTCGACATCGGAGACCCGGAGGGCGGGGTCGTGAGCGAGTGCTTGAACGCGCGCCTCCAGCAGGGAGAGCAGGCGCTCACCGGCGAGCTCGGTCGCAACCTCTTCGGCCAGTTCACGACGGACCGCGACTCGGACTGCGTGCTCGAGATCGACGCCTCCGGGACGGGGAGCCTCCTCGCGAGCCAGGTTCACTTTCACGCGCCGTGAGAGAGCCGCCGTCGTGATAGGTCACTCGCCGTGAAGGGGCCGTTCGTCATTCTCGGCGGTGGACCGTGCGGGCTCGCGGCGGCGTGGGAGCTGGCGCGCACCGGGCACCGGCCGATCGTGCTCGAGCGCGAGCCGCTGGTCGGCGGGTTGTGCGCGACGCACGCCATGACCCACGACGACGGGACGTGGCGGTTCGACCTCGGCGGGCACCGCTTCGTGTCGAGCGACGAGATCCTCTCGCGACGAATCGAGGCGCTGCTGGGTGATGACCTGCTGACGCGCGAACGAAAGAGTGTCGTGCTCCACGAAGGGCGCCGCTTCCAGTACCCGCTCGACGCGCGCGATCTCGTTCGCCAGCTGGGCCTCGCCGAGAACGCGCGCGCGCTCGGCGGCTACGCGATCGAGCGCGCGCGAAGGGCGCTCGCTCCGCGCGCCGACGCGACGTTCGAAGACTGGGTGGTCGCGCGGTTCGGGCGGCCGCTCTACGACACGTTCTTCGGTCCGTACACGCACAAGCTGTGGGGCATTCATCCGGCGCTCATCTCGGCCGACTGGGCCGCGGAGCGGATCTCGCTCCTCAACCTGGGCGATGCGGCGCTCCGCATGATCGGGCTTCGCACCGCCCCCATCCGCACGTACGCGCGCCGCTACCGGTACCCGCGCCTCGGCATGGGGCAGATCTACGAGCGCATCGCCGCCGAGATCGTCGCCCTGGGCGGCGAGGTGCGGACCGGCGTGCGCGTGACGTCGCTCGAGACGACGAGCGATCGCGTGACCGCGGTGCGCTTCGAGAGTCCGCGCGGCCCGGCGCAGGTCGCCGCGGGCGAGGTGCTCTCCACGATCGCGCTCCCCGAGCTGGCGCACGCGCTCGCGCTCGAGGCCTCCTCGCGCCACGCGCGCGCGCTCCGCTTTCGATCGCTCGTGTTCCTCAACCTGGCGCTCGCGCGTCGCGACGTCTCGGAGAACACGTGGATGTACGTGGCCTCGGGGGGCCTCCGCATCTCGCGCATCCAGGAGCCGAAGCGACGCGCTCCTTCGATGGCACCGGCAGGGCGCACGTCGATGATGCTCGAGATCCCGTGCGACGTCGGCGACGACGTGTGGACCGCCGACGTGACCACGCTGAAAGATCGCTTCGGGCGCGAGCTCGCGCAGCTCGGGATCGCGATCGACGATGTCCTCGGGGCGTCGGTGGTGCGCGTCGAGCACGGCTACCCAGTCTATCACCTCGGCTACGACGACGACCGCCGCGCGCTGCTCGCGCAGGTCGAGCGCTTCGCGAACGTCCGCACCGCCGGGCGGCAGGGCCTGTTCCGCTACGTGTTCATGGATGCGGCGATGCAGATGGGGATCGAAGCGGCGCGGCAGATGACGTGCGGCGAGCGCGCGAACGGACGACTCGACGCGATCGGGCGGGCCAAGACCGTCGTCGAGACGCACGCGCTGACGGCATGAAGCGATCGAGCGCGGCCCTCGGCGTCGCCCTCCTGGGCGGGCTCTTCGTCTTGCTTCGCGCGCTGAGCACGCCGCCGTGGCCCGACGACTGGGACGGCCTCGGCTTCGTGGCGTCGGTCACACACTTCGATCCAGATCACTTCGCGCCGCATATGCCGGGGTACCCGGTCTACGTCGCGCTCCTGCGGATGGCGGCGTTCGTGGTGCCGCGCCCCGTGCTCGCGGCCAACCTCGTGGCCATCAACTCGGGCGTCGCGGCCACGGCGTTCGCGTACCTCGCGGCGTCGCGCGCGCTCACGCGATCGCAAGCGGCGTGGGTCGCGTCGCTCGTGGCGATCGCCCCCTTGGCGTGGCGGGCGGGGACGACGATCGGGAGCGAAGCGCCCGCGCTGATGTTCGCGTGCGTCGCGGCGTTCGGCGCGACACGCAGCGGATCGCGCGCGGCGTGGTGGATGGGGATCGCCATAGGCCTCGGCTTGGGCGTGCGGCTCTCGTGGGCGCCGTTGTACCTGGCGATGATCGCGCTCGCGCCGCGTGGAGAGCGTCTTCGCACCTGCCTCGTCACGACGGCGGCGACGCTGGCGTGGTGCGTCCCCTTCGCGTGGATCGTGGGCCCCAAGCACCTCGCGTCGCTGGCGACGACACACGCCGCCGGTCACTTCCATGTGTGGGGCGGGACGGCGATCGAAGAGCCGGGGGCGATGCGCGTGGCGTGGCTGGCGCGCGATCTGTTTGTCGACGGGCTGGGCGTCGACTCCGACACCATCGGCATCGCGATCGCCGTCGTCTCGGTCATGCTCGCCGTGCTCGGCTTCCTCGAGTGGCGCGAGAACGACTTCGCGCACGCGCGCGTGCTCTGGGTCCTCGTCCCGTACGCCGCGTGGATCACGCTCGGCCAGAACATCCACCAGCAACCGCGGCACGCGCTCCCGCTCGTCGTCGCGCTCGTCGCCGCGCTGGCCCTCGCCGCCACCGGCTCACGCAACCCGCGAACGCTCGGCGTCGCGTTCTTCGGCCTCCTCGCCATGCGCACCTCGTCCGACGCGAACGCGCGCGCCACGCCGCCCTCCGGCGAACAGCTCGTCGTCTACGCGCAGTCGCTCGCCTCGCCCGATCGCCCCGTCGCCGTCTTCGGCGGCCCCAGCGCCCGCTTCTTCGATCTCGCGCCGCACCCCGACGTCACCGCCGCCACCGTGGGCACGCTGGGCGACGCGGAGCTCGCGCTCGGTCGACTCCCGTCGATCCCCGCGCGCTTTCTCGTCACGAGCGAGCTCCAGGATCTCCCGATCGACTCACGCTCGCTCGTGCACCTGACGAAGCTCTGTCGCGACGCGCGCGTCGATCGCCGGGCGCCTTGCCTCGACGTCTACGACTGGCACCCCACGATCCTCGGGCGCTGAGCGCGCGCTCACTTCGGGATCTGCGGCACGCACGCCCCGTTCACGCACGCCACGACCGACGAGTTGCAGCACGCCGCGCTCGCCCCGCACGCGCCGCCCGTCCCCTGGCAGGCGACCGTCCCCGTATCGACGCACGTCCCTTGATCGCAGAACCCCGAACAGCACTCGAAGCCCGCCTTGCACGTGCCGCCTCCTGCGCCCGCGGCCGGCGTCGCCGTGCACTGCGCCAGCGACCAGAAGCCGCGCATGTTCGTGGTGTTCTCTTCCTGTCCTTCGAGGAAGAATGCGGGGTGCGAGGGATCGGTGGCGCCCGTCTTGTCGATGGCCGCGACCCACAGCCGCTTCTTCCCGTTGTTCGCCGTGCCGGTGATCCGGTTCCCCCAGTCGCGCGAGCTGGTGAACACGACCCAGAAGTACCCGCCGCGATCGACCGGGTTGAACGTGGGCTCGAACGAGAGATCGTGATCGGCCGCGTTCAGCGACGAGTCGGCCAGCTGCGTGAGGCGCACGGGGTTCGTGCCGGTGATGCTCTGCAGCCAGATGGCGCCGATCTGCGTGGCGTTGGCGTCGCACCCCTGCTCGTCGCACCCCGTCGTGTAGTCGCCGACGTGGAACGCGATCGACTTCGAGTCGGGGGTGAACGACGGGTACGCGATCCCCTGCTCGTTCGCCGGGAAGAAGCTCGCCGGCGCGAGGTGCACCAGGTTGCCGACGGTCTTGTTCGTCTCGCTGAAGTCGGTGACGACGAGGTTGCCGTCGTAGAGGTCGTGGTACCAGGCCGCCGACTTGTTCGTCCCCTGTCCCCCTTCGACCATGGCCAGCTTCGTCCCGTCCGGTGAGAACGCGGGGGTCATGAAGCCGAGCATGTTCGGGTCGAGCGGGAGCGCGTCGAGACCGCTGGTCGCGATCTCGAGGCCGGTCGTGGTGTCGCCGAGTCGCAGCTGGCGGTCTCCGTAGACGACGAACTTCCCGTTGGGGTTCACCGCGAGGTTGCCGCCGAACGACGACGACGTGACCGCGGGCGTCGCCGCGGGGAGCGCGAAGTTCACCCACGCGCGCGCGGTGCCGTCGGCGGGGTACGAGTTGCCCGACGAAGGGTCGGAGTCGACGACCGCGACGAGCGTCGTCCCGTCGGCGCTCACCGCGTGGCATCCCATGCAGACGCCGTTGTTGAGCACCTCGGGCTGCGCGCCTTGCCCCGGATGGATGCGCGACATGTGACCCGTGCCGCTGGTGGTCCAGTAGTAGATGGCTCCGCGCAGGCTCGCCGGCGCGATCGTCCACGACTGGCTCGCCGAGGCGTACGCGGTGTTGGTCGCGACATCGAGGCGATCGATCTGCAGCTTCACCGGGTCGCCGCCGTTCGAGGCCGTGATCCGATCCCACTGCGTCTGATCGATCGCTTGCTGCGCCGGCTGCGCGACCGCGTAGTACCCGTCGAACGAGTAGTTCTTCTCTTCGAGGTGAATCCGATACACGTCGTTCGCGTTCGGCGCGGCCCACATGACGAGCGGAGAGGCGAGGCCGAGCGGGAAGACGGTCTTGTCGTACGGGTACTGGAGCGACGTGAGCTTCGTATCCGGCGCGAGCCCGGTGCCGTTGAGCGTCGCCACCTGACCTGGCGTCACACCCACGCCGGTCACGACCATCTTCACGACGACGGTGAGCTGCGCGGTCGCTTCGACGCCGCCGTACACCGCGTGCAGATTGCCGACGCCGGCGGCTTGTCCCGCCGCGCTGAGCACGACCGGCGAGCCCGGCGTCATCGTCGCCAGGTCCGGGCGATCGAACTGGATCGACTGCGCGCCGACCGTCTGCTTCGTCCCGTCGGCGAGCGTCGCTTCGAGCGTGAAGCTCGTGCTCTGCGAGGCCGTGCCGTCGAGCGTGAGCGTCGCCGCCGGCGGGTTGAACGCGAGCGAGGCGATCGACCCATCGGCGTTGCCGAACGAGAAGAGCCCCCCTTCGAACGGCGGCTGGAAGAGCCCCCCGCCATCGTCGGGCGACCCGTTGAACTGCGACGACGGCGACGACCCTCCACCTTCGCCCCCGCACGCGCCGAGCGCGGCCGCGATCCCGATCGCCCCGACGACGACCCACCCCCCGGAAACCGTACGACCGAAAAAGTTCATAGGCATGACGGCAAGGCGCGGTGCAAGCCGAGCGCCACGCATGTGCAGGTGTGGGGCACGCACGAATGCCGGTGAATCCGCGCATCCCGCGACTCCGACACGGTCGCGTGTGGATCGATCACGATCCGGATCTGAGTGAAAAAGTCCGCAGGCGCGGCCGCCTGGATCGCAGGGTCACCGCGAGAAGAACGCCTCGGGCTCGATGCCGTACGCGCTGATCTTGAGCTTCTGGAAGATCTCATCGGCGCGCTTGGAGAACGACGCGGCTTCACGCGCCAGCGCCGGGTCACTCGCCAGGTCGACCGCTTGCTTCAACGTCTCGGCGTACGAGCGACACGAGCGCGCGAGCTCCACGTCGTTGCCGATGTCTTCGAAGATCGCGATCGATCGCAGCAGGTGCCCGCGCGCCGCCTTCAGCTCTTCGCCGCCGCGCGCGCTCCCCGCCGCGGTCACCTCGCCCAGCGATCGCAGCGCGATCCCGAGCTGCACCTTGCTCTGCACTTCGGTGAACAGCTCCACGGCGCGCGCCGTGCACTCGCGCGCCTTCGTGTACTCGCGACGCGCGAGGTACGCCTTGCCGAGGCCGCGCACCGCTTCGGCGAGGCCGAGCTTGTCGCCCAGCTCGTCGGCCAGCTGCTCCGCTTCCTTCAAGAACTGGATCGCCTTGTGCGCGTCGCCCAGGCGGTTGTGCGTCTCGCCCAGGTTCGTGAGGACGAGCGCGATGCGATTGCGATCGCCCGTCTCCTTCGCGACCTCGTACGCCTCCTGGAAGAGCGCGAGCGCGCGTTTGTCGTCGTGCTGATCCTGCGCGACCGTGCCCAGGTTGTTGAGCGAGATCGACACGCCCACCAGGTCGCCGATCTCGCGACGAATGCGGAGCGCTTGCTCGAACGCATCGAGCGCGAGACGGAACTGCCCCGAGTCTTGATAGACGAGGCCGAGGTTGTTGAGCGACAGCGCGATCGACCGGCGATCGCCGATCGTGCGCCGCATCACGAGCCCCTTCTGCGTGTACTCGAGCGCGTGCGGGTAGTCGCCTCGGAGCCAGTGGAGCTTGCCGATGTCGTCCGTCGCGCTGGCGATGCCGCGCGTGTCGCCCGCCTCTTCGAACAGCTTCAGCGCCGCGTCGAGGTGACGCGCGGCCTCCCATAGATCCCCTTGTTCGCGATGAAGGCGCCCGATGCGGCTGTGCGCCGCGCCCCCCTTCGCGCGCAAGTCGAGCCGGAAGGCGCGCGTGAGCATCTCGCGGAAGGCGATGAGCGCGTCGTCGTTGCGCCCGAGCAAGTGAAGCACGTCGCCGTAGTGGTGCAGCGCCGAGAGGTAGGCCTCGGTGCCGACCTCGGCCCCTTCGCGCGCCAGCGCCAGCCCCTTCTCGTAGAACTCGGCGGCCTTCGTGTTCGCGTAGTGCGCGCGCGCGACGTCGGCGGCTTCGAGGTACGTCGTCGCCGCTTTGGATCGCGCGTTCGCCTGCTCCAGGTGACGCGCGAGCATGCCGAGGTACTCCTCGTGCGAGCGCACGTTGTCCTTGAACGCGAGCCACTCCGCGAGCGCCTGATGGAACCGGCGTTGCTGCGCGCCGGGGATCAGCTTCACGAGCTGCTCGCGCTCCAGGTTGTGCTTGAAGACGTACTCCTCGTCGTTCGAGAACGTGCTGTCCGGCAAGCGGAGGACGTAGTCGCGATCGGTGAGCTCGTGGAGCATCGCGCGGAGCGCCGTGAGGTCGGTGGTCTCGCCGGAGGCCCAGATGGTCGGCGTAGGAACGTCGAGCCTCCGGATCGCCAGGAGGCCGCCCAGCCAGAAGACGCTCCCCATCGACGCCGCGTGCTCGAGCATCGCGCGCTCTTCGACCGTGAGCGCCGCGATGCGCGCCTGCACCGCGTCTTCGACCGTCATCGGCAGGCGCACTTCGGCCAGGCGATCGACGTGGATCTTCCACTCTTCGACCTCGGCCAGCTCGTCGATGGGCTCCAGCACCCCCATGTCGAGGAAGATGCGGACCATCCGCTCGAGCAGCGCGGGGTTGCCGCCGGCGAGCGTGCACGCAGCGTCGACGAGATCTTCGACCGCGGGCTCGTCACCACACGCCGCGAGGAGATCGTGCATCACGGCCGCCGCGTCAGTGTCGCTGAGCGGCGCGAGGTCGATCACTTTGTGCGACTCGCCGCCGTGCTTGGCCCACCCGTCGCGCCGCGCGAGGAGATCCGACCTCCCGATGCACACGAGCAGGATCGGCGCGCGCACGCTCTCGATGAGGTACGCGAGCAGATCGAGCGAGTCGTCGTGCGCCGCGTGGAGGTCGTCGAACACCAGCACGATGGGCCCGCCGCGCTGCCCGCCCGCGACCGCAAAGGCCGAGGGAGATCCCGCGTCGGCTTCGAGGAACCGCTTGATGACCGCGCGCCGCAGCAGGTGAACCTGGAGCGGGTCGCCTTCGATGGCCTTGATGAGCGGTGAGTCGAGGAAGTCGAGCCCCAGGATCTGCCCCAGGAAGTAGACGACGTCGCCGACCTTGCGGTCTTCGAGCACGCTCGCGACCTGTGCGCGCACCTGGGCCTTCGAGGCCTCGGCGTCCATCCCTTCGACGATCCCGAACCGCGCGCGCAGGCACCGTGCGAACACGGCGTACGCCGCACCTTGGTCCGGCGCGTTGCCGCGGAAGACGCGCGGCGCTTCGTCCTTCAGCGCGTTGCGCACGTTCACCAGGAAGTCGCGCGCGAGGCGTGTCTTGCCGATGCCGGCGGCGCCGAGGATCGTCACCGTCCGCGTGACGCCGTGCTCGCGCACGTGAGCCAGCGCATCGTCGAGCTCACGCAGCTCCGAGGCGCGCCCCTTCAACATCGCGCGTCGCGACGCGCTCGCCGGAGACTTGGCCGCGAGCCAACCCCCCGACGCGGGATTTCCTCCTCCACTCGGCGGCCGCATGCTCACCGGAGCATCGTACACGAACGGGGGAACGCCGTTCGTGCGCGCGCGTTACTCTTCGATGCCGTCGACGTCGTCGATCGGTGAGTCGAGCAGGGCGGGCGGCAAAGTGAACGGAGGCGGCGCGGGGGCGGCGGGGACGTCGTCCACCGGGGGGATCGGGGCGCGCGCATGAGAGGCGTGCGAGGTCGGTGGCGCGTTCGGGGCCGGAGTCGCGTTCGCGGTCGGGGTCGCGGTCG
>PLXW01000101.1 GCA_003151595.1 Myxococcales bacterium
CTCCAGTACTTCATCTCGACGCACGGCGCCCGCAAGGGTCTCGCCGACACCGCGCTCAAGACGGCGAACTCGGGGTACCTCACTCGCCGCCTGGTCGACGTCGCGCAAGACGCCGTCATCAGCGAGTTCGATTGCGGGACGCTCGACGGCATTCGAGTCACCAAGCTCGAAGACGCCGGCGAGGTCATCCAGCCGCTCGCCGACCGCATCCTCGGGCGCGTGACGCTCGAAGACGTGGTCGATCCGCTCACGGGCGAAGTCATCGTCACTCACAACACGGAGCTCGACGAAGCCCTCGTCACGAAGATCGAAGAGGCGGGCATCGAAGAGGTCGTCATTCGCTCGGTGCTCACGTGCCAGGTGAAGCGCGGCATCTGCGCCAAGTGCTACGGGCGTGACCTCGCACGCGGCTACAAGGTCAACATCGGCGAAGCGGTGGGTATCATCGCCAGCCAGTCGATCGGCGAGCCGGGTACGCAGCTCACGATGCGTACGTTCCACATCGGTGGAGCGGCGGCGCGCGGCAAGATCGAGCAGAGCTCGCTCGAAGTCCGCAACGAAGGCTTCGTCCGCATCCGCAACGCGAACACCGCCACCAAGCGCGATGGGACCGTCAGCGTGATGAACCGTCACGGCGAGATCGTCATCGTCGACGACACCGGCCGCGAGCGCGAGCACCACCGCCTGGTGTACGGCGCGGTGCTCAAGGTCAAAGAGAACGAGAAGGTGAAGCCGGGCCAGCTCCTCGCGGAGTGGGACGCCTTCGCCATGCCGATCCTCACCGAAGTCTCGGGCATCGCGAAGTTCGGCGACATCGTCGAAGGCGTCACGATGATCGAGAAGCTCGACGAGGTCACCGGCCTCTCCCGCAAGGTCGTCATCGAGTCGCGCGCCGCGGATCTCCGCCCGCGCATCTCGCTGAAGGATCCCAAGACGGGAGAGACTCTCAAGCTCCCGAACTCGACGCTCGAAGCGCGTTACCTCCTCCCGGTCGGCGCGAACATCGTCGTCCAGGACGGCGACTTGCTCGATGCCGGCGAGGTCCTCTCCAAGATTCCGCGCGAGACCACGAAGACGCAAGACATCACCGGCGGTCTGCCGCGTGTCGCCGAGCTCTTCGAGGCCCGCAAGCCCAAGGACCACGCCATCATCGCCGAGATCGACGGTGAGGTTTCCTTCGGCAAGGACACCAAGGGGAAGCGCAAGGTCGTCGTCACGCCGTTCTCGCACGACGGCAAGCAGCTCGCGGATCAGGCACGCGAGTACCTGATCGCCAAGGGGAAGCACATCCAGGTTCAGCCTGGTGATCGCATCCGCGCCGGCGAGCCGCTCATGGACGGTCCCGCGAACCCGCACGACATCCTTCGCGTGAAGGGTGAGAAGGAGCTCGCTGCCTATCTCGTCAACGAGATCCAGCAGGTTTACCGGCTCCAGGGCGTCGCCATCAACGACAAGCACATCGAAGTCATCGTTCGTCAGATGATGCGCCGCGTGCGCGTCAAGGACGTCGGCGACACGAATTTCCTCATCGACGAGCAGATCGAGAAGCACATCTTCGAGCGCGAGAACCAGAAGGTCATCGACCGTGGTGGGCGTCCGGCGATCGCCGAACCGCTGCTCCTCGGCATCACCAAGGCCTCGCTCTCGACCGAGTCGTTCATCTCAGCGTCGTCCTTCCAGGAGACCACCAAGGTCCTCACGGAAGCGGCGATCAACGGGAAGACCGACCATCTGCGCGGTCTCAAGGAGAACGTCATCATGGGTCGCCTCATCCCGGCCGGTACGGGACTCGCGGTCTACAAGACGCTCCGCGTCGTCGTCGAAGGCGACGAGGATCGTGGCTACACGGCGCCGCGCCACGCGACGCCGGACACGATGGCCGCGGTCAACGAAGAGTAAGAGTCTCGCGAGAGTCGCCTCTTCGAGGTGTGCGGGCGGCGCGGTTGACGAGAGTCGATCGCGCCGCGCGCGTTTTGTGCGCTCGCGTGTAGTCTGGCGCGCGTGCCGCAGACGAATCCTTACGCGCCTCCGCGCGCGCATGACGACAGCGTGGCGTACGCGCCAGCGCACGAGCCCACGCTCCTCCCGGAGGGGATTCGCCGGTACACGCTCGACCTGGAAGCGACGTACTGCGCTGTCGGCCGCGGGGCCCGGTTGGTGGTCTTCGGTTACATACTGGTTTTCGTCGCGCCGGTGGCCCTGCTCACGGCGAGGGACCGCTCCAGCTTCGCATTGCCCTTCGTTGCGCCGCTGATGCTCCTGTTCGTGATGCAAATCAGGCGGAGGTCGATCGCGGCGCGGACCGTGGCGCGGTACGAGCTCGTCGAGAGCGCGCGCGTTCTCCGTCGCTCGTCGCACCAGGGCGTCGCGGAGATCGCCGCCAGCGAAGTGAAGGAGGCGCGTGAGACGCGGCGTGGCCTGTATCTATTCGCGAACGGCTCCAGGGACTGCTTCGTGCTCCCGCGCTTTCTTGGCGGATACGACGAGCTCCGCGCGCAGATCTCCACGTGGCTCCCGATCGCCCCAATGGGCGCGTGGCAAGCGATCCGACGTACCTATTTCGCGAGTCGGCGTCGCACGATTCCGGAGACGATTCTCGCGGCCGACCCGTCGCTTCGCGAGGAGCTTCTGCTCGTTCGTGCGGCGTGTGTGCTGATCCCGAACACGAAGTCGGTCTCGAGACCTTGGCGCACGGTGATCCTCTGGGCCGTGCTCGTCTTCATGGTCCTCGCGATCTGGCAGTTCTTGACTCCGGCTCCGGCAAATCCGAACGCTGTCGGGCCGCGGGCAGCGCCCACGAGCTCCTGAGCCCACGCCAGTCGCCCCGCGCGCGTTTTGTCGCATACTGAGCGTCGTGCGGTACCGAGAGCACGCGCCGTCCCTCGCGCTCGCGCCGTTCGTGGCGTGCTTCTGGGAGGTGACGTCGAACGGCGAAGCGCATCGCGTGCTCCCCGACGGGGCGATGGACGTGCTGTTCGCGCTCGGCGACGCGGGGGCGCGCGTGATCGGGCCGATGACGCGCGCGATCGTGACGGGGGAGGGGGCGCCGGGGTGCGTGGTCGGGGTGAGGTTTCGTCCGGGGGCGGCGATCGATCTGCTCGGCGTCGCGGCGCGCGAGCTGCGCGACGAGACCGCGCCGGTCGCGGACGTGTGGGGGGCCGAGGGGCGAACGTTGGATGCGCGGCTCGCCGATGCGCGCGACGCGTTCGAAGTGAGAAGCGCCATCGAGGCGGCGATCTCCGCGCGCGTCGCACGAACCCGCGCGCCCGATCCGCGCGTCGCGCACGCCGTAACTCTCCTCAACGCGAACGGCGGCGAGCTCCCGATCCCGGCGGTCGCGGCGAAGGTCGGCGTCGGCGAACGCCAGCTGGAGCGCCTCTTCGACGAGCGCGTGGGCTACGGCCCCAAAGCGTTCGCACGCGTCGTCCGTTTGCAGCGCGCGACCGCGACCATCGCGCGCGGATCGATCGCCTCGTGGGCCCGCCTCGCCGTCGACTGCGGATACTCCGATCAAGCGCACCTGGTTCGCGAGTTCCGCGCCCTCACCGGCGTGACCCCGCGCCTCTACGCCGGCGCGCGCGCCGTGTCGGAAACCGACAATCCCGCGTGAGGGGCGCGCTCTACCTTGAGCGCATGAACATCACGAAAGTCACTCCGGTCCGGATCGTCGATCGCATCGAGCCGTGTCTGCCGTTCTGGTGCGACGCGCTCGGGTACGTGAAGCGCGCCGAGGTTCCGCACGAAGACGCGCTGGGGTTCGTGCTCCTCGAGAACAAGGCGGGCGAGGTCATGTTGCAAACGCAGGCCAGCCTCGAAGCGGACCTCCCGGCGATCGCGAGGCGGAAGCCGCACACGGTGCTCTTCATCGAAGTGACGTCGCTCGAGGAAGCGCGCAAGGCGACCAAGGACGCCGAGGTGCTGGTGAAGGAGCGAACGACGTTCTACGGAATGCGCGAGATGGTCGTCGCCGATCCGGCGGGGACGATCGTCGTGTTCGCGGAGAAGGCAGAGACGGCGTAGCGCGACAGGTCGACTTGCGGCTCGCGACCCTCTTGGAGGGGGGTAACTACCCGTCGCGCGACCTGTCGCGACCCTCTCGAAGGGGGTGACTACCCGTTGCCCGACCTGTCCCGACCCTCTCGAAAGGGGGTAAATGCCCGCAGCCCGAGCTGTCGCGACCCTCTCGAAGGGGGGTAACTACCCATCGTCGAACGGGTCACGACCCCCGGCGCGCAGGGTCCTGACCCGCTAGGCGATCCTTCCGCCCGCGTACTTCACACGCGCCCACTCGTTCATCGCGATCCCCGCAGCGATCGCCACCGGCAGCGAGTGATTCACGCCGTAGATCGGGATCGCCAGCACGTCGTCGCACCGATCGAGGACGCTCTTCGGTAACCCGAAGCGCTCGCTCCCGAAGAGGAGAACCACGTCCTTCGGAAACGCCCTCACCGCGTGCAGGCTCCTCCGCGCCGCGTCCTTCTCCAGCGCCCAGACCGGTCGCCCCTTCACGTGCGCGAACAGCGCCTCTTCATCCGCCAGCCGCACGACGCTCTCGTACTTCTCCATCCCCATCGACGCCTTCTCGTAGAACGGCGCGTCCCCCACGATGAGCACCTCGCGCGCGAGGAAGTTGTGCGCCACGCGGATGATCGCGCCGACTGCGAAGGCATTCCCGCCGGCGTACACGGCGACGGAGAAGTCGTGCCGAATCGGTGCGAGCGACGCGCGGACCGCTTCGGGGGATTCGTCGATGGGGGGGAAGAGCGCCACGAGCTGCTGATTACGCCCACAGCTTCGCGAGCGAAATCTCCATCCCTTCGAAGCTCTCTGGGCGGAAGACGTCTTCGCCCTCCAGCGATACGGCGATGACGTACGCGCCCTCGCGAAGCACGAGCCGCTCGAGCGTGCCCGCCTCGGGATCGACGAGCCAGTACTCGGGCACGCCGAGCTGGGCATACCAATTGAGCTTCTTCACTCGGTCGTAGCGGCGGCTCCACGGCGATACGATCTCTCCGGTTCGTTCCCGCGTCGAAAGAACTGCACATCGGGCATCACGCCGCTCTTGCTGGAGACCCGTACCTTGTATCCAGACGGAAGCGCGCAGCCTCCGCAGGAATCGCTCCAGACGGTGAGCGCCGCGACCAGGCGGCCCACGCACTTCTCGTGACTGAACGTCGGCACCTCGACCTCCACGAGCTCTCCTTCGATGAGCTCACGCAGGTCGTCGTCCTCGAGCGCGATGAAATCGTCCCACGTGTACTGCGCGCGCGCGGCGCTGCTGGTGTGCGACGACATGCCGGAAGAATAACCCACGGCCGGGCGCAGTGCAGCGCGCGGGCCAGGGCGCGATCACCGACGAATCGAGCTCACCAGCGCACGCCCGAGAGTGACATGGCCGAAAAGAGGGGTGGCGCGGGCCACCTCCCTTCGCCCCCTCACCCCCCGCAGCACTTCTTGAACTTCGCGCCGCTCCCGCACGAGCACGGATCGTTGCGACCGAGCTTCGGTCCCGCGCGAACCACCGGCTCGGGCGTCGGCCCGCGCCGCCGCTGGAAGATCGCGGCGAGGGCCTGCGGCGGCCACTCGATGCGAAGCGCGCGCTCCATGTCACTCGGGTAGTAGAGCTCCTCGGCGCTGGCGAGCTTCGCCACCCACGGCAGCGAGTCGAAGGCGAACGGCTCGAGGGCGTCGCCTGCGTAGTTCGCCGAGACCAGGAGGGCGAGCTCACGGGGAACGTCTTCGGCGCGCGTGAACTTGAAGGGGGCCCCTTGGGGGAGAGGCTCGCCGAGGTCGACCATCAGGTTCGCGCCGAAGATCGCGACGTCGCGCGTGCACCCTTCCGGGTCTTCGAACGCGCGCTCGCTGGCGGCCACGACGCACGCGATCCACTTGGCGTCTGCGGCGTCGTTGGCCACCGTCGCTCCGATCACGCGGCGCGCCTCGTCGCGGTGGCGCGCGTGACGGAGCCCCACGGCCGTCAACGCCAGCGCCGCGTCGAAGCGCGCGAGCGGATCGCCCGGCGTCGCGAGGATGCGCTTGTAGGCGGGAATGAAGTGCCTTCCCATCCGCGCCGCCGCCCACGCGCCGCGCATCGCGATCGCATGCACTTGCTCGACGGTCGCGAAATAGGTGGGACCGGAGGAACGCGTCCACGCCTTTCCCCACTCCTCGACGAACGCCAGATCGCCCATCGCCGCCAGCGCGTAGCGCGCCCCGAGGGCATGCATCGAATTCCAGAGCAGGTCGATCGCGGAGTGTGTGCGGCGGTTGCTTCCGTACTGCTTCAGCTTGGTCGTGAGAAACGTGTCGCGCAGCGACCGCATCTCCGTGAGCGAGGCGAAGGCGTCATCGAGGAACTGCCCGTCCATGATCGGACACCACGCGGCGATCGCCTTGAACTCCTCGCGCGAAAGGCGCCAGGCGCGTGTCAGCAAGAGGCCGAGCACGTCCACCGGCTCCATGCCCGGCGGGACCACCTCCTTGGCGATCTCCATGCGCGACCGTGACTCCGCCACCCGCGCCGAGAACGCCTCGACCTGCGCGCGCGACAGGACGGTCAGGTTCTTGGGGGTCATCTCGGCCCCCAGCGCCGTGACGAACTTCCCCTCGCGCGTCACGACGATGTACGGACCCGCCCCTGCCTCACCCAGCGCCAGCGCGACCCGCTCCTCTTCCTTCTGGAGGCGGGCGTAGTGCAGGATCCACCGCACCCGCTCCTCGTCCCGATAGAGCCCGAGGGCGAAGTCGGTGAGGGATCGCGGCACCCGATCGAGGCGCTCGAGGAAATGGGCGGCGTGGGACACGGGAGGACACGCATACTGCCCGCGAATTGCCGGGTTTGCGCGCTTGACAGCGTGGTCCCCGCGAGTAGAGTGCGCGTCCCCGTAGCCCGGGATGCCTTTGTCTGCATCGGGTCTACGTAGCGGGTCTCGCTTCGGCTCTCGTTATTGGCGCGGAAACCTCGGAAAAACATGCCGACCATCAATCAGCTGATCAACCATGGCCGCCTCGCGGCCCGCGTGAAGACCGCGTCGCCGGCGCTCAAGAGCTGCCCGCAGAAGCGCGGCGTGTGCGTTCGCGTGTACACGACGACCCCGAAGAAGCCGAAC
>PLXW01000010.1 GCA_003151595.1 Myxococcales bacterium
CATCGTCGTGTGCGAGTCGGTGCCGACGACGGTGTCCGGATACGCGACCCCTTGCTCGTTGCTCTTGTCGACGTCGTGCCCTTGGAAGACGACGCGCGCGAGGTATTCGAGGTTCACCTGGTGCACGATCCCCTGGTCGGGCGGCACCACGCGGAAGTTCGCGAACGCGGTCTGGCCCCAGCGAAGGAACTGGTAGCGCTCCTTGTTTCGCGAGAACTCGAGCTCGGCGTTCATGCGGAGCGAGTTGGGCGTTCCGAACTCGTCGACCTGCACGGAGTGATCGATCACCAGCTCCACGGGTTGCAGCGGGTTGATCCGCTTCGGGTCGCCCCCCATGCGCTTCATCGCGTCGCGCATCGCCGCGAGGTCGACGACCGCCGGCACNNGGCTCGGCGTGAAGGCGATCTCGCGATCGGGTTCCTTCTTCGCGTCCCAGTTCGCGAGCGCCGCGATGTCGTCCTTCGTGACCGCGACGCCGTCTTCGGTGCGCAGCAGGCACTCGAGGAGGATCTTCAGCGAGTACGGCAAGCGCGCCGCCGCGGGGTGCGCATTGGCGACCGCGCCGAGCCGGTAGACGGTGAAGAGCTTGCCGTCGACTTGAAGGGTGGAACGGGCGCCGAACGAGTCGTGGGTGGGCATGGCGTGTCCTCTATCGCTTGGTTTCAATGAAGGTACGGCGACGCGTTCATGCGCGCACGGTATGGATCCGCATAGAGCGAATGCGCATCTCGCATGACTCGATCAGCGCGAGAGGCTTACCACGTTCGCGGCGAGCGCCGTCTCCACGTCCTCGACCGTGAGGCGGAGCTCGCGGGCGCGACGGAATGCCGCGAGGAGCGTGGCGCGAACGGCGGCCGGCGTGACCTGAGTGGCATCGGCTGCGGCGCACACCACCGCATCGACCACGAGCGCCGTTGGAAGCGGCGGGGGAGGAAGCGGAGGAGGCGGCGCCAGCACGACCACCGGCTCGGGGAACGGCGGTGTCGCCACGATGGGTGCGGGGGGTGCGACGAGGCCGAGCGCGTCGACGGTCGTGCTCGCGGCACCCGCCAGCTCCGCGGCAAGCTCCGGATCTTCCGCGTACACGAGGCACGCGAGGTCGCGCACCTGAGGCACGGAGAGCGACGCGCTCCCGGCGGCCCATCGCGCGGCCGTCCGCTTCGAGGCACCGAGCGCCGTGCCGAACGCTTCATGCGTCATTCCGAGCATGCGCTGAGCACGCACGACGAGGGCGCCCACGGGGCGGTTCAGAGAGAGGACAGTCCCGGTCACGTTGGCACCTGTGGATGGGTGAATGGCGTTCGAGGGCGCCAGTGATAGGCCGGTGTGGCCGCGCCTGGCAATGGACTCGCGGGGAAAGACGCCAATGTCGTCGCGCCTGTCGTCGAGTGGCTCGGTCCTGGCGCTCCCATTGGCGACACAGGCGCAAGAGCCGGCGTCGAAGGCACTCGGGTCACGAACAACGGCGCCGATGGCGTCGGGTCCAGCGCCATGTTCGCCGTCATTGGCACTCAACCGCGCGGCCCGAGCGCCTACCGCGCGCGGTGCACTGCCATGCACGGCGGGGATGGCAGTGGGCACGCCCGGCCCAGCGCCACCCCCGGCGGGACCAGCGCCATACCCGCCCTACGGACGCGCTCGCAAACACGATTGACGATGTCTCGCGCAAGGTGCCCACTCGTTCCCCCGCAGTACCTCACCAAAGGAGACCGACCATGGCCATCGCACGCGTCACCAAGATCACGGCGTCATCGAGCAAGGGCTGGGAAGATGCTGCGCAGGAGGGCTTGAAGCGCGCGGCGAGCACCGTCCGCGGCATCAGCGGCTTCCAGGTCGTCAGCCAGAAGGCGAAGGTCGTCGAAGGGAAGATCTCCGAGTACCGGATCACGATGGAAGTGACGTTCGTCCTGGAGTGAGACCCGCGGGCCGTCAGCCCGAGATCATTTTCTCGGGCCTGACGACCTCGTCGAACTTCTCGGCCGTGATGAGCCCGAGTTGGAGTGCCGCTTCCTTCAGCGTCAGGTTCTTCTCGAACGCCGTCTTCGCCACCTTCGCCGCGGCGTCGTACCCGATCACCTGATTGAGCGCGGTCACGAGCATCAGCGAGTTGTTCAGGTGGCGCGTGATCGCCTCCTTGTTCGGCGCGATGCCATCGACGCAGTTCTCGCGGAAGCTGTTCATCGAGTCGGCGAGCAGGCGCGTCGACTCGAGCAGGTTGTGGATGATGACCGGCTTGAAGACGTTGAGCTCGAAGTGCCCCTGGCTTCCAGCGAAGCCCACCGCCGCGTCGTTCCCCATCACCTGCACGCAGACCATCGTGAGCGCTTCGCACTGCGTGGGGTTCACCTTGCCCGGCATGATCGACGAGCCCGGCTCGTTCGACGGGAGGAAGATCTCCCCGATCCCGCAGCGCGGCCCGCTCCCCAAGAGGCGCACGTCGTTCGCGATCTTGAAGCACGCCGCGGCGAGCGTTCGGAGCGCGCCGCTCGCGTTCACCATCGCCTCGTGCCCCGCGAGCGCCGCGAACTTGTTCGGCGCGGTCTTGAACGGGTGCCCGGTGATCGACGCGATCTCCGCGGCCACGGTCTCGGCCCACTTCGGGTGCGTGTTGAGCCCCGTGCCCACCGCCGTGCCGCCGAGCGCGAGCTCGTAGAGCGGCCCGAGCGCCTCGTGCACGCGCGCTTCGCAGAACGCGAGCTGCGCAGCGTACCCGGAGAACTCCTGCCCCAGCGTGAGCGGCGTCGCGTCCATCAAGTGCGTGCGACCGATCTTGATGATCGACTCGAACTCTTTCGTCTTCGCCTCGAGCGACTTGCGGAGGAGCACCAGCGCCGGCAGCAGCTTGGTCTTGAAGTCGAGCACCGCGGCCACGTGCATCACCGTGGGGAACACGTCGTTCGACGACTGCGACTTGTTCACGTCGTCGTTGGGGTGAATCGGCTTCTTGCTGCCGATGACGCCGCCGGCCATCTCGATGGCGCGGTTCGAGATGACCTCGTTGGCGTTCATGTTCGACTGCGTGCCGCTGCCGGTCTGCCAGACGACGAGCGGGAAGTGATCGTCGAGCTTCCCTTCGACCACTTCGTCCGCGGCGCGGGCGATGAGATCGGTCTTCTCTTTGTCGAGCTTGCCGAGCTTGTGGTTCGCGAGCGCGCTCGCCTTCTTCACCACGCCGAACGCGCGAATGACCGACGCCGAGAACCGATGCCCGCCGATCTTGAAGTTCTCGAGCGAGCGCTGCGTCTGCGCTCCCCAGTAGCGATCGGACGCGACGTGAACGTCGCCCATGCTGTCATTCTCGATTCGCGTGCGGCTCATGTCGGCTCCTCGATTCGGGGGAAGTGGGGTGAGACCCGCTTAGCAGCAAGGGGCGGGTCGCGAAAAGAGGCGACCTGCATGACTGTGCTCCCGCTTCGTGTCAGGTTTCGCGCCGCCGTGAGTCTCTCCCGTTACGCCCGCTTCGCCTGGGCCGTGCTCGCGTACAACGTCGCCGCGAGCGCGTGGGGGACGTACGTGCGCGCCAGCGGGTCGGGCGCCGGGTGCGGCGAGCACTGGCCGCTGTGCCAGGGGGTGCTGATTCCGCGGTCGCCGACGATGGAGACGCTCGTCGAGCTGACGCATCGATCGACCGCCGGCATCGCCACGGTGCTCGTGCTGACGTTGCTCGTCGCGGCGTTCCGCGCCTATCCGAGCGGGCACCCGGTGCGCGCTGGGGCGGTCGTGTCGATGGGCTTCATCGTCGTCGAAGCGCTGCTCGGCGCGGGGCTCGTGCTCCTGGGACTCACGAAGGACGACGCCTCGCCGGCGCGCGCGGTGGCCATGGGGCTGCACCTCGTGAGCACGTTCTTTCTGCTCGCGGCGCTGACGGTCACGGCGTCGGCCGCGACGAACGACTCGGCGCGCCCGCGGTTGCGCGCGGGGATCGCGTGGGCGCTGGCCGCTCCGTTCCTGCTCCTGGTGGTCGCTGCAGTGACGGGGGCCGTCGCGGCGCTGGGCGACACGCTGTTCCACGCGACCTCGCTCGCGCAAGGGATGGCCGACGACGCGTCGTCGACCGCGCACGTGTTCGTGCGCCTTCGCTCGCTGCACCCGCTCTTTGCGGGGCTCGCGGCGGTCGCGGTGCTCGCGGCGACCACGGTGGTCTCGATGATGCGCGCGTCGTCGCGTGTCGCGCGCGCGGCGAAGGTCGTGCGCGTCGCGGTCCTTGCGCAAGTGACCGCGGGGGTCGTGAACCTTCTCTTGCTCGCGCCGATCGCGATGCAGATCGTTCACCTCGTCCTGGCCGACACGCTGTGGATCGCGATGGTGGTGCTGGCCTTCGAGGCGTTCGAAGAGCCTGCACCGGCGCGCGAAGCGAGCGTCGCCGCCGTCGCTGCCTAGCGCGCAGGGCGCGCGTTCGTCATTTCTTCTTCGGGGGCTTGGCCTTCGCAGCCGCCGTCGTCTTCGCGCCTTTCGCCTCCACCGCCGGCAGCCCGGCGAACGTGAGCGGCGTCCCGCGCCCCTCGAACATCTGCTTCAAGATCGCGTCGCCGAACTCCTTGCCCATGGTCTCTTGCAGGCGCAGCACCTGGGTGAGCTGGCCGGGCATGTTGGCCGCCCGCCGCACGAGCGCGCGCAGGTAGTCGGAGGCGTTCAAGCCTTCCTTCTCCGCGAGGAGCTTCGTGAGCTGGAGCTCGTCGTCCGAGAGGAGCAGGTGGAAGCTGTTCTTTCGTTCGATCGCCATGGCCATAGGATAGCCATGAGATGGCCATCGGCCAAGAGCGCCCGCTACGCCGCCGCTTCCTTCGACGGCGCGTGCGGAAGCCGCTCGAACACCGCCTGATCGTGGCTCGGCACGATCACCGGCTTTCGCGGATCGGCCTCGCAGTCGCGCAGCGCCGCGTAGCGCAGCCGCAACAGATCCGGTCGCCACGCCTGAAGGCGCGACAGCGCGCTCGGCCCGGCCGGCGACAGCGCCCACTCCCACGTCTGGTACGCGGCGTCGCCGATGTGCACGTAGCAACGCGCCGCCTCGCGCGATCGAATCGCCACGGCGACGAGCCCCGGCGTGTGCCCGTGCGCGTCCAGCAGCACCACCTCGCCGTCGCCGAACAGATCGTGGCTCGCGGGGAAGCCGTAGCTCGGCCCTGCGCCGAGGTAGACCGGGCGAAGGCGCGCCGTCTCCAGATCGGCCACGCGGTACCCCGCGGCCGGCGGCCGCACGCGGAACGCCGACAGCTCGACGTCGCTGCACACCACCTCGGCGTTCGGAAAGTCGCACGCGCCGCCGGTGTGATCGAGGTGGAGATGCGTCGCCACGATCGTCTTCACGCGCGCCGGGTCGAGCCCGTGCATCCGGAGCTGATCGACGATCGCGTCGCCGGTCTTCACCTGGAGCCCGAGGAAGCTCGCCTGCACGCGACCGAGCACGCGCGTCGGCGCGGCGCACGCCTCGCGGCTCCAGCCGCAATCGACGAGCACGACGTCCCCCGAATCGCGCACGACGACCGCGACGGTGTTCGACAGGCGAACGCTCCGCCGCAGCCGACGGAGCCGCTTCAACGCCAGCGGCTCGACCATTGCGGCGGGCGCGTTGAACGACCCCGCGGACAAAAAGAAGACGTCGCGCACGGAGTCGATCCTACGTCACTCGGCGAAGCGCGAGCGCGCGGAGAAGGACTCAGGCCTTCGAGATTTGGTAGACGCGGCCGCGGCGGGCCTTGTCCTTGGCCTTGAGCTTCGCCTTGTAAAGCTTGCTCTTGGTGCGGTTCGGCTTGCGGGGCTTCTTGGAGAGCGCGAGAAACATGGGAGGCTCCGTCGGGAAATCGAGGCGATCGACGATAAAGGGAGCGGACTCTTAGCCGAATCGTCCCCCCTTCGCAACCTGGCCGCCCTTGCAGTCCTTTCCCGCATGCTAGATTCGCCCGCGAAATGAACGTTCGGCTCGTCCACGAGTTCAAATTCGAGTCGGCCCATCGCCTCCCCAAGGTGCCGCCGGGTCACAAATGCGCGCGGCTTCACGGCCACTCGTTCAAGGTCGAGCTCACCGTGGCCGGCCCCGTGAACCCCGAGACGGGGTGGTTCATCGACTTCGGGGATCTGTTCGATCTCTGGAGGCCGCTGCACGACACGCTCGATCACAACTACCTGAACGACGTCCCCGGCCTCGAGAACCCGACGAGCGAAGTGCTCGCCAAGTGGATCTGGGATCGCATCAAGCCGTCGTTGCCGTCGCTCGCGCAGGTCACGCTCTTCGAGACGTGCGACGCGCGCTGCGAGTACGTGGGCGACTGATCATGGCCAAGGTGCTCGCGTGCCGCTGCGAGGACGTGACGATGCACGAGCTCGAAAACGCGATCGCGCGCGGGCACACGGACATCGAGTCGCTGAAGCGGTACACGGGCTTCGCGACGGGGTGGTGCCAGGGGAAGCACTGCGTGGCGCTGTGCGCGCGCGAGCTCGTGGCGCGCGGCGGGTCGGCGGAGCTTCCGATCACGCCGCGGCCGCCGCTGCACCCGCTGAGGCTCGCGGATCTCGCCGGGCTCGCGGACATCGCCGAGAGCGACGCGCGCGAAGGGCGCGAGCCGCACTGACGATCACGTAAGCTCGGCTTCGCCCCAGATCTTCACGAGGGGGATCTCGAGCCCGTCGAAGCTCTCCGGTCGAAACGTTTCGCCGTCTTCGAGCGACGCTGCGATTGCGTACGTTTCGCCACGCAACACGAGCCGTTCGAACGTTCGCGCGTACGGATCGACGATCCAATACTCGGGCACGCCGACCTGCGCGTACCAGTGCAGCTTCTTCACGCGATCGTAGCGACGGCTCGAAGGAGAGATGATCTCGACGACGAGATCGGCGCGGCCGCGCACGAGCCCTTGCTCCTGCCCGGCCGGCGAAGTGTTCTCACGTCGATAGAACTGCACGTCGGGCATCAGCCCGCGCCGATCCGAGATGCGAATCTTGTATCCCGACGCGAGGACACGACCGCCGTGACCTGCTTCTGCCCATGCGCGCAGAAAATAGGCGAACCCCGCCACGATCTCCTCGTGCGTAAACGTAGGCACTTCGATCTCCACGAGCTCGCCGTCGATGAGCTCGCGTCGGTCGTCGTCATCGAGCGCGATGAAGTCGTCCCACGTGTATCGGGCGTTCGCGGCCGAGGGAGTCATGCCGGAAGAATAGCTCACGACCCTCTGCAGCGCAGGGCACGGGCCAGCTCGCTGCAGCGGGAAAAGTCCGAGGATCGCGGCGATGCGCCGCATGGCCCGGACGAAATCGAGGGTGGCACGTGCCGCCTGGGCCCGTCATCCGTTTGAGGGGCTCGGGTCTCGCGGCAGAGAGCTCCGGCCTGTGGCATCCATTCCTCATGCTTCTTCCTTTCGATCGTCGCGCGCTCCTCCCCCTCGGGCTTCTCGTCGTCGCTTGCTCGTCGTCCTCGACCGACGGAGGTGTCTCGGCCGCCGAGCGGAAAGCGTTCAGTCGGGCGACGAACCTCATTCCGGTCGACGTGAGCGTCGGCGGTGCGTCGGGTCTCGGGATCGTCGACACGGGCAACCCGCTCGTCCTCCTCGATCCGTCGACGTTCGGCTCCGTCGCCGGGTTGCCGCAGAACGGAGGGAACGTCTCGTCGATCTCCCTCGGCTCGCAGACCGCGAAGAACGTCTACGTGCTTCCCACCAACGCAGGCCTCACGAGCCCCGATCCCCAGCTCCCTCTGAGCGCCAACGTCGGCTACGCCGCGATCGGCTCGTACGTCGCGACCTTCAACTACCGCGACGTCACCTTCGGCCTGGGGACCGTGGCTCCGCCGCCGCCCGCCGGCCTCGAGCCCGAGACGGTGCTCGATTTCGCCTTCGAAGGGGGAGAGACGCTCGACGGCGTCCAGATTCCGCGCTCGCGCATCGTGGTCACCGTCGCCCTCGAAGGGACCGACTACCGGATGATCGTCGACACCGGCGCGAGCTACCTCACGGTGAGCGGCGCCGCATTCACCGCGCTCACGAGCGACGGCCGCGCGCAGATCGACGGCGGGACCGCCGAGACGACCGCAGGCGCATCGACCTCGTCGCTGGCGCGCGCCAAGTCCGTGACCGTCGGCGGCGTCGCCGTGGACTCGGTCGTCGTGGCGTACGACTCGTCGTTCGACACGAACCTCGGGGCCATCGGCACCGACGCGGGCGAGACGATCGACGGCTCGCTCGGCGGGACGTACCTCCACGATTTCTACGTCACGATCGACTACCCCGCGAAGAAGCTCCACCTCGCGCGCTACTCGAACA
Organism: Myxococcales bacterium; assembly: GCA_003151595.1. The sequence goes on from PLXW01000010.1 coordinate 8,259, forward strand.
CCACCTTCGCAATCGATCCCGGTCACCGCATCGGCGTCGACTTGGCGCTCAGCGGGAGCAGCTACGTCGTCGGCGCGACGAGCGGCGACGCGGCGTCGAAAGGAATCGCCATCGGCGACACGCTCGTCTCGATCGACGGCGTCTCTCTCGACGGCCTGTCGGTCTCGGAGGCGGCGGCGCTCCTCTTCGGTAGCGTCGGTTCGACCAAGAGCGTGAAGCTCGCGAGCAAGACGGTCGCGGTGGCCGTCGAAGAGCTCCTCTCGACGACCGCGGGCGCTACGCCGGTCGGCACGAACTTCCACGACGGGATCCTCCGCCGGAACTTCGCCGCGGCGCGCGCTTCGCGATGGCACGCTGCGCGGTGAACGCGCTTACGCACACGCTTCGCTGAAATTCAGGGCGATCCCTGCGATGGCGGGCGATTCGAGGACTGGTCTCGCCGTTGCAGTGATCGGAAGTCGTGAACGACGGACCACCTCCCACGCGCCTCGCACGCCTGGCCCGCTTCCTTCGCGCGGGAATTGCGGGAGCGCTCGCCACGTTGGTCGACGTCGCGACGCTCGCCATTCTCGTCAGCGGGTTCCACGTCGATGCGCGCGCTGCGAGCGTCCCCGCGTTGATCGCCGGCGGCCTCGCCAACTTCGTCGGCAACCGCCACTTCGCGTTTCGCGCGCGCGAGGGGTCGCTCGTACGCCAGGCGGTCCTCTACACGCTCGTCGAGGTGTTCGCGCTGGCGGCGAACGCGCTCCTCTACGACGCGGTCCTTCGCACGTGGCCGCAGACGACGCACGCCTACTGGCTCGTGCGCCTCGCGACGAGCCACCTCGTTTTTCTGGCGTGGAGCTATCCGTTGTGGAGGCGCGTCTTCGCTGTGAAGGAGGTTGGCCCTAGCATCGGCGCATGAAGAGCGTCTTCGTCCCGGACATGCTGCGTGGGCAAGTGGCGATCGTCACCGGGGGCGGGAGCGGCATCGGCGCCGGCATCGCCAAGCGACTCGCTTCTCAAGGGGCGAAGGTCGGTCTCGTCGGACGCACGCTGGCGAAGCTCGAAGCGGTGGCCGCGGAGATCACGGCGGCCGGCGGTGAAGCGCGCTGCGCCGCCGCCGACGTGCGCGACTACGCCGCCCTCGAACGGGCCATCAACGGCACGGTCGAAGCGTTCGGTCGCCTCGACATCGTGGTGAACAGTGCCGCCGGGAACTTCCTCGCGCCCGCCGCGACGCTCTCGGCGAACGGCTTTCGCGCCGTCATCGACATCGATCTGTGCGGCACCTTCAACGCGTGCCGCGCCTCGTTCGCGCACCTCTCGAAGAACGGCGGCTCGATCCTCAGCATCACCGCCACGCAAGCCTTCATCCCCACGCCGCTCCAGTGCCACGCCGGCGCCGCCAAGGCGGGCATCGAGAAGCTCACGCGCGACCTCGCGCTCGAGTGGGGCCGCATGGGCATCCGCGTGAACGCCGTCGCGCCGGGACCGATCGAAGGAACCGAGGGAATGTCGCGCCTCGCGCCTGAAGACATGCAGGGCTACTTCGACAAACGCGTCCCCATGCGCCGCGCCGGCACGATCGACGAGGTGTGCGAAGCCGTGACCTACCTGGTCTCGCCCGCCGCGGCGTACGTCACGGGGATGACGCTCCTGATCGACGGCGGCACCTCGCTCCTCGGAGCAGGCCCGTTCCTCGACATGATGGGCGCGTAGATAGCTCCCGCTGCCTCCCCACCGCTGTCATTCTGAGGAGCGAAGCGACGAAGAATCTCCGCTGGCCCCGCTGAGATCCTTCGCTTCGCTCAGGATGACAGCGTGGTGGCGCTCAGCCCCCGCCGCCTTTTTTCAATTCAGTCAGCACGAGCTTCGCCACGGCCTTCAACGTGTCGAACACACCGACGCCCGTGCGCGCGACCGCTTCGAAATCGGGCTGGTTCGTCGGGTTGAGCATCTGGCGAAGCTCTTCCATCGACGCCACGTTCGGCAGGTCGCGCTTGTTGTACTGGATCACGTACGGCAGCTTATCGAGCGAGTATCCCTGCTCCGCCAGGTTGGTGCGCAGGTTCTCGACCGACTCGATGTTCGCTTCCGTTCGCTCGATCTGCGAGTCGGCCACGAAGATGACGCCGTCGACGCCCTTCAAGATCAGCTTCCGCGAGGCGTCGTAGAAGACCTGCCCCGGCACCGTATAGAGGTGGAAGCGCGTCTTGAACCCGCGAATCTCGCCCAGCGACAGCGGGAGAAAATCGAAGAAGAGCGTGCGCTCGGTCTCCGTCGCGAGGCTGATCATCTTCCCCTTCGCGTCGGGGTTCGTGCGCTCGTAGATGTACTGAAGATTCGTCGTTTTGCCGCAGAGGCCAGGGCCGTAATAGACCAACTTGCAGTTGATCTCCCTCGCCATGTAGTTGATGAAACTCATCGGCTTGTCCGCTCAATCATTGAACAGGTTGTCGATGTCTTCATCCGTGATTTCGGCGAACGGCGAGTCCGCGCCGGGCTCGGCGACCTTCTTCAGGAGCGACTCGAAGATGTGATTCAGCTCCTCGCTCGCCTTCTTCACGCGGAGGCGTACGAGCCCGAGGCTCGAGCGCGCGTCGAAGATGACGACGAGGATGACGCGGTTGCCCACCAGCTGAATGTGGATGTTCGCCTTTTCACCTTCGTGAAACTGAGTGGCGAACTCGTTCTCCTTCAGGAGCTTCGCCATGCCGCCCGTCGCGGCGATGTTGCCNNGAACTCCTCCTCGTACATCACCATCTGGGGATTGACCATCCGACCGCCTCCGCAAGACTGCTTCTCGGCCGCGCGCTTCGTCGCCCGCGCGCTCATTCAAAAGAGAGAACTTCGCACCGAAGCTATCCGACTCTCGCCACGCTCAGCAAGGTGAGTCCCGCGCCTCGCGGCTTTCATAAGTGAAAAGGCGCGAAGCCCCGCGCGGGTAGAACGGGCGTCCAGTACGCGGTCGCGCTCAGTTTTCGCGGGCGATGAAGCCGCGAACCGCGTCGTAGAGCACGCGAAGGCCCCAGCGAAGCCCGTCCGTGGGGATGCGCTCGTTGTCACCGTGGTACATGCGCGAAAAGCTCACGGCCTGGTGATCTGGGGATTCGGTATCGAAGCGAATCGGAGCGAAGCCGTAGCACTTGGCGCCTGTGCGGGCGTAGGCGGTCGCGTCGGTGAAGCCGGGGATCATGTACGGCAGCGGGATGCCGGCGGGATCGTGCTTGCGGATCGTGCGCGCGAGGTGCGCGAAGAGCGGCGTGTTGGGGCTCGTCTCGGTCGGCGCGCGCGAATCGAGGACCTCGAACTTCGCGCTCTTCCCGTCGCGCCCCATCGCCGCGCGGAGCTCGCGAAGGAACTGCGGCTCCGACGACCCGGGGAGGACGCGCCCGTCGATGTCGACCGTCGCGCGCCCGGGGATGACGTTCACCTTGCGCCCGGCGGCGACGACCGTGGGCGACGCTGTGTTCGAGAGCATCGCGCCGAACGATCGCTGCTGATCGGGATCGCGCACCAGGTAGTCGAGGATCAGCGACGCCACCTGCGGCGTCGAGAGCCGGCGCATCACGTCGCGCTGCGGCCGCGGGATCTCGCTGGCGATCTGCTCGATGAACGCGCTCACCACCGGCGTCGGATGAATCGGCAGACGCTTCTTCGACAGGCGCCCGATCGCGCGCGCGAGGCGATTCACCGCGCTCTTCGGATCGGGGAGCGAGCCGTGGCCGGGCGACCCTTCGAACGTCACGCGCGTCCAGCAGATCCCTTTTTCGGCGACCTGGATCGGATAGAACGTCCGCCCGAAGAGCGGCATCGAGAACGCGCCGATCTCGCCGAGCACGTACTCGGCCTTCACCTGGTCGAGGTGATCGCTGACGAGGAAGAGCGAGCCCTGCGTGCACGCGGCCTCTTCGTCGGCGACGGCGGCGAAGATGAGATCGCGCTGAAGCTGCGGTTTCTCCCGCGCGATCAGCGCCATCACGCACGCGCTCATCGCCGCCATGTGCTTCATGTCGATGGCGCCGCGGCCCCATAGCCAGCCGTCGTGGATCTCGCCGGCGAACGGCGGATGGGTCCATCGCGAGGCGTCGGCTTCGACGACGTCGAGGTGCGCGTTGAGCAAGAGCGGGCCTCTTGTCGTGTGATCGGCACCGCTGGCGCCGGATCCCTTTCCGTCGTTCGCGCGCAACCGCGCGACGAGGTTCGTGCGCCCCTTGGTCTTCTCGAACAGGCGCGGCTCGACGCCCGACGCGCGAAGAAACTCCGCGACGCGCTCGGCCGCCGGGCGCTCGTTGCCGTCACCCGGTTCGTTCGTCCCGCGGTTCACCGTCGGGATGCGCAGGAGATCCTGAAGCAGCGCAATGCAGCGGTCCCCCTCTGCTCGCCAATCGATTGTCTCCATGCGATGAACCATTGATACCGCATGCGATGGACGCTCGCCGCGATCGTGCTCACGGGCGCTGCAGGTTCTGTTCTGTGCGCCTGCCGGCACCAACCGAAAGCCGAGCTCGCGCCGCCACCCGCGATCGATGCAGCCGCCGCGGAAGACGCCGCCCTCGCCTCGCGGGTCACGTGCGAGCCCGATCCCGCGTTTCCCGCCGTGATCGATCTTCCCGAGGCTTCGGCCGCGACCGAAGTGGAGCTCCTTCACGGTGTGCGCGAGATGCTCGTCGTCTCCGACTCCGAGAACCACGGCGCCGCGGTGGCCTATGCGCTCCCGAACGGACCGGCGCGATCGATCACGCTCCCGCTCGACCCGGCGATGATCGACGACATCGAAGGACTCGCGTGGCGCGGCAAGCATCTCTATGCGCTCATTTCGGCCGGCTACGTCGAGCGCTTCACGCCCGACGGGAAAGGCGGGGTCACCCGCGACGGTCCGGCCTACCCGCTCGGCGCGCCTCCCTACGTCGCCTCGCACCTGCTCCTCCCGGGACAGCCGCCCGACTTCGAAGGGCTGTGCCTTCGCGGCGAGAGCTCGAACGCGCGATGCGCCGGCTACGCCGCGAGCCGCGCGTACGGCTGGCTCCTGTGCCTCGTGTTCGAAGGGGAGCGTCTGCGCGTCGACCCGGTTCATCCGCGCGTCGCGCTCCCCTTGAAGAAGCACGCGCTCAGCGACTGCGCGTTCGGAGCGGCCGACGGGCCGGCGCGCGACGTGGTGCTCGTGGCCACGAACATCTACGACGGCTCCACGGTGTACCGCTTCGACGAGCGCACGAACGCGCTCTCGCCCATCGACGCCCCCGACACCGCGAACGACGAAGCGGTGGCGATCGACCACGAGGGGCGTCTCTACCAGTTCATGGACGCGAACTCCGCGCAGTCGCCGTCGGTGCGCGCGGCGTGCACGGGTTGGTGAGCGCCTGCGCCTATTCGATTCGGACCTGAAGCCCCACGCCGACGCCGAACGACTGCGCCCCCTGGTTGTCGTTGATCGACGGGAAGAGGATCTGCGTCTTCAGATCGAGGGCGTGCGTGAACTGGTAACCGAGGCCGAAGCCGAGCGGCACGCTCACGTGGTTGTTCACGCTGTGGAAGACGACGCCGCTCATCGGCCCGAGCCAGAGCTTCGCCGTCGGCTGGAACCAGAGATCGAACGGTGCGCTGAAGTACGTGTCGATCGGCGTGTTGAAGACGACCGGCACGTAGACGCCGGTGTCGATGCGCGCGCGATCGCCGAGGTGAAAGAAGATCGGCACGCCGAACATCGCGCCGAAGCGCGCCCCCTGGTTCACCGGAAGGAACGCGCGCCCTTCGAGCGCCAGCTCCACGACCTCCGAGCGGACGACCGCGCCGCGAACGCGCAGCTCGGGGTTGGCGATCGTGGCGTTGCTCGTGTCGAACGACTGGCGATCGAAGAGTCGGCCGTACTCGTCGGCGTGCGTGAAGCGCGCGTCGTCGCCCATGCGGAGGCCGGTGCGAAAGCCGAGCTCGAGGCGGCTCACGGGCGACACCGCCATCTCGAAGTTCACGCCGACGCCCGTGGGGCTCACCGGCGGCGCGTAGTCGTGCGCGATGCCGAGCCCGAAGTCGAACGCCCAGTCGTGCTCGGGCAGCGTGATGTGACGCTCGACCCACGGCGGCGCGGCAGCGGCCGTTCCCGCGGAGACGAGGCCGGCGAGCGAGAAAGAGATCGTGAGCGCGACGGCGAGCGAAGTACGGGAAGTGCGCATCGACGTGCCTTCTGCCGCGCGGACGAGGCGAGCGCAAGCACCGCTACCGTGACTGCAATGCGCTACACATGGACGACGTGAGTCTCGGGGTGCGGCGTTCGTTCGGGATCGGCGCGCGGGAGCTCGCGGCGGCGTCGTGCGCCACGCTCGATCACGCGATCGGCGACGAAGCGGAGCTGTGGATCGCGCGGCCGCGTGAGGAGGCGATCGCGATCGGCGCGTTCGCACGCGCAGACGGGATCGAGGGAGCGGCGATCGTCCGCCGCGGATCGGGAGGCCCCGCGGTTCGCGCAGGCGAGGGGACGTTGTGGATCGCGCTCCTCTTGCCGACGGTCTCGGCTCTCGTCTCGTGCGACGAGCCGCGCATCGTGAACCGTTACGTGCGCCCGCTCCTCCGCGCGCTCACGAGGTGCGGCGCGCTCGCGCACTTCTTCGGCCGCGACTGGATCAGCGTGAAGCATCGCCCCGCGGCGTGGACCGGCTTCGCCCACGATCGCGCCAGCGGCCGCACCACGTTCGAAGCCTTCGTCGCCTGCGACACCCGCTTCGACGTCGCGCCGCGCGCCTCGTTCATGGGCAAGGAACCGGGCACGCTCGCCTCGATCCTCGAGGTGCCTTTCGACATCGCCCGCCTCGCCGACGCGATCGTCGCCTCGTACTCCGACGCCTACGGCCGCGCGGCGATCGATCGCGGCCCCGTCCCCTCGTTCGCGATCTCCCCTGACGACCCGCGCGCCGACCCCCCGTGGCTCGCCACCGTCGACGAAGTCATCGGCCCCATCGGCGCAGGCCCCGACGCCCGCGGCACCTTCCGCGTCGGCGGCGATCTCCTCGTCTCGCGTGACGCGCTCTCGTCGCTCGAGTCGTCCCTCGGAGCCACCGGCGACGAAGACCTCGCGTCGCTCATCGACGCTTCACTCGCCGCGCCTCACACCGCGATCGACGGCGTCCGCTCTCTCGACTCGATCCGCGAAGTCATCCTCGCGGCGCGGTCTCAGAAGCGCGCCTGAAGAACCCCCGACCCCATGTCGATCTGCCGATCGGGCGCCGTCGTCCCGCTCTTGTGCACGTGATCGATCGCGTGGTCGTACTCCAGCATCGCCTGTAGCCACGGCGTGAAGTGCGCAACGCCCACGACGCCGAACGTGTCGCGCGCGTTCGAGCTCTGCGACGTGTCGGGCGTGTACTCGTCCCAGCGAACGGCGAGCGTCGCCCACTTGGTCAGGTCCTGCTCGGCGCGAACCCACACGCTTCGCTCCTTCATGTCCGTCACGCTCGACGTGATCGCCGCCGGGATCGTCGGCACCGCGAACGCGTAGTGCGTGCCCCGATCCATGTCCTGCGCGAACGTCACTTCGGCGAAGATCTTCGTCGCGCCGACGTGCTCCGAGAACGTGTGGTGCAGATTGATCTCGCCGTTCGCCGCCCACCGTTGGAACTGCTTGAACCGCAGGTTCGCGACGTCGATCGTCTGCCCAACGCCGTAGTACCCGCTCGCGCCGATCTCCGCCCAGTCGCCGAAGTCGAAGTACGTGCGCCCCACGAAGTCCTTCGCGCGGTTCAGATCCGGATCGAGCGAGAACCCGGGCTCCCCTTCGGTCTGCCCGTTCACCACCGCGACCTGCAGGCCGAACGTGCGGCCGTCTTTCGCCCACGTCGTGTACGCGCGCGCGCCGGTGTCGAACTCGCCGGGCGTCATGTTCTGCTCGCCCCAGCTCCGCTCGATGAATGGGCGATCGGCGTCGCTCTGGATCACCTCGTAGCCGAACGGGATCTTGAAGATGCCCGCCGCGAACTCGGTCGTGACGAACGGACTCCAGTGCGCGATGCCCTGCGCTTCGACCTGCCGCGCGATCGTCCCCGTGCCGCCGATCGCGCCGCCGGCCGGCGTGGGATCGAACTCGAAGACGAGGCGCGTCCCTTCCGTCGGCATGAACTCGGTCTTCAACCGCGCGCGGCGCAGACGGAAGAACGTGCCGTTCGACGTCGAGCCGTTGGACCTCGCGATCGTGTCGTTCGCGCCGAGGTTCGGCGGGAGCGCGCCGGAGATCAGGTTCGGTGACGCGGCGGTGTTGTAGCTCTGGATGAGCATCTGCGGCTGGATGAACCCGCCGATGTGGAACTTGCTCAGCCACTCCGGCATCGACGAACCGCGCGTCGCTTCGTCGGCCGCGAGACGCGCTTCGAGCGCGCGCACGCGATCCTCGAGCGCCGCCGCTTCCTGCGCGCTCAACGCCGTCGCCAGCGCGGGCGCGACCCGCGGCGTCGTGATCGTCGTGGCCGGCTCGGGCAGGAGCGTCGCGCCGCTCGTCGAGGTCGACGGCGCGCCCGGGCTCGTCCACGGAGGGGGCGGCGGCGGCGGCACGTCGGGCGGGACGGGAGGCTTGGGCGCAGGCTCGGCTGGCGCCACCGGGAAGTGCATGGCCCTCGCGGGCTTCGGCTTGGGCTTCGGGGTCACGGCCTGCGCGTGCGCCACGAGCGACACGGAGGTGCAGCAAAAGAGCGCGCGTACGAGCACCGTCAGTCGCATGGAACCTCTCTGCCGGAATATCACGAACGCGCGTGCGAGCCTTTATTTCAGGCTACTTCGCGATCGTCTCCCACACGCGCCCCTCGCGGAAAATCCGCACGAGCTCTGCGTCGAGGTGACCGTCCTTCACGCTGTAGCCGAGGATGTCGATCGCGCGATCGATCGGCACGGCCTTCTTGTACGGGCGATCGCTGGCCGTGAGCGCGTCGTAGATGTCGGCCACGGACATCATCTTCGACTGCACGGGGATCTCCTCGGCGCGCAGCCGATTCGGATACCCCGTTCCGTTCAACCGCTCGTGGTGCGCGCCGGCGATGAGCGGCACGCGACTGAAGGCCTTCCCCCACGGGATCCGCGAGAGGAACCGGAACGTGTGCGACACGTGGCTGCGGATCTCGTCGAACTCGCCGTCGGTGAGCGAGCCGCGCTTCACGCTGAGCGCCGTGGCCTCTTCGGTCGTGAGGAGCGTGTGAATGGCGCCGCGCGGATCGGTGTACGTCTCGCGCGCGATGGCGCTGATGCGATCGAAGTCGCCCGCGGCCAGCACCGTCGGCTCGTTCGCCGAGAGGATCGCGTCGAGCGCCTCGTCGAGCGCCTTTCGTTTCTTCGCCAGCTCCTCGTCGATGGCCCGCACGTCGCCGGCGCTCGCCCCTTGCTCCAGCGCGCGCACCTTGCGCCCCAGGAGGTCCGACTCGATCGATCGCGCGACGTAGTCGAAGCGCACGCGAATCAGCTCCAGCCGCTCGTCGTAGAGCTTCTTCGCTTTCGTGAGCACGTTCTCGCGCACGCCGATCTTCCCGAAGTCGTGCAGCAGGCTCGCGTACTCCAGCTCGCGCAAGTCTTCGCGCGAGAAGAGCGCGTCCTTGTACGGCCCGGTCGTCTCGGCATCGACGATCTTCGCCAGGCCGCAGGTGAGATCCGCTACTCGGCGCGAGTGACCGCTCGTCGTCGGGTCGCGCGACTCGATCGCCTCGACGCTCGCCTTCACGAACCCTTCGAACAGCTTTCGAATCTCTTCATAGAGGAGCGCGTTCTCCAGAGAGATGCCGGCTTGCGCGGCCACGAGGCCGAGGAGCTCTTCGCTTCGCTCGTCGAAGGCGACGACCTGATCCTTCACGTCGGCCGGCGTGAAGAGCTTCTTGTCGGGGTCCTTCTTCTTGTTGATCAGCTGGATGACGCCGATGACGTCGCCCTGCTGCGAGAGGAGCGGCACCGAGAGCATCGATTTCGTGCGGTACTGAATGCGCTCGTCGAAGCTGCGATCGAACGCGAACGACGACCCCGCCGGGAGGTCGTAGACGTCGGCGATGTTGATCGTGCGCTTCTCGACCGCCGCGCTGCCGGCCATCGAGCGGCTGGTCATCGGCACCACGAACTCGCGGGAGTCGAACTGCACCGAGTCGTTCTGCGTGAGCTTGAAGCGGAGCATGCGCGCGGGCTCGCTCCCCTCGACGACGTAGATGCTCCCGGCGTCGGCGCCGGTGACGAAGCGGCTCTTCTCGAGGATGACGCCGAGCAGCTTGTCGACATCGCGCGTCGAGGTCATGGCGCGCGCGATGTTCACCAGCTCGCTCGACTCGTAGCGGTAGCGCGTGAGCCACTTGCCGCGTGTCTCGGCGCGCGCCTTGGCGTCGAGCAGCTCGAAGGCGCGGTGCACGGCGATCACGAGCTCGTCGTTCGTCGGCTGCGCCGGGAGGATCGCGCCCAGCCCGCGCGAGAGCGCCTGCACGATCGCCGGATCGTCGGGCCTCCCCAGCAGCACGAGCAGCGCGCTCGCTTCGGCGAAGCGCGGCGCGAACGGCTTCAACAGCTCGCGCGCGTGATCCCACACCGCGGCCGGCGCGACGACGACCACGTACTCCTCGCGCGCCAGCATCGTGAGCAGCGGATGCGGGCGGGTGACCGTCTCGCCGAAGAGGCGCGGATCGGTCTTCAGCGCGGCGAAGATCGGCTCGATGGGCCCGCGTGGTCCCATCGAGAGCGGCCCCTCCGCCTCGGCGTGCACGATCTCGGTCATGACTTCCCCCGGTCCTTCCGTTCGCTCAGGGCGGCATTCTCCCAGGGATTAAGGTATCACGCGCTCAATGAGCAATCTCACCGAGAAGCTCGCCGCCCTCCGCACGGAATACATGCGCGCAGGCCTGCGCGAGGAGGACGTCCTCGCCGACCCGATCGATCAGTTCGAGCGATGGATGAACGAGGCGATCGCGGCCGGTGTGTTCGAAGCGAACGCGATGACGCTCTCCACTGCCTCGCCCGACGGCGCACCGTACGCGCGCGTCGTGCTTCTGAAGGCGGTCGATGGGCGCGGCTTCACGTTCTTCACGAACTACGACAGCGCCAAGGGGCGCGAGCTCGCGGCCAACCCGCGCGCCGCGCTCTGCATTCTGTGGCGCGAGCTCCAACGCCAGGTGCGCATCGAAGGGACGGTCACGCGGGTCTCGCGCGCCGAGTCCGAGGCGTACTTCGCGACGCGCCCTCGCGGCTCGCAGCTCGGTGCGTGGGCCTCCGCGCAAAGCGCTCCGGTCGCCTCGCGTGCGGTGATGGAGGCGAGCTTGGCCGAAGCCGACGCGCGCTTCACCGACTGCGACGTCCTTTGCCCGCCCAACTGGGGTGGTTACCGCGTCGCACCGACGGCGATCGAGGTGTGGCAGGGGCGCGAGAACCGCATGCACGATCGCCTTCGCTACACGCGCGCCGCGCAAGGCTGGAACATGAGTCGGCTTGCGCCGTAGCTAGGTGGCCTTCGCACGATCCGCCGCCGCCGCTCCTGAACGGAGCGAGTAGCGGTACGCGAGGAGCAGCGCGACCAGGTACACGGCGAGCGCGAACCCGATGAGCGCGCGGTAGCCGACGAGGAGCGACACGTACTCGAGGAGTCCGCCGAGCATTCCGCCGAGCAGGTTGAAGGCGTAGCTCACGCGCCCTTCGCGTGTGGAGCGGAAGATGCTCGCGAACAGGACGTTCGCGCAGAAGATCGGCGAGAACGCGACCGTCCCTGCCAGCACCGCGCGCGTCCACGCGCTCCCCACGAGGAGCGTCTCCGGCGGCAACGCCCACGCGAACACCAGCGATCCGATCAGCGCCGCCACCATCGCCACGCGCGGGAGCGACGGGAAGTACGTGTTCACCAGGACGGCGAGGAGAATGCTCACGTGGATCGCCGCGAACACGACGACGTTGTTCCACCACGTCGACCCGAAGAAGAGCCCGAACGTGACCACGCTCCGCGTCTCGAGGAGCACGAACGCCACGCCCATCAAGAAGAGCGTCGCCAGGATCAGCGGACTCTCCGGCTCCGTGCGCGCGCCTCCGCGCTTCGCGTCGCTCGCGCTCTCGTCGTCGCGCGTCCACCACATGGCGCCGAACACGAGCAGCAACGACGCCAGCGCCGCCACCGCCACCGCGCTCACGTACACGCCGGGGATCGTCGCGCCGACGAGGTACAGGAACGGCCAGTCGTCAGTCGCCGGCGGCGGGCTGGCGTGAGGAGTCGCCGCGGGGAGAAGGAGTCCGGGCCCGACGGCCATCGCCGCGGGGAAGGCCTGCAGCTCGAAGATCTTCACGTAGGGGTCCTGCCCCGACGCATCGCGGAGCATCCCTTCGATCTTCTTCTGGAGCCACGGCACCCGGTAATAGTTGTAGACGACGAACACGCCGTTCTCGGACAGGCGCGAGAGCACCTTCCGAAACGCCTCCTCCGTGAAGATGAAGCTCTCGACGCGCAGGTTCGCGCGGTCGTTCGTGAACGTCGAATCGGGGAGGCCATAGACGATGAGGTCGTACTTCTCGTCGCCGCGCGCGAGGAACTCTCGCCCGTCGGCGACGTACGCCGTCACCTTGTCGGAGGCGAACGGCTTCAGCGGGTGGTGTTTCCGCCCCATCGCGATCACCCACGGGTTGATGTCGACCGCGTCGATGCGCTCGACGCCGTTCTGGAGGCCCATGGCCACGTCGTTCCCGCCGCCGCATCCGATGACGAGCTCGCGATGGATCGGCGCGCGCGGATCCTTCTTCAACGCGCGGAGCCCCTCGCCGAACGGGACCTCGTACATGCGCGTGTCGATCAGCTGATCGAACTCCGCCATGTTGATCCCCGGGATGCCGTTGCCGGCGAGCATGTACCCGTTGGGCGCCTTGAGGAGCGTCTGCCGGTAGTACGGGCTCCACAGCTCGTTCTTCGTCCCCGCGCCGACGGCGACGAGGAACATCACAAGGCCGAGCGCGTGCACCGGCCACCATCGCTTTCGCGTCGTCGTCAGGAACGGCGCGGCGATCACGGCGGCGATCGAGAACCACACCAGTGGCGAGTGCTCGAAGCGCGAGTTGATCGCGAAGACGAGAATCCCGGCGAGCCCACCGAGCACGTTGAGGCCGTACGCGCGCAGGCGCGGCAGCTCGCCGAAGAGCGTCCCCAGAAGCTGCCCGAGCCCCACGAACACGAGCGTGATGAGCACGAAGAGCACGCTCACCCCCAGCGCCACCGACGTCTTCCCCTCCGGTCGAAACGACTCGGACCAGAACGCCGCCACGGGCGAGGTCGACGGGAGATCGATCTGAAGGTTCGCCAACCGCACGATCGCCGCCAGCGCCAGCAGCGCCCACGGCAGCCACGCGATGAGCGCCGCGCGCTTCGCCAGCAGACACCCGAGGCCGATCCCCAGGAACGCCGCGAGCATCGCGAAGTTCGTGAAGTACCCGAAGTTGTGCACGTACCCCGCGACCCAGCGGATCAACGCCAGCTCGAGGTACAGGACGAGAAAGCTGAGAGAGACGATGCGTATTTCGGGCGTCCAGGCCCGCGCGGTCACTTCGGTCCGGTTTGCGAGCACAGCCCGTTGATGCACTGAATCCCTTGATTCACACCACAGCATTCGGCGCTCGTCGTGCACTTCTCGAACTCTTGCGAGCATGACGGCTGCGTGGCGGTGCACATCAAGCCGCCGTCGCTCCCCGGACGGCAGTACCCGCCGCAGCACTCGTCGCCGGTCACGCAGCTCGTGCCGTCCTTCTGGCAAGGATCGACGACCCAGAAGCCGCGCGCGTTGCCGGCGAAGAGCTCCTGCGCCGGCAAGTAGAACGCGGGGTGGCTCGGATCGACCCCCGGCTTCGCGTTCAGATCGATCGCCGCGACCCAGAGCTTCTTCGTCGTCGGCGTCGCGCTGAGGTCCTCGTTGCGCGGGTCGCTCCAGTACGGATTGATTGTCGCGACGTTTCCGTAGAGTCGCCGGCTGGTGAACACGACCCAGATGTAGCCACCCGACGGCACGGGGTTCACCGTCGGTTCGAAATTCAGTGTCAGGTCGTCCGTTGCAGCGGTCTTTGCAGTCGCGTGCGGCGGTACGTAAGGCAGACCCGTCGACGTCACGAGACCGTTGAGTGTGTCGAGGCGCGTTGGCGTCTTGGTCGCGAGGTCGACCCACCAAAGCTCGCCGTGCGCACCGTCTTCGGCGGTGTTGTTCTGCGTGTCGTCGCTGCCGCGCGTGCCCGCGAGATCGCGACCGTTGGAGTGCGTCTCGAGCTCGAACACCACGCCGTTGTTGGTCGGCAAGAACGACGGCCAGTAGGCGTGACCCGCCGGCGGCGTCCAGAGCGTTCGCTGGTTCGAGAACACGTTCCCGGTCGGCGCGAAGTCGATCGCTCCGAGCGACGCGCCATCAGCGCCCGTCCCCCCTTGCCAGTTGTACGCGACGTGCGTTCCATCCGGCGAGAACGCCGGCGTGCACGCGCCGAGACCGTTCAACCCGGTGGAGGTGATCGCCGTTCCATCCGCCGTCGAATAGAGCCCGCTCGCCCCACCCGACCCGCCCGCCAGACCTCCCGAGTTCGAGAGGAGGAAGTCCCCCTTCGGAGACAACGCGGGCCACGCCAGCGCGCCGCCGCCGTTGTTGCTCGCGAGCGTGTTCTCGGTGTTGCCGGCGGTGAGCGCATAGGCGCTCGACGTGGAGTAGCTGTCGCCGTGCTCCGTGATGAGCGTCGAGCCACCGGCGGAGACGGAGTGACAGACGCGGCACCCCGTGTGATCCGACGCCGGATTGGCGGTCGTGTTCCCGGCGATGAGCACCGGGTCGGTCGCGTTCTCCTTGATGGCGAGCGTCGCGCCGCCGAAGTTCGACGTCGGCCCCATCGCGCCCGAGTAGTTCAGCGCCAGGCTCGTTCCGTACGACTGGTAATAGATGGTCCCCTTAAGCGTGCCGGCCGCGATGATCCACGTCTCGCTGACCGGCCCCCACACCTGCCCGCCGCCATCGAGCAGCGTGATCTGCACGCTCACCTTCTCGCCGCCGTTCGAGTACGCGAGGGCGTTCCAGACGGCTTGCGGGATCGGATTGTTCTGGAACGGCGTTCCGTTCGCCTGGAAGTAACCTTTGTAATCGTAGTTCGCCTCGCTGATGTGGATCATCGCGGCGGCGAAGGTGTGAGCGCCCATCGTCCACTGCAGAAGCGGCGGCAACACGCCGCGCGGGAAGACGGTCTTGTCGTACGGATAGAGGAAGGTGAGCGCCGTATCGGCCGTGGGCGGACCGTTGAGCGATGTCACCTGTCCCGGTGTCGCGCCGGCCCCCTCGCCCGCTCCGCCTACGCCGCCGAATCCCCCCTTGCCCGTTCCCGCGTCGGGCGGATTCGGATCGCCCACGCCGACGTAATTGACCTTCACCGTGATCGGCGTCGTGGTCGTGTGCCCTGCGTACGTCGCCGTGATCGTCCCCATGCCGCCGAGGCTCGCCGGCGTGAACACTCCGGTGGCGACGCCGATGGTACCGAGCTCCCCGCGATCGAGCGTCCACTGCGCGCCGATGGACGCCCCCTGGTACGTCGCCGTGAATTGAAGCGGCGTGATCGACGGCGTCGTTCCCAGCGTGATGGTCAGCGTCGGCGCGGCGGGCGAGATGACGAGCGCGCCCCCTTCGGAGTTGAGGTTCCCCCCCTCACCGAGCAACCCGGGCGGGAGGATGCCGATGGTGCCATCCCCACCGAAGCCGCCGTCGTCGCCGCCGCCGCCGTTGAAGTGGCTCCCTCCGTTCGAGCTGCCGCACGCGGCGCCGAGGACGGAAATCGCGAGGACGAGCGCAGCAAATGCGCTCCAAAGCAATCGGGTCATAGGTCACTCCCTGCGCTGGCGACGTCGACGGCGGGAGCTGCAAATCTCCGCCGTCGCTGTGCAAACGCTAGCAGACGCCTCGCGCGTGACCCGCGCGCGCACTCACGGTGAGCGCGAAAGAGACGCTCACCTCGTGGGCGTCTCTGGTGCGCCTTACTCGTCGGTCGGGTTGGCCAGCTTGCGCGACCAGATGATCGCGTCCTTGCGCTCGCCGCCGACCACCATGTGACCCTGAAGGAGCCCGGTGCGCCGGAAGCCGTTGGCCACGAAGGCCGTCGCGAGGAGCAGGTCGTCGCTTGGCCCGAGCGCGAAGCAGCTCACGACCCCTTCGGAGAGGAGCTTGTCGCACAACGCCCGCAAGCAGCCGGTCGTGGCGATCTTCTCCAGCTCGTTCTTCGGGCCGGTGAGCAGCTCGACGAACGCGTTCCCGAAGCACGACTGCGACTCGGTCGAGGCCACGAGCTCGTACGGCCCGAGCTTCGCCGCCTTGCAGCTCACGGTGAAGTACCGCCGCTCGACGTCGCGTCCGAACGGCTCGAACGCCGTCAGCGCCGCTCCGGTCTTCAGCGCCTTCTCGACCGACTTCTTGGCGTCGGCCTCACGTAGCGGCGCGACGACCGCCTTCGGCAAGGGCTTGCCCGCCATCTCTTTCGCGTACTTCTTCGCGCGAATCAGCGTCTTCTCGGCGCGCGCGTGGGCCGCGTCGATCACCGGCTCGATGTGCTCGGCCGGCTCCTCTTCCACGACCATGGCCGGGATCGAGATCGGCATCGTGTGCGCGAGGCGACCGCGAACCGCGATTCGAATCTCGCTCTCCATCGGCACTTCGCGGAGCCGCTCGGGCGCGTCGTTCACCGAGCAGCCGAGGAGGTAGGCGTCGCTCCTCTTGTAGAAGCCGGGGATGCTCCCTTCCTTCGCGAAGCCGAGCTTCACCCACGTCCCGACCTCGTCGCGCTCGACCAGCGTGTACGCCTTCTCCATCCCCTCGCGCTTGGCGAGCTCGAGGACGAAGTGGCGCTTGGCGGACGTTGGCCCCGCGCGGAAGTCGACGACGCGCATCGTCTTGGCGCGTCTGTTCACGAGCAGGCAGAGAGACACTGCGTCGTTTTGAAAGAGAATTTCCTCAACAGCCTTCTGCTGCGAGCTCCAAGCTTTCGCTGCCATGCTTCCCACCACCCCTTTGAAACGTCGCGCCCTCGTGTCCGAGTCGACCCCGCTCGCCCCCCCCCGCCTCCAAACCTTCCGGCCTGGGGACGAGCCCATTTCAAGTTTGAAATGGCGTTACCACGGTGTGAAACGCACGGTCAACGCGTTCTGGTTACAATTCGGTGATTTAGACCCACCAGCCTCCGCCCCCGGATGAGCCCCGCTTTCAGGTGGGCATCCTGGGGAAAACAGGGGGAAAGGCGCCGGCGCGACTGCGCCACAGCAGGAGCGGTCTAGGCGCCGAGCAGGTCCAGATCGGACGATTGAACGCCGATGCGGGTCAGTGCGTCGCGCATGCGGTCTTTCGGAATCGAAACGAACGTGGGCATTCCGCCGGAGAGGCCGAGGAGCGCGAGGAAGCTCAGCCCGCTGTCGAAGGGGGCGGCCAGGGAGAGCGTGTCGAGGTCGAGGATGACGGCGGCGCCCGCGCGCTCCTGGCCCATGAGCAAGAGGAGCGTCTTGTCGTAGTGGCCGTGCTCGGCGGTCGCATCGACGAACGCGATCGAACGGACGCCGGCGGGGACCCCTTCGCGCTTCTCGAGATCGACGAGGCGGTAGCGGCGAGCGATCGCGCGCGTCGCCTTCTCGATCGCGTCGAGCTCGGCCGCGGCGCGATCGATCTCCGGCCACAGCGACGCGTCCGACAACCCGCCGGCGAGGTGACGCACGATGAGCCCGAGCAGCGCCGTGTCGCGACCGCGCGCGCGGATGGCGCGATCGAAGCGCTGAGCCGTGGGGCTCGGCGTGCCGATGCGCGTGTCGATGGCGCGCGCGTCGTCGTCGGAGCCGGGGTACGGCTCGACGCCGCGACGGATCCACTTCGCGGCGGAGCACAGGCCGTCGAAGTCGGTGTGGCAGACGATCGTCTCCACCGGCCCGATGCGCGCCACGAGCTCGGGCGTGACCATCTCAGGACACGCGCCGTGCTCGGCCTTCGTGGCGAGGATGAAGCGCGGGTCGCGTTTGTATTCTTCGTGCAGGACGTGGTCGTGGTGATCGACCCACGCCACCAGGCGCTTGCCGAGCTTCTCGATGAACGGGCCGGTGAGCTTGGCGAACCCTCCGCCGGACGCATCCGACGCGAACGCGACATCGACCACCACCACACGCCCTCGCAGCGAATCGACCTTCGGCAGCTTTCGCGGCGTGGCGAACGCGATCTCGGGGCGAGGGGCATCCATCGGGGAACAAGCCCACGTTGGCCGAGGACGGGCGCGAGCGCAAACGGTGACTCGCGCCGCGCGCGGCGAGGGTGTCTACTAGAGCGCATGGCTGACCTCCGGGTGCAGTTCGGGAAAGACGGATTGATCCCCGTCGTCGTGCAAGATCACCTGACGGGCGACGTGCGAATGTTCGCGCACGCCACCGTCGAAGCGGTCCGCGCGACGCTCGACACCGGGCGCGCGACGTTCTGGAGCCGCTCGCGCAACGAGCTCTGGGAGAAGGGGCGCACGAGCGGCAACAGCCTCGACGTGCGGCGCGTGCTCGTCGACTGCGACGACGATTGCCTCATCTACTCCGCCGAGCCCGCGGGCGCGACATGCCACACCGGCGCGCCGAGCTGCTTCTTTCAGACGATGGAGCCCGACGGCGTCATCCATCAAAGGAGCGCGGGGCCGCAGACCGTGCTCGCGCGGCTCGAAGCGCAGATCGACGCGCGCAAATCGTCGACCGCCGAGAAGAGCTACACGAAGGCGCTCTTCGTCGGCGGCGCGGGGAGCATCGGCGCGAAACTGCGCGAAGAGGCCGACGAGCTCGCGCGCGCGGTCGCCTCGGAGAGCGAAGAGCGCGTGGCCAACGAAGCGGCCGACGTCGTCTTTCACGTGATGGTCGCGCTTCGATCGCGCGACGTCAGCTGGCGCGACGTGCTCGCCGTCCTGGAGGCGCGCAGCGGCGTGAGCGGACACGAAGAGAAGCAGTCGCGATTGAGCATCGCTCTCGCCGAGCGAATCGGCCGAGGGACCATTCCGTAGCGCGAGGCCTATGTGTGCGGGGCCTCGACGTCGCGATTCGTGCGTCGATCCGCGGGTCGCGTTGACACCTTTTGACGCGCGCCGGTATCGTTTTGACTCACCCGCCCCACCCGAGAGCCCCGCACCTCATGTCCATTAAAGTCCTCGTGTTCGAGAGCGACGCTGCTTTCGCGAGCGAGCTCCGAAACGAGCTCGGGAAGCTCGGTTGCACCGTATCGGTCGTCGACGACGGGAACGTCGGGCTGCAGCAAGCCGCGGCGGACAAGCCGGACCTCATTCTGTTGTCGATCGAGCTGCCGCGGATGAACGGCTTCTCGGTNNCTCAAGGACGTCCCGCTCATCATCATGTCGAGCGAGTCGAGCGACGAGACGTTCGAGCAGCACCGGAAGCTGCGAACGCGCGCCGAAGACTACGTGCACAAGCCGATCTCGTTCGGCGACCTGCTCGCGCGCATCCAGCAGTTCGTGCGCATCGAGCAGGTGCAGAGCGAAGGGCAGATCGTCATCGAGGACGAGATCTCGCTCGCCGCCGTGGACATGGAGGACGAGGGGACGCAGATCGCGAACCGTCCGCCGACGTTCGCCCAGACGGGGCACAGCGGGCAGTCGGTGCACACGGTGCCGAACGCGCCGATCGATCCGGACATCGACGCCTTCGCCGACGCCGCGTTCGGGATGCTCCAGGGGAACAACGACGCGCCCCAGCTCGAGCCGGTGAACGGTTCGCATGCGAAGGCGCCGAGCGACAGGCCTGCGCCGTCCGTGCGTCAGGCCCCGCCGCCGATTCCGCCGGCCGAGCCGCGCAAGGCGAGCGCGCCCGCGATGCCCGCCTCGCGCCCGAAGATACCGTCGGCGCTGCCGCGACCCGCCGCGGACACCGGCGAGACCGATCGCTGGAAGTCGGACGCCGAGAAGGCGAAAGCGGAGGCCTCGAACGCGAAAGCGCGCGCCGGCGAGCTGGAGAACGAGCTCGCGCAGGCGAAAGAGGAGCTGTCGCGCGCGAAGGAAGACGCGGAGCGCGTGGCGCGATCGGACGCCGAAGCGCAGCGCATGCAGCGCGACATCGACGAGCTGAAGTCGAAGCTGTCGATGGCGCCGAAGGCCGCGACGTCGGGCGTGTCGAGCAAGGAGTTCCTCGATCTCCGCGAGACGCTCAACAAGAAGGACAAGGAGATCCTCAACCTTCGCGACACGCTCACGAAGAAGGAGCGCGAGGTCCTCGAGAACGCGGACAAGTCGCTGGCGCTCGAGCGCTCGAAGGCCGAGTTCGAAGAGAAGGCGGGCGACCTCGAACGCGAGCTCGGCGACGCGAAAGAGAAGATCGACAGCCTCAGCGCCGACAAGGACCAGGCGAAGAAGGCGAGCGAGGACTTCAAGGCGCGCCACACGCGCGCGCAGACCGAGCTCGATGCGCGGACCAAGGAGCTCGCCGAGACGCGCAACAAGGCGCAGGAGTACGAGGCGCGGACCGAGGCCGAGCTGGCGTCGACGAAGGCCGACATGCAGCAGGCGCTCGACGGCGAGCGTGCGGCGAAAGAGGCCGCGATCGAAGATGCCGACGCGAAGCTACGCGCGGCCGCCGAGAGCGCGAAGAAGGCGATCGACACGGCGACCGAGAACGCGGCGCGCGAGCGGAGCGACGCGCTCCTTCAGCGTGAGCGCGAGCTGCGCCAGGAGACCGACGGGAAGATGGCCGCGCTTCACCGCGCGCATCAAGACGAGCTGAATCGCACGAAGGCCGACCTCGGGCAGAAGGCCGCGGCGGCGGAGAAGGTCGCGGCCGAGAAGCTGGCGGCGCGCGAAGCGGAGCTGGAGGCGAAGCGGGTCAGCGAGGTCGAGTCCATCACGCGCGATCGCGACGAGAAGGTCGCGTCGCTGGAGAGCGATCACGCGGCGCGCTCGGAAGCGGCGACGCGCGAGCACGGCGAGAAGGTGGCGGCGATCGAGGCGGATCGCGACGAGCGGTTGGCGCGGGCGAAGCGCGAGGCCGACGAGCGGGTGGCGACGATCGAGAACGATCGCGACTCGCGCATCGTTGCGCTCGAGTCGCGCATGGCGCGCGAGATCGACGACGTGCGCACCGTGGCGGAGGCGCAGAAGGCCGCGGGCGACGAGCAGATTCGCACGCTGGAGACGCAGCTGCGCGATGCGCTGGTCGAGCTCGCGGCGGTGCGCGAGGCGAAGACGATCGGCGATACGGCGAACGCAGCGCGCATCTCGGATCTCGAATCGAGGCTGGCGAGCACCGAGACGGCGCGCGACGATGCGCAGAAGTCGCTGGGCGAGGCGCGCGATCGGATCGCGTCGATGGAGATCGATCTCTCGGCGGCGCGCGGCGAGCTCTCGGACACGCGCGGCAAGCTCGACACGGAGACGGCGCGAAACGCGCGCGCGCTCATGAAGTGGGACTCGGACAAGACTGCGCTGGAGCGCGCGAAGGACGCGCTCGCGGTGGCGCTTGCGCAGATCGAGGACACGGAGTCGCGGCCGCTGGATTGAGGCGGTGCTCCGCGGGCCGTGGATCGTCTCCGCGTTCCTCGCGAACCCTCACCCCCCAGCCCCCTCTCCCGCAAGGGGAGAGGGGGAGGAGCCAACGCGTGATCTCTCCTCCCCTCTCCCCTTGCGGGAGAGGGGCCGGGGGTGAGGGTTCGTGGGCGGCGGACTCAGAGCTTCGCGCGCGCGCGCAGCTTCGCCGCCTGCGCCCTCGCGCGCGCGGTGACCTCGCGCGCGTCGAAGCGCGTGTGCTCGCCGTCGCGGACGACGTGGGCGCCGTCGATGAAGACGTGCGCGACGTCGCGCGCGCCGCAGGCGTAGACGAGGCGGGAGAAGACGTCGCCGCCCGGCTCGGCGTGCACGCCGTCGATACGAACGACGGCGAGGTCGGCGCGCTTGCCCGGTTCGAGCGAGCCGGTGACCGCGTCGAGCGAGAGGGCGCGCGCGCCGTCGATCGTGGCGAGGCGGAGCGCGCGGCGCGCGGGGAGGGTGGTGACGCCCGTGCGCACCTTGGCCAGGAGCGCCGCGTGACGGAGCTCGGTCCACGGGTCCATGTTGTTGTTGCAGGGGGCACCGTCCGCGCCGAGCGCCAGACGCACGCCGAGCGCGTCGAGATCGGCGACGCGCGCGATGCCGGAGCCGAGCTTCAAGTTGGCGCTGGGGCAGTGGACGATGCGCGTCTCGTCGCGGGCGATGGCGCGCGCTTCGTCGTCGGTCAGCTGAACGCCGTGCGCGAGGATCGCGCGCGGACCTTTCACGCCCCACGCGCGAAGGATGGCCACGTCGTCGTCGCCCAGCGCGTTGCGCACCGCTTCGCGCTCGTTCGGATGCTCGGCCACGTGCGTGTGCATCAGCGAGCCGTCGTTCGCCGCGCGCTCGACCGCGCCACGCACCAGCGCCTCGGTGCACGACAGGATGAACCGCGGCGCGTAGGCGTACCCGATTCGCCCGTCCCCCTTGCCGCGCCACGCGCGCGCGAGGCGCTCGCTCTCCGCGAGGCTCGCCCTGGTCGACTCGCGCAGCCCCTTCGGTACGCCGTCGCCCGCGTCCATCATCGCCTTGCCGCTCACGGCGCGGATGCCGCTCCGCACGCAGGCGTCCATCACCGCGTCGTGCGCGCGCACCGTCCCCATGTCGAGGATCGTCGTCGTCCCCGCGCGCATCATCTCCGTCAGCCCCAGCTCGGCGCTCGCTGCCAGCGACGCCTCGTCGTGCGCCGCTTCGAGCGGCCAGATGCGCGTGCGGAGCCACTCGAGCAGCGGCATGTCGTCCGCCATCCCGCGGAACAGCGCCTGGCAAAGGTGCACGTGCGCCTGCACGAACCCCGGGATCACGGCGCACCCGCGCGCGTCGATCACGCGAACCAAGGGGCCCAGCGCGCCGCGATCGATCTCCCCCACGGCGACGATCTCCCGCTCGTCGACAAGGAGATCCCCGGCCACGACGCGGTCCGTCGCGTCGCAGGTCACCACCATTCCGCCGCGAACGAGCGTCTGCACAGTACGAGTTCCTACCATGCTCTCTTGACCGAGCGGCAGGTCGCGTCCACGCTCGACGATGGCGTGTCCGCAGACTCTGCGGCGCGGTCAACAGCAGGAACTATGGCGCGCATTCTCGTCGTGGACGACAGCCCCACGCTTCGCAAGGTCGTCACCAGCATTCTCGAGCGGCACGGCTACGAGGCCATCGCCGCCGCCGACGGGCTCATCGCGCTCGAAGCGTTGCAGAACGCCGAGACGCCGATCGACCTCGTGCTCCTCGACTTCGTCATGCCGAAGATGAACGGCTTTCAGTTCTGCCGCGCCGTGCGGACGAGCGACAAGTTCGCGTCGCTCCCCGTCGTCTTGATGAGCGCCAAGAGCGACAAGATTCGCGACAACTTCGTCGACCAGACCGGCGCCATCGACGCCATCAGCAAGCCCTTCGACGCGCAGGCGCTGCTCGTGGCCATCGAGAACGCGCTTCGCCGCGTGAGCCAGGGGCGCATCGCCGTGGCCAAGCCCATGAGCGCCGACGAGCTCGAGGTGAGCGCGCTCACCGACATCGGGCAGCTTCGCGCGCGCGTGGCGCAGCAGGCGGCGTCGAAGATCGCGGCGGCGATCGCTCCGCTCCTGGAGAAGGTGCCCGCGTCGGCCGTGGGCGATCGGACGCAGATCGCCAACGCGCTCGCGGCCGGGCTCTCGCCGGACACCGTGCGCGACGTGCTCGCGAGCCTCCGTCGGATCGATCTGGGGGAAGGGTCGCTCGCGCTCGCCGGCGATCTCGCGACGGTGCCGATCGGCGCCGTGCTCCAGATGCTCCAGGTGGAGTGCAAGACAGGCGTCCTCGTCGTGTCGAACACGAAGAGCGAGGTCACGATCTCGATGCGCCAGGGGCTCATCGATCTCGCGCAGTCGCGCGGGGTGGGGGACGAGTTCCGGCTCGGGCGGTTCTTCGTCGAGGAGCAGATCGTCACGCCGGCCGAGATCGACGCCATCCTCCGCGACGCGCGCGGCGCGAACTCGAAGACCGGCGAGACGCCGTCGCTGGCCGATGCGCCCACGCCCACCTCCGCGTTCTTCGACTCGATGGTCCCGCCGAACGGTGAGCCTTCGTCCAAGCGCGTGCTGCTCGGCGACGCGCTCACGCAGTCGGGGCTCGTCACCGTCGAGCAGCTGAAGAGCGCGCTCGCGCGTCAATCGAGCGAGCTGGTGTACGAAGCGCTCCGGTGGCCGAAGGGGTGGTTCGAGTTCCGCATCTCGCTCCCGCCGACGCTCGCGCGCAACGCGCAGCTTGGGCTGCCGGTGGCGTCGGTGGTCATGGAAGGGTTCCGTCGCGTCGACGAGTGGCGCCTGGTGGAGCAAGGCCTCGGGAGCTTCGAGTCGGTGCTGATGCGCGACCCGGTGGCCATCGACGCGCTGCCGATCGACGAGCTCGCCCGCCCCGAGCGCGTGGTGCTCGAGGTGATCGACGGGCAGCGAACGGTGCGCGACATCATCGCCGCGAGTCACATGTCGAGCTTCGACGCCTGCCGCATCTTGTTGCAGTTCCTCGAAGCGCGCGTCGTGCGCCGCCGGCCTCAGTGATGGACGCCAAGCGCGGCGGGGTGGTCCTGCGCGTCGATGGAGCGCTGCACTTCGTCCCCGCGTCGGTCGCCGTCGCCGTGGCGCCCGCGCCGCAGATCGCGCGCGTGCCCGGTGCGCCCGAGGGGCTGCTCGGCGTGACGCTTCACGACGGCGACGTGGTGCCCGTCATCGCGATCGGAGCGGCGCGCGAAGCGATGCTGGTGTGCTCGTACCTCGGTGAGAAGGTCGGCCTCATGGGCGCGCACATCGAAGCCACCGGGCTCTACGAGGCCGGCCCCGACGTCGACACCGTCTGCCATCGCGGCGAGATGGCGCGCTCGCTCGACATCGCGGCGATCTACGCGCGCGTGCAGGGCGAGGGGTGGGCGGGTCGATGGCGCGCGTGAGGGCGAAGAAGTCGTGGGGGCTTCGGATCTCCTTCGCGCTCGTCGTGCTCCTCTTGATCGGCATCGCCGCGGCGCGCCTCCAGCTCACGTTGATCGCCCCGCACGTCGCCTTCGCGCCCAGCGCCACGCTCTCCGACGACAAGAAGAAGCAGCTCGACGAGGCGATCGCCGACGCGATGCTGAGCGACCGCGATCACGCCATCGACCTGGCGCTCGATTTCACCGGGCGATCGCTCTCGTATTCGCTGGGGCACAAGACGTCGCTCGAGTTCGGCGCCGGCTCGCGCGGGGGGAGCGGCACCGAGTACGCCGAGCTCTTCGCCGCAGCGTTCGACATCGCCGCGACGCACGCCGGGAGCACGGCCCGCGCCTACCGCGTCAGGAGCGCGGCGCGCGTGTTCGACAAGCGCGTCCTCCCCTCTCTCGGAGCCCTGTTCGCCGATCACGACTGGGTCCTGGTGGCCGACCCCGCCGACGGCGCCCGGATCTACCTCGACCCCACCCTCGCCGACGTCTGGCTGGGGGCGAGCATCGCGCGGAACGTCAAAGGGGGCGACGCCATCACGCTTCCGAAGTGAGAAGCGCGAAAGCGCCCGGCGCGAGTATCCTTGTTCCATGGTCAGGGAAACTCCGAAGCGGCGACTGTGGAAGCTGCTCCGCCGCGCGACGAAGTCGGCGCAGCTCCGTTCGGTGCGCGGAGACGGCGACGTCGATCAGAACGCGATCTGGCTGGCGCATCAGCGCACGCTGACCGTCGTGCGCGAAGGGGCGGAGTCGACGCAGCGGATCGCGTCGAGCGTAGCCAAGCAGCGCGGGACGATCGACGCGCTGGGCGATCGCGCGCGCGCCGCCGTCACGCGCGCGCAGGAGCTGAGCGTGGCCTTCGCGCGGGTGGTCGATTCGTTCGATCGCCTGGCGCTGGTGGCGCTCAACGCGGGGCTCGAAGGGGCGCGGCTGGGCGAGAGCGCGGGGCGATCGCTCCTGCTCGTGAGCGATGAAGTGCGCGGGCAGGCCTCGCGCGGCGGAGACAGCGCGCGCGAGCTGGCGGTGACGCTCAGCGAGATCGGCGGCGAGATGGGGCACATCGGCGGGCAGCTCGATCAGGTGCGCGAGCTCGCGTCCGACGTCTCGCACGAAGCGGCGCGCGCGTCGGCGGCGGGTGCCGAAGCGGATCGCGTGCTGATGGAGATGTCCGAGGGGTTGAAGCGAACGACCGATCGCGATCCCGAGACCGTCATGGCCATCGCCGAAGCGGGCGAGCACGCGCGGGCGCTCGTGAGCTCGCTGGGGGCGCTCAGCGGTCGCGTGCCGCGGAACATCCTGGTGTCCGCCCTTCGCCCGATGCTCGAGCCGCTGGCGCGCGTGCTCGCCGAAGAGGAAGCGGGCGACGAGGAGTCGGCCGGGTGATCTCGCGCGATCCCGAGCTCACGCGACTCCTCCTTCACGAGCTGGAGCGCCACTACGTGACGCTCGCCGGCGACGCGAACGACGAGTCGGTGCAGCGCGCCGTGCACGCGCTGAAGGGCTCGGCGGGGCTGGCCGGCGAGGCGGAGCTGGCCGCGGCACTCCTCCGGTTGGAGCGAAGGCTCAAGAGCGACGACGCTTCGGCGCGACACGAAGTGAAAGACGTCGTGCGCGTCGCGATTCAACGGCTCGCGGCGGGCGAGAGCGCGATGCTCGCCGAGTGGCCGCACCCTCCCGAGGGGCTGGTGGCGCTGCCGCTCGAAGCGGGGACCCGCGCGCACTACGTGGCCGAGGTCGCCGATCGCCTCGCGCAGATCGACGTGGCGCTGGGCAGCGCGGGCGAGCCGCTCGAGGCCGCGGCGACCGTCTACCGCCAGGTGCACACGCTGAAGGGGGCGGCGAGCGCCGTGGGCGACGAGCCGATGACGTGGTTCTGCCACGGGCTCGAAGAGCGCCTTCGCATCGCGTCGGTCAGCCGGGACTCGGCGATCGGTGCGCTGCAAGAGGTGGCCAAGTGGCGCGGCGTGCTCGGCGGGCTGGTGGAGGATCCCGAAGCGGCGCTGCGGACGTTGCGCGCGACGTACGGCCGGCGTCGCGTGAGCTCGATGCCGGCGCAGCCGCAGAGCGGGCGCCTTCACGACGACGAGCCGCGCTCGGTCAACGAGGAGGCCACGGTGCGCGTCGCGGCGGCCTCGGTCGATCGGCTCATCGATCGCTTCGTGACGTTCGGCGTGGCGCGCGAGCGCGTGGCGGCGCGGAGCGAACAGGCGCGTGAGGGATCGCGCGCCGCGCGGAAGCTGCGGAGCGATCTGGCCGAAGCGCTCCGCCTGATCGGACCGCCGCGGCCGTGGGGCGCACCGGCTGCCGCGCTCCGACGCATCCAGCGCGCCATCGTCACGCTCTCTGCGCTCGGCGACGAGCTCGAGACCAGCGCGCACGATCTCCGCGCCACCGATCAGACCCTCCGCGACGGCGTCGCCGAGGCGCGCGGCCACCTCACCGCGATGCGACAGACGCCGATTCGCCGCATGTTCGCACGCCTCTCCACCGCCATCGAAGCCGAGGCGCGTCGCGCCGAGCGGAGCGTGCTCGTTCGTACCCAAGGCGGCGACGAGACGATCGATCGCCGCCTGGCCGAAGCGCTCGTCGAGCCGTGCCTGCAGCTGGCGCGAAACTCGGTGGCGCACGGCATCGAGCCGCAGTCGTCGCGAATGCTTCTCGGCAAGCCGCGCATGGCGACCATCACGCTCTCGGCGCAGAAGGTCGGGCAGCGCCTGCGGATCGTGATCGCCGACGACGGCCAGGGGGTCGACGTGGCCGCCGTTCGTTCGCGCGCGACCGATACGGGCGCGGTGACGCCGGCGCTGGCCGAAGCGGCCGACGACAACACGCTCCTCGCGCTGCTCTTCCTCCCCGGCTTCTCCACGCGCGAGAGCTCCGATCTCCTCGCCGGTCGCGGCATCGGACTCGACATCGCGCTCGGCGCGGTGCAGCGCCTCGGCGGAACGATCCGCCTCTCGTCGCGCTACGGCCAGGGGTTCGAAGCGCGGATCGATCTGCCGATCGAGAGCGGGCTGGCGAGCGTCTTGTGGGTGACCGCGGCGGGTGAGGAGTACGCGCTGCTCTCGTCGACCGTTCGCGGCGTGCGTCGTAACGATCACCCCAACGTCGATCGCATCCCGCACCTCGCCGCCTGCCTCGAGCCGCGCCCCAACGAGGAAGCGCAGTTCGCGATCGACCTCGAGGTCGACGACAGCGAGCGCGCCGGTCCGCTCGTGCTCGGCGTGGACGACGTGGGGCGAAGCGAAGAGGTGCTCGTGCGTCCGCTCGGCCTGCTGCTGGCGTCGATGGGGCCGCTCGCAGGCGCGATCGTGCGCGGCGACGGGCAGCTGCGCCTGGCGGTCGATGCGTACGCGCTGGCTCCGCGTGCGCGCGCGCTCGGTCGCATTCCCGACGGCCGCGCGAGCGACTTCCCGCCGTCGCGACCGCCCCCCTCGCGACCGCCGCCGTCGAGCCAATCGGTGCCGTGATGAGCGTGCGCATCGCGGGAATGGTCGACGGCGATCTCGACGAAGTGGGCGTGCTGGAGCACACGCTCTTTCGCCGCGTGCCCGAGGCGTCGCTCGAAGAAGTCACCGAGCGACTCGAGGCCGACATGAAAGGGCCGCTCATGCGCGGCTGGGTCGCGCGCGATGAGCGGATCGTCGGCTATCTCCTCTCCATGCACGCGGCCGACGAGATGCACGTGCTCAACGTCGCCACGTTGCCCTCGCATCGCCGGCAAGGGGTGGGTCGCATGCTCGTGGACGCGGCGCTCGACTTCGCGCGGCAAGCCCAGGTGCGCCTCGTGATCCTCGAAGTGCGCGCGTCGAACGGCGACGCCATCCGCCTGTACCGCCGCGTCGGCTTCGCTTCGATGGGCTACCGGCGCCGCTATTATCCGGACAACGAAGACGCGCTCGAAATGCACCTCGAGCTCGATCCGGTGACGGGCGCCGTCGTCCCACACGAGGACGAAGTGACGCTCCCGTAGAACCGCACGCGGCACGCAAAGCGGCGCGGCCTCTCCGGTGTTAGATCAATCAGAGATGCGTCGCTTCGTTTCGCTCGCTTTGGTCCTCGCGTCGTCGGCTCTCGTCGCGCCCGCCGCGAACGCGCAGACCCCGAGCGCGTCGCCGCTCGCCACCGGCCTCGAGGCGCTTCGGACGACCGACTACGCCAAGGCCGAGCAAGACCTGTCGCGCGTTCGCGGGAGCGACGGACCCGCGGCGCAGGTGGCGCTCGCGCGCGTGATGCTCGAGACCGGGCGCTTCGCCGACGCCGAGCGGATCGCCAAGCTCGTGACGAGCGGCCCCGCCGAGAAGCTCGCGGCCGTCGCCGTGCGCGCCGAAGCGCTCTTCGCGATCGGCAAGGTGGCCGACGCGGTGAAGCTCCTGGAAGCGAACGTCGGCGCGACCGCGCCGGGCGCGCGTCGACTGCGCCTGCTCCTCGGCGAGTACCGGATCGCGAGCGGGCATCGGGCCGACGCCGACGAGCCGCTGATGAAGATCGTCGAGGAGTACAACGACGGCACGATCGCCAGCTCCGACGCCGAGGCGCTGGCGATCGTCGGGCGCGCCGCGCACCTCCTGCGAAGCCCGAAGGACGCGAACACGGCGTTCAACGAGAGCGAGCGAGCGTCGAAGGGGCAGCCGAACGGCGCGCGCGTCGAGACGCTGCGCTGGCGCGCGGAGCTGTTCCTCGACAAGTACGATCCGGGGCACGCCGAGGAGGCGCTCCGCGAGGCGCGCGAGATCGCGCCGCACGATCCGCGCGTGCTCGTGGCGCTGGCGCGCGTGAAGCTCGACGAGACGCTCGACTTCGACGCCGCCGAGAAGCTGGTGAAGGACGCGCTGGCCGCGAACCCCAAGCTCACCTCGGCCTTCGCCGTGAAGTCGGGCCTCGCGCTCCACGACATGGACCTCGCCGCCTCCGACGCGGCGATCACCGCGGGCCTCGCCATCGACCCGAACGACCTCGAGCTCCTCGCCCTCCGCGCCGCCACGCGCTTTCTCAGCGACGATCGCCCCGGCTACGAAGCCGCGAAGAAAGACGTGCTGGCGCGCAACGCCGAGGACTCGGCGATGTACTCGATCCTCGCCGAGTACGCCGAGTGGGAGCACCGCTACGACGACATCGTGGCCATGATGAAGGAGGCCACGCTCCTCGACCCCGAAGACGCGAAGGCCTGGGCCGAGCTGGGGCTGACCGAGCTTCGCAGCGGCAACGAGACCGACGGCCTCGAGGCGATCCGGCGCGCGTGGTCGAAGGATCACTTCAACGTGCGCGTCTTCAACACGCTCAACCTCTACGAAGACCACATCGCCAACGAGTACGAGACCGTCACCGCCGGCGGCGTCTTCAAGGTGCGCCTGCCGAAGACCGAAAAGAAAGTGCTCGAGCGCTACGTCCCGCGCATGCTCGAAGAGGCGTGGGGCTCGATGAAAGGGCGCTACGGCTTCGCGCCGCAGACGCCGGTGCAGATCGAGCTCTATTCGAACCGCGAACAGTTCAGCGTGCGCACCAGCGGCCTGCCGAACGTCGGCATCGAAGGGGTCTGTTTCGGTCACGTCGTGGCGGCGATGAGCCCGAAGAGCGAGCCGTTCAACTGGGGCAACATCGTGTGGCACGAGCTGGGGCACGTCTTTGCCATCCAGCTCTCGAAGAACCACGTGCCGCGCTGGTTCACCGAGGGGCTCAGCGAGTACGAGACGATCGCCCGTCGCCCGGAGTGGAAGCGCGAGCTCGATCCCGATCTGTACCTCGCCATCACCGAGAACCGCTTGCCGAGCGCGGTCGACATGAACCGCGCGTTCACGCACGCCGCCGACGGGCAAGACATGACCGTCGCGTACTACGCCTCGAGCCAGATGCTCGTCTTCACCGTCGAGCAGTTCGGGATGCCGAAGGTGGTCGAGGCGTTGAAGCTGTGGGGCCAGGGCGTGCGCACGCCCGACGTGTTGCAGCGCGCGTTCGGCGTGGCGCCGAGCGAGTACGACGCGAAGTACCGCGCGTGGGAGCTGGGCAAGCTCGCGCGGTACAAAGGGCAGTTCATGTTTCGCGATCACCCGGTGCCGGTCGAGGAGGCGAAGGTGAGGGTTGCCGCCGCGCCGAACGACGCGCGCGCGCACACCGAGCTGGCGATCGCGCTGCTGCGCGCGAAGAAGCCGCACGACGCGCAGATGGAGCTCGATCAGGCGCTGAGGCTCGATCCGACGAACATGACCGCGCATTACGTGGGCGCGCGTCTCGCGGTGGAGATGCCGCCGATCGCGAAGGTTCACCTCGAAGCGATCAAGACGGCAGGCGGCGACGGCTACCAGGTGGAGATGGGCCTCGCCGAGATCGCGCAGCACGCGAAGGACAAGGTCGCCGTGCGCGCGGCCTTCGAGGCGGCGCACCGGTTCGACCCGCAGCAATCCGATCCGCTGAAGGGCCTCTACGAGATGGCCAGCGAGGAGCACCGCGACGCCGACGCGCTCGACGTCCTCCGCCAGCTCACGATGCTCGAGCAGCACGATCGCCCGGCGTGGAAGTCGTTGCTGCAGCGCCTCGTCGATTTGAAGCTATGGGACGAAGCGAAGAAGGTGGGCGATTCGGCCATCTACGTCGACGTCGAGAGCGGCCCGATGCACGCGAACTACGCGCGCGCGCTCGCCGCCACTGGAGCGCACGACAAGGCGGCGTACGAGCTGGAGAGCGCGCTGGTGTGCGACGGCAAACCGCAGGACCTCGCGACCGCGCACGCGCTGCTTGCGCGCGAGCTGGTGGCGCTTCATCGCAACGCCGATGCGAAGGCGCACTTGACCGAAGCGCTGAAGCTCGATCCAATGAATGCCGATGCGAAGAGCCTCACGATTCCTTGAGCGGGGCGCCGCCCGCGAACCCTCACCCCCGGCCCCTCTCCCGCAAGGGGAGAGNNGGGCTGGGGGGTGAGGGCTCGCGCGGTCAGCGGCCTCCTCCTCCTTGCGCTCGCGGCCTGCTCCCGCGCCAACGCCGATCCGGCGCCGCCCCCGAACGCGACCCCGACCCCGCCCGCGACCCCGACCCCGACTCCGACCCCGGACGCGACCGCGACCCCGCCCTTCTCCACCAAGACCTACGCCCGCGTCCTCCAGACCGGCGACTCCATGGTCGGCGGCGGTCTCTGTCGCGCCCTCCAGCCCCGCTTCGCCGCCGAGGGCTCCAAGTTCATCCGCGACGTCTGGGAGAGCGGCTCCATCGAAGACTTCGCCGCCTCCGATCGCCTCCCGAAGCTCATCGCCCGCCACGATCCCGATCTCATCCTCCTCACGATGGGCGCCAACGACGTCGGCGGAAACGTCACCGACTACCTCGGCAAGCAGATCGACAAGATCGTCGCCATGACCCAGAAGAGCGGCCCCCGCGACTGCGTGTGGCTCGGCCCGCCGAAATGGCGCACGAACGGCAAGCCCGTCATCGAGATGATCAAGGCCCACGCCGGCGCGTGCACCTTCTTCGACGCGACGGACATCGAGATGCAGCGCAAGCCCGACAAGGTGCACCCCGACGAGAAGGGCGGAGACCAGTGGGCGGTCGCCTTCTGGAAGTGGATGCGCGGGAGCGACGCCGATGCGGGGACGTTCGATATCTTCGCCGGCACGCTGAAGTAGATCTCCGGGGCGATGACTGGCCCTCTGGAGGCCATCGCAATCGGAGTGGAGCGCTTTCCTGGGATTCCCACGGCCGCGGAGAAGCGAGTGGTTGCCGTCGTAATCGTAGGGGAGCGGTGCCCTTCGATCTCCACGTGCACGGAGAAGCGCTCGGTGGTCGTGGAGATCAAAGGGGAGCGTTGCCCATTGATCTCCACGTGCACGGAGAAGCGCTCGACGCCCGTGGAGAAGCGCTCGGCGTGCGTGGAGATCGATGGGCAGTGGTGCCCTTCGAATCCGGAGGGCGTGGGGATCGTCTCCACGCGGATCGCAGCGAATAGGGCCGCCGTGGAGATCGAAGGGCAGTCGTGCCCTACGATCTCCGCGGGCGTTTCACGGCGGGGAGTGCCCGCGGAGCACTTCGCCGCGACGGCGCACGGGCTCGCGGCGCGCATGGCGACGTGAATCAGGCGCGCGTGAGCGCTACTCTTCCCGAGTGGACCAGCCTCCGTACCGCGCGATGCCGCTGCCGAGGGCGCCGCCGCGGTCGTGGAGGCCTTTCCTCGACGGGAGCCCTGCGGTGCTACCCTTCTAGTCCTCGCATGTCGCAACCGGCGCGCCCTCTCGTCTCGGTCGACGTCCTCGAGAAGCTCGAGCAACGCGCCGAGGTCATTGGCGGCGAGCTCGTCATCGAGACGATGACGACGTTCGAGCACTCGGATGCTCAGTTGGGCGTCGGGATCGAAGTGGGTCGCCGCTTCCGAGGCAACGGCCCCGACGGGAAAGGCGGCTGGTGGCTCGGTACCGAGGTAACCGTTCTCTACGGTCCTCGCGACGGTTTCCGCCACGACGTCGCCGGCTGGCGCAAAGACCGCGTGCCCGTTCGCCCCTCGGGGTCCCGCGTCGAGATCGTCCCCGACTGGGTCTGCGAAGTACTGTCGACGAATCGGCGGAAGGATCTCGTCCACAAGCGCCACGTCCTTCACGCGCGCGGCGTGGGCCACTATTGGCTGCTCGATCCGGAAGGGCGCACGCTGGAAGTCCTTCGTCACAGCGCCGAGGGGTACGTCGTCGTGACCACCGTTGCTCCCGGGATGCGTGCGCGCCTGGAGCCCTTCGACGCCGTCGAGCTGGATGTGACGTTGCTCTTTGGGGACGTGGAGGCCGAGGAAGAACCCCACGAATGATCCCGCCGCGCGTCGGACGCGGCGTTGCGGTTCCACAATCGAGGAGCGTGCGGCTCACGGCGGCCGTCATCCTCGGCTTCAACGCGGCGACGCTTCTCTATGGGCTCGCATTCGCCGCACCAGCGATGACGCATCCAAGCTGGGGTCCTCGCTACCGAGCGACTCGGTTCGTCTTTGCGCTCGCCTTCATCGTTCCGTCCGCAATTACGCTCGCCGGCTTCGCCTCGGTTCGAGGCGGCAGTCGTCGGCGCGGAGCGTTCCTCATCTCGCTCGGGGGGCTGCTGTGGCTCGCCCAGGGCCACCTCGTGCTCTTGTACGTGTGGGGCGGGAGTTTCTTCCGATGGCCTTGGAACCCATCAGGGTTCCTGCGAGTCGCGTTGGCAGAAGCACCATGCATCCTCGTCGCGTGCCTCCAGGCGGTCGCCGTCGTCGCGGTGCTCCGCGGCCGCGTGGCCCGTGGGTAACTGCTAGCGCGCGTTCGCCGCCGCCGCCCGGCCCTCGCGAGACGAGCTACGCTTCCTGAATGGAGGAGCCTCCGTACCGCGCGATGCCGCTGCCGCAGGCGCCGCCGCGGGAGTGGCGACCGATCGTCGAGCGGGGCCTCGCGGCATTCAACGGGCTCATCGTGGCCCTGCTCGCGTGCGCCTTTCTCTACGACCTGCGCGCCCGCGGCAGTGAGCAGGTCCGCCCCTTCGTCCCCCTCTTCCTCCTCCCCGCGATCGTCGCGCTTGCGGCGTGCGCTGGATTCGCACTGCGCGGGAGGAGAGTCCTACGCGCGACACTCGTCCTCCCAAGCGCGTTCCTCTGGATTCTCACAGCAGCATGTCTCGCGATCCCCGTGCTGCTCGCACGCCACGCACCGCAGTCACCCGCGCCCGGCAACCTGGCCCTCCTTGCCGCGATCGCCCTGCTGTTTTTGTCGGCGGGGATCCTCACTTGGGACGCTTCGCTCGCCTGGGTTCGCCGCAAATAGCCCCACTTGTGTTATCTTTCGCTATGGCAAAGACAATCCCCCTCGAGACGTTCGAGAAGCTCCCTAAAACGGACCTCCACGTCCATCTAGACGGCTCCCTCCGTCTCTCCACGATCCTCGATCTCGCGCAGAAGCTCCGCATCGAGCTCCCCGCGAACGACGAAGACGGCCTCCGCGCCGCGATGAACCTCGGCAAGAACTGCGGGTCGCTCGTCGAGTACCTGAAGGCCTTCGACGTCACGCTCCGCGTGATGCAAGACCAGGAGTCGCTCACGCGCATCGCGTACGAGCTCGGCGAAGACGCCGCGCGCGAGAGCGTCCGCTACATGGAGGTCCGCTACTCGCCGATGCTCCACACGCGCCGCGGGCTGCGCCTCACCAGCGTCGTCGAAGCCGTGCTCGCCGGGCTACGCGCCGCGCAGAAGGACTTCGGCATCGAGTCGAACGTCATCCTCTGCGGCATTCGAAACGTGTCGCCCGAGTCGTCACTCGAGATGGCCGAGCTCTGCGTCGCGTACAAGAACCGCGGCGTCGTCGGCTACGACCTCGCCGGCGCCGAATACGACCACCCCGCCAAGCACCACCGCGCCGCGTTCCAGCTCGTTCGCGACAACAACATCAACGTCACCATCCACGCCGGCGAAGCGTACGGCCCGGAGTCGATCGCGCAGGCCATCCACATCTGCGGCGCGCACCGCATCGGGCACGGCTGCCGGCTTCGCGAGAACGGCGATCTTCTCCACTACGTGAACGACCACCGCATCCCGCTCGAGTGCTGCCCGTCGTCGAACGTGCAGACCGGCGCGATTCGCGATCTCGCGAGCCACCCGCTGAAGCTCTATCAATCGCTCGGCCTGCGCGTGACGGTGAACACCGACAATCGCCTGGTCACGGACACCACCGTCTCCAAGGAGCTGTGGCTCTGTCACACGCAGATGGGACTCTCGCTGCCGGACATCAAGCAGATCGTCCTCGCCGGCTTCAAGAGCGCGTTCCTCCCGTTCCACGTCAAGCAGGCGCACCTCCGCAAGGTGAGCCAGGAGCTAGCCGCCTTCACCGAAGACGGACCGAGCATCTTGCCGCCCCCGATGCCGACGAAAGAGAAGACCGCGCAGGCGTGAGCCAGGACGGCGACTAGTTGCAGACGAAGTAGCCGGGAAGAATCTGACTGGCCGTGCACGTGCTCCCGTTGCCGAGCGCCGTGCACACGTCCGGGAGGGCGTTCGGGTCGCAGAAGACGAACTGACCGCCGCCGTTGCACGAGCTCTGACACGAGACGCTCGCGTAGTAGCTGCCGCTCTGGTCCGTCGTCCCGCAGCAGATCTGGTTGTTCGAGCACTGCGCGTTGTCGTCACACGGGATGGTGATGGCGTCGGTGCCGAGGCACGTGAGCGCCGCCGTGCTCACGCACTTGTACGTGGTCTGGCTGCCGCCCGAGTCGCCTTGCACCGCGCAGCACTCTTGCGAGCCGAGCTTGCAGTAGCGCGGCTTGCCGCCCGACTCCATGCCGCAGACGATCCCGGGATCGGGAGTGCCGGCGTCGAAGCCGCCGCTGCTCGACCCGCTGCTGCTTCCGCTGCTCGACCCGGAGCTGCTTCCGCTGCTCGACCCGCTGCCGCTCGCGCCGGAGCTCGACCCGCTGCCGCTCGCGCCGGAGCTCGACCCGCTGCCGCTCGCGCCGGAGCTCGATCCGCTGCCGCTCGCGCCGGAGCTCGACCCGCTGCTCGATCCGGAGCTGCTTCCGCTGCTCGACCNNCGACGACGAGCAACCCCGTCACCGAAAGCACGACCAGCGGCCCCACAAGCTTCGAAGCGCGCATCGACTTACTCCTCACCGCGGGGAAGGCCCGCGCTACTCCTCACCCGCGGCTCACACACTACATCCGGCAGATCTTGTAACCCGGGATCGTCCCCGTGCTGGTGGCGCACGTCAGGCCGTTCGGGCAAACGTTGGTCTCGTTGCACAGCGTGGTCTGCGTCGCCGCCGCGCACGCGCTCGGCGCCGCGCAGACGACCGAGGTGGCAGTGCCGCTGTTCGCGTCTTCGGTCACGCAGCACACCGTGCCGGGAGCGAAGCCCTGCGCCGCGCAGTCGTCGGCGTTGTCGCACGGGATGGCGAGCGAGCCCTGTTGCGCGCAGGCCGAAGGGGCCGTGCAGGCGAACGTCGTGTTGCCGTTCCCCTGTCCGCTGTTGCTCGTTGTGCGACAGCAGACCGAGTTCGCGGCGTCGCACGTTTGAATGGACGGGTTCACGTTGCAGTCGATCGTCGCGTGCGGCGGCTCCGGCGCGGAGTCGATGCCTGGGTTCGCGTCGACGCTCGGCGCGGCGTCGACGGCATGGCCCGCGTCGGGCTGCGGCTTCGACGGCTTGCCGGCGTCGACCGGCTCGTTCGTGTCGTCGCCCGTCGACGGGACCGCGCCCGAGTCCGGCGATGAGGCGCTCGACGGGCCGTCGAAGAGGCCCGAGTCGGACGCGCCGCCGCACGCCGCCAGGACGACGCTCGCGACAGTGCAGCTCGCGACAGCGCGGAAAGATAGGAAGCGCAACGAAGCTCGAACGGGCATGAAGCTCTGACGTTGATCTACCGCGCGGGCTCGCATCGCGGAAGCCGTGCCCGTCTGTGGGGGTCGTCTCTTGGGCGTCCCTCGCTCGGCAATTTCCACGGATTCCGGGCAAATGCCGCGCGAGCATGAGCCGGTGTCTGGATGTCGTGCTAACACGCCCCTCCCGTTACCGCGCCGCGCGAGCGCGGTCGCTTGCCCCCCTCGCAATGCCCTCCGAAGAGCCGATTCCGACTGCCTCCGCCGATCGCGCGATCGACGCCCTCGAGCAAGCCGCAGAGGCCGCCGAGCGCGGCGTCGTCCCCGGCAATCTCCCCGGCCTGCCCACACGCGACGACTTCCGCGCGGCCACCAAGCTCGACCCGAAGGCGCTCCGCTTGCGCCTCGACCGCGTCGTCATGGGGGCCGATCCCGAGCTCGGCCTCGACACGCTCCTCTTCAACGGCGCGCTCGAAGCGTTCTTCCCCGAGGTGCACGCGCTCGTCGGCTTCGGCGACGGCGAGTGGCGCCACAAGGACGTTTGGAAGCACACGAAGCAAGTCGTGCGTCAGGCCGTGCCGCGCATCGAGGTGCGGTGGGCCGCGCTGTTTCACGACATCGGCAAGGTGAAGACGCGCTCGATCTCGCCCGACGGCAAGGTCCACTTCCTCGGGCACGCCGAGGTCGGCACGCGCATGTTCGAGAAGCTCGATCGCCGCATGTCGCTCTTCTCGCCCGAGCCGGCGCTGAAGGAGACGGTGCGCTTCCTGGTGCTCCACCACCTGCGCGCGAACCAGTACGAACAGTCGTGGACCGACAGCGCCGTGCGCCGCTTCACGCGCGAGCTGGGAGAGCATCTCCCGGATCTGTTGTGCCTCGCGCAGGCCGACATCACGACCAAGCGCCCCGAGAAGAAGCGGAAGGGGCTCGCGCAGATCGACGAGCTCGCGGCGCGCATCAAGCTGCTCGCGGAGGAAGACGCGAAGGTCCCGCCGCTCCCGTCGGGCGTGGGCGACGCGATCATGAAGGCGTTCGGGATCCCGCCGTCGCGCCTCATCGGCGACATCAAGCGCGCGCTCGATGAAGCGATCGTGAAGGGGGAGATCGCGCCGCACCAGGAGTGCGAGGCGTACGTGGAGTTCGTCGGCGCGAACAAGGGGCGGTTCGGGATCTAGCCCGTCGCCGCTCACTTCTTCGGCGTCCGCTCGTCGATCGCCGCGATCGTCTTCGCCAGCGATCCATCCTTGTGCATGCACGGCCAGCAATCGCGCGCGCTGAGAAACCCGCAGCCGCGTGTCGGCACGTACGCCTTCAAGATCGCCAGCGTGCGTGAGTTGCCGACGTCGGCCGCGCGCGGCAGGAGCGCGTGCTTGCGATCGCACGAATTCGCCGCGCGGAGCTCGACGGTCACTTGCACCGCGGGAGTTCCGCGCGCGCGGACGTCGGCCTGCGCGAGCGCCTTCTGCGCGCGGTTCGATGCGGCCGGGTACTCGCTGGCCCACTGCGCGTAGGCGATGTCGTAGAGCTCGTCGATCCCGACTGTGCCCAGGCTCGACTCGAGCAGCGAGAACGCTTCGTCGGCCGCGTCGCCCTTGCCGATGGCCGCGTTGCGTACGTCTTCGAGCACCTTCGGATCGCTCGCCGCCGTGGGATCCGCCTTCACGAGCAATCCCACTTCGCGCATCGCATCGCTCGACGCGCCCGTCGCCAGGTACGCCTTCAGGAGCGCGCGGTGCACGTCGGCACGCGCCATCTGCTGCGTCTCGAGCGTCGTCAGCGTGGCGATGCCGGTGCCGTAGTCCCCCTTGTCGATGCTGGCCAGCGCCGCCGAGATCTTGTCGTCGACGCTGGACTCGACGCCGTCGAGATCGTCGACTGTCGACGACGGCGCCGCGCCCCCGTCGCCGCCTACGCTGCTCGCCGTTCGCAGATGCGCGCGGTTCGCGATCACTGCGCCGAGCGCGACGAGCGAGAGCACCGCCACCAACGCCGCCGCGATCGTCGCGTAGCGCCCGGCGCTCGAGGGCGGAATCCCCAGACGAATCCCTCCGGACTCTTCGTTCACCTTCGACGGCGCGCTCGCGTACGGCGCGCGCACGATGCTGGGGTTCGAGGTCGGTGGCGACCCGAGGCGCGCGCTCGCGGGGTACGTGGGCGCGCTCCCCACCGACACACCGAGCACCGGAATCACGCCGCGCGGCTCGATGCGCTGTCGCTCGACGAGGAGCAGCTCGACGCTCGTCACCGCCTCGTACAGCTCGCGCGCGTCGGTGAACCTGTCGGTCGACTCCTTCTTCATGAGGCGCATCACGATGGCCTCGACCTCGGGCGGCACGAGCGCCTCGGGAGATCGCTCGGAGAAGGGCGGGACGCGCGCGGTCACGTGCATCCCGAGGAGGCTCACCTTGCTCTCGTGATCGAACGGCCGCGAGCCGCTCAGCAGCTCGTAGAGCATGACGCCGACCGCGTAGAGATCCGCGCGCGCGTCGACCGTTTGCCCCAGCGCTTGCTCGGGCGCCATGTATTCGGGCGTGCCGTAGACCATCCCCATCTGCGTGAGGATCTTCGGCGCGCCGCTCGCCGCCGACGCCGCCGGCTCTTCGCTCGCCAGCTCGCCCACGGGCACCTTCGCGATCCCGAAGTCGAGGACCTTCACGAAGTCGGGATCGCCCTCGCGCTCCACGAGCATCACGTTCTCGGGCTTCAGATCGCGGTGCACGATGCCGAGCGCGTGCGCGCGGTGGAGCGCCTGCGCCATCTGGCTCACGATGTGGAGTGCGCGCCCGAGCTCGAGTCGACCTTGCGCCACGACGTCGCGCAGCGAGTGCCCTTCGACGTACTCCAGCGCGAGGAAGAAGCTCCCGTCCTCGAGCATCCCGAAGTCGGTGGCGGCGGCGACGTTCGGGTGATCGATGTGCGCGGCGGCCATCGCTTCGCGCTCGAAGCGGGCCACGACCTCGGGCAGATGGCTCATCTCCTGGTGAAGCACCTTCACCGCGAGCCGCTTTCGCATGTGCGTGTGCTCGGCCTCGTAGACCGCGCCCATGCCCCCTTCGCCCAGCAGGCGATCGATGCGGTAACGCCCGCTCAACGTCTGCCCGATGAGCGCCTTCGCCTCGGTGCGATGCTGCTCTTTCCGCCGCGCCCCCGGCGTGCCGCGCGGACCGGACGCCGTCGTCGACGACGCGTCCGAGATCGGACGATCGTTCTTCATCGACGGTGCCGCGCCGGCGGGATCACGGGGAGGTTTCGGGAGCATCGTGTTCGGTTAGAGGTCGAGCCCGATCCCCACGGTCAGAATGACCGCGAACGATTCGCTGCCGGTGATGATTCCGATCGAATCTCCCGTGCTGGTGATGGTCGCCGGGCGGCCGGTGGGATCGAAGTAGTTCCCGCCCGAGCCGAGCGACGCGCGCCCCGAGAGCTCGGCGAGCACGACCCACGGCGCGCGCAGCTGGTAGCTGCCGCCGATGCCGAACGGGATCTCGACGAAGCTGCCGCCGGTCGAGGCGACGGTGGCGTCGACGTTGCTCTGCCCGCCGGTGTTGAAGTTCGGGACGGGCTCCGACGTGTGGTAGCCGGGCGCGCTCACGATGGCGTAGCCGATGCCCACGAAGAGCCACGCGCGGAGCTTCTCGCTGCCGAGCGGCGGCAGGAACTTCACGCGGCCGCCGAAGCTGGTGATGAAGGGGGCCTTCGCTTCGCCGTCGGCCGCGAGCTCTTCATCGAAGTACGCGCCGACGCGGATGAGCGGCATGAGCGCGAGGTCGCCGGAGAGGCCGATGATCGGACCGACGCTCCCCTTCAGCCCGCCGCTGAGGAAGCGCTTCGACAGGCCCGCTTCGAAATTGGCGTCGGCGTGCTGAGCGTGCGCAGGGCGCGTGGCGAAAACCGAGAGCGCAAGTAAGAGTGGAATGGGCCAGAGGCGACGCATTTTCACCGGCCGACACTAGCACTCTCCGCGCGATTCGACCCCGTTCGCGATCGCACGGCTCGTCGGAAAAATCAGGGGAATCCGGCCCCGGCGATCGCCGCCTTGCGAGACTAATTGAGCGTTCGTCGCGCGGAGGCGAGCGCGCTCACCCGCGCCAGGTGCGCGCGAATGGCTCCCGCGTC
Organism: Myxococcales bacterium; assembly: GCA_003151595.1. The sequence continues at coordinate 49,601 of PLXW01000010.1, forward strand.
CGAGGCGGACGGGTCGAGGGAGAGCACGCGCTCCAGGTCTTCGCGCGCGGCTTCCGCCGCCCCCAGCTTCGCCGCCACGAGCCCGCGCTCCTTCAACGCCAGCGTGCTCGGCGTGAGGCTCACGATGCGATCGAGCGCGAGGTGCGCGCGCGCGTGGTCGCCGCGCTGCAAGTAGATCGCCTTCAAGTTGGTGAGCACGCGCACGAGCACGGCGCGCGACGACGCCGCCGCGAGGTGTTGCGGTTCGAGCGTCGCGTCCGGCCCGAGCGCGCGCGTGACCATCCGCACGAGCGCCGCTTCATCGAGCACGCGCCCGCCGTAGAACGGATCGACGATGAGCGGCGCTCCGCCCACCCGCTCGATGCGCACCAGAAAATGCCCCGGAAACCCGACGCCCGAGGCCGGCACGCCGACCCGCCGCGCGATCTCGCAGTAGACGATGGCCAGCGAGATCGGGATCCCCACGCGCCGCTCGAGCACGTCGGCCAGCAGGCTGTTGCGCGGGTCGTAGTAGTCCTTCTCGTTCCCGCGGAAGCCGAGCGTCCCGAAGATGTGCGTAGCCAGACGCGCCGCCTGATGCTCGGCCGGCTCGCTCGCGAGGTCTTCGGCGGCGAGCGGCGTCGCCATCGCATCGAGCTCCGTGAGCGCCCGCGCCACGTCGTACCCGGCGTAAACATCGCGCGCCACGAGCGCCGCACCGAGCGCCACGTCGATCGCTTCATCCGGCAGCGCCGCGAGGTCCTCGAAGCGGCGAGGGAGCGTCGGCGCCGCGTTCGCGGGGGCTTTGGCGACGGGCGCGGTCATTGCGGGGTCAGCGTGGGCATGGTTCGCCCTTTACGCAAGGCGCGGCGGGTGCGAAAGAGCGCGTCCCATGCCCACGTCCGACACTGGCGGCAAGTCCGCCGCCCCGGCCTCCAAGCGCACCGTCCGCAGGGATTTCGAGCGCGCGCGCACCGTTCATCCCGTCGGCATCACCGGGAAAGAGCGCCCCGCCGACATCCTCGCGCACATGTTCCCGGCGTACGTCGGTCGCCAGGAGCGCACCGCGTTCGAGCTCATGCAGCGAAGCTCGCGCGAGGACACCTGCACCTTCCTCACGTTCAGCGGCGCGATGACGCCGGCCGGGCTTCATCAGTCGTGCATCATCCCGCTCATCGAGCGCGGCCTCGTCGACTGCATCACGACGACCGGCGCGAACCTCTACCACGACGCCCACCGCATCATCGGCCACGCCATCCGCGAGATCGATCCCAACGCAGGCGATCTCCAGTACCGGCTCGCGCGCGTCATCCGCATCTACGACCTCGGCTTCTGGGAAGAGACGCTGCTGGAGACCGATCGCCTCTTCAGCGCGATCCTCCGCAAGCCCGAGTTCCAGAAGAGAATGACGACGCCCGAGCTCCACTACTTGCTCGGCAAGAACATCTTCGAGATCGAAGCCGCGCTCGGCGTGCAGAGCCCGTCACTCCTCTCGACCGCCTACAAATATGGCGTGCCGATCTTCGTCGGCGCCGTTCAGGACGGATCGATCTTCCTCAACATCGTGAAGATGAAGAGGCTGCTCGGCAAAGAGTTCAAGCTCGAGATCGACGTGAACGACGACGTCTTCGAGATGGGCGCCATGCAGCACCACTGCTTCGGCACGCTCAAGAAGAAGATGGCCGTGTGGATCCTCGGCGGCGGCGTGCCGAAGAACTACACGCTGCAAGGCGAGCCGCTCCTCGATCAGATCCTCGGCGTGCCCACCACCGGCTTCGACTTCGACGTTCAGTTCTGCGTCGACCCGGTCGACAACGGCGCGCTCTCGTCGTGTCCGGCAGGCGAAGGGCACACGTGGGGGAAGGTCTCGGCGGAGAGCGTGCAGTACGGATCGATGTACGTGCATTGCGACGTCACGGCGGTGTTCCCGTGGCTCACGTACGCGCTCCTGAGCGATCCGACGGTGCACCGCAAGCCCCGGCGCCTCTACCACGCGCGACGTGACGCCGTGGCGAAGCTCGACGGGATCGTGAAGAAGCGCGGCAAGGATCTCGCGCCGACGATGGAGTATCCGCTCCCGAAGGCGAAGGCCGCCAAGGCGAAGAAGAGCGGCAAGCTCGCGAAGAAGCGCTAGAACAGCGGGCGATGCAGCTCACCGACTACCGCGTCGACGAGTGTCGCCGCACGATCCACGCGAAAAATGGCGACGTGCGCGCGCTCCTTCGCGTGCTCGACGAGCCGCAGCGCGACACGCGCGTGTCGCCCGATGCGCCGCTCTACGGCGTGCCGTACGTGCTCAAAGACACGTGGGACACGGCGGGCATCATCACCACGGGCGGTTCGTGGCGGCATCGCGAGCGGTTGCCGCGCGAGAGCGGATCGATCCATCGCGCGCTGATGAACGCAGGCGCGGTGATGCTCGGCAAGTCGAACATGCCGGACCTCGCGCTCTCGAACGAGAGCGACAATCATCTGATCGGCGCGACGAACAACCCGTTCGACCCCACGCGCACCGCCGGCGGAAGCACGGGCGGGGGCGCAGCCGCGATCGCGACCGGGATGGCGGCGTTCGATTGGGGAGGGGACTTCGGCGGATCGATCCGCACGCCGGCCGCGTGCTGCGGCATCGTGGGGATCCGGTTGTCGAGCCAGTCGTGGCCGGCGTCGAAGGAGCAGTTCCCGCAGCTCGCCGAGTTCTTCCAGCCGATGCTCGGTATGGGACCTCTGGCGAAGACCGTGGAGAGCGTTCGCACCGTGATGCGCGCCGCGCGATCGATGCGCGCCGACATCGGCGAGCCGACGATCCGCCGCAACGACGTCGTGGTCTACGCGCCCGACGCGGCGACTGACGGCGAGTGGCCGACGTTCACGAGCGACGTGGCGCTGCGCTTGATGCAGACCGGCGTGCGCTTCGACGTCGATCGTACGCTGCCGCCGCCGTCGTACGTGAACAATCTGTTCAACGGGTACCTCTCGTCGCACATGGACGAGCTGAAGACGACGAACGAGATCCCGGTGCTCGACGGCGCCACCGCGGTGCTCGTCGGGCTCGCGTCGCAGGGGAAGCTCGATCGGCGCATTCACGCCAACACCGGCGCGATCTTGCTGCTCGTGCAGACCGGGAACCTGACGATCTACCGGAACCCGTCGCGCTTCGCGTCGCAGGTCGGCAAGCTCCGTCACGCGATGGATGCGATCTGGTCGAAGGGGCAGCTCGTGATCGCGCCGACGGCGACGATCTCGCCGCCGAAGCATGGGCGCGCGCTGTTCGCGTGGAACTGGCAGGCGTTCACCAAGCTGGGGAACCTGACCGATTCGACCGCCGTCGCGATCCCGTTCGGGAAGTTCGCGACGGGGATGCCGCGATCGCTCCAGATCATGGGGCCGCCGGGATCGGAAGAAGCGGTGCTCGATCTCGCGGCGCGGTTGGAAGCGGTCGCGCCCTGACTCTGAGCACGGGCACGGGCACCTCTCCGCTCGCTGACCCTCACCCCCGGCCCCTCTCCCGCAAGGGGAGAGGGGAGGAGAGATCACGCGTTGGCTCCTCCCCCTCTCCCCTTGCGGGAGAGGGGGCTGGGGGGTGAGGGTTCACTCGTCCGCCAGCGTTCCCATGAGCTCGAACAGCGCGAACAGCGCCGACGGGTCGCGCGCGTCGAAGGCCACGCCCGCGCGCGAAAGCTCCACGAGGGTCTCGGGGCCGACCCACGCCACGCGCCCCTGAATCGCCAGCGGGTCCCACAGCGTCGGCGCGACGAACGACACGGTCACCCGATCACCGACGGAAAGCGGGTCTTTCAGCATCAGGCACGCGCCGCCGATGCCGAGATCGCGCACGTCGGCCTCGCGTTGCCAGCCGGCGCGCGGGTGCCAGACGACCACTCGAAGTCGGACTTTGCGGCGTGCGTGCGCGCGGAAGCGGGCCTGCTCGGTCACCGCGCGAGAAGTTAGCAGCTCGCGGGAACGGACGCCCTTGAAGCTGCGTTGGCCTTCCGGCGCGCGCCCCTGATACCATCGGCGTGTGATGACCCTGACCCAAGGTGCCGGGCAACCGAGATGACCACCGAGGACACGCGCAAAGACAAGCGCGCCAAGATCGTCAGCCTGAACGTTCGTTACAAGAGCGCGACGGTCGACGAGTTCATCGAGAACCACTCGCACGACGTCAGCAAAGGGGGCTTGTTCATCAAGACCCCGACGCCGTTCCCTCCTGGAACGCTGATCAAGTTCGAGATCCGCATCGCCGGCGACAAGCCGGTGATCATGGGCGTCGGGCGCGTCGTGTGGAAGCGCGAGCCCAGCCAGGCGGGCGCCGAGCGGCCGAGCGGGATGGGCGTCAAGTTCATCAAGATCGACGACTCGTCGCGCCACGTGATCGAGCGCGTCGTCGCCGAGAAGGAAGGCGCCGGCTCCGCGTACGCGACCGAGAACGAAGACGGCTCGGCGCGCCCCGCACCGCTCGAAGCGGCGAAGGACCCGAGCCTGACGCCGAAGCCGGGATCGATTCGCCCGGGCGAGATCCGCAAAGAGACGATCATGGGCATCGGCACGTCGGTGCCGCCGCCGAAGAACGACGCTCCGCCTGCCGCCGGCGGGATGTTCCCGTCGAGCGAGCCGGAAGCTCCGAAGAAGGAGCAGACGGTGATGAAGCAGGCCGCCGAGCTCCTCGAAGAGGCGCTCAAGGAGGCGGGCGGATCGATGGAGGACATCGGGAACAACCCGCTCTTCGCCGAAGGGAATCGCCTCGAGCCGCGCGTGGGGACGACCGGGCCGGCCATGGATGCGCCGCTCGACAAGGTCGACCGGAAGAAGACGCTGCTCGGCGTGGCGCCTGCCGCGCAGCCGCCGAAGGCGAGCAGCGGAGGGATGAAGGCCGAGTCGAAGGTCTCGTCCGATCCGCCGAAGCGCTCCTCGGGCTCGCCGCCGACGACGCGCGAGTCGCCGAGCGCGAAGATGAAGGCCGACGAGCCGGCGCCGACGTCGCGCCAGCGTTCGACCGATCCGCCGCGAAAGTCGACGAGGGCGGCGGCCGCGGTCGACGACGACGTTCCGCTCAAGAAGTCGAGCAGCGGGATGATGTTCTGGATCGCCGTCGCGGTGGTCGTGCTCGGCGGCGCTGCGTTCCTCTACAAGGACAACCTGCTCGCGGGGAACACGCCCGTGCCGCCGCAGACGACGATCGCGCCGACGCCTGCGCCGACTCCGACGCCCGCGCCGGTCCCGACTCCAATCCCGACGCCGACGCCGGTGATCGCCGACGCCGCGCCGCCCGCCGCCGCGAGCGCCTCCGCCGCCCCGTCCGCGAGCGCGTCCGCGCATCCAC
>PLXW01000180.1 GCA_003151595.1 Myxococcales bacterium
TGAAGGCCAAAGGCTTCACCGACGCCGAGCTCGCGAAGGTCGAGGCCGCGATCCCCGGCGTGTTCGACCTCGACAGCGCGTTCGCGGCGTGGATCCTCGGCGAAGGGGCGTACGAGCGCCTCGGCGCGACCAAGGAGCTCCGGTCGAAGAAGGGCTTCTCGCTCCTCGAGCACGTGGGCTTCTCGCGCTCGGAGATCGAAGAGGCGCAGGACGTCATCGTCGGTCACATGACGATCGAGGGCGCGCCGTACCTGAAGGACGCGCACTACAGCGTGTTCGACTGCGCGAACCGCTGCGNNCCATCTCGAAGACCGTCAACCTGCCGAACGAGTCGTCGGTGGAAGACGTGCAGACGATCTACGAGCAGGGCTGGCGGCTCGGCCTCAAGGCCGTCGCCCTCTACCGCGACGGGTGCAAGGCGAGCCAGCCTCTCTCGAGCTCGGGCGAGCAGACCGACAAGAACGACAAGGGCGCGAAGACGGCCTCGGCGAACGCGCCCGAGCCGCTGCTGGCGCCGCTGCCCCAGGAGAGCGCGCGCACGGACAACGCGCAGCTCTCGCTGCAAATGACGCCGAACACGCGCATGTACGGGCAGCGCATCCGCCTGCCGAAGCGTCGCAGCGGGTACACGCAAGAGGCGCGCGTCGGCGGCCACAAGATCTTCCTCCGNNTCGACATGCACAAGGAGGGCGCGGCCTTCCGTTCGCTCATGAACTGCTTCGCGATGAGCGTCTCGATCGGCCTGCAGTACGGCGTGCCGCTCAACACGTACGTCGAGCAGTTCACGTTCACCCGCTTCGAGCCGCAGGGCGCGGTCGAGGGACACCCGTACGTGAAGTTCGCGACGTCGATCGTCGACTTCATCTTCCGGTCGCTCGGCGTCGAGTACCTGCACCGGCACGACCTCGCGCACATCAAGCCCGAGATCGACTCGTCGCCCCTCGACTCGGCGCACCACCAGGGGACGCCGCCCGAGCCTCCGAGCCTCCGGCCGCTCCCGGAGTCCACGGGCGATTCGAGGCCGCTGCCCCACACGCGCGAGGCCACGGCCCGGAGCGCCGCGATGAGCGAGACCCTCAGCAACGGGCCGCAGGGCCAGCCCGAAGTCCGCATCGACGGGCGGAGCGACGGGTCGCCGCTCGACGCGCAGCTCGACACGATGATGGGCGACGCACCCGTGTGCGACGTCTGCGGTCACATCACGGTCCGCAACGGCGCTTGCTACAAGTGCCTCAACTGCGGCAACTCCATGGGATGCTCGTGAGCTTCATCAAGCTGCCGCTGGTGTGACCGGGTAGGCGCGTTGCGAGGGTCTTCGGCGTGAACGCACCGGAGGTCCTCGCGCGTGACGAACGAGAGCTGATCGGCGTCGCTGTCGCGCTCGGAGCGGCGCGCGTGGGACGGCTCAGCGATCAGGAACGACTCTGCAGCGAAACGGCGACGCACGTGGACGACACGCGCGTCGCCATTTTTCATGACGCGATCGCGCGCGGGGAGGATCCGCTCGGCGATGCGCTCTGCGCGCTCCGTTCACGTGAAGCACGAAGGCCACTGGGGGCGACGTACACGCCGCGGTCCATCGTGGCTGCGATGACGCAGTGGGGCGCGTCGCGATCGCCGGCGCGGGTGGTGGATCCAGGGGCGGGGTCGGGAAGGTTCATCGTCGCCGCGGGGCGCGCGATGGCGGGCGCGGAGCTCGTCGCGGTGGAGATCGATCCAGTGGCGGCGCTGCTCACCCGCGCGCATCTCGGCGTCGCGAAGCTCGGCGATCGCGCGCGGGTCGTCGCCGCGGACTATCGCGTACTCGAGCTGTCGCGCGTCGAAGGGGCCACGCTGTTTCTCGGGAACCCGCCGTACGTGCGCCATCACGGGATCCATCCGAAGTGGAAGGCTTGGCTCGCGGAAAAGGCGCGAAGCCTCGGGCTGGACGCGAGCGCGCTCGCCGGGCTTCACGTGCACTTCTTCCTGGCGACGGCGCTTCACGCGCGCGACGGCGACTTCGGCGCGCTGATCACGGCCGCCGAGTGGCTCGACGTGAACTACGGGAGCCTCGTGCGGCAGCTCCTTCTCGGCCCGCTCGGTGGAACGGCGATCCATCTCATCGAGCCGACGGCCCTCCCCTTCGCCGACGCCGATACGACGGCTGCGATCAGCTGCTTCGCGATCGGCGCGAAGCCTGCCGCGATCCGCTTCCGGCGCGTCGCCTCGATGGATTCGCTCGGGTCGCTCGACGCCGGACCGCGCGTTCCACGCGAGCAGCTGGAAGCGGCGCGACGATGGACACCGCTGACGCGCGCGCCACGGAAGGAACCGGCGGGGTTCGTCGAGCTGGGTGAGCTCTGTCGCGTTCATCGGGGGCAGGTCACGGGCGCGAACGGCGTGTGGATCGCCGGAGAGCACAGCCGGGATCTCCCGCGCGACGTGCTCTTTCCCGCGGTGACGAGAGCGCGCGAGCTCTTCGCGGCCGGAGCGTCGCTCGCCGATCGCGACGGCCTCCGCTGCGTGATCGATCTCCCCGCGGATCTCGATCGGGTCGCGGGCGAATGGCGGCCCGCCGTCGAGCGCTTTCTTCGCGCCGCACGGTCGCTCGGAGCGCACAGCGGGTTCGTCGCGCGCCATCGAAAGGCGTGGTGGTCGGTGAGCCTGCGCGAGCCGGCGCCGATCCTCGCGACGTACATGGCGCGACGACCGCCCGCGTTCGTCAGGAATCTCGTCGACGCGCGTCACATCAACATCGCGCACGGCCTCTATCCGCGCGAGCCGATGTCGACCGAGGTGCTCGACGCGCTGGCCGCCTACCTCTCGTCGTCGACGTCGCTCGGCGATGGTCGGACGTACGCCGGCGGCCTCACGAAATTCGAGCCGAAAGAAATGGAGCGGCTGCTCGTACCGGCGCCGTCTCTCCTCTCGTCCGTTCTCCCTTCGTCCGTTCTCGCTTCCATTCGTACGCCTCGCGTTCTATCGCGCGCTCCGTGACTCGCCGCGTCCTCGTCGTCGCCTCCCCGCTCCTCTTTGCCCTGGCCTTCATCGCGATGGAGGTCACCGCGTGCGATGACACACCGCGTGGAGTTCAAGGAATCGACTTCATCGATGAAGGGGGCTTGAGCACCGACGCCGGCGACGCGAACGTCAGCGATGCGCACGGGCCTTGCGAGGAAACGCCGGATCCCGCCGCGTTCTGCGCGCAGCAGGGCGGCGCCGGGACGCTCTACACGCACGAGATCGTGTGCATCGACGGCGCTTACCCCTACTTGCTCGACTGCAACGCCCCCGACGCGACGCCTGACGCGGGCTCCCAGACGTTCTGCTGCACCACGGGCCTCATCTGAGCCGCTGTGCGCGCGAAGCCCAGCTTCGCGCACGAGACCGGCGCATCTCGCACGTGTTCGAGTCGCGCTGCGCGTGCGACTCTAGAGGTTGATGGGAAATCGGAAGCGCCACTCTGCGCCCGTCATCGCCGCGCCGCGCCGGTACCAATCCGGTGCGGTTCGGATCGACGACCGCGTACGACTGGGGCAAGCGATCGCCGCGGCGCTGGAGCCGTTCGGAGTGGCGGTCGCGATCGTGGAGCCGCGAGCTCTTCGGTTCGTGTTCGTGAGCGATGCGCTGACGACACTCCTGGGGGCGACGCGCGAAGAGCTATTGGCGCTCGCATCGGCGGTCGAGCGATTCGCGCCGGACGACGCGCGCGCGGCGGAGGCGTACCTCGGGCAGACGCGCGCCACGCGAGCGACGTTGCGCCTCGTGCACGCGAGCGGCGCGCTCGTCGACGCCGAGCTGAGCTCGCAGCCGTTCGACGAGGACGATCGCGAGCGTGCCCTCGTGATCGTCTTGCGCGACGCGCGCGAAGGCGCCGACCGCGAGGAGATGCGGCACTCGATCGACGTCGCCACCGACGCGCTCCGCGCCCGTGACGAACTGTTCTCGATCGCCGCGCACGACCTGAAGACGCCGCTCACCTCGCTCCGCCTCCACGCGCAGGCGCTCCAGCGGAGTCTCTACCGCGATCCCGCCGACCCCACGCGCGCGCGCAAGTCGATCGACGTCATCGAGCGGCACGCGGAGCGAATGACGTTCCTGATCGATCAGCTGCTCGACGTCGGGCGCATTCACGGCGGGCGCCTCGAGATCGAACGCCTGCCGGCCGACCTCGGCGCGATCGTGCGCGAGGTCGCGGCGCGCTTCGGTCCCGAGGTGGCGAGCCGAGGCGCGACGATCATCATCGACGGCGAGCGCTCCGTGCCCGGCCGCTGGGATCCGCTGCGCCTCGATCAGATCGTCACGAACCTCGTGTCCAACGCGCTCAAGTACGGCGACGGGAAACCGATCGTCATCGAGCTTCGCGCCAACAATGCGCGCGTTCAGCTCACGGTGCGCGACTACGGTCCGGGCATCGCCGAAGAGCAGCAGGTGCGCATCTTCGAGCCGTTCGAGCGCGCGACGAGCGACCCGCGTCTTCGCGGCGCGGGGCTCGGCTTGTGGATCGTGCGCAGGCTCGTCGAGGCGCACGACGGCGAGGTGAGCGTCGCCAGCGTCGTCGGCAAAGGGGCGGTGTTCGTCGTCGATCTGCCAAGGGCGTAAAGTCCCGGCGCGCGCCCGTTCGCTATCTTCAAGCTCTTCCTTCCCGGCGCGTGTACAGCTCGATCACCGTTCGAAAGCCATGAGGTTCTTCAAGCGCTCACTCATGCCCGCGTCCGCCGCGCGCGTCTTCGCATTTCACGAAGAGAGCGGCGCGCTGGCGAAGCTCATTCCGCCGTGGGAACGCGTGACGATCGTGCAGGGGCCGACGTCGCTGGCCGTCGGCACGCACGTGATCCTCAAGCAGTGGCTCGGCGTCATCCCGATCACGATCGAGTCGGAGCACGTGTCGTGCAACCCGGGCCACGCCTTCGTCGACCAGATGCTGCGCGGGCCATTTCACCGATGGGTGCACGAGCATCGCTTCGAAGGGATCAACGAGACGGCGTCGTGGCTCGTCGATGACATCGAGTACTCACTCCCGCTCGAGCCGCTGAGCCTTCCGATGGCGTCGCTCGTTCAGACGCGCGTCGAGCGCATGTTCATCTGGCGCCACGACGTCACGCGCGAAGCGGTGGCGAAGGCGGGCTGCGAGAGCTAGCGGCGAACTCGGCCGAAAGGCCCGCTCAGGAAGCGGCGATCGGAACGACGAGAACGACGAGAACGGGCATCAACGCGCGAATACGCGCGGCGAGTCTGCGAATCTTGGCGCGCATGAGGGTTGGTCCTTTTCGCGAGAGAAGGCTCCTCGCGAGCGCCGTTCTACTCTCGCTGCTTCGAAGTGCAAGGTTTTGTGCGAAATGAGAGGGGGCTTGATACCGTGGCCTCAGCCGCAGGGCCGGAGAGCGCTTCTCTTTTTCTTGCTCTTCCATAAGGAGGCTTCGTCATGAGCGTCAGCGCGCGTCGCAATCGCATGTCAGTGGCTCTGGTGCTCCTCGCGTGCACGAGCGCAGTTCCGATGCTCCTCGTCGCGTGCAAGCAGCCGCCGCCCGCCGTGGTCGACGCCGGCCCTCCGCCCGCCGCGACCGACGCCGCGCCCGCCGTGCTCGTGCCTCTCGATGAAGACGCGGGGAACGGCCTCGACGCCAGCGATGCCGCGCCTGCCCACCACGCCTCGGGCGGCGGGATGAACACGAACCAGGCGCGCGCCAAGCAGTGCTGCGCCGCGCTCGCGAAGCAAGCCGGGACGGATCCGACGCTCGGCGCGCTCGTCGTCATGTGCAACTCGGTCGCCGTGCAGATGGGCCCGTCGTCGGGCGGGCAAGCGCCGGAGTTCGCGGCGGTGCGGAACGCGCTGAAGGGGCACAACATCCCCGCGGTGTGCAGCGGTCTCTAGCCGACGCCTTCAGCCGAAGTGATCGTAGCCGCGCGGATCGATCGCGCGGAGGCCAGACGCGTCTTCGATCGCGACTCCCGAGCCGCGATCGAAGCGACCGATCGGCGTGAAGCCGGAGATCGGTGAGTCGCTCGCAGCGAGGAGCGCGTAGTCCTCGCCGCCGTGGAGCGCGAGGTCGAGCGTCGCGACGCCGAGGCGCGATGCGATCGGCGACAACGCGAGGTCGACGTGCGCTCGAAGCGCGCGCGCGTCGATCACCGCGCGGAGCCCGCTCGCCTTGGCGACGTGCGACACGTCGCGCGCGAGGCCATCGGACACGTCGATCGCGCCGCGCGCGACGCAGGCCATCGCCAGGCCGTCGACGATCCGCGCGCGCGGCCTTCGCCACGCGTTCACGGCGACTGCGACGTGCGGGTCGTGCGCGTCGAAGTGTCGCTCGAGCGACGCCAGCCCCGCCGCCGCGAGCCCGACGTCGCCCGCGATCCACAGCGCGTCCCCTTCCCGCGCGCACCGTTCGAGCGCGCGCTCGCACGTCCCGAGTAGCGTCGTCGTGATCGACGTCTCGGTCCCACGCGACAGGTTTCCGCCGACGACACGCGCGCCGATCTCGCGTGCGGCGTTCGCCTGTCCGCGCGCGAGGGCGTCGAGCGCCGCGTCGTCGATCGCCTCAGCCAAAACGAGCGCCGAGAGCGCGCACCACGGCGAAGCCCCCATCGCCGCGATGTCGCTGGCCGCGGCCATGAACGAGCGCCACCCGACGTCTTCCCACGACGCGAGGTCCGCGCGGAAGTGAACCCCTTCGACCTGCGCGTCGATCGTCCAGACGATCTTGCCCGTGCGCGCCGACGAATCGATCACCGCCGCGTCGTCGCCGATGCCGCGGATGACGCCGTCGGCGACTTCACCGGACACCGCGAACACCGCCGCGAGCGAGGCGACCCGATCGATCTCGCTCGACCGATCGCCCTTGCCGCTCACGACACGGGGAGGGGCGGGATCGACTTGTTGTTCCCGGACGACGTCGGCAACGTCACGACGAACACCGCGCCCTGCGGTTTGTTCTCGTCGATCGAGATCGCGCCGCCGTGCGCCTCGACGATCCGCTTCACGATCGACAGCCCGAGCCCCGTCCCGCCGTACTCGCGCGTGGACGACGAGTCGACCTGGTAGAAGGCGTCGAACACCTTCGCCCGCTCCTTCGGTGGAATGCCGATGCCGGTGTCGATGACCCGCACCTCGAGCTTGGTCTGCGCGGGGGCGAGCAGCGAGAACGCGTCGTCGTCGTCGTCGCCCGACGCGCCGCTCACCGTCACGTTCCGCGCGCGGAGCGTGACCGTGCCGTCCTTCGGCGTGAACTTCATCGCGTTGTCGACCAGGTTGATGAACACCTGGCGCAGGCGCTCCGGATCGGCGCGGAGCTCGACCAGCTTCGGCTCGGCGTCGAGCTTCACGGTGACGCCCTTCTTGCGGGCGTTCGGCGTCACGGTGGTGAGCACCTCGTTCAGCACCGTGGTGATGGCGATCGATTTCCGCTTCATGCTGAGCGTGCCGCTCTCGAGCTTCGAGAGATCGAGCAGGCTCATGATCAGCTGAAGCAGCTGTTCGCCCTTCTCGTGGATCGTGCCGACGAACTCCTTCTGCTCGGGCTGCAGCTCGCCGGCGATCCCTTCGCTCAGCATCTCGCTGTATCCGATGATCGACGTGAGCGGTGTCCGGAGCTCGTGGCTCACGGTGGCGAGGAAGTTCGACTTCAGGCGATCGAGCTCCTTCAAGCGGTCGTACGCCTCCTGAAGCTTGGCGTTCTTTTCCTGGAGCTCGCGGTAGCTCTCGGTCACGCTCGCCAGGTGCATCGTGCTCGTGAGGAGCGCCTTGTGCCCGCTGAAGAGAATGAGATCGAGCGTCGACTTCAGGTGATGCGCGATGCGCGTGATCGTCTCTTCCTTCGCGCGCGGCATCTTGAGGAGGAGCGAGCGCGCCTTGATTTGGTCGAGCCCCGGGTCGACGCTCACGAGCGTCGGCGGGACCGCGTCGACCGTCGCGGGCAGATACGGTCCCACGATGAGCCGCCCGATCTGCCGCCCGTCGTAGTCGATCGACACAACGCGGTAGTGCGCGCCGGTGAAGCACGGATGGAGCGAGTCGCCCGCCTCGCCGACGTCGAGCTTCTTCACCTCGCCGACGACCTTCGCGCACGCCGAACGCCCCTTCATGAGCGTGTTCACGTAGGCGCAGATCTCGTGCTCCTTCTGCGCTTCGCCGAGGAGCATGTTGTCGCCGGAGTAGATACGGAGCGGGATGCCGAAGAGCGCGTAGAAGCCCTTCAGCAGCTCGGTCAGCCCCTCGCGGTTGACGAGGTCTTCGAGGCGAAGCGTCTGCTCGATGACGATCGCGTCGAGCGGGTTCACGGGTCGCGCGTCGGCGGTCACGATCGCACCTGCTGCGCCGGCGGCGCGTAGTCGAGTGAGCCGCCCACACAGGCGCGGAGGAGGTCTTGAACCTCGCCTTTGTGACCGAGCTTCTCGGCCGCCGTCGCGAGGAAAAGCTTGCTGTCGAGGCCCAGCTTCTTCGCCAGCTGCTGCTCGGCGTCGAGCTTCGACCACGCCAGGTGCAAGAGGCCGAAGAACGACTCGAGCACCCCCTCGCCCTTCACGGCGCTGGCTTTGAAGACCGGCTCTCTCCCCTTCTTCGCCAAGGTCTCGATGTCGGCGTCGCTCCGGACGTTGGGCATGTCGCGCTTGTTGAACTGTATGATGAGCGGGAGGGTCTTCACGCTGAGGCCGAGCTCCTTCAAGTTCGATCGCAGATCGAGGAACGACGCGGCGTTGTTCTCGGTCTCGGCGAGCTGCGAGTCGGCGATGAAGGCGACGCCGTCGGCCCCTTGGAGCACGAGCCTTCGGGTCGCCGAGTGGAGGACCTGGCCGGGGACGGTGAACACCTTGATGCGCAAGCTCATCGCGCCGGCGCTCGAGGGGCGCGCGCCGGCAGTGCTGGCGCGATCGCCGGTCGTCGGCCTGTCGCCCGTGGCGGTCGTTCGTGACGCGCGCCCGTCGCCTTCGGCCTTGAACACGAGCGGCAGCATGTCGAAGAAGAGCGTGCGGTCGTCCTTCGTCTCGAGCGTCATGAGGCGCCCGCGCGAGTCCTCGTTAGTGAGCTGATGAAGCGCACGGAGGTTCGTCGTCTTTCCGCTGAGCGCGGGCCCGTAATACACGAGCTTGATGGTCACTTCACGAGCGGCAAAGTTCAGCTGCACGTGTCTCTATCCCTCTGGGTTCGTGATCGCCTGCGGACGCCCGCCCGCCCTGGGAGCAACGGCATAAAGGACGCGGCAACGATCATGGTATCAGGAGATCATGCTGAGCGAAGGGGACAAGGCGCCTGCGTTCGATCTCGAGGCCGACGACGGCAAGCGGGTCACGCTGAAGAGCACGCTGAAGGATGACGGGTTCGTCGTCCTCTACTTCTATCCGAAGGACAACACACCGGGCTGTACGCGCGAAGCTCAAAGCTTCACTGCGGCCAAGCGCAAGCTTGCCGCCGCGGGGGCGACGGTCCTTGGTGTGTCGAAGGACTCCACCAAGAGCCACTGTGGGTTCAAAGAGAAATACGCGCTCGACTTCGCGCTGCTGAGCGATCCCGATCTCGTCGTGCACCGCGCGTACGGCGCCTACGGCGAGAAGATGATGTACGGGAAGAAGATCCTGGGGACGATCCGGAGCACGTTCCTCATCGACGGCAAGGGGCGGATCGCGCGGGTGTGGAACCGCGTGAAGGTGGACGGGCACGTCGAGCAGGTGCTCGAGGCGATGGGGGCGCAGGGCGAAGCGAAGGCGGGCGCGAAGGCGAACGTGAACGTCAAGGCGGGCGCGAAGGCGAAGGCGGGCGCGAAGGCGAAGGGCAAGAAGGGGTGACGGGGTGATCGAAGCGGCCGTCGTTTGGATCGCGGAGAGCGGGTCGACGGGGTCGACGGCTGGTCTCGGTGCGACGCCGAGCGAGGACGCGAAGCGATCGCTCGAGGCGTGGGCAAGAGCGCGCGGCGTGAAGCTCGTCACCCCGGGCGAGGACGTCGGGATCGCGAAGACGATCGATTGGAGCGCCGGCGAGAACGTCGAGAGCGCGATCGCGCGGGCGCGCGAGGCGCTGGCGGGGCTCGACTTCGAGGCGACGGAGAAGGCGCTGGGAGAGGCGGAGGCGACGTTGCGCGATCACGCCGAGCTGCCGCACGCCGCGTGGCTGCGGGCCGAGGTCGAGCGCGTGTGGTCGTCGCGATGGCTGCGCGCCAAGGACGAGGCGCGAGCGAAGCGCGCATGGCAGAGGGGCGCCGCGCTCGACGGCGGACGTGCGCCCGGGCTGGGTGAGAAAGCGTTCGACGCCGAGGCGACGATCACGGCGACGATTCGCCTCGAAGGGGCGAGCGACGGCGCGTCGATGCGCCTGGATGGAGCGCCGATCGCGTCGGGTGATGTGAGCCGCGGCGAGGGAGAGCACGCGCTCGTCGTGGTGCGTGGCGACGGATCGATCGCGTCGTCGGCGTGGATCTCGCTGGCGCAAGGGAGCATCGTGCACGCGCAAGCGCCGAGCGCGCCGTCGTGCTCGCAAGGCGACGTGAAGCGCGCGCGACTCCTCGGCGATGCGATCGTGGCGAAGGGCGTTCAATGCGGGCACTGGGTCGCGGCGATCGCGATGGACCCGGGCGTCGTCCGCGTGGCGACGTGCGAGGGCGAGTCGTGCGGGCCGCTCGTGGAGTGGCGCGTGACGTCGTCGTCGTCGTGGACGTACGCGCCAACGGTCCCGGGCGCGGGATCAGGCTCGGCCCAGGAGTCACACTCGCATTGGCCGGCGTGGGCGACCTGGACGCTGGCGGGCGTGGGGGTCGCCGGCGCGACGATCGCGATCATTGCCGCCGCGGGCGCCTTCAAGAGCGCGCCCACCGAAACGCACTTCGTGAACGGTGGACTTCAGATTCATTCCTTCTGACGCGCGTCTAACCGGCGTTGCGGACGCCAGAGGCCGTCATTACGTTCTGTGGTTGCACGGCAGATCGCCGCACGTCCTTGCACGTATCTCAATCTTGGGACGCGCTCGTCACGACAGAAGAGGTCGCACACGCCATGGCACAAGCCCCCGAGCTCGATTTCGACGGCTTCGTTTCCCGCAAGAAGAGCGCCCCGCGTGACCCCGACGCCCCCGACGGGCACGAGTACGCCTACCGCTTCGACCGCAAGACGCGCGAGACGTTCGAGCGGATGCGACCGGTCGACATCGTCGTCAGAAAGACGGTGACGATGTTCAAGAACGCCTGGCGCAATCAGCTGCTGGGCGAGTCGGTGAAGGTCAGCGACCGGCAGTTCCCGCGCATTCAACGGATCGCGGAAGAGTGCGCCGCCACGCTCAACATCGCGACGCCCACCATCTACGTCGTCAATCGACCAACGTTGAACGCCGGCACGTACGGCACGAACGAAGAGTCGTTCATCTTGATTCACTCCGCGCTCGTCGATCACTTCAGCGATGAAGAGCTCCGCATCGTCATCGGTCACGAGTGCGGCCACATCCACAACGGTCACGTCGTCTACCTGACCGCGCTGCACTACCTCGTCGCGGTCGCCGGCGTCTTCGTGGCCTGGGTCGCGCAACCTGCGCTCGTCGCGCTCAAGGCGTGGAGTCGTCGCGCGGAGATCACGAGCGACCGCGCCGGGATGCTGTGCGCGAAAGACGCCGTCACGGCCGAGCGCGCCCTCACCAAGCTCGCGCTCGGATCGCGCAAGCTGTACGACGAGTTCAACCTCGAGGCGTTCCTCGAGCAGCACCAGGAAGGGCGCGAGGGGGTCGGCAAGTACATGGAGGTGTTCGCGTCGCATCCGTGGTTACCGAAGCGGGTGCTGGCGATGCGCGAGTTCGCGCAGAGCGCCGTGTACCGGAGCGCCATTGGGCTCGAAGGGGGAAGACCGATGAGCGAAGTCGACGATCGCGTGGCCGCGCTACTCAAGGGAGACGCGTGATGCTCGAAGGATTCCGCGAGAAGAAGGACGAGGTCGCGCGCGCCGTCTCGGAGCTGGTCGAGGTCGCACGCGACGTGGGCGCCAGGAGCATCGGCGAGCGCGTCTCGCGCGACCTGGTCACGAAGCTCGCCGAAGATCGCTTCCACCTCGTCGTCGTGGGCGAGTTCAATCACGGCAAGTCGACGTTCGTGAACGCGCTGCTGGGCGAGAACGTGCTCGCCACCGGCGTGACGCCGACGACGGCGTCGATCCATCACTTGAAATGGGCCGCGCGCCCGGAGGCGACGGTCGTGTACGCGACCGGCAAGCGCGAGACGATCGACTTCGAGCGCGCGCGGTCATTCGCCGTCGGCGGCGGCGCCGAAGCGAACGACGTCGACTTCCTCGAGATCGGTTACCCCTCGGCGCTGCTCGAGGAGCGCATCCTGCTCGTCGACACGCCAGGCGTGAACGACCTGTCGCTCCAGCGCGCCGACATCACGTACAGCTACATTCCGCGCGCCGACGCGGTGCTGTTCCTCCTCGACGCCGGGCAGATCCTGAAAGAGAGCGAGCGAGTTTTCCTTCAGGAGAAATTGCTCAAGGCCTCGCGCGACAAGATCGTGTTCGTGATCACGAAGTGGGATGTGCTGAACGCGAGCGAGCAGGCCGAAGCGCTGGCGTACGCGCGGCTTCAGCTGGCGAAGCTGGTGAAGGAGCCGATGGTGTTCCCGGTGAGCGCCGAGAGCGCGCTGGCCAAAGGCGAGGCGCGCGACGCGAGCGGGATGAACGCGCTGCTCGATTACCTGACGCGCTTCCTCGCCGAAGAGCGCGGGCGCATCTTGCTCGACAACGCGCTGGGCGAAGGGCTCTCTGTCGGCGATCTGCTGGCGCGCGGCGTCGACGCGCGGCGCCGGGCGATCGCGATGAAGAGCGAGGAGCTCGATCGACGGATCGCGATGCTGGAGCAGGACCTCGCGGGGCAGGCAGGGACGATCGAGCAGCGGCGGGTGAAGATCCGCGAAGAGGTGCAGGGGATCCGCGTGGGCGCGCGAAAAGATCTCGAGCGCTTCGTCGACGACGTGACGCGGCAGCTCCCGCACGTGATCGAGTCGGCGAAGGCCGGCGCGCTGAAGGACTACCTGCCGGCGTTCCTGGAAGACACGTTCCGTACGTGGGCCGAGGCCGAGTCGAAGGAGATCGCGGCGTCGCTCGAAGCGCTCGCGGAGCGGACGATCGCGCTCGTTCGCGAAGACGCGCACGACACGGCCAAGCGCGTGGCCGAGACGCTGGGGAGCGATCCCAAGCGGCTCGACGTGCACGTCGACACGCTCTCGTACGACGTCGGCGTGGTCGCGCTCTTCACGGTCGGCATCGGCGTGATGTTCGCGAACCTGCTTCTCGGCGGCCTCTTGACCGCGGCCGCGCCGGTGCTGGCGCTCGTGCTGAAGAGCAAGGCCGACGAGGAGTACCGGAAGAAGGCGCTGGAAGCCGCGCCGGGCGTGTTGCGTGCGGTCGGCGAGAAAATCGGGCCGAAGCTCGACGCGATGATCGACGAAGTGGCGCAGAAGCTCGACGCCTGGGTCGTGGCCGCGGGGCACGAGCTGCATCGCGAGGTGCTCGAGGTGCTGCACGCGACGCGCGACGCGCGCGCGCAGGGAACGGGCGACGAAGCGGAGGCGCGGCGCCTGGTGGACGCGCAGTCGGCGCGGTTGGACGGCGCGATGAAGCGGATCACCGAGCTGCGCGCGGGGCTGTGGGTGGCGCGGGTTCGGGTCGAAGAGAACTGATCGCGGTCAGGCGACGTCGAGCACGCGCCGCAGGCCAGCGTCGCCGAGCTCTTCGAGCGTGCGGAGGCGCATCGCGAACCGGCGCCAGTCCTTGATCACGCGCGCGCCGATCCCGCGCTTCATCGCGTAGTCGGTGATGCGCGTGATCGTGAAGCGCGTGGCGGCGAAGCACCCTTCGGCGAGGAGCGCGTCGCGATCTCCCGGCTCGAGCTCGCGCACCGAGCGATAGCCGGAGGCGATCCCGCGCGCGATGCGTTCGTCGAGCCCGTCGCCGAACGACCACGAGAGGACCAGGACCATCAAGTCGAACGCGAACGCGCCGCGCGACGCGCTCTCGAAATCGAGGAGAGCTGCCACCTCACCGTCGGGTGACCAGAGGACATTGTCGCGAAAGAGGTCGCCGTGGACGAGGCCCATCGGCGCGCGCTGTCGCTCAGCGCGTGTGCTCCACGCTTCGAGCTTCTGCGCCAGGACGGGAGCCTGCGACGCCAGCTCGGGATCGTCGGCGCCGGCGATCGTCGTGAGGCGCGTACGCAGATCCTCGACGCGGAACCGCCCGGCGCCGATCGGGACCCCCTCCCCCGCCACGTGAACCCGCGCCAGCTCGGCGCCGACCTTCCAGGCGTCCGCCGCCGTCACCCCCGCCTGGCAACGCATCCCCCCTTCGCGCCACGGAAAGACCGCGACCGGCTTTCCGGCGATACGAATCTCTTCAGCGCCCGCGACCGTCGCCAGCGGCGCCGGCGTCCGCACGCCCCGCGACTCGAGATGTGCCAGCATCCGCGCTTCGTCGGCCGCGCCCGCCGCGTCCTGCTCCTCGTAGATCCGAACGAAAAAGCGGCCCAAATCGCACTCGAAAGCGTAGTTCGAGTTCACGCTCCCGGCCGGGATTCCTTTCACCGCGCGGGTCGATCCGAGGCCGTAGGCACGCGCGATCCGGGAGGCGCTTGCGTCGTCGAGCGGCGTGAATACTCCCATTAATCGTTCCCAATCGTTCTCGCCCCGAGCATCCTCGCTCACTCCTTTGTGGACGTCGAGCGCGAGTGGGTGGTAATGGGCGAGCAAGATCGCGCGATTGCGTGCGAGCGCGAAACCGTGAGATGAGCCCTAACGCGATGGCGACGACCAAAAAAGCCTCCAAAAAAGATGCGACCAAGGGGAGCTCCCCGGCCGCGAGTGCAACCGCCAAAGTGGATCCGAAGGACGCCGGCAAGCGGAAGCTCGGCCTGCGTGGAGCTGCCCCCTGGGCGGCACGCCACGCTGCCAAGCACGCCGCCGAAGCGCGTGCTCGTGCGGCCGAGCCGCCGCTTCCCGGGAGCGCGCGCGCGACGATTCGCACGCCGACGGGAGCCGACGACATCAAGGCCAAGATCGGCGACCTGCACAACGCAGTCGTGCAGATCAAAGGCCTCCGCAAGAACCTGAACAAAGGGTTCTTCGAGATCGGCAACGTCCTGCGCGACATCCAAGCGCGTCGCCTCTACGAGGCGAAGGGGTTCGGCACGTTCGAGGCCTTCCTCGAGCGCGAGATCGACCTCGGCAAGACGACCAGCCTGCGCCTCGTGAAGACCTCGCAGGTCTTCCAGAAGCAAGCGGCGCTCGACTACGGGATGGACCGCGTGTTCAACGCGCTCATCGCGCTCGAGACTCCGCCGGAGGAATTGCTCTCGGGCAAGCTCCCGCCGGCGCCGCTGTCGGCCCCGTCGCTTCCGCTCAAGCCCCCGGGTCGCTGAGCGCCGTCACCGTCCCATTGGGATGGAGACGATCACCTTCGTGCCTACGCCGCGAGTGCTCTCGATGAGCACCTCGCCGGCGTGGGCGTCGACGATCTTTCGAACGATCGAGAGGCCGAGGCCCGTGCCGGCCTCCTTGGTCGTGAAGAACGGATCGAAGACGCTCGCCATGGCGTCAGCGGGGATTCCTACGCCCGTGTCCTCGATCGCGATCGTGACGCGCTCGCCAGCGTGCTCCACGCGCGCGGTGAGCGTGCCCCCTTCTTTCATCGCCTCGATCGAGTTCACGACGAGGTTGATGATCACCTGCTTCAGCTTCTCGCGATCGCCGATGGCGACGCAGCCGTCGGCGGGGATCACGCGCTCGATCTTGATCCGTCGCGCGGCGGCCGACTCGCGCTCGAGATCGAGCACGTCGTCGACCAGACGAGCCACGTGAACCGCCTCGCGAGCGATTCCGCGCGGGCGGGCGAGCTCGAGGAACTCGGTGAGCAGGCGGTTCAGGCGGCCGATCTCGTCGCCGACGATTTCGGCGCGCTTGTGGAGCGCGGCGCGCGTGGCGTCGTCGGCCTCGAGCTTGTCGATGTTGCGGCCGAGCAGGTGGAGCTGAAGGACCGCGGCGTTCAGCGGGTTGCGGATCTCGTGCGCAAGGTTGAGAGCGAGCGCGCCCATGGCGCTCATCGCTTCGCCGTCGGCGGCGCGCTTCTCGAGCGCGCGACGCTCGGTCACGTCGATCCCGATCGCGTAGACGATGTCGCCGCTCGCCGCCGGCGCTTCGCTCGCGCGCCCCGTCGCCCGATCCTCACGCGCCCGCGACAGGTGCCACCGCACGCGACGCTTGGTCGCGCCGCTTGAATCGACGAAGCCCGTCTCGACCTCGCGCGCGCGATCGGCGTGCTTGGTCTGGGCCAGCGCGTCGCGCACCTTGGCGCGATCCTCCACCGGGATCCACGACTCGATGAACGACCGTCCGAGCGCGTCGTCAGCGGTCACGCCCGCCAGCGCGCTCGTCTTCCGGTTCATGAGCACGACGCGCTCGTCGCCATCGAGCGCCACGACGAGCACGTCGGTCAGCTCGACGAGCGCGCGGTACCGTCGTTCGAGCTCTTCGCGCTCGCGCTTCAACTGCACCTTGGTGAGCGCCTGCTCCACCGTCGAGATCAGCTCCTCGGGGCGGAACGACTTCAACACGAACGCGAACGCGCCCGAGCGCAGCGCGCCGATCGCCGCATCGACGCTGGCGAACCCCGTGATGAGGACGACCTCGCTTAGCGGCGAGGCCGCGCGAAGCGGACGAATCAGATCGACGCCGCTCGCGTCCGGGAGCTTCACGTCGACGATCGCCACGTCGAACCCTTGCGTCTGCGCGATCGCCAGCGCCTCTTCCCCGCGCGACGCGGTCACCACCTCGAGCCGCGCCCCCTGCCCCGACTCGCCCGGCCCCGGCCCCACGAGCACCGCGTGGAGCGTGGCCACCAGCTCCGTGTTGTCATCGACGATGAGCACGCGCCCGAACGGACGCGCGCGCGCAGGCGCAGCGGGGAGACTCAGGCTCGAAGGTCGCGGGGTCACGGGCACGGCGGGTCTCTTCAGACTAACGTGCAACCGTCGTTAGGGCCGTTTCTCGATCAGGCGAGGCCGAGCACCTTCTTCACCGTCTCGTTCACGATCTGCGGGTTGGCGCTCCCCTTGGTCTCTTTCATCACCTGGCCGACGAAGAAGCCCATCAGCCCCAGCTTCCCGCTCTTCAGATCGGCCGCGGCCTTCGGGTTGGCCTCCACGATGCGTGCGACGATCGCTTCGATCGCCCCCGCGTCGCTGACTTGCGCCATGCCGAGCTCGGCCACCACGTCGCCGGGGGCGCGGTCGGTCCTGGCGATCTTCGCGTAGACCTCTTTCGCCTGCTTGCCGCTGATCGTCTTGGCCGAGACGAGCTTCAACAGCTCCGCCACCTGACGCGCCGAGACAGGAAACTCGGCGGCGAGCCCGTGCGTCGTCACATCGCGAAGCACTTCGCTTTGCACGAAGTTCGCGACGCTCTGTGGCTCACCGTGAAGCGTCGCCGCCTCTTCGAAGAACGCCGCCACGCGCGGATGCATCGTGAGCACGCCGGCCGCGTACGGCGTCAGCCCCATCTCGCGGACGAATCGCGCGCGCTTCTCGCGCGGGAGCTCGGGCATCTCGTGGCGAACGCGATCGACGAAGGCGTCGTCGAGGACAAGCGGCGGCAGGTCGGGCTCCGGGAAGTACCGGTAGTCCTGCGCGGTCTCCTTGCTGCGCATGGAGAACGTCTTGCCGCTCTTCTCGTCCCAGCCGCGCGTCTCCTGCACGATGCGCCCGCCGCTCTCGAGGACGCTCTCCTGCCGCGCGATCTCGTAGTCGATCGCCTTCTGGACGAACTTGAACGAGTTGATGTTCTTCAGCTCGCACCGCGTCCCGAGCTTCGTCTCGCCGCGCTGCCGGATCGAGACGTTCGCGTCGCAGCGAAACGACCCCTCTTCCAGGTTCCCGTCGTTCACGCCGAGGAACACGAGCACGTCGCGGAGCGTTCGGAGGTACTCGGCCGCTTGCGCGGAGCTCCGCAGATCGGGCTCGCCGACGATTTCGATGAGCGCCACGCCCGAGCGGTTCAGATCGACGATCGAGTCCTCGCCTTGGTGCACGTTCTTGCCAGCGTCCTCTTCCATGTGGACGCGCGTGATGCCGATGCGCGCGGCGACCTTCTCCTCGCCTTCACCAACCTCGATGTCGAGGTAGCCGCGATCGCTGAACGGCTCGTCGAACTGGCTGATCTGGTACCCCTTCGGCAGGTCGGGGTAGAAATAGTTCTTCCGCGCGAAGCGGCTCGTCGGGCGGATCGCGCAGCCGAGGGCCAGCGCGGCACGAACCGCCATCTTCACGGCGTCACCGTTGAGCACCGGGAGCGCGCCGGGGAGGCCGAGGCAGGTCGGGCAGACCTGCGTGTTCGGCGGCGCACCGAACGCGGTGGAGCAGCCGCAAAACGCTTTGGTGCGCGTGAGGAGCTGTGCGTGCACCTCGAGGCCGATCACGGGCTCGTAGCGGCTCGTCATGACGGGCGCTGACTTATCACGGCACACACGGAATTGGTCCATCGGCGCCGCTCCACGCCATGATGCGGAGACTCGCGTGTCCTCACCTTCGCCTCCGTTCAGCTCGATCGCGTCGTTCCTCGAACGCGTGCTCCCCATCGCCATCCTCGTGCTCGCGCTGGTCGGCGTGCCGATCCTCGTCCTTCAACCCGAGGGGCTGCCGCGCATGCGCGCGCTGGAGAAGGAGCTCTCCGGCGTGACGGCCGAGAACGACGAGCTGCGACGCGAAGTGACCAAGCTGCACATCGACGTGAAGGCGCTCCGCGACGACCCGCGCGCGGTCGAGCGCATCGCGCGCGATCAGCTCGGCCTGGTTCGCAAGAGCGAGATCGTCGTTCAATTTCCGCGCGAGACGCACGAGCGCTGAGTCGCGCTCAGCGGAAGTCCGTCGTGACCCACACGCTGTTGTCGCTCGTCACGTAGAGACCGCAGCCGGCCTGCGTGTAGTCGGTGCTGGCCATGTTGTCGTAGTGGCCGCCGCCGGGGCCCTCGTTCCACATCATCTGCATTCCTTGATCGACCACGTCGGTGACCGAGGCGTACTGCGCGAGCGGCCAACCCGGGACTTCGTTCTCGGCGAAGGCGACGCCGTCGCCGCCGTTCGTGGAGACGAAGTGGCCGTGCGCTTGGCCGGTCTGCGAGTCGCTCTGCGCGCCGGTCGCGGCGAATTGCTCGAGCGCGGAGGCGCGCGTGTACGCGGGGACGTTGATCTTTGCGCGATACGAGTTGATGACGTCGACGCAGTGTTGAAGCACGTCGGCGGAAGCACCGGCGTCGGTCGCGGTCGACGACCCGCCCGAAGACGAGCCGCTCCCTGACGACGAGCCGCCGCTCGAGCTCGTGGTGGTCGATCCCGCCGCGCCCGATCCCGGACCTTGCTCGACCGCTCCGTTGGGTCCGAGCTGAACGCGCGGACCGCCGAGGAGCGATCCCGGATCGGGAGCCGAGCATGCTGCGAGGGCGAGAAAGAAGAGAAGCGAGGCGCGGGTCATCGTGGATTCCGCCCCGGACAAAGCGAGGTTCGAGCCAGCGTCACTTCGCGCAGCACGAATGGAATGCGACGCCGTCGACGCACGAACCGTCGCGCAGAGTCGGAAAATGAGCGCGTTCGCACGATCCCCCACGAGCCTCCGGCCCCCACCGGTGGTGCGTGGACCCCTCAGGTTTGCGCGCTCAGTGTATCGTTCGGCCGTGGGATACGAGCTGGGTCGCGCGTTGCTCTTGGCGGATGCCGTCACGGCCGAAGCGATGTCGCGCGCCCTTCTGACGGCGGTGCGAGAGAAGGTGTCGCTGGTGCGGGCGCTGATCGCCATCGAGGCGGTCGACCCGGTGAGGCTCGACGAGGAGCTGGCGCGCGTGGCGCCGGACGCGCCGTTTCAGAAGCACCCCGTACCCGTGCTCGATCTCGTGGAGCGATTGCCAGAGCGACTCTGTGAAGCGTTGGTGGCGATGCCCGTGCGACGCGATCCGCGCACCGGGACGGTCGATGTCGCAGTCGCCGATGCGCTCGACACGCACGCCGCCGACGAGATCGCGTTCTACCTGGGCGCTCCGGTTCGATTGGTGCGGGCGCCGTTGGCCGCGCTGGAAGAAGGGATCGCGCGGACGCGATCGCCGCGCGCGCAGGCGTCGCCCAGCATGCCGCCGGCGTCACGATCGATGCGAGGCGCGCCGATCGTGTCGGTGTCCGCGTTCCCGCCCGAACATCCGTCGACCGTGTCGGAGCGTCCGCTGCCGCTCGTGCAGCACGGAAGCGACGCGCCACAAGACATTCCGATCCCGCTCTCGCGCCGCATGTTCATCCCGCGCATCACCGCGCAGCCGGACCACGTCGAGGACGAAGAAGAGCCGGTCGTCGAGCTTCGTCGTTCGAAGACGCCGTCGACCCAATCGATGCCCGCCGTGCGCCCCGAGCCGCCGCCGCCCGAGCCCCACGCCGAGCCGGCGCCGCCGACGCGCCGTCAGGAGGTCGCGCCCACGCTTCAATCGGCGACGCCGCTTCATCAGCTGCTCCGCGAGATGTCGAAGGCGACCGCGCGCGATCCGCTCATGGAGCTCGTGCTCATGGCGATTCGCCCGGTCGCGCCGCGCGTCGCGCTCTTCGCGGCGAAGAAGGAAGCGTACGTCGGCTGGATGTGCACCTCGGACTTCGGCGATCGCGCGGCTCTGGCGGACGTTCGCGTCGATGTGCGAATGCCGAGCGTGTTCGCCACGACCGCGACCGCGGGGACGTTTCATGGACCCCTCTTGCGCATAGGGCCGCACGGCACGCTCTTCAACTTCGTGAAGGCCTCGCAGCCGCACGTCGTCGCCGTCGCCGTTCGCGCTGCGGGAAAACCCGTCGTGATCGCGCTGGCGTACGACCTCGCGGACGCGCATCAGGTGCTCAGCGTGATGACCGAGGTGGCGCGCGTGGCGGGAGAGACGCTCGAAAAGATCGTCCTCAGCGCGCGCGGCGCACCGCTCTCGAAGCGCTGACGGCGTGCTACAGCCGTAAGCCATGGGTGACTACGGCAAGGAGCGCAAGGAGTGGGAATCGAAGACGCTCGCTCCGCTCGAAACGAAAGAAGCCCCGCGACCGCGCGTTGGCTTGCTCGCGGGTCAGAACGATGCGGCGCCGCTCTACGGGCCCGACGATCTGGAAGCGATCGGCTTCGACCCTTCGCGTGATCTCGGCTTCCCCGGCGCGCCGCCGTTCACGCGCGGCGTCCAGCCGAACATGTACCGCGGTCGCCTCTGGACGATGCGTCAGTATGCCGGCTTCGGCACCGCGCACGAGTCGAACGAGCGGTACCACTACCTGCTCGGTCAGGGTCAGACGGGCCTCAGCGTGGCCTTCGATCTGCCGACGCAGATGGGCCGCGACTCGGACGACGAGCGCGCGCAAGGCGAGGTCGGGCGCGTGGGCGTGGCGATCGATTCGATCGAGGACATGCGGACGCTGCTCCGCGGTCTGCCGCTCGACAAGATCTCGACGTCGATGACGATCAACTCGACGGCGTCGATCCTGCTCTGTCTCTACATCGCCGTGGCCGAAGAGAACGGCGTGCCGCGCGGCAAGATCCGCGGGACGATCCAGAACGACATCTTGAAGGAGTACATGGCCCGCGGGACGTACATCTTCCCGCCGCGCCCGTCGCTCCGACTCATCACCGACGTGTTCGCGTTCTGCGGCCGCGAAGTCCCGAAGTGGAACACGATCTCGATCAGCGGCTACCACATCCGCGAAGCGGGGTGCGACGCGGTCCAGGAGGTGGCGTTCACGCTGGCCGACGGGATCGCGTACGTGCAGGCGGCGAAGGACGCGGGGCTCGACGTCGATCACTTCGGCGCGCAGCTCTCGTTCTTCTTCAACGTGCACAACAACCTCATCGAGGAGGTCGCGAAGTTCCGCGCGGCGCGGCGCATGTGGTGCGCGATCATGAAGGATCGCTTCGGCGCCAAGACCGAGCGCGCGCGCGCGCTCCGCTTTCACTGCCAGACCGCGGGGATGACGCTGACGGCGCAGCAGCCGCTCAACAACATCGCGCGCGTGACCGTGCAGACGCTCGCCGCGGTGCTCGGCGGATGCCAGTCGCTCCATACGAACAGCTTCGACGAGGCGCTCGGTCTTCCGACGGCCGAAGCGGCGACGATCGCGCTCCGCACGCAGCAGATCGTGGCGCAGGAGAGCGGCGTGGCCGACTTCGTCGACGCGCTCGGCGGCAGCTACGCCATCGAGTCACTCACCGATCGCATCGAGAAGGAAGCCGTGCGCTACATGACGCGGATCGACGAGCTCGGCGGGATGGTCTCGGCGATCGAGCAGGGGTACCCGCAGCGCGAGATCCAGAACACGGCGTACGGGTATCAGCTCGAGATCGAAGCGAAGAAGCGCCTCATCGTCGGGCAGAACGCGTTCGTGCAGGAGACGCCGCCCGTCCCCGTTCAGGCGATCAATCCGAAGAACGAGCGCGAGCAGGTCGATCGCTTGCGCGCGATGCGATCAAAGCGCGACGCGAAGGCGCACGCCGAGGCGCTGGCGAAGATCGAAGTGGCCTCGCGCGGGACGGACAACCTGGTGCCGCTCGTCCTCGACGCCGTGCGCGCCTGCGCGACCGTGGGCGAGATCTCCAACGTGCTTCGCGGCACGTGGGGAGAGCACGTGGAGACCCTCGTCCTCTAGAGAACGTCGCGAACGTCAGTGATGTTCGTTCGCGAACTTGATGCCCTGGTTCGTCTCGTCGATCGCTTGACCGACGTAGCCGATGGCCTTCGCGCGGTGCCCCCCCTTGTCGGCTTCGGCGTTGTTCAGCGCCGTCTGCGCGGCGGTGAGCGCGGCGAGCGCAGCTTGCATCTTCGGCTGACCCTCGGCGCTCGCGGTGCGCACGGCGCCCGTTCCGACCGAGACACCGAGAGCCACGGCGAGAGCGACCGTCGAGACTTTCCAAACGTTGACCATGGTGAGCCTTCCTAGTGTGCAGGGTGCAGTGAGCACTGAGCGGTTAGCCGACGAGCATAACTCCGAGTGAGACGTCGGACGCGAGGGCGATCTTCAAAGAGAACGCCGCAAAAACCGGGGCAAGATGACGCATAGTGCGCAGATGGCCGAAACGAAAACGGATCCCGTCACGCGAGGCGAAGACGCGCGGGCGCAGTCGGATTCACTTTGTGAGATGAACGAGTACGTCCTGCCGCAGCACGCGAACGCGATGGGGACCGTGTTCGGCGGGCAGATCATGGCGTGGGTCGATCTGTGCGCGGCGATCTGCGCGCAGCGGCACTCGGGGCGAATGGCGGTGACTGCGTTCGTCGATGACCTGAAGTTCGTGAGCCCCGTCCGCGTCGGCGAGGTCGTGCACCTCGAGGCGCGCGTGACGGCGACGTTCCATTCGTCGATGGAGATCGAGATCAAGGTGCACGGGGAGAACTCGCGGACGCGCGAGCGGTGGCGTTGCGTCGACGCGTTCGTGGTGTTCGTGGCCATCGACGACGACCGCAAGCCGGTCGCGGTGCCTCCGCTCCTGCTCGATTCGGATCAGACGCGCGCTTCGCAGGCCGCGGGCGAACGGCGGCGCGAAGCGCGTCTCTCGAAACGCTGAACGCCCCGATTCGTGCTATTTCGCGCGGCATGAGCACGGACACCAAGCAGGTCGTCGCCATCGCCCATCTCGCGCGCCACGTCGGTGAAGACGTCACGCTGCGGGGCTGGCTCTACAACAAGCGCTCGAGCGGCAAGCTCCACTTCCTCGAGCTGCGCGACGGCGGCGGCATCGTCCAGTGCGTCGTCTTCAAAGGCGACGTGAGCCCCGAGCTCTTCGCAGCCGCGGATCACCTGCAGCAAGAGACGAGCATCGAGGTCACCGGCACCGTCAAGGAGCACGGGAAGATCAAGGGGACCTACGAGCTCGCGCTGAAGGATCTCCGCGTCGTGGGCGCGGTGGCGAAGGAGTATCCGATCTCGCCCAAGGAGCACGGCACCGACTTCCTCATGGACCACAGGCACCTGTGGCTCCGCTCGAAGCGCCAGCACGCGATCCTCCGCACGCGTCACGCCATCATCAAGGCGGTGCGCGACTTCTTCGACTCGAACGACTTCACGCTCGTCGACGCCCCCATCTTCACGCCCAACGCCTGCGAAGGGACGAGCACGCTCTTCCAGACCGACTATCACGGCGAGCCGGCGTTCCTCACGCAGTCAGGGCAGCTCTACATGGAGGCCGCGGCGGCGGCGTTCGGAAAGGCGTACTGCTTCGGGCCGACGTTCCGCGCCGAGAAGTCGAAGACGCGCCGGCACCTCGCCGAGTTCTGGATGGTCGAGCCCGAGGTGGCGTTCATGCAGCTCGACGAGGACATGAAGCTCGCCGAGTCGATGCTCGCGTTCATCGTGGGGCGCGTGCTCGAGACGCGGAGCGAAGAGCTCAAGATCATCGAGCGCGACACGACGTTCCTCGAGCGGGTGAAGGCGCCGTTCCCGCGCATCACGTACGCCGAGGCGATCAAGATCCTGCAAGAGAACGGGCACCCCGAGGCGAAGATCGGCGACGACTTCGGCGGCGACGAGGAGACCGTCATCTCGAACAAGTTCGATCGCCCGGTGATCGTGCACCGCTACCCGATGAACCTGAAGGCGTTCTATTTCAAGAGCGACCCCGACGCGCCCGACCTCGCGCTCAACATGGACGTGCTCGCGCCCGAGGGGTACGGCGAGATCGTCGGCGGCGGGCAGCGCGAAGAGGATCTCGACAAGCTGCTGCGCGCCATCGATCACCACAAGCTGCCGCTGAGCGCCTTCGAGTGGTACCTCGACCTGCGACGCTACGGGACGTTCCCGCACGCCGGCTTCGGGCTCGGGATCGAGCGGACCGTCTCGTGGATCTGCGGGCTCTCGCACGTGCGCGAGACCATCCCCTTCCCGCGCATGATGAACCGCCTCGCTCCGTAAGCGGGGCTCCGCGATCAGCGCTTCGCGCGAACGCCGAAGAGGCGGGCGCCGGCGAGCGCGCCGAGCGCGGCCAGGACGGCGATGGGGAGCGCGTGGCCGAGCGTGAAGTGCGTGGTGCTCGTGTACGCGCAGTGCACGTCGATGACCATGCCGCCCCACGCGCCGGCCGCGCCGCCGAGCGCCGCGCCGAGGGATCGCGGGTGAATGGGATCGGACCCGCGTCTTGCGTATGCGAGCGCGACGAAGGGACCGCTTGCGAAGAAGAGCGTGAAGGCGAAGCAGATGGCGTGCGTGCGCATCGACTCGCCGGCAATGGGGGGGGCGCCGTCGATCGACGACGCGAGGATCGACCACGCGAGAATGGCGATGGGCGCAGCCACGGCGATCGCCATCAGAGTGCTCCGCTTTCGACCGAGCATCGACGTGCCGCGCGACGCCGCGAGCCAGGTCGCGACGACCGCCGCGAGAGCCGCGCCGACGCCGACGAGCGCCACCGCGAAGGCATGGCGTTGATTGGTGGGACCGCCGATGGCCGCCGAGATGACGATGCTGAGCGACGCGCCCGCGATCCCCGCGAGGAGCGCGCGCTTCGTCTCGACGGCGCGCGTCGGCGCCGGCTCGCGCCGGGTGGCGTCGAGGATCCGCGCGCGCAGATCCGGCGGGAGCGCGCTCATTGTCCCCCTGCTCTCTCGCTCGCGGTCGCGGCCTTCGACGGGTTCATCGACGCGCTGTCGACCACGTCCCCGAGCACCGCGCGCAGCGCTTCGTACGCGCGGTGCGCCCGCAGCTTCACCGCCGACACGGTCGTCCCCAGCACCTGCGCCGCCTCGGCCAGCGAGAGCCCCTCTTCCTTCACGAGCTCGAACGCGACCCGCTGCGTCTCCGGCAGCCGCGCCAGCTCGCGGCGGATGCGCGTGGCCAGCTGCTGCGCCTGGACCAGATCGTCGGCCGCGGGATCGGTTGCCACCGGCTCGTCGCGCTCTTCGGGGTCTTCGAGCACCTCGCGCTTGCCGCGCCGGAAGCCGTCGATCATCAGACGCCGCGCGATGGCGAAGGCCCAAGGCACCACGTCGGCGCCGGGGACGAACGTTCCGCGCGCGCGGTGCATCTGCAGGAACGTCTGCTGCACGAGGTCCTCGGAGCGCGCCGCGTCGCGCGTCTGCCTCACCAGGTAGCCATAGAGACGCGGTGCAAGCGCGTCATAGACGACGAGGAACGCCGCTTCGTCCCCGGCGGCGTAACGCGACATCGCCGCGTTGCACTCCGAGGGCGATCGGGCGGGATCCACGGCCGCGTTTGTAACACGCACCCACGGCACGCGGACAACGCCCGCGCCTCCGCGCGCGGCGGACGCGACCAGCGGCAGAGACACGACGACCACCCGGCCGATACGCCCCACACCGAGCTGCGTTTCGCGGAGATTGCAGAGGCCGCGCGATTGCGGCCCGACTTCGGCGTGCCGACATCGGCGCCGGTCCCGTGACGACTCGTGTGCTTTTGTGTCGCGCCCGGCGTGGGTGGCGCGCCTTTGCTATGGATCGAGTCATGGCTTTGCCGCGCTCGTCCGGTGCGACCGTCCTCGTTTCTGGCGTCTTCGCCGTTCTCTCGTCGATCGCCGGATGCGGCTCCAGCGACCAGCTCCCCGGCACCAATCCCGGCGGCGGATCGGGATCGTCGGGGGGCGGGAGCCATCCGCCGCTCCCGCAGGTCGACGACAACGGCGGCGGCATCCTCACGTCGCCCGAGATCGTCACGGTCACGTTCAGCCCGACGCTCTACGCGAACGCGAAGTCGCCCGACGCCGCGACGATGATCGCCGACCTCCTCGACTTCGACGACACGCTCACGCAGTCGGCGTACTGGGACACCGTTCGCGCCGGCTACTGCGAGCCGCTGAACAGCACGAACTGCGTCGGCAAAGGGGCGGCGATCGATCCGACGAGGGACCACGTCTCGATCGCGACGCCGCCCGCCGCGTCGTACACCGACGCGCCGGACGACGGCGCCTCGACGCTGCACACGTACATCAGCGGGCTCTTCGCTGCCGGCACGCTCCCCGCGCCGAACGCGAACACGCTCTACGTCTTCTACTTTCCGCAGACGACGACCATCACGATCAACGGCGGCACCACCTGCACGACCATCGGCGGCTACCACGCGAGCCTCGCCGTCGGCTCGCTGGACGTGCCGTACGCCGTCGTCGGCGTGTGCGACCCGGAAGACACCGGAAGCGCGCTCGGCAAGGTGACGCCGAAGCTCACCGTCGAGCAGACCGCGACGTTCTCGGCGAGCCACGAGATCGCCGAAGCGGTCACCGATCCGCACGTCGCCCAGCTCCCGAGCTCCGACAACAACCCGTACCAGCGCCTCGGCTTCGACATGACGAACACGGCGAGCCAGGCGTGGCCGCTCGTCCTCGGCGGCGGAGAGGTCGCGGACCTCTGCCTCGATCTGCTCGGCCTCGGGCAAGACCGCACGGCGATGGGGAAGTACACGGCGCAGCGCATCTGGAACAACGTGAGCGCGGCGGAAGGTCACGACCCTTGCGTGCCGATCGCGAGCGGCTCGGTGTACTTCAACGTGGCGCCACCGGTGGCCGACGACCAGCTGGCGATGCCGGTCGGGTCGACGCAGAGCTTCAACGCTTCCTCCTTCGCCGACGGCGCGATCGATACGTGGACCGTGGAGCTGGTCGACGTCGGTCAGAACGCGGACGGCTCGGCCTCGACCGTCCTCACGACGACCCCCCTGAAGCTGACGACCGGTTCGGGTGATTCGGTCGCATGCTCCATCAAGCTCAACTCCGCCCCGCCGGTGCAGGCAGGCGAGCAGCCCGGGAGCCCGGGGATCGAGCCGTACGTCATCGTCTCGTTCGACGCCGCGGGGACCTATCACCTGTGGCCCGGGATCGTCGCCGCACAGTAGCGATCGGATGAACGCGTCGCGCGTCTGAGGAACGCGCGATCCATCGGGGGGGGCACCTGCACGCGCGACGAGGTCGACGCGAAATCGCATTGCGTTGCGGGGAAGACGCCGAACCGCGCGCGAGTAAGACGCGCGCGTCACCGCCCGACACGAGGGCACGCCGGTTGCTGAGTGAGATCTCGCCCCGTGCGACTCCCCTCCCTCCCGCTGCTCCTCGCCGTCGCCCTCGCGGTCTTCAGTTTTGCGCCCGGCGCGCACGCGGCCGACGGGATGACCCGCCTGCGCGTCGACTGGTCGGCGTTCGGCGACGCCTACCGGACGCTCGCCGCCGGGTCTTCGGCCCGCGAAGGGGATGCGAGCAGCCGCGCGCGCGTAGTCAGCTCGGATGCATCCGCGTGGTTCGGAACAGGGGCGATGGTGTCGATTCTCGTCCGCGATTGGCAAGGCGCGACCCACCTCGCCGGGGGGCCGATGGCCGTGACCGATGCGATCCGCACCAGCCGCGCCAGCCGCATGCTCGTCGCTCGCGTCGGGCTCGGCGGTGGAAAGATCGTCCCGTACGTACACATCGGCGCCGGCCAGTGGCGCGACCCCGATCAGCGCATGCGTGACGCTCCGCTGGAGATCGCCGGCGAAGCGGGCGGCGGATTCGAGGCGCGCGTGTCGCACGCTTGCGCAATCGCCGTCGAGTACGACTGGACTTCGCTGTACCGAGAGGATCACCGGAGCAGCAACGTGGCTCCGCAGATGAACGGCGTGTTCGCGGTTGCGCGGTTGGACTACTGACGGCCGGCCGGGATCACGCGATCCACATGCTAGGCTCGACCCGAAGCGAGATGTCGTCCCCCCTCGACTCAAGCACCTTCCGCGCATCCATGTCGGGCGACGCGACGCGCATCGAGTGCGAGCACGCCGACCGGTGCGGCGGTTGTCCGATCATCGCGCTGCCGTACGGCGAGCAGCTGGCGTTGAAGCGCGGGCGCGTCGTGCAATCGATCGCGCGGTATCCGGCGCTGGAGCTCGTGTACACGGAGCCCGTCGCGGCGGCCGAGCCGATGATCTCGTACCGCACGCGCGCGAAGATGATCGTCGCGCCGGGGGGGAAGATCGGTCTGTTCGCCAAGGGGGGCGGGCATCAGGTCGTCGACATCCCGAACTGTCGCGTCATCGCGACGCCGCTCACGAAGGTCGCCGAGGCGATGCGCGTGCGCTCGGTCGCCGACAGCGAATCGGGCGGGCCGCTGGCGCCGTTCGATCCCGCGCTCGGCACCGGCACGCTGCGCGCGCTCGACCTGCGCGAGGTGCGCGAGACGCCCGAGTCGCCGGCGCGCGTGCTGGTGACGTGGGTGGTGCAACGCACACGCGTGACGTCGATGGACGCGCTGCGCGCCGCGGCCGAGCGCTTGATGACCGAGCACCCCGAGGTGATCGGCGTCTCGGCGAACCTGCACGAAGGCGAAGCGCCGCAGATCCTCGGGGCCGAGACGGTGCTGCTGGCGGGCGCTCCTTCGGCGCGCGACGCGCTCGGAGCGTCGGTGCATCTCGCGACATACGGATCGTTCGTGCAAGCGCATCGCGGGCAAGCGACGCGCGTTCACTCGATCCTCGCCGAGTCGCTGGGGCTGCGCGCGCCGGCGTCGGGGAAGCCGCCGCTGCGCGTGCTCGATCTGTACGGAGGCTCGGGGGCGATCGCGCTCGGGCTCGCGGCGGCGGGAGCGAACGTGCATCTCGTGGAGTCGTTCGCGCCGGCCGTGGCGCACGCCAAGCAAGCCGCCGAGCTCCAGTCGCTGCGCGTGACCGGCGAGTGCGGCGACGTGGCGGGCGCGGTGCGCGCGCTGTTCGAAAAGGGGGAGCGCTTCGACGCGGCGGTCGTGAACCCTCCGCGCCGCGGGATGGGCCCCACGGCGCGCGAGTGGCTGGCGCGCCTCGAGCCGGCGGCGATCGCGTACGTGTCGTGCGACCCCGACACGCTGGCGCGCGATCTCGATCACTTCTTGCGACTCGGGTACGCGACGAGCGAGCTCCGTCCGCTCGACATGATCCCGCTGACCGACGAAGTGGAGACGATCGCGATCCTTCGCCGCGCGACGATCCCCGCGCCGCGCGTGTTCTACGAAGACGACGAGGTGCTCGTCGTGGAGAAGGGCCCGCACGAGCCGACGGCGCCGCAGAACGAGTACGGCAGCTCGCTCCTCACGCGCGCGCGCCGCATCCCCGGCGCGGAAGAGGCGGTGCCGGTGCATCGCATCGACATCGGCACCAGCGGCCTCGTGATGCTGGCGAAGAAGGCGGAGTACGTGTCGCGCTGGGCGGAGGCGCTGTCGTCGCCGAACGCGCGGAAGATTTACGTCGCGGCGACGCGCGGCGTGACGCCGTCGAAGGGGGCCATCACGCGCGAGCTGCGCGAAGAGGGGAAGATGTACCCGGCGCGCACGCGCTACCGGCGCCTCGCGGTGGCGAGCGGGCACAGCGTGGTGCGCGTGATTCCGGAGCAGGGGCGCACGCACCAGATACGGCGGCACCTCGCGGCCATCGGTCATCCGGTGCTGGGCGACGATCGCTACGGGCACCTGCCGACGAATCGTTTCTTCGAGGAGAAGAACGGGCTCGATCGCGCGTTCCTGCACTGCGTGCGGATCGAGCTCGATCATCCGCGGACGAACGTGCGGCTGATGGTCGAGGCGCCGCTGCCGGGAGATCTGCGCGCGGTGCTCGAGCGGACGAGCGGGCCGGGGACGCTGCGGTTTCTGGATCACAAGAACGCGCTGGGGACGAGCGGGTCGCTGTCGTCGCTGCCGCCGCCGCCGGACTCGACGCATGAACGCGGGAGCGTGCTCGACGTGGACGCGAGCTCGCCGACGATTCATCCGGAGGCGATGGTGGACGAGGACGACGGGAGGAATAGCGGGGCGTTTTAGGGGGACGAACGCGAACGCGAACTCGAACGCGAACGCGAACGCGAAC
>PLXW01000169.1 GCA_003151595.1 Myxococcales bacterium
GCAACTCGACCGGCGCGTGCACGGCTGCGGCCGCCGAAGCGACGAAGTCCGGATGCACCGGCACGGCGGGCTGTAGCTGGACGGCGGCGGGCAACGGCTGCAACAACGTCAATGCCGCAACCTGTGCCGGTGAGTTCAACTCCCTTGCGTGCTCGCTCGTCCCCGGCTGCTCGTGGCCGGCCAACGGCGGCTGCAAGTCGACGTGCACGGGCCTCGCTTCGGGCGCCTGCACGGCCGCTCCGGGCTGCACGTTCCATAGTGACACGGGTATCTGCGCTGCGACTGCCGGCAGCTGCAGCGGCACGACCCCGGGGGTCTGCACGGGCGACGGTCCGACGTGTGTGTGGAACCCCTGCGCCGCGCTGACGAACTGTCCGACGACGAACACGACCACTCAGGCTTCCTGCACGGCCACGGCGGCTTACTGCGCGTGGACCCCGAACGCCTGCACCCAGGCCACGGCTTGCCCGGCGGCGAACACGACGACACAATCGGCGTGCACGACTGCGAGCCCGCAATGCGCGTGGACCCCGAACGCCTGCACTCAGACCGCGGCGTGCCCGGCGGGGACGGGCGTGACGAGCGCGAGTTGCACGTCCGCCGACGCGCAATGTACGTGGACCCCGAACGCCTGCACCCAGGCCACGGCTTGCCCGGCGGGAACGGGCACCACCCAGGCCGCGTGCACGTCCGCCGATGCGCAGTGCACATGGACCCCGAACTCCTGCACTCAGACCGCCGCGTGCCCAGCGTCCAATACGACGACGCAGGCCACATGCACGTCCGCCGATGCACAGTGCGCCTGGACACCGAATGCATGCGCGCAGACAACCGCATGCCCAGCGTCCAATACGACGACGCAGGCCACATGCACGTCCGCCGATGCACAGTGCGCCTGGACTGCGAACGCTTGCTCCCAGACCACCGCGTGTCCTGCGGGGACGGGCGTGACGAGTGCGAGTTGCACGGCCGCCGACGTGCAGTGTCAGTGGACCGCGAATGCGTGTACGCAAACGGCGGCGTGTCCCGTGGGGACCGGCGTGACGAGCGCTTCATGCACCGGCGCCGATGCTCAATGCCTGTGGACCTCCAACGCGTGCTCGCAGACCACGGCGTGCCCGGCGTCGACCACGACGACGCAAGCGCAGTGCACGTCGGCCGACGCGCAGTGTGCCTGGACTCCGAACGCTTGCGCGCAGACCGCCGCCTGCCCGGCCGGTGCAACGTCTTCGGCGGCGTGCACAGGCGCCGACGTGCAATGCAACTGGACCGGCGCCTGCTCCCAGACCACGACCTGTCCATCGGCCACGACGACGACCCAAGCGGCGTGCACGGGCGCCGATGCTCAGTGCCTCTGGACCTCCAACGCTTGCACGCAAACCGCGGCCTGCCCGGCGGGAACCGGGGTCACGAGCGCGACGTGCACGGCGGCTGACGCGCAATGCGGTTGGACCGCGAACGCTTGCTCGCAGACAACGGCGTGCCCGGCGACCGGGACGACCACGCAAGCTCTCTGCACGGCTGCGGACGCTCAGTGCGGTTGGACTGCGAACGCGTGCTCGCAGACGACCGCGTGCCCGTCGGGGACCGGAGTGACCAGCGCGACGTGCACGGCCGCCGACGCGCAATGCAACTGGTCATCGAATGCGTGCCAGCAGACGGCCGCGTGCCCGTCGGGGACCGGAGTGACCAGCGCCGCGTGCACGGGCGCCGACGCGCAGTGCGCTTGGACGGCCAATCCCTGCCAGCAGACGACGACCTGTCCCGCCGGAGCCGCGACGCAGGCCGCATGCACCGGCGCGAGCCCGGAGTGCAACTGGATTGGCGGGTGTGCGCAAACGACGAGCTGTCCGGTGGGTACGGGAGTCACGAGCGGCACGTGCACAGCGGCCGACGCGCAGTGTGCTTGGACCGCCAACGCTTGCCAGCAAGGGACTGCGTGCCCGAGCACGACTTCGACGACGCAGGCCCTCTGCACGGCCGCTGACGCGCAGTGCACCTGGACGGCCAGCGCGTGCTCTCAGACGACGGCGTGCCCGGCGGGCACCGGCGTCACCAACGCAACGTGCACCGCGGCCGACGCGCAGTGCCACTGGACCGCGAGTCCGTGCGCCCAGACGACGGCGTGCCCCGCCACCAACGGCACGACGCAGGCGGCATGTACGGGCGCTGACGGGCAGTGCGTGTGGACTCCCAACGCTTGCTCACAGACCGCAGCGTGCCCGGCGGGTGGAGGTGTGACCAGCGCGACGTGCACGGCCGCCGACGCGCAGTGCCAGTTCACGGCGAGCGGTTGCGCGCAGACTGCCGCGTGCCCGGCCGGCGCCGCGACGGCCGCTGCCTGCACGGGCGCCGATCCGCAGTGCAACTTCACCGGCGGCTGCGTGCAGACGACGGCCTGCCCGGCGGGTGTAGGTGTGACCAGCGCGACGTGTTCCGCGGTTCCGCAGTGCAACTGGACCACGAACCTTTGCGTTCAAGCGGCCGCGTGCCCCATCACGAACACCACCACGAGCGCCTCGTGCGCTGCCGCCGATGCGCAGTGCATTTGGACGCCCAACCCCTGTCAACAGACGACCGCCTGTCCGGCGGGCGCAGCAAACCAGACGGCTTGCACGACGGCGGATGCGCAATGCAACTGGACGGGCGCGTGCGCGCAGACGGCCGCGTGCCCCGCCACCACCACCACCACGCAGGCGACGTGCACCGGCGCCGACGCGCAGTGCAACTGGCAGGCGAACCCCTGCTCGCAGACGACGGCGTGCCCGTCGCTGGTGACCACGACGCAGGCCGCGTGCACCGGAGCCGATTCTCAGTGCCAATGGACGGCCAATGCCTGTGCGCAGACGACGGCGTGCCCGGCGGGCGCGCTGACGGCCGGCGCGTGCACGGGCGCCGACCCGCAATGCCAGTGGACGGGCGCGTGTTCCCAGGCGGCCGCATGCCCGGCCGGCACTGGCGTGACCCAAGCGGCCTGCACGGGCGCGGATGGGCAATGCCAATGGACGGCCAATGCCTGCGCGCAGACGACTGCGTGCCCGGCGACGAACACGACGACGCAAGCCCTGTGCACCGCGGCGGACACGCAGTGCCAGTGGAGCTCGAACGCCTGCGCACAGACGACGGCGTGCCCGGCGACGAACACGACGACGAGCGGCACGTGCACGGCTGCGAGCCCCCGCTGCGCGTGGACGGCCAACGCGTGTACGCAGACGACGGCGTGCCCGGCAACGAACACCACCACGAGCGCCACGTGTACCGCTGCGGACGCGCAGTGCACCTGGAGCGCCGGCGCGAACCCGTGCTCGCAGACGACGGCGTGCCCGGCAACGAACACCACCACGAGCGCCACGTGTACCGCCGCGGATGCTCAATGCGCGTGGACTGCCAACGCTTGCGCGCAGACGACGGCGTGCCCGGCGGGCGCGGCCACGCAGGGCGCATGCACGGGCGCCGATGCCCAGTGCAACTGGACGGGCGCGTGCACCCAGACGGCCGCGTGCCCGGCGACGAACGGCACGACGCAAGCGAGCTGCACGGGCGCCGACGGCCAGTGCCAGTGGCAGGCGAACCCGTGCTCGCAGACGACAGCGTGCCCGGCAACGAACACCACGACGCAGGCGGCATGCACGGGCGCCGACGGCCAGTGCCAGTGGACCGCCAACGCCTGCGCCCAGGCCGCCGCGTGCCCGGTGGGCCCCGGCGTCACGAATGCCACCTGCACCGCCGCCGACGCCCAGTGCGCGTGGACGACGAACGCCTGCTCTCAGACCACGGCCTGCCCGGCCACGAATACGACGACGCAGGGCGCGTGCACCGCGGCCGATGCGCAGTGCGCGTGGACGGCGAACGCCTGCGCGCAGAACGTGGCCTGCCCAACGACGACCACCACGACTCAGGGGACGTGCACGGCAGCCGACGCTCAGTGCCAGTGGACCGTCGGCGGCTGCGTTCAGGCGGCCGCTTGTCCCGCGACCAACACCACGACGCAGGCGCAGTGCACGGCAGCGGATGCGCAGTGCAACTGGGCCGCGGGGGCGACGCCTTGCTCGCAGACGACCGCGTGCCCGGCCGGGACCGGCGTCACGCAGGGAACATGCACGGCCGCGGACACGCAGTGCGCCTGGTCGGCCAGCGCCTGCGCGCAGGCGACGGCGTGCCCGTCCGCCAATACGACGACCCAGGGCGCGTGCACCGCGGCGAACGCTCAGTGCGGTTGGACCGGTGGATGCACTCAGACCACGGCGTGCCCGTCGGCACCCGCGATCAACGCTGCGCAGTGCCAGGCCGCTGACCCCCAGTGCTCAATGGCGGGCAGTTGCAGCCAGGCGGCCGCCTGCCCAATCGATCCGGCGACTACCCAAACCGTGTGCGTTGCGGCCAATGGTCAGTGCAATTGGACTGGAGCCTGCGCAGCTCCCAACTGCCCAACGGGCGGCAGCGCATCGCAGGTCTCCTGCCAGGCCGTCGCCGGTTGCACCTGGGGCGGTGCGTGCGCCACGAGCTGCACGGGTGGCAACCAGGCCAACTGCACCACGATCGCGAGCTGCACGTGGACGGGCCCGTCGGGCGATGGCGGCGCTCCTGGCGTCGAGAGCGATGCCGGTGGTTTCGTTCCCTACGGCTGGGTCCCCTTCTACAACGTCGCCGTCTGGCAGCCGGACGATCTCATCGCGGCGCCCACGACCGGATACCCCGACACCACCTTCCCACGCGGCGCCGTGTTCGATCAGTGGCTGGCGGCAACGGCCGGTGCCGTCATCCCCTGGACGATCACCGATCCCAAGTACGACATTCAGGCGATCTCGACGGGCGTGTTTGGCTTCACGGGGAACATTAGCCGCTTCGCGTACTCGTCCTCGCAGGGGCTCGACGCAAGCGTGCCGGCGTCGGCGGGCGGTCCCAACTCGGTCATCGACCTCACGTTCGACGTCGATGCGGGATCGAGCTCGGGCGCCGCGGGACGCGTCATGTTCACCGACATGCACCTGTCCGAGCAGACGCAGACGGCGAGTCTCGTGACCGACGGGGTCACCGGTCCCCCCAAGTGGGCAGGGAATAACGGCGTCCCCGTCTTCAACCCCAGCTACTCCCTCTACGGTGGCGCTCACGAGTGCCAGGTGCCGGAAGCTGGGCTCAACATGCAGGAGCGTGTCGCCGAGTTCCTCTTCTTTGATCTCGGCGCGTGTAGCGGCTCGGGTCTCGGGCTCGCGGCGCCCCTCGGGTCGACTCCGTTCTTCGAGCCGGAGACCTATACACTCGACCTGTGCATGGCTCCTTCGGGCGCCGGGACCAGCGCCGGGTGCCCCAACGTGTGCTCGACGGTCAACTCGGCCGTCGTGTGGCGACACTTCGACTGGTCGGCGATCATTCCGAGCGAAGTGGACGGCGGCGCGTGGTCGTCCGCCGGCGACGGCGGGCTCGGCCCCAGTCTCTCATTCGCCTTCCAGACTGCGGCAACGGAAGCCGGCCTCGGCGTCACCGACGGCGGCGCCACCCCGATCTACTCGATGCCCTCCCCGGCTTCACCGGATACCGTCAGCGGCTCGTACGCTTACGATGTAAATACCCTCTTTGGAGCGGGGAACTCGCAGACGTGGATCCGCGTGTACATGACGCTGAGCCCTGATTCGAGCCACACCATCGCGCCCACCCTGACGAACTACCAACAACAATTTGACTGCATCCCCGCGCAGTAGACTTCTCCTCGTCCTCGCCCTCGCCGCCGGCTTTCCCGCTGCCGTGGCGGCGGTGGCGTGCGGATCTACGCCGCCGTCCGTCCAAGGGAACACTCCGACCCTCGATTCTGGCTTCACGCCCGTCGATGCGTCGATGCGGGTCGACTCGAGCGACGGCGACGGTGCGACGCCATTCGAAGCCTCGCTCGACGCTGCCGAAGGTTCGAGCGACGCGGACGCCGGAGCGGCGATCGATTCGGCGATCCCCGACGCCGACGCTGGGCCCCCGCCGCCCATCTGCCCGATCGATGCGAGCGCGGGAGCAGCCGTGCTCGTGCTCACCACCCCCGAGCCTGTGGTGCTCGGCGGAGTCACGCCCGACGAGCTGATGCTCGCCTGGACCGATATCACCGACGGCGGTCCGGTCCTCGTGAACTGGGTCGAGCGCGCCTCGACGAGCAGCGCGTTCGGCGCCACGCAGACGCTCGATCCGAGCTTCGGTCCCTTTCCCGCCGACCACGTCGCGATCTCGGGCGACGGTCTGCGACTCGCGTTCGCGACGCCGGACCAAAAACAAATGGTCGAAGTGTCGCGTACCGCCCGAGGGCTGCCGTTCACGACCGTGTCGACCGCGAAGAACTTCAAAGGGGTCAATGCCACAGGGGGCGCCGAGGGCTCACCAGGGATTGGACCTTTCGCTTCCCCCACTCTCTCGTCCGATTACGGCATCTGGGCGTTTGTCCAAGGGAACAACGGGGTCGTTGTCTCGCGCGGCCTATCATTCGGCGAGTGGTCGACGCCCCCTGTCCTTCCGCCCGGCCTTGCGCCGCCAGCCTCGAGTCCGCGAACCATCGTCCCTACGGGGTGGTCCGCCGACAGCCGCACGCTCTTCTATTGGGATGAGACCGTCGGCTTCGCGGCGATGGCTTGGCTCGATCCCTATGCGCTCAAATTCGTCACGACGCAGCTTCTTGGCGCCGAGCTCACCAATGCGGTTCCGTCAGGCGACTGCGGCAACATCTACTTCTCCTCGGCGGGTGCGGTTGGGATCTACGTATTGCCGCGTAACTAAGACGCGCAGCGGACCCCGCGTCACCCCATCCGTGCATCGGCAGAAACGCGGACTGAGATCAGCCCTGTGCTATGGTCGCCGCGCATGGTGAACAGCAACGTCATCTGGGCGGCCATCTCCGGCCTGTCGATCGGTTACATTTTTGGGAATCTGGCGCCGATTCACGGGCGGGCCGGCGGAGACACCGATCGGGCCATCACTGCCATCACCCCTTCGACGCTGCCCGCCGACTGGCTCACCGAAAAAGATATCGGCGCGGCAGATCTGTTCACAGGACTCACCGCTCCCCAGCGGTATCTCGCACTCAAGGTCATCAATACCAAGCCCTGCGATTGCGGTTGCCCGCACGGTACTATCGCCAAGTGCAAAAAAGACGACCCGGCTTGCCCCTACGCGCCTACCGAGGTGGAGGTCGCCGTCCGCGAGGCGCGCGCCGGTAAGACGTTCGAGGAGATCTACGCAGCGGTGCAGCACCCCGCCGTGACGCCGAGCACGATGCCGCAGAATACCGCGCAGACCCCGGCGGTATGGCACACGATGCCGCTGGCCGCGTGGAACCCCATTCGCGGACCCAAGACGGCGAAGGTCACGATCGTCGAGTTCTCCGATTTTCAGTGCCCCTTCTGCTCGCGTGTCGAACCTACCCTGCAACAGATCGCCAAGACCTATGGCGACGACGTCCGTCTCGTCTGGCGAAACGAGCCACTCCCCTTTCACGACCACGCGATCGAGGCGGCCGAGGCGGCGATGGCTGCCGACGCTCAGGGGAAGTTCTGGCCGATGCACGACAAGCTTTTCGCGAATCAGCAGGCGCTCGACCGCCCGAGCCTCGACAAGTATGCCCAAGACGTCGGGTTGGACATGGGGAAATACAAAGCGGCCATGGAGGGGCACACCTACCTCGAGAAGATTCAGGACGACGCAAAAGTGGGGTCGGCCGCGGGCGCCACCGGAACGCCGGCGTTCTTCATCAATGGCCAATATCTCTTTGGCTCACAACCCTTTGGAGAGCTGAAGCGAATCATCGATGCCGAGCTCGTGAAGGCCAACGCGCTCATCAAAAATGGCA
Organism: Myxococcales bacterium; assembly: GCA_003151595.1. Next base: position 7,820 of record PLXW01000169.1, read on the forward strand.
CATCCCTCGACAAGCTCTATCAGGCGGAGCTCGACGCGCTCCCGCCGCCGCCGGTCGGTGGGGATCAATAGACTCGCGAGACTCGGCTCAGCTCGTCGCGTCGATCGAGACGCCGCTGCGCCCCTTCCCTTTCGCGTCTTCGAGCGCTTCGAGCGCGCGGCGAAAGATGTCGTCGCCGGTCTCGCCCGACGGCGGGATCCACACGCACCCTCCGGCGCACGCCGTCACGCGGCGCGAATCGGCCAGCTCGAAATCGCGCGACGAGATCACCGAGACCATGCGCGAAGCGACGGTCTCGGCGGCGAGTAGATCGGCGCCGGGGAGCAACACGGAGAACTCGTCGCCTTCGAAGCGCGCGACCATGTCGTATTCGCGCCGGCACTGATTGAGGCACTCACTGACGCGCTCCAGCACCTTGTCACCGACAGGAAGCCCGAGCTCCTCGTTGATGGCCTGCATGCCGTCGACGTCGACGCGCAGGATGCCGTAGCTGTCCCATGCGCGCGAGCTGCGACCGTGCTCGCGTTCGAGCTCTTCGAGGAAGCGACGCGCGTTGGGGAGACCCGTGAGCGCGTCGACCGGGACGAGCTGATCGAGTCGGTTCTGGAGTTGCCGCTGCGATCGCTCCGCGGCGCGCTCGCGCGTCACGTCGCGCACGAGGCCGAGCCTCCCCCAGGCCGCGCCCTGGCGAACGATGGGGTACGACGTCCAGACGATCTTTCGCGGGCGCGGGCTGGCGAGATCGATCTCGCCGATGACGCGCGAGGGCTCGATGAGATCGTCTCCGCCGACGGCCTCGAGAAACGCTTCGGGCTCGTCGCACGCCCTGGCCAGCACGGCCATGAGGTCTGCGCGCATCTTGCCAACGTGCTCGGCTGGGTCGATGCCGAACAGATCCGCGACGCGGCGGCCAATCATCCGGCATTTGCCGTTGCGATCGAAGACGAGGATCCCCTCGTCGGCCGCTTCGAGGACGGCGACCAGCGCGCCGTCGAGGAGCGCGCGCCATTCGGTATCGTCGTGGGTCGGTCGTTCTGACCGCTGTCGTTCGGTCTTCGGTCGCTCGGAGGGGGGCATACGCTTTCCAGTTTCGATACGCGAGGCGGTATCCTACCTCAGTTCATGGCGATCACGGCCCACCAGACGCGCACTCCTCCCGTCTCTTCTCCCGTCGCGTTGCACGTCCGCGACTACCAGCGCCGGACGTTCTCTCCGCGGCATCGTCGCGTGCTGAGGGCGTTCGCCGAGGCGCTCTTTTACGACGAAAACGCGCCATTCGAAGCCGGACAGCTCGACGCGCTGGTCGAAGACTGCGACGACTTCGTGAGCCGCGCGAGCAAGACGCTCCGCTTCGGGCTCCGCGGGATCCTCGATCTGATCCGCTGGCTGCCGCTCTTCGTCGTCCGCCGGTTCTCGACGTTCGAAGAGCTGCCGCTGAGCGACCGCGTGACGATGCTCGAGCGCATGGACGGTGGAGCGCCGCCGCTCCCGCTGATGCTCGTGGCGTACAAGACGATCTTGGCGATGCTCTTCTTCGAGACGCCGCGCGAGCTCGCGGCCATGGGCTACCCCGGATCCGAGCGACAGCGGTGGAAGCGCGCGCTGCCGATCGCCAAGCCTTCCCACGAGCACACGCCATGAGCGACGCGGTCGATCACGGACGGACGATCGGCGCGCCGGTCCGCGCGAGCGTCGACGTCGTCATCGTGGGCTCGGGCGCGTCGGGCGCGGTGGTCGCGTCGCACCTCGCGCGCGAAGGGCTGAGCGTCGTGGTCCTCGAAGAAGGAGGGCACTACACCCCCGAGGAGTACGGCGCGATGACGCCGTCGCAGTCTATTCGCCGCATCGCGCGCGAGGCCGGCCTGTGCACCGCGGTCGGCGTGGGAGACACGCCGCTCATCGCCGTGATGGCCGGGAAATGCGTCGGCGGGTCGAGCGTGCTCACCGGCGGCGTGTGCTTCCGGATTCCGAGCGAAGTGCTTCACGGCTGGTCGCGCGATCTCGGACTCACGGGGATGACGGCCGACGCGCTCGCGCCGTATTTCGAGGAGGTCGAGAAGCGCGTGCACGTGGAGACCGTGCCGCTCGACATGCGATCGCGGAGCACGGAGCTGTTCGTCGAAGGCGCGGCCAAGCTCGGGATCCCGATCCACTCGCTCCGACGCAACACGCAGTCATGCAAGGGGGCCGCGCGCTGCAACTTCGGCTGCCCCAACGGCGCGAAGATGAGCGTGGACATCTCGTATCTCCCCGACGCCTTCGCGCACGGCGCGCGCCTCTACTCCGACGCGCTCGTCGAGAAGATCGACATCGCCGGCGGCGTCGCTCGCGGCGTCCGCGGGCGCTTCCTCGACGGCGAGACGGGCGAGCCGCGCGTGGCGTTCGAGTTTCGCGCGAAGCTCGTGGTCGTCGCCTGCGGCTCGATGCACACGCCGATTCTCTTGCGACGAAGCGGCCTCGATCACAAAGACATCGGTCGCCACCTGACGATGCATCCCGCCTTCCGCGTGGGTGCGCTCTTCGACGACGAGGTCGCGGGGTGGGACGGCTCGCTCCAGAGCGTCTACTCCGACCACTTCCTCGAGCGCGAAGGGTTCACGCTCGTCGGCGTGTACAGCGCGGTGAACGTGCTCGCCGCGGCCTTCCCCGGCGTCGCCGGCCACTACCGAAAGCTCGTCCGCGAGATGCCGCGCCTCGCGATCTTCGGCGGAATGATTCACGACGACGGCGGCGGGAGCGTGCACCGATGGCTCTCCCGCGAGCCGCTCGTGCTCTACCGGATGATCGAGCGCGACAAGGCGCGCCTGATGAAGGGGATCCAGACGGTCGCAAAAATGGCCTTCGCCGCAGGAGCTCGCGAGGTGATGCTCCCCATCTTCGGCATGCCCACCGTGACCAAGCCGAGCGATCTGGATTTTCTCACCGAACGTTCGCCGAGCGCACGGAAGGTCGAGTGCATGGCGTTTCATCCGCTGGGCTCGGCAAAGATGGGGATCGACCGCGCGCGCGGCGTGGTGAAGCCCACGGGCGAAATGTGGGACGTGGACAACCTCGTCATCGCCGACGGCAGTATCTTGCCGACGAGCATCGGTGTGAATTCGCAGCTTCCGGTCATGGCGGTCGCGACGAAGATCGCGCGCGGGCTGTGCGCCGATTGGTCCCGCTACGCGCGGCGAGCCGCCTGACCGAGGCTCAGTGTGGCGCGGCTGGCATGGGCACCGTGCGGTAACCCGCGGGGACGACGAACGACGAGTCCTCAACTGGATGCGGCATGAGCAGCATCACCTGCGCCCGAGACTCGATCGCGCCGGTCGACGCCGACGTGATCGCACGCAGCGGGAAAGCGTCCCTTTCGTCTTTCATCCACGTCCCCAGAGAGGGGGCGCCCCCGGTGTGACCCGCGATCGAGCCGAGGTCGAAGAAGGCGATGCCTCGGGCAACGCACAGGGACTCGTGCTTCGAGTTCGGCTCCGCGACATCCCAATCCTCGCAATCGCGACCGGAGATCAGCTCGTGGATGCCCGTCTTCGAAATCTTCGCCCCCTTGTCGTCGCCGCCGTCGGCGCTATTCGCTGCAAGGGTGGTCTTCAGCGCCGTCTTCTGGGCTTCCGCGAGCACGACGAGCTGGCTCGTGGATGAGTCGAAGATGGCGTGCACCGCCTGTCCTTCGCGGCCGGGGGTGTCGAGGCGGGTCTTGCTCCCCTTCACCAGGAAGGTGAGCTCGAGTGGTTGGTGGGTGTCTTCGGTGATCCGGAGNNGGCGGCCGTGCCTCCACTCGACGACGGGGGGGCGACCGGCTGCTCGGGGATGGTCGGTGCCGAGGTCGTGGGTGCAGCCGAGGTTGCGGGTGCGGACGACGCGACAGGGGGCGTCGTGCCCGAGGTGTCCTTCCCTTTGCAGGAGGATGCGGCGATGACGACGAGCGGAAAAAGCAGTGCACTGAGCCGTGTGTCCATGCTCATAGGTTACCTTCTCGCGCGCCCCATCTCCAAGTCCTCGCGGGCAATCCTCAGTGCGTCTGCGAGGGGCCGATGCCCCCTTGCGTGTTCATCCCGATGCCGCCGGTGGGGTCGTTCTCTTTCGCCCGCCATTTGTCGATGAATTTCTGGAACGACTCGCGGTCGCTGGCCTTCTCGATCGCCACCTCGGGGTCGACGACCTTCTGGACGACCATCCGCTCGAGTGCCATGTCCATCGTCTGCATGCCGACGGCCTGCGCGCCCTGCATGATGCTCGGGATCTGAAACGTCTTCCCTTCGCGGATGAGCGCGGCGATGGCCGAGCTGCCCACGAGGATCTCGAGCGCCGCGACGCGCCCCTTGCCGTCGGCGGTCTTCANNGCGAAGACGAGGATGCCGAAGCTCGCCAGCTGCAGCGCGAGCTTCATCGTCTCGTTGTTCCGGAGCTCGCCGATCAGGATCACGTTCGGATCTTCACGCCCCGCGCTTCGAATAGCCGTGGCGAAGCTCGAGACGTCGGGGCCGACCTCGCGGTGCGTGACCTGCGCCATCTTCGGCTGGTGCACGAACTCGACGGGGTCTTCCACCGTGAGGATGTGGCAGGCGCGCGTCTCGTTGATGTGGTTGATCATCCCGGCGAGCGTGGTCGACTTGCCGGAGCCCGTCGGCCCCGTCACGAGCACGAGCCCCGAGCGCCGATCGGCCATCTTCTTCACGGCGTCGGGCGTCTTCAGCTCGGCGAGCGTGAGCACCTTCGTGGGGATGGTCCGGAACACCGCGCCGAGGCCGGTGAGCTTGTTGAAATAGTTCGCGCGGAAGCGCGCGCGGTCCTCGTAGGCGTAGGCGAAGTCGAGGTCGAGCTCCTCGGTGATCTGTTTGTGCTGCGTCTCGTTGATGATCTCGAAGAGCAGCGACTGGATCTCCTGGGTCGTCACCGGCGACTCGCGCATCGCCACGAGCTCACCGCGTGCGCGCGCCAGCGGCGGGTAACCGACGCCGAGGTGCAGATCGCTCCCCTTCATTCCGAGGAGCTGGTCGAACAGGCGATCGATCTCGGCCATCGCCTCTCACTCTCCCTTTCGGAACAGGTTGCCGGCCTTGCCCAGGATGCCGCCGAGCGTATCCATCGCCACGGCGCCCGCGGCCTTCGGAGGCGGCGGAGGGGGCGCAGGTCCCTTGCGCATGGCGCGCACGGTCACGTCGAGCTCCTCGGGGTTCTCGGCCCACTGCTTGGCGATCTCGAGTGTCGTGCGTCCGTTCTTCACGAGCTCGGCGAGCGAGTCGTCGAAGCGGATGATCCCGAGCCCCTTGCCGCGCTGCTGAAGGCTGGGGATTTGGTACGTCTTGTTGTCGCGGATGAGGCTCCACAACGAGACCGATCCGGGGAGAATCTCGGCGGCGGCGACGAGTCCCGTGTGATCGGAGTTCGGCAGGAGGCGCTGGCTCACGATGAGGCGGAGGCCGCCGGCGAGCGTGAGGCGCACCTGCGCCTGATCCCCCGGGGGGAAGAGATCGATCACGCGGTCGATCGTCTTGGCCGCGCTCGGCGTGTTCATCGTGCCGATCACGAGGTGACCGGTTTCGCTGGCCGACAGCGCCATGCGCACCGTCTCGGTGTCGCGCAGCTCGCCGACCACGATGACGTCGGGGTCTTCGCGGAGCGAGCCCTTGAGCGCCGCGGCGAACGTCTTGGTGCTCGCGCCGACCTCGCGCTGACTCATCATCGCGCGCTTGCGCGGGTGAACGTACTCGACCGGATCTTCCACCGTGATGATGTGGTGGGTCGTGTTGCTGTTGATGATGTCGACGATCGCCGCCAGCGTGCTCGTCTTGCCGTGACCCGTGGGGCCGGTGACCAGGATCAGGCCCTGGTGGTGGTGCGTCGCCTTCTCGATCTCGATCGGCACGCCGAGCGACTCGAGCGTGGGAATGGCGCCGGAGATCAGGCGCACGCAGATCTTGTTGCCGGTGCGCTGGCGCGAGACGTTCACGCGGCATCGGCCGTGCGAGTCGGTGATGGCGAAGTCGCACGACCCCTCGCTGGCTAGCTGCGGGATCAGGCGCTCGGGGATGATCGCGGCGACGCACTTGTCGACCGTCGGAGTGTCGAGCACCGGGCCGCGCGGGAGGAGCTCGCCCGCGATCCGGAGGAGCGCCGGACGATCGGGGACGAGGTGAAGATCGCTGGCGTTCGACTGGCGCGCGAAGGCGAGCAGGTCCTCGAACGTCATCGCGAACGAGAACATCGGTTTCGGAGCGGCGGCCGGCGGGACGCTCAGCGCCTCGATCTCCAACCCCGGCGTCTCGTCGAGCACCATCTCGTTCAAGCGCGGATGCGAGACCTTCGAAATGCCCGCGCGGTCTTCGAGGTCGAACTCGGGCTCGGCCTCGACCAGCGCGGCGGCGGCCGCAGGGGGCGGCGGCGGAGGGGTGAGCGCGCCGCCACGACCGCGCGGATCGATGTCCGCGCGCATCATCGGGCGCTGCGTCGGCACGTGCGACTGGATGGTCGGGCCGTCTTCCTGGTTCGTGTTCAGGTTCGGTGGCGGAGCGCTCTGCGGCGGAGGGAGCGGCGCGCCGTCGCGCTTGGCGACGATGAACCGCGCTTGAACGATGTCGTCGCGCAGGAGCGCGCTGACGCCGATCATGCCGACGCCTTCCAGGCGCAACGACCACTGAACCGGCTTGTTGCCGAGCGAGTCGACGTAGCGACTCCCACCCGCGGAGACGAGCATCTGCAAGATGACGTCCGTGTCCGGCGCCACGTCGTCGATCGGTTGGAACGTGCCGCCGATCTTCACGCAGGGGAGCCGGTCACTGACGACGGCGAACTCGGTCACGTCCGCCCGCGCGAGCGAGCGAAGCATCTCCTCGATGGTCTTCACGTGGTGAGACCGATCGTACACGAACGGTTCGCGTTCGTGGCTGGATGCGCGCGCTTCGATAAAGGGCGCGGGCGAGACCGCTTGGCCTACACCTGCGCCTGAGCGCCGTTCGTGTGGACGCGCTTGATGACGCGGTCGGCTTCGCCGCGCTCGTACGCCGCGAAGAGCTTCCCCCAGCTCGTCTCGCGCTTCCAGTTCTCGAAGGTGCGCTTGTCCTTCAGCGGCCACCGGTAATAGTCGTGGTAGGCCTCGCTGCCGGCGATGAACATGTTCACCAGCGGCGTGTGGAAGAAGATCTTCTGGAACTTCTTCATCGGCCCGAACCACATCATGTCGCCGATGACGCTCGCGCCGTTGTCGCCGACCTCGAAGCCCCAGTTCTCGTTGCGAACTTGGTCCGGGTCGTCGCCGACGATCTCGATGTCGCGCGTGTCGCCCACGCCGAGCTTGTCGTTGTGCGCGACGTTGATGAACTCGAGCTTCATCGGATCGAAGCCCATCATCTTCGCCGCCACCGCGTCGATCGCCACCTGGTCTTCGCTGGCCAGCATGTAGTCCTTCACGACCGGGATCATCGTGCGCGGACCGGGGCCGTTGCCCGCGGTCGTCCCGTCGCTCACCGCGAAGAGACCCGTGTGAATCTCTTTCTGAATCGCGAGGAGGTCGACGAGCGTCTTGTGAATCCACGAGTGCGTGTAATGACGTTTCGTCGCCAAGAGGCCACCGAAGGCGTTCTTCATGGCGCCGGTGGTGGTCGTGTAGATGTGGCACTTCATCGTCGGCAAGTGGACGATGTTCTTCCCGAAGAAGTAGTCCGGGACCTGGATCCCCTCGGGGAAGATCTTGTGGAGCACGTGCATCCGCGCCTTGGGGCGGTACTCGACCCACTTCATGTCCCCCTCTTTGAAGTTGTAGAGGACGGGGATGGCGTACTTGCGGAAGAGAGGGACGTAGTTGTTGAGGTCCTCACCCTTGAACGCATTGGTCACGACGGTCTTGTTCTGAACCGCCGAGACGTCATCGAACCCGGCCTTCTTCAAGGCCAGGATCGTCCCTTCGAGCTGCCACGGCGTCGTGTTCGCCGCCGGGAACGGGTAGTGCCACGAGATGTTGTCTTTGAGGATCGTGGTGCGGTTCTTCGCCAGCGCGTGCTGCATGCCACCGAGATCACAGACGCGCTCGACGTCTTGGAGGATCGTCTCCGGCTTGCACTTGACGACCGCGACCTTGGACTTGGACATCTCTCTATGACTCCTGACGTGCGTGACGAAGCTGCGTGGCGAAGCGGAACGGCGGAACGAAGAACGACGAAGAGCAACCATGGGACTGCGCGCGGTCACGAGCAAGTGTGACGCGCGAGTTCGCGGGTGTGGCGTGCTCAGCGGCGAAACGGCGTGTTTCCAGCGTAAACGGCGCCTTCGCCGAGCTCGAAGGCGATGCGAAGGAGCTGGTTGTACTTCGCCACGCGATCCGAACGCGACAGCGACCCGGTCTTGATCTGCCCGGCGTTGGTGGCGACGGCGAGGTCGGCGATGAACGTGTCTTCGGTCTCGCCCGAGCGGTGGCTGATGACGGAGCGGTAGCCCGCGTTCACCGCCATGCGGATCGTGTCGAGCGTCTCGGTGAGCGTGCCGATCTGGTTGACCTTGATCAGAATGGCGTTGGCGATCTTCTTCTCGATGCCGCGCGCGAAGCGCTCGACGTTGGTGACGAAGATGTCGTCGCCGACGAGCTGAAGCCGGCCGCCGAGGCGCGCGGTGAGCTTGGCCCACGTGTCCCAGTCGTCTTCCGAGCAGCCGTCTTCGATGCTGAGGATCGGGTACGCGCTGGAGAGCTTCTCGTAGATGGCGACGAGCTCGTCGCCGGTCACCGGCTTCTTGTCGAACGTGTACTTGCCGCTCTTCTTGTCGAAGAACTCGCTGGCCGCGCAGTCGAGCGCGATGTGCACGTCCTTGCCCGGCGAGTAGCCGGCGGCTTCGATCGCGCCCATCACGGCGACGATCGCGGCCTCGTTCGACTCCATGCGCGGCGCGAAGCCCCCTTCGTCGCCGACCGACGTCGCCAGCCCCTGCTTCTTCAAGCCGGTCTTCAGCGCCGCGAAGATCTCCGCCCCGCAGCGGATCGCTTCGTCGATCGACGCCGCGCCCGAGGGGACGATCATGAACTCCTGGATCTCGAGGCCGTTGTCGGCGTGAACGCCGCCGTTGAGGATGTTCATCAGCGGCGTGGGCAGGACCCGCGCGTTGGCGCCGCCGAGGTAGCGCCACAGCGGGAGCCCGACCGAGTCGGCCGCGGCGCGCGCGACGGCGAGCGAGATGCCGAGAATGGCGTTCGCCCCGAGCTTGCCCTTGTTCGGCGTGCCGTCGGCGTCGCGCAGGATCTTGTCGACCTGCGCCTGGTCGAGCGAGTCGAGCCCGAGCACCGCCGGCCCGAGCGACTGGTTCACGTTCTGGACGGCTTTGAGAACACCCTTGCCGCCGAAGCGCTTCTTGTCGCCGTCGCGAAGCTCGATGGCTTCGTGCTCGCCGGTGGAGGCGCCGCTGGGGACGGCCGCGCGGCCGCTGCCGTTGGTCGTCTGGACTTCGACTTCGATCGTGGGGTTGCCGCGCGAATCGAGGATTTCGCGCGCGAGGACGGCGGTGATTTCGCTCATGGGGAGCGAGACGTAGCGCCGTGCGGCGCGTCTTTCAACGCGAGTTGTGGCGCGACCGCGGCAACCGCTAGTTTTCGCGGCTTTCGAGCGTGTCTTCGATGCCCGACCAGAAGGCGCTGACCTCCTCCATCGTCTGGACGCGCCTAGCCGGCGGGAGGCTGGCCAGGAGGCGCTTGCCGTACCCCTTGGTGACCGCGCGCTTGTCGAGCAAGGCCACGATCCCCGCGTCTTTCTTCGTTCGCAGGAGCCGTCCGAACCCTTGCTTCAAGGTGATCGCCGCCACCGGCACCGAGTACTCGACGAACGGGTTTCCCCCTTCCCGCTCGATCTGCGCGCACCGCGCAGCGACGACCGGCTCCGAGGGGACCGCGAACGGGATCTTGTCGAGGATGACGAGACGGAGCGCGTGCCCCGGCACGTCGACCCCCTCCCAGAAGCTCATCGTCGCCACCAGCACGGCGTGACCGGACGCGCGGAAGCGGGCCAGGAGCTGGTGCTTCGGCGCTTCGCCCTGCATGAACATCAGGTTCGTGATGCGCGAGCGGAGCGCGCGGTGGAACGCCTTCATGGCGCGCGTCGACGTGCAGAGAATGAATGCGCCGCCGCGCGTGACCTCGAGCAGCTCGACGATGCGGTCGGTGGCCGCGGCTTCGAACGCCGGTTCGTTCGGCTCGGGGAGATCGCGCGGGAGGTAGAGCGCGGCGCGCGCCGGGATGTCGAACGGCGACGGGACGATGAGCTCGCGCGCTTCGGGCGGTGCGCCGAGGCGGGCACGGACGAAGTGGAAGCTGGCGTCGTGCGTGGTGCGGTCGGCGCTCGTGGCTCCGGTGGCGAGCGTGGCGCTCGTGCAGACGACGCCGGGGATGCGATCGAAGAGCGCTTCGCGGAGCGTGGGGCCGAGGTCCACGGGGCTCGCGCCGAGCGAGACGCTCCGCTCGCGGAGATCGAGCCAGGCGACGCTCGCGCTCACTTCGCCTTCGCTGTTCGCGCTGGAGCCTTGCAGGACGCCGCGGAGATCCGTGCGCAGATCTCGCGAGCGGCGCGCGATCACGCTGACCGCTTCGTGGCGATCGTTGGCCAGCGCGTACGCCCACAGGCCGTCGAGCGCGGAGTCGAGCGCGACGTGGGCCGCACGGACGTCGCCGTCGAGATCGCGATCGGAGAGGATGCGGCGCGCTTCGACGGGGTTGCCTCCGCCGCGCGAGCCGAGCGCCCCGAAGAACTTCGCGCTCGTATTGGCGATCCCGTCGAGGAGCGACTTCCCTTCCCCGGTTCCGAGCACGCTCATCAGGTTCGCGCCCACGAGCGCCCGCTTCGCGTCGCGCACCAGCGCATCGACGCGCGTGCTCGACACGCGCACGCCGAAGAAGTCGGTCGCGATCTCTTCGATCTGATGCGCCTCGTCGAAGATGACGACGTCATACGGCGGGATCGCGCTGGCGTACTCGCCGCCGCGGCCGCGCCGCAGCGCGAGGTCGGCGAAGAACAGGTGATGGTTCACGACGACGAGCGTCGCCTCCTCGGCCTCGCGCCGCATGCGCGTGACGAAGCACTCGTCGAAGTACGAGCACCCCGCGCCGATCCGCGTGTCGCTCGACGACTGCACCTCGCGCCACGCTGCCGCGTCCTCCGCCACCGAGGCCAGCTCCGCGCGATCGCCCGAGGCGCTCTCCTTCACCCATTCCACGATGCGCGAGAGATCGCGGTCGCCTCCGACGCGCGCGCCTTCGGCCGACGCCAGCAGCTCGTTGAGCCTCCGCTTGCATACGTAGTTCGCGAGGCCCTTCATCAGCGCCGCTTTGAAGTCGACGCCGAGCGGCGCCAGGATCGATCGGACGATCGGGAGGTCCTTGGCGAAGATCTGCTCTTGAAGCGCGCGCGTGGCCGTCGAGACGATGACCTTCTTGCCGCTCAGGATCGCCGGGACCAGGTACGCCAGCGTCTTGCCGGTGCCGGTGCCCGCTTCCACGAACAGCGGATGCTCGCGGCCGAGCGCGTCTTCGACCGCCTCGGCCATCGCCAGCTGACCGGGACGGTCCTCGTAGCCGGGGAGCTCGCGGCTGAGCGCCGAGCCGGGGCCGAGGACGTCGCGGGCGCGAATGCCGGTCACTGTCGGGCACTCGTAGCACACGCGCTGCGGGCGCGGATCGGCGTGAATTCGCGCGTCAGCGCCGGTCCGCGCTACGATTCGAGCCTAGCCTCGTGCCGCCGCGTCAATCCCCGCCCCCAGCGATTTCCGAGCGCGCGCCCGCGTCGACGCGTGAACCGCGTTCGCCTGGGCCGACGATCGATCGCGATTCGCCGAACGTCGAGCTGCGTCTGGCGATCGGCAAGGACGGGCTCGGCATCGAGCTGAATCGAACGGCGCGCGTCGGATGCATCGACGTGACCGAGATCGCGGTGGTGCTCCCGGGGGTGAGGTTCCCGCTCGACGTGTCGGGGGGCGTGTCGCGGTTCCGGCATCGGCGCGGCGAGCTGCGGCGTCTGGCGATCGAGCTCGACGCGCGATCGCTGGAGCGATGGGCGGCGCCGAAGCTGCGCGGGATCGTGAGCACCGAGTCGCCGAACGTGTGGATCGCGACGCGGCGAGACGCGGCGACCGTGGGGATCTCCTCGCGCGATGCCGGCGTGGTGCTGGCCTTCGACGTGACGCTCGATACGCACGAGGACGACCTGCGCCTCACAGTGACGCACGCGCGCGGGATGGCGCTGTCGGCGCCGGCGACGTCGCTGGCGATCGCGGCGATGCGCGCGGTGCTGGGCGATCGCGCGGCGCGCGAGGGGTCGCGGTTCACCGTGGCGCGCGCGGCGGCGGGGATCGCGCGAGCGCTCTTGCCGGAGGCGGGGGCGCGCGCGCCGTCGTGCGGCGCCGTTCGATGGACGATGACGTCGGCCGCGGCGGACGCCTGGCTGCTCGTGGCCTCGGAGGGGATGCAAGCGGACGTGATCGAAGAGGCGGCGCGCGCGCGGGAAGCGGCGGCGCTGACGAAGGACGGAGACGACGCGCGGGCCGCCGGGGATCTGAAGCGTGCACGCGCGCTCGATCTCGCGGCCATGGATCGCGCGCCGAGGCATCCGGCGCTGGCCGCGCGCGTGGCGGAGATCGACGCGCTCGCGGGTGGGCGCGCGGAAGCTGCGATCGCCGTGATGAACGAGGCCGACGCCGAGCCGGGCGCGGCGCGCGGGCCACTGGTCGCGGAGCTGATCGCGGAGTCGGGCGACGCGAGCGGCGCCATCGCCGCCTTCGCGCGCATCGGCGACACCGAGCCTGTGCCGGTGCTGGCGGCGCGGTGCTTCGAGCGCGCCGCGATGCTGGCGGACGATCACCACGACGCGCTGGTGTGGCTCGATCTGGCGGTGGCGCGCGCGCCGGCCGTGGCGCGGATCCGGTGGACGCGCGCCTTGCGCCGCGTATCGTCGGGGCGAATCGACGACGCCGTGGCCGACGTGGAGCACGTGGAGGCGATCGCCGAGGGGGCGCGCGCGAAGTACGACGTGTGGCGTCGCGCGGGCGAGATGTGGCGCGCGGCCGGGCTCGCGTCCGACTCGGCGACGCTGTTCGAGCGCGCGCTCAGGTACGTGCCGGACGATCCCGAGGCGCTGGCGGGGCTGGGCGCGGCGCTGGTCGATGACGCGCTGGGGATGACGGCGGGGACGAAGACGGGCGCCACCGCGCGATCACTCTCACCGCGCGCTGAACGACGCGCGACACGAGGCGCGGCGCTCCTGGCGCGCGCGATCGAGCTCGGTGAAGCTCGCGGCGACGACGTGAGCGCGATGACGCTGGACCTGTCGCGCGCGTTGGCCGACGCGCTCGGCGATCGCC
>PLXW01000078.1 GCA_003151595.1 Myxococcales bacterium
GCGGCGTGATGCAGCACATCGAGGAGGCCGGCATCCACAGCGGCGACTCGTCGAGCGTGCTGCCGCCGTACTCGCTGTCGGCCGAGATCGTCCTCTCGATCGAAGAGCAGACGCGCATGCTGGCGCTGGAGCTCGGCGTCGTGGGGCTCATGAACGTGCAGTTCGCCGTCAAAGGCGGCGACATCTACATCCTGGAAGTGAACCCGCGCGCGAGTCGCACGGTGCCGTTCGTGTCGAAGGCGACGGGGCGCGCGCTGGCGAAGATCGCCGCGCAGGTGATGGTGGGCAAGACGCTCGACGAGCTAGGCGTCGACGACTTCGCGACGCCGCGGCACACGTCGGTCAAGGAGAGCGTCTTCCCGTTCGCGAAGTTCCCGGGCGCCGACACGATCCTCGGGCCCGAGATGCGATCGACCGGCGAGGTCATGGGGATCGCCGAGACGTTCGCGCGGAGCTTTCACAAGAGCATGCTGGCCACGGGCGTCGACGTCGGGCCGCCGGAGCGCGGGAGCACGCGGAGGAAGGTGTTCATCAGCGTGCGCGATCAGGACAAGCCGGTGGCGTGCTTGATCGCGCGGCGCATGCGGGCGATGGGCTTCGAGATCATCGCCACGCGCGGAACGGCGGCGGCGCTCCAGCGATCGCGCATCCCGTCGGAGGTCATCAACAAGGTGAACGAGGGGACGCCGCACGTCGTCGATGCGCTCCGGAGCGGGACGATCGCGATCGTGATCAACACGACCATCGGCGCCAAGGAAGTTCGCGACAGCTTCTCGCTCCGCAGGCAGACGCTGCTCCTGAACATCCCGTACTTCACGACGATCGCGGCGGCCGTGGCGGCGTGCGACGCGATCGAAGCGCAGCGCGGAGGCGAAGGGGTGCGCGTCAAATCGCTCCAGGAGTGGAACGCCGAGGCGAATTAGCTCGTGGGGCGGCGGCGGCGCTAAGATCAATGGCCATGCGTCCGAAGAAGTACCCGCTGGAGCCGCTGGCGAAGCTGCGCGCCAAGCAGGTCGACGACGCGACGCTGACCCTGGCGAAGGCCGTGCGGGCGCGGGAAGAGGCCGAGCGGGTGGAGCGTTCGAATCGCAAGGTCCGCGACGACGCGGAGGCGAAGGCGAAGGCGGCGCGCGAAGCCGAGCGCGCGGCGCTGGAGCGTGGAGAGCTGCGCGCGGGGGACTTGATGCGCGGAAATGCGTGGGGCTCGCGCGTGACCGATGAGCACGCCGAGCTCGAGAAGCGGGTGGTGAACGCCGCGAACCGCGCCCAGACCGCGCGTGGCGCCGAGGACGAAGCGCGCGGCGGCGTGACGAGCGCCAAGGCCGAGGAGGAAGTGGTCGATCGCGATCGAGGGCGCTGGGAGACCGGCGAACGGAAACGCGCCGACGCGAAGGAAGAGGAAGAGGCGAGCGAGACGTGGAGAAAGCCGACGTGACGCGAGCGATACCAGCGATGCGAGCGCTTCGCGCGATGGCCGCGATCGGGCTCGCCGGCTCGTGCGGCGGAGAGGCCATCGTGCACCCGCCTGCGGTGAGTGCGCCGATGGCGCAAGTGAAGGACGTGGCGCAGAAGCATCGCGCGACCGAGCCGCTCGTGCTCGAGGTCACGCTCGACGATCCGCGGTTCGCGGCGGTGAACGAGCGACTGCGTGCGCACGACGCGCCGGGAGCCGCGAAGGCCTTCGAAGACGCGCGGGTCGCGGCGAGCACCGGCGCGGACGCGTCGCAGACGTGCGCCATCGACTTCGTCGCGGGGCGATTGCACCGCGACGCCGGTGAGGACGCCGAGGCGGCGCGCGCGTTCGATCGGATCGCGCCCGACTGCGCGCTCGCGCCTTACGCGGCGCTGTACTCGTCGCAAGCCGACGCGCGGCTCGGACGGATCGACGACGCCATCGTGCGCGCCAAGCAGGTGCCGAGCGACGTGGCCATCGCGCCGGACGCGCGGCTCGCCGAGGCGGAAGCGCGGGCGGCGAAGGGAGACCGCGCAGGAGCGCTGGCGATCTGGCGGGCGCACATCGCAGCGAGCGCGCACGGCGCGCGCTGGGTCGACACGTCGGTGAAGATCGCGAACGCCCTGCTCGACGGCATCGACGGCGATCCCATGACTCACGCGCGCGAAGCGCTCGATCTGGCGACGCGCGTCGTCGTCGAAGCACCGAAGCTGGCCGACGTGGCGGGAGCGCAAGCGGCGCGCGATCGGGCGATCGCCGTGATGCGTGCCGGCGATCCGAAGATGGACGACGCGCTCTCGCCGGCGGACCGCGCGCGACGCGCCCAGGCGTGGCTCGACGCCGGAGATCCGACGCGCGCGATCACCGAGGCGACCTCGCTCGTCGCGCTCGCTCCGTGTCAGGAGTCGTGTCGCGCGGCGATCGTTCGCGCGCAGGCGACGGCCAAGGTGCGCGGCGCGACCGCCGACGCCTATGCCGACGCGATCGCCCGCTGCGCGGGAGACGACTCGCTGGTGACTGCGCTCTTTGCGGGCGCCAAGGCCTGCCTCACGGCGAAGCGAACCGACGAGGCGCTGGCGCACTTTGCGGAGCTCGAAGCGGTCTTCCCGAAGCATCGTCTGGCGGACGACGCGCGGCTGAAGGAGGCGTTGATCGCGCAGCAAGCGGGCGACGAGGCGCGCGCCGAGACGCTCTTCGCGTCGCTCGACGACGACTACCCCGAAGGGGACATGCGCGGCGAAGCGCTGTTCCGGCTCGCGCTGGCGAAGATGACGCGCGGCGACTGGAGCGGGGCGATGGCGCCGCTCGATCGGATCGTGGCCATCGAACCGGACGATCGGCGGAGCCTCACCGCCGGGCGCGCGGCGTACTTTCGCGCGCGCGCCTCGGCCATGACGGGCGACACGGCCGACGCGACGGCGCGGTACGAAGCGGTGATCGCGAAGGGGCCGCTCGGCTACGCGATGGTGCAGGCGTACGGACGGCTCGCGGCGATCGATCCGACGCGCGCCCGCCGCGCGATCGACGAGGCCGTCGCGCGCGAAGGGACCGCCCCGGCCGCGCTCGTCACGGCGGATCACGATGAGCTCCACTCGCCGTCGTTCGATCGCGGGCGAGCGCTCCTCGAGGTCGGCGAGGTAGATTCCGCGCGCCGCGAGATGGCGCGCGCCGTCACCGACACGACGGACCCCGAGGTGCTCTGGGCCATCGCGCACCTCTACGAGCTCGCCGGAGCGCCCGACGTCGCCGAGTCGGTCATCGGCACCGCGCGCCTCGGCGAGTACCTCGCGCACTGGCCCGCGTCGTCGTGGCGCGCGCGGTGGGAAGTGGCGTACCCGCGTCCGTTCGGCGATCTCGTCGAGCGCGCGAGCGCGACCAGCAAGATCCCCACGGCGCTCACGTGGGCGATCATGCGGCAGGAGTCGGCCTTCGTGGCCGACGCGCGGAGTCCGTCGGACGCGTACGGGCTCATGCAGATCATCGTGCCGACCGCGCGCGGCCTCATCCGCGGCACGACGTTCGGCGCCGATCCCGACTCGCTCACGCGCCCCGAGGTGTCCATCACGCTCGGCGCCAAGCTGCTCGGCCAGCTCCGCGCCTCGTATCCCGACAACCGCGCGCTGGCGATCGCGGCGTACAACGGTGGAGGCGGCGCGGTCGGTCGCTGGCTCACGGCGCGCGCGCGCGAAGATTTCGATCTGTGGGTGGAAGAGATTCCGTTCGACGAGACGCGCGGCTACATCAAGCGGGTGCTCTCCAACGAAGCGGCCTACGCCTTCCTGTACGCGCCCGAGTCGCTCGACGAGGTGCTGTCGCTCCCGGCCAAGGTGACGAGGTGACGGCGTGAGCGGCGCCCGGGGCGCGCGTGACACGCGCGACAAGGGCACGCTGCTCGTCGTCGCCAGCGAACGTCACGTCGAGAGGTGGACGCGCGACGGCGGCATGGTGGAGACGCGCGCGCGGTTGCGGGCGCGCCTCTTCGACTTGCTGGTCGACGATCGCGTGGCGGCGACGGCGATCGAGACGCGGCTGGCGCTGGCGGAGACGCTGGCCGCGGCGACGCGCGATCGGCTGCTGGCGCCGATGGCGCGCGAAGGGGGCGACGCCTGGGAGCGGACGGTCGATGCCATCGACGCAGCGATCGGGTCGCTGCGGAGCGCGGGGACGCACGAGGAGTCGCTGGCGCGCGTCGCGCGGGACAACCGCGGCGCGGCCGGGCTTCGCGCGCGGATGCTCCTCGATGCGATGCGCGCGCTCGACGCCGCGCTGGACGCGCGCGGCCTCGTGGATGCGCGCGCCGTCGGTGCGCGATTGGCGCGCGTGATCGCCACGCTGCCGGAGTCGCGGGTGCTGGCGGCGGTGGGCGCAGGGAGCGTCGTCGCGCGGTTCGTGCTCGACTGGGACGGCGCCGACGCGGCGTGGTGGCGGGCGCTCGACGAAGCTCTGGTGCGCGCCGGCGGGGAAGGGGCACGCGTCGAGCTGCCGTCGTTCGAGCCCAGCGAGGGGAAGCTCGATCCCTCGCGCGAGAACGGCCCGCTCGACGTGCTCAGCGAAGACGTGGCGCGCGCGCTCGATGCGCCGCCGACGCCGATCGCGATCGAGGCGAGGCTGGGCGATCTGCGACTCGCCGGCCCCCCTTCGAGCGACGTGCGAACGCGGGTCACGCTCCGGGCCGCGAGCGACGCCGAAGGACAAGCGCGGGCGGTCGTGGATGCCGTGCGACGGGCCTTCGCGCGCGGATGCGGGATCGAAGAGATCGCGATTGCCGTCCCGCGCTTCGACGAAGCGGCGGTGGGCGCGATCCGGCGGGCGTTCGACGAGGCGCGCATTCCTCTCTTCGATGCGCGCGGCGAAGCGCCGATCGAATCGGGGGTGGTCTCTTTCGCGATGCGCGCGCTGTCGGTCGGAGCGCGCGGGCTGTCGCGCCTCGATGTCGCGGCGCTCGCGCGGGCGCGGTACGTCGACGCACGAAAGCTCGACGTCGAGCCGGCCGCCCTCGTCGACCTGGCGAACGCGCTGGAGCGCACGCCGAGCGCGTCCGCCGGCGATCCGCGGGCGGCGCTCGAGGCCACGGCGCGCGCGTCCGCGCTCGACGACCCTGCGCTCGCCGAGACACGCGCGTCGCTCGCGCTTCGTCTCGTGACCGTCGTGGAGCCCGCGTCGCGCTCGATGACCCGCATCGAGCACGTGGCCGCGGCGCGCGCGATCTTCCTGGGCCTCGGTATCGATCCGCTGGCGGCGCGCGCGTTCGAGCGCGCGCTGGCCTCGGATGCCGCGCCGGAAGGGGTTGCGCGCGCCGAGCTTCGCGCCGTCGCGCGCGACGCGCATGCGTGGGAGATGTTCCACGCGGCGCTGGTGGACTACGAAGCGGCCGTCGCGCGTCTGGGGATAGCGCGCGCCTTCGCGGCTCCGCACGTCTTCCGTCACGAGCTCGCGCGCGCGCTCGACGCGCGCGCCGGCAGACCCGGTGCGGCGCGAGCGGCCGCCGTTCGCGTGGCTCCGCTCGTGGACCTCGCCGCAGAGGATCTCGCGCTGCTCGTCGTCATCGAAGCGGGCGACGGCGCGCTCCCTTCCCGCGCGGAGGGAGACTCGCTCGTCCACGACTCGCTCGCGCCCGCGCTTCGCGCCATCGATCCGGCCCATGCCCCCGCGCCGCTCGCGGTTCGTACCGCGCGGGAGCTCACGTCGCTGGCGCTCGCTGCGAGTCACGCGCGCGCGATCGTCCTCACGCGCCGCGCGCGCGACGAGGACGGCGCGGCGATCGCTCCCTCACCGGTCGTCGCGTGGCTCGAGCGCGGCGGCGTCGCGTCGGCGACGTGGCGCGCGTCTCCGCTGGACGGCCCCGCGGTGAGCGCGCGCGAAGCCCGGTTGCGACGTGTCTCGCGCGAAGACGGATCGTCGTCGGCGCGCCGCGCCCGCATCGAGCGCACGCGCGAGGCCCGCTTCGAGCACGCTGACGCTCCGCGCGATCCCATCCTCGGCGATCTCGAGTCCGACGACGCGCTCCCGCTCACCATCGCGCGCGCGCTCACCGCCGAGACCGGCGGCGGTGATCGCGCGCTGGCCGTCACCAGCCTCGAACGCTTCGCCACGTGCGCGTTCCAGGGCTTCGCGCAGCACGTGCTTCGCGCGCGGCGCGAGCGGCCTCTCCGCGAGATCCCCGACGCACGCGAGAGCGGCACGCTCATGCACCGCGCGCTCGCCGTCGCCTTCAAGGCCACCGCGCAGCTGTGGCGCCAGCGCCCTCGCGACGCCGAGCGCATTCGCGCCATCGCGCTCGAGGAGTGCGACGCCATTCTTCGCACCGAGTCGCTCGCCTCCCCGCTCCGGAGGCTCGCCTTCGCGCGCGTCCGCGACGCGGTGGCGGCGACCGTCGAGTGGAGCCTGGCGGACGAAGCATGGAACTTCGTCCGCGCCGAGCAGACCTTCGGCGATGGACGTCGCGCCAGCTGGCCGGCGCTGGTGCTCGACGACGGCGAGACGGTCCTCTCGGTGCGCGGATCGATCGATCGGGTCGACGAGGGGCACGGACGCGCAGCGGTGCGCGCCATCGACTACAAGTCGTCGAAGCGCGCGGCCGAGAGCGGCATGCGCGCCCTGGGAGACACCGCGTTCCAGGTCGCGCTCTACGCCCACGTCGCCGCCGACGCTCTTCGCGCCGCGGAGCGCGCCGGCCTCTACCTCGCGGCTCCGCGCCCCGACGACGTCGGGCCGAAGCTGAAGAAGGACTTCGACGCCAGGTGGTCGACGCTGAACGCCACGCGCGAAGGTGATGCGCTCTCGCCGATCGAAGCGAGCGCGCTCGACGTCGTTCGTCGCGTTCGCCTCGGCGGCCTCGCGCCACGCCCGTCCGACGACTCCGCGTGCGTGATGTGCGACTCCAGCGGCGCCTGCCGAAAGCCCCGCTTCGCCATCGCGCGCGAAGACGACGACGGCGGCGCCGCGTAGCGCGACACCGCCGTTGAGTTACCGAGCTAGGACAGGATCAGTGCGCGTCGGTGCCTGCGTCGCCCGCCGTCGCTTCGCACTTCTCGGACCAGCGCCCGAGCCACACGCCGCGGCCGTCGCCGATGTCGTAGCCGTCGCTGTACACGCCCGTCGTGGCGCCCACGTCGACGTGCGACTCATCGGCCGCGCCCCACAGGCCGGCGTACGCGCCTTCCCCGTACTTGCCGAACGCGAGCCCCTTCGGTTCGCCCGCGAGATCGATCAGCTTCGAGAACCACACGTTCTCCGCGCGCTTCGGAGAGTAGCCCCAGATGCCGCGCGTGTAGCCGATGCGCTCGCCATCGCCGTCGCTGACGACGCCAACCATCCGACCCAAGCCCGCCTGCTTCTTGATCCAGCGGCCGTGCACGAAGCCGCGCGCGCATCCGTCCTCGGGGAAGCCGATCCATCCGAGCCCTTCGACGTCGTTCGAGAGACGCACGACGCCGCCCTCCTTCGCCGCGAGCTGCGAGAGATCGATGTCCGTCGTGAGCGCGCTCGTCGCGAAGTGCAACGTCGGCGTCGCGCCGCTCGGCACGATCACGCGAAGGAGCACGCCATCGACGTACGGCAGCGTGTGCGACGTGAACGAGAGCGTCTGCGCGTTCGCGCGCGGGTCGATGTGATCGTTCACGTCGAACGCGATCGTGCGCTTGAGGCCGATCGCGCCCGCCGCGACGCTGATCTCGCCGGTCCAGTTCTCCACCTGCGGCGCGACGTTCGTCGGGTCCGCGTCGTGCGGCGGCGGAAGGTGACCCCACACGAGCGCGATGCGGTACGCGCTGGCCCCCGTGAGCGCCGCGGCGGCCGCCGTCGGATCGGTCGCGTCGATCGTCGCGGCCAGCGTCGAGTCCATGGCCGGGAGCGCGGAGATCTCGGTGTCGGCGAACGCCGGCGACTCCTGCGACGTCACGTCGAGGCCGCCGTTCGTCGTATCGAGCGCCGCCGCCGTCGTCGCCACGCCGCCCCCGCCGGACGACGTATCGACCGGCGCGAACGCGCCGCCGCCGCACGCGAGCGCGAGGATCGACGAGACGGACGCGAGCGAGAGGACCGAGAGCTTGTTTCCGAACGCCATGACTTGCCTCCGTAAGGGTTTTGGTTCCCTCGCGCTGCTGCGGGGGATTGCCTGTTGCTCCCCACCAATCCACGTCGCGTGCCAGGCGTCGTGATCGCGAATTCAGCGTGAATTACGAGGTTTCCGCGGGCGTCGACCGGACCCCGAGGCTCCTTTTGGAGAGTCCACCTGAACGCGCGCAGGTCCACCTTCCATGTGCCGTGGGCGGCGGGTAGCGTGCGCCGGTGAGCGACGCCGCGACGATCTACGCGTTCAGGCGCGACCTCGTCCTCGCCGCCAGCGCAGGTACGGGGAAGACGCACAGCCTCGTCGGCGTGCTCGTTCACTTGCTGCTCGGCGCGAGCGAGCTCGGCGGCGCGCCACACGCACCGGTCGATCCTGCGCGGGTCGTGGCCACGACGTTCTCGCGAAAGGCGGCGGCGGAGATCCGCGCGCGCGTCGTCGAGGAGCTGGAGAAGCTGGCGACCGGCGATCCGGAGGCGAAGTACCGCGCCGACCTCGACGTGGCGCGCGATCGCGTGGGCGAGCGGTGGACCGACGCGGAGATCGCGAAGCGCGCGCGCGACGCGTCGGCGTCGATCGCGCGCGCGCAGATCGGGACGCTGCACGGGTTCGCGTCGTCGCTCCTGCGGACGTACGCGCTCGAGCGCGGGCTGTCGCCGAGCTTCGAGCTGGCGGACGAAGAGACGACGCGCGCCCGCGCCGAAGACGCCATCGCGCGCGCCATCGATCGCATCGGACGCACGCGCGGCCTCGAGCTCGCGGCGCTGGTGACCGCGGCGAACGGCGTGGAGCGGTTGGCCGCGCAGATCACGCGCGCGCTCGCACGCCTGGAAGAGGAGGGGCGCGGCGCGGCCTCGCTCACGGTGAACGACTCGGACGCGGCCGCGATCGAAGCGCAGATGCAGCGAACGCTCGACCACGCCCGCGGCCTCGCGCGCCTGCCGCGGTTCGGTGAGCCGGCGAGCGCCCTCTTGGCCGCCTGGGAGACGACGGACGCCGACGCGATCGCCGACGCCGCCGAGGCATTCACGTCGGTGCGGAGCGGCAAGGACGGCCCCGAGGCGGAAGCGTGGCTCTCGTTTCGCGAAGCGTTCCTCCCCGGCAAGACGAACGGCGAGCGTGGTCGATCGCTCGCCGTGCGCTGGCGACTGCGCGATCAGTTCGCCTCCACGGCGCGCTTCGCCCGCGACCTCCTCGCCGCGTGCGAAGAGGAAGCGCGTCGCGACGCCGCGCACAGCTCGGTGCTGGCGTACGGCGATCTCCTCCGCATGACGCGCGACCTCCTGCGCGACCGTCCCGACCTCGCCGGCGAGATCGGCGCGTCGCTCGACGTGCTCCTGGTCGACGAGTTCCAGGACACCTCGCGCCTCCAGCGCGATCTCCTCGTGCTCCTCTGGCAGCGCGATCCGCGCTCGCGCGCCCCCGGCGTCGTTCCGGCGATCGGCGACGTGCGACGTCACGGGTTGCTCGTGGTCGGCGATCGCAAACAGTCCATCTATGCCTTCCGTGGTGCCGACGTGAGCGTGTTCGCCGAGGTGTGCGTGGGGCTCGCGGGGGCGCACGCGCGCACGTCGCTCGGCATCGAAGCGGGGCGAACGTGGGAGCCGGAGGAGCCGATCGCCGACTTCGTTCCGCTTCGCCACAACCGCCGCGGCGAGCCGGAGCTGCTCGCGTTCGCGAACGAGTTCTCCGCGCGCCGATTCCGGCCCGGAGAGCCGCCGGAGCTCTACGAGATCGCGTACGTCCCGCCGACCGAGGATCTCTGCTCGCCTCCCTCGCACGAGCCGCCGGAAGAGTCGATCCCGCGAACGACGTGGCTGCGGATCGACCCGCAGAAGCAAGGCAAGCGCGTCTCCAGCGCCAGCGACGAAGCGAGCGTGATCGCCGATCACGTGCGCGCGATCGTGGCCAGCGAGGAGCCGCGGGTGAACGGCGAGGCCCCGCGATGGCGCGACATCGCCGTGCTCGCGGAGACGAACCGCGCGCTCGATCACGTGGCGTACGCCCTGGCGCGCGCCGAGATTCCGTACGTCGTCGCCGGGAGCGGCTTCTACAACGCGCGCGAAGTGCGCGACGTGGCGGCGATGCTCGCGCTGCTGGTCGACAAGAGCGCGGCGTGGGCCATCGTCGAGGTGCTGCGCGGCCCGTGGTGCGGCGTGCGCGACGAGACGCTCATCGCGCTCACCGACGATCACGGTGGCATCGCGGCGGTAGGCCCTGCGTGGGACGAAGGGGAACGCCGGCACGCGATCCACGAAGACGATCGCGCCGGGCTCGCCGAAGTGCGCCGCGTGGTCGAGACGCTCCACGGCGATCTCGATCGCCTCGGCCCCGGTGGTGCGCTCCGCGAAGCGGTCCGTGCGCTCGATCTCGAAGAGGTCCTCGTGCGGCTCCCGCGCGGCGCCCAGCGCGTGGCCAACGTCCACAAGCTCCTGTCGATCGCCGACGGCGCACGCGACGCGCGCGCGCTCCTCGACGCGCTCGACGAGGCCGCGGAGCGCGAGCTCTCCGAAGGGGAAGCGGCCACGTTCTCCGAGGAGGATGACGCCATCCGCCTTCTCACCGTGCACGCCAGCAAGGGGCTCGATTTTCCGATCGTGCTGATCCCGGAGGTCGGCAAGGAGCCGCGGCGCGTGGAGCGCGATGCGTTTCGCGTGGCGTCGGGCGAGGGAGACGACTTCGTCCTCGTGGCGCGCGTGGTCGATCCCGAAGGGCGCGTGCACGAGGGGCCTTCGTACGAGCGCGCGATGGACGACGCGCGACGGCGCGATCGCGCCGAGCGACAACGCCTGGCCTACGTGGCCGTGACGCGCGCGTCGCACGCGATGCGCCTCGTCGGGGATCGTACGGCGCCGCAGAAAGGGGAGACGGAGGCGTACGCGTCGACCACGGCCGCGACTCTCCATGCGCTCGCCGACGATGCCCCGTCGCGTGCGCGCGCATTCCTCGCGGTCGAAGACATGGACCCCAGCGCGATCCGACTGGAAGGGACCGCGCCCTCGGCCGCCGATCGCGCTTCCGCCGCAGCGCGCGCCGAATCGCCCGACGACGTCTGGACGCCGCCCACCACGCCGACGTGGCGCTCGCTCCCGATCGCCGCGACCGCGCTCCAAGACTTTCATCACTGCCCTCGCCGCTTCGAGCTCGCTCATGTGCTCGATCTTCCGGAGCACGCGCCGGCGTTCGTCGAAGCCGTCACACGCGACGTACTCGACGAGGGTAGCGGAGGCCCGCGCCTCGACGCGCGCGCGGAAGGAACGCTGGCTCACCGCGTGCTCGAGCGCGTGGACGCCGCCAGCTTCGGCGCCACGTTGTTCGCGCGCGCGGAGGCGAGCCGGATCCTCGAGCGCGAAGGGATCCCGCGCGATCACGAGAAGCACGCCAAGGTCGTCGATCGCGTGCTCCGGTTCCTGGGCGGCGCGTACGCCGAGCGCGTGGCCGCGCTGAAGGCGCAGATCGCCCGCGAAGTTCCGTTCGTGATCGACGTCCACGACGCCTCCAATCGTGCGATCGCGCTCCGCGGTTCGATCGATCTCCTCGTCCGCTGGAAAGACGGCACGGTCGACGTCATCGACTACAAGCGCGCCCGCGGCCCCTCGCCGGAGCCGCACGCCTTCCAGCTCGACGCCTACGCCTTGGCCGCGCGCGCGATGGTCCCCAACGCCGCGACGATCCGCGCCGGCATCGTGTTCCTCGGCGGCGGGCGCGGCGACCCCGTGTGGATCGCTCCGTCCGATCCCGTCGCCGCGCGCGAACGTCTCGCCCCCCTCGGCGCGCGCCTCGTCGAAGCGCGATGGAGCGAGCGCTTTCCGCGCGAACCTGTCACGACGTGTCGCACGATTCGCTGCGGCTACGTGGCTCACTGCCACCCCGACGAGCCGCGCTGACGTCTCTCACGCGATCTTCACGCGCGGCGGAGGATCGCGCGCGCCGCCGAGCAGCCCGTCGTCGAGCAGCGACGCGTACCCGTTACGCGCCACGATCACGTGATCGAGCAGCGGCATCCCCACGACGTCCGCTGCGCGCGCGACCTGCGCCGTGAAGCGCACGTCTTCATCGCTCGCCGAAGGATCGCCGCTCGGGTGATTGTGCACGAGCACGAACGCCGACCCTCCGTCGCGAAGCGCGAGGCGAAGCGGATCGCGCGCGCCGACGTGAAGACCGTGCAGTCCCCCTCTCGCCACGAGCCGCGCCGCGCGCAGCCCTTGATGCCCGTCGAGCACCAGCGCCCACAGCTCCTCGTGATCGAGCGACGCGATCCGCGGTCGCGCCCAGCCATCGACCGCGGCGCTCGATGGAAACCGCGCGTCCGCTCGCTTCGCTGCGGCGATCGCCACACGACGCCCGATCTCGATCGCCCCCGCCAGCCTCGCCGCCTTCGCCAGCCCGAGCCCACGCCTCGCCGCTAGCTCCCCAATCCCTGCGCGCGCGAGCCCGCCGACGCCGCCCGACTCCTCGAGCAACGCCGCGGCGAGCACCCCCACCGATTCGCCGCGACGCCCCGTGCCGAGCACCAGCGCCACCAGCTCTGCGTCGCCCAGCGCCTCGAGCCCGTCTTCGATTGCGCGCTCACGCGCTCCGCTCTTGTTCATGCCCGAGCGTGATTCCACGCTTCGTGCCACGCGCGATTCAGCGCGATTTACGGGCGATCCGCGATCGCGCGAAGTGGCCCGGCCACTTTTGCTACTGGCAGATGCCGAACTGCGGGTCCTTGAAGAGCTGCGCCGAGCCGGTGCACGTCGTCCCCGAAGGGCAGTCCGCGGGCGAATCGACGTGGCACAGCTCGAAGCACGTACGCGAGCCGTCGTTCCCGAGGCACGTGAGCCCCGCGGCGCAGTGGGTCTCGTCGCACGCCTCGCCGACCTGCGCGGTGCCGATCGTCACGCAGCTCGTCGTTCCGTCGTCTTTCACGACCGCGCACGTCTGCGTGGGCGGGCACTTGCCGAAGAGCGAGCAACCGCTGATCGGCATGCACACCGGCACGTCGAACTTCCCCGACACGACCGACTGCACGTCGCAGAACGACGCCGTGTACGTGGTGCTGCAGACCGAGTTCCCGTCGCAGCAGTAGTGACGGCACTGCCCCGGCATCCCCACGCACTCGTACGTCGCGGCGCAGTCGGTCGACACCTGGCACTGATCGCCTTCGTTGCCCGGGCCGTTGGCGAGGCACGCTTGCGAGCTCGACGTGCTTCCGTCCGCCGCGCTCACTTGAACGACGTGACAGGACTGCGGCCCCGCGTCGATGGTCGCCGCGGCGCCTGCATCGCTCGCCGTGCCCCCGCCGCCACCATCGTCGCCGCTCGGCGCACCGGAGTCGGCCTGGGGTTCGGGGAGTGCCGACGCTTCGACGAACGCGCCCGCATCGGCCGTGCACTGCCACTCCGCGGGGACCGAGTCCGGCGAGCAGGTGTGCGAGGCGGTGTTGGCGAAGCCGTAGTTGCAGAGTGGGTTGCCCGTGATGGGCGGCGGACTACCCGCTGCGTCGGGACTCGCGCCCACCAAAGCGGGTGGGCCGCCGTCGGTCGCCGCGTCGGTGTCGTTGAAGCCCGACGTCGTGGGCGCGTTGAAGCCGCTGGCCGAGCTGCTCAAGCTTATGTTCCCGCACGCGACGACGGCGAGCGCGCCGCATACGACGAGCGAGGAGAAGCGAAAGGAAAGGGGACGCATGGGGCAAAAACTCTGCGCTCGACTTGGGGGGCCCCAGACGGGGCCGGACAGAGCCGAGAGCTACTTCGGGGACCACCACTTCACGTGGCGTGCCGCCTCTTCGGTTCTCCCATTCTACGCAGAAAAGGCCACAAAAAAGCCGGATGTCCCGGTCGCTCGCCGTCCGAGGCTGACGGCGGTGTCGTGCTTGCGCCGTGGGTTGCGCCTTACGTAAGGCAGGCCCGGCAGGCACCGATCACCGTTCGATTCCCCCATCACCGCGATTCCAGCTCGCGGGAGGCCGCATTTCCGGCGCCGTCGAACGCGCGCACAGTCACCACGTGTGACCCGGATGGCACAATCGACCCTACGTCGGCATCGACCGATTCGTCCGCCGAATCGAACACGCCGTCCTTGGCGCCGAGCGGCCGCCACTCGAGCTTGCCATCGACGGCGACTTCGACGCGTACGATCGGCCCCACGCCATCGACCGCGTGCGCTCGGAGAATGCGTCCTGCCATCGTCAGCGACTCGATGACCGGCGGCGTGTTGTCGACGACGAACGGCGCGCTCTCCATTGTGTGCGTCATGACGTCGCTCGGAGGGTTGGCCGCTTCGTCGCTCGCCTGAACGCGCACGCGGTACTTCCCCTCGGGGAGCGCGGAGGTGTCCCACTCGTACTCGAGCTTGTTGTTCACGGTCTCGTCGTGGGCGAGCACGTCGCGCCACACCGTCGCCCCGTCGCGTCGAAACGCGAGGCGGTAGCGGAGCTGATCGTCGTCGGCGTTGTCGATGCGCCACGTGAGCTTGATCGTCGCTTCGTGCTTCGGCGGATCGCCGCCGCTCGACGGCACGGTGTCCTTCGCGGGCTCCTTCGCGATCGCGACCTTCGGCGCGGCGCTCACTTCGAGCACTACCGGGCGGACGTTCTCGGTCACGAAGGGGAGTGTCACGTCGCTGAGCACAGCGGTCGCATCGCGCCACCGCGCGCGCACCTGAACGAACCGCGCGCCCGGGCTGGCCACGACGCCCGCTTGCGCCAGAGGGTTGCTCCACGGGCTCCACGTTCCATCGGGCGCTTGCGTGTCGCCGGTGCGCGTCGCGATCTCGAGCGGCCCGCTCGCCGTCCATCGAAGAGCACCGAACTTCGCCCGCAGCCCGGCGTCGAGCACCTTGCTCGTCCACACCGCGTCGGACCCGCCGCGCGCCAGCACGCGATGGAACACCGCGGGGTCTCCGCCGACGATGCACGGATGCGCGCCGCTCATCACCAGCGCGCCGATCTGTCGCTCGTCCGTATCGGCCACGAGCGTCACCACGTGCGCGTCATCGACGGTGTACACGCGCCCCTCGGCGCCCGTCCCCACGTACGGATTGCCGTCGTCGCCCATCGCCAGCGACACGTAGTGGAACTCGTCGTGGTGCATCCGCTTCTCGGGGCGAAGCTTGGCGTCGAACGAGTAGAGCGAGCCCTTCCCGGGCTTCGGTCGCGGAGAGGAGTTCGGCCCCGCGGGCGCGTGCGCCTGCGCCGGGCTTCGATGCGGCACCTCGGGGAGCTCGCCGTACTCGTTCGCGATGGCGAAGATCGATCCGTCTCTGCCGAGCGCGACCCCCTTCACCTCTTCGCCGGGAAAATCGTAGACGACGCTCGCGCGCCCCGGCCCCGTGATCCGATAGAGGATCCCTTTGCCTTGCGACCCGGCGTACACCACGCCGTCGTCCGCCACGGCGAGCGACACGAGGTTCGGCTCGTCGCTTGTAAAGTACACGGAGCTCGATCCGTCGAGCGTGACGCGGACGACCTTCCCCTCGTCGCCCGTCGCGGCGTAGAGCGCGCTCTTCGTCTTGTCCCACGCCAGCGCCCACACGTGGCTCACGTCGGGGATCTTCACGAGCTTGTCGGTCTTGCCGTTGGCGATCTTGTAGATCGTCCCGTCGGGGATCGTCCCGGCGTACACGGTTCCGTTCGCGCCCAGGGCGAGCGACGTCACCGCGGTCTCTTTGGTCTCGGCGTAGACGGTCGCCTGATCGCCTGCGACACGGATGACCTTCCCGTTCCAGCTGGTGCCGACGAGGACACTTCCGTCGGGCATCGGCAGCGCGGCGTACACGGCGGTGGCGTCGGGGAGCGGCACGTTGCCGAGCGTGAATCCGGGGCGCACGTGGCCGTCGGAGCTCACCGCGACCCCCTTCAAATCGCCGCCGGAGAGCTTCTCCAGCGTGTCGAGCTCGAAGACGCGCGTGCCGACGGCGAAGGCCGACGACGCGAAGCCGACGAGCGCACCACATGCCACGACAAGCGAAGCGACGCGCGCTGCGCGATGAGACGCGCTCCAAGACGAACTGCGCATGACCCATTTAACTACACGAGATCGCCCGAGCGCGGGCCGCGTCCCGTGAGTAGAATCATTGGCGCCTGAGACTTGCTTGGAGGTGGAGCGATGCGAAGCGCGACCGGCCGCAGGGCGGTTTGGACGGGGAGTCTGGCGCTCGTCGCGGTGCTCGGCATCGCGGGCGTCGTCGGCGTGGCGTGCGGCGGAAGCGGGCAAGACACGAGCACGTTCGTGCCCGGCGTCGATGCGTCGGTGCCGATCGACACCGGTCCTCCGCCTTCGCTGTTCGATGCAGAGGGACCACCGGAGGCGAGCACGTCGACGGTCTTGATCGTCTCGCCCGCCGACTCGACGATGACCGTGACGTCGCTCGGCTCGACCAAGCAGTTCACGGCGACGCTGCAAGGGTCGACGACGCCGATCGTCGCGAGCTGGTCGGTCGATCTCCCGCTCGTGGGGACGATCGCGCCGAGCGGGATCTTCACGGCGTCAGGGAATCTCGGCGGGGTCGTCACGGTCTCCGCGCAGACCGAGGTCGCGCACGGAGCGACGACGCTCACGGTCCTCCTTCAATCGACCGACAACCTCGGCAACGTGCCGATCGCCGTGCAAGGGCCGCTTCGTGGCGGAGGCTCGGCCGATGCGAAGTTCCGCTGGCTCTATCCGTACGACAAGACCGTCTTCCCGCGCGGCCTCGAGCCGCCGGTCCTTCAATGGGACGGCGAGCCGGCGACGTACGCGCGCGTGCACGTCACGAGCTCGACGCTCGACTACGAAGCGTTCTATGCGGCGTCGAACCCGGCGGCGGCCACGCTCACGCAAGCGGCGTGGACGATGATCACGCAGAGCGCCGCGCCCGGCGACACGCTCACGATCGAAGCGACGAAGATGAGCGCCAGCGGCGTCACCGGCCCCATCAAGCAGTCGTGGACGATCGCGCAGGGGAGCCTGAAAGGGACCGTCTACTACAACACCTACGACTCGCCGCTGAACGACGGCAACGGCGCCGTGATGCGCGTGAAGCCGGGCGACAGCGCGAAGATCCTCCTCGGTGGGTGCAAGGTCTGTCACTCGGTCAGCGCTGACGGATCGACCATCGTCGCCATGGGCGCGCTGTCGGATCCGAAGCCCGATGCGGGCGCGCCCGGCGACGATCCGTACTTCTACAAGCTCGGCGCGAGCTACGACCTCACCAGCGACGCCGGCGTCCTCCACAATCAAGACGACTCCGCGTTCGCGTTCGGCGCGCTGTATCCCGACGGCTCGCGCATGCTCTCGTGCGCCGCGCTCCCGGGGAATTTCCCGCCGAACATTCCGGGGCTCGGCTTCGTGGGCGCGGTCGATGGAGGGGCGGGCGATCGCCCGTCGCGGCTCTACGATCCCAAGACCGGCGCGGTGCTCTCGGCGCCCGGGTTCGACGGCGCCATCACGCACGCGCTCATGCCGGCGTTCTCGCCTGACGGCACGCGCGTCGTCTTCAACGACTACGACAACAGCGGCGGCCACACGCTCGCCGTGATGGACTTCGCAGAAGCGTCCAACACGTTCACGAACTTCGTCGACGTCGCCGGCACGCCCGATCCGACCTTCGGCATGGACGCAGGGGCCGACGCCGGACACGCGGACGCGGGCGCCGCGGCGCCGTTCCTCGGATGGCCGTACTTCCTCCCCGACTCGAAGACGGTCCTCTACAACACGGTCGACGTCGGCGACTACGCGACGTGGAACGACTACGGCGGCGAGCCGAACCACCACGGCGATCTGGACGCCGTCGACGTCGCGTCGAAGACCGTGACGCCGCTCGACGCCGCAAACGGCATCGCGAACGGCGCGCCATATCTCCCGTACGGCGTGGCCGAAGCGCACCTGAACTACGAGCCGACCACGCTCCCCGTCGCCGTCGGCGGGTACTACTGGGTCGTCTTCACGAGCCGCCGCGAGTACGGCAACACGATCACCGACGCGCACGATCCGGGTCACCCTGACGGCGGCGCGGGCCCCTTCGAGGCGCACCCCGCGACGCGGAAGAAGCTGTGGGTCGCGGCGATCGACATCAACGTGACGCCCGGCAAGGACCCCAGTCACCCGGCGTTCTACCTCTCCGGCCAGGAGCCGCTCGCGGGGAACATGCGCGGGTTCTGGGCGCTCGATCCGTGCGTGCAGAACGGCACGTCGTGCGTGTCGGGCGACGAGTGTTGCAGCGGGTTTTGCCGGCAAACGAGCGCCAGCGACGGCGGACCGGTGCTGTCGTGCGTGCCGCATCCGACAGGGTGCTCGCAGGAGTTCGAGAAGTGCGTCACGTCGTCGGACTGCTGCGGGCAGGCCGAGGGGTTCCAGTGCCTGAACGGTCACTGCGCACAGCCCGCTCCCAAGTGAGTCTCTCTCTCGCGAGTCGCATCGCGCAGGGGTCGCGCGCAGGGTAGGCTTCCAGCAGATGGACGTACGCATCACGCTGGGGCTCTCTGCGCTCTCCATTCTGGTTCTCGCCGCCATCGGGGCATGCGCGGGCGAGGTCGTAGACGCGAACGGGAACCCCGTCGTCGGGGCCGACGGCGGCACCGTGGTCGGGACCGACGGCGCACCGAGCACGTCGACGGGCGGCGACGACGGCAGCGACGCAGGCACGAATCTCCCGCCGCCAGCGGTGGACGGCGGTCCCGCGACGATGATCGACTCGGGTCCTCCGGCGACGATCGGCGGCGGCGATGACTCGGGAGCGCAAGACGCGGGCAACGACTCGGCGCTCCCGTCCGGCGAGTGCAACGCGCTCGGCGATTGCCCGCAGACGCTGCCCGGCGTCTCCGGCGTCTCGTGCGACACAGCGAATCACGTGTGCGTGATCACTTGCTCGGGCGACAACTACGACGTGAACGGCGTCGTCGGTGACGGATGCGAATTCGCGAACCCGTGCCCCGTCGGCAACGGCAATCAGAAGTGCCCCGTCGAGCACAGCACGGGCACCGCGACGGACCTCGGCTCGTTCGACTGCAACGACGGCGACAGCGCGCAGAACGACACCGGATCGGTTCCCAGCGACGCACGCACGCACAACCCCGCGGTCCTCTCGTTCAACGGCACGACGGGCGCTGCGCCGACGGTGCTTCACATCAAGGCGACGGGGGGGCTCACCTGCCAGGACGATCTCAACCTGAACCTCCAGATGAACGGTGCGGCGCACCCGACGTGTTATTCGATCGTCGCGCAGGCCCCTGGTCACACCTACACCTGCGCGCAGACCGACGGCACCGGGCTCTGTCAGATCCAGAACAACAGCGGCTCGTACTCCGACGGTGACGACATCTACGTCACCGTCTCGAAGATCAGCTCGTGCACCGCGGCCCAGACCGACAACGGTCACTTCACGATCACGGGCCACCTGTAGACGCGCGAAGCCGCGGATCGAACGTGAAGCGCACGGGCCGCTTCGCCTTGATCGACGCCGCGTCCGGGTGGCGCGGGTTGATGAGGACGTTCGACTCGTCGGGCAGCACCGCCGACGGCACCACCAGCACCGCCGTCTTCGCGCTCGCGATCCACTCTGCGCCGAGCGCTTGATCGCGCGCCGAAGGGGGATTGCTCGCCCACTCGCTCGGCAGATCGCGGAGCGTCCAGCGCGTGACGCGGATCGCCTTCGGTATCTCGATGGCGATCGACACGTAGTCCGCCGGGATGATGTTCGACGTGAAGTGAACGAGCGCCTCCATGGCCGCGAGCGCCAGCGTGCTCGAGGCGTACACGAGCGGAACGCCTCTCGGGTTCCACCGTCCGCCGTAGAGCCGCGCCCCTTCTCCGTCGAGCGAGGTGTACGGCCGGCGACAGAGGCGGAACGCCTTCAACTGAAGACGCCGTGCTCGATTCGTCCGAGCTCGTCGCGCACGGCTTCGGCGCCCATGTCCGTGTCGAGGAGCGAGAGCGGCGCGGCGCCACCGAGAGCGCGGCTGCTCTGCTGCAACCACGTCTTCGCGCTGGCGATGCTGCCGAACACCTCGATGCCGCGGATGACGACGTCGGCCAGGCGGAGCACGCGCTCCGACTCGAACAGGTCGAGCGTCCCTTCGTCTTTGCGGCGCGCGAGCGTGCGGGGCGAGAGACCGAGCGACTTCGCCATCGTCTCCAGCGAGAGCTCCAGGCGATCGCCGATGGCCTCCAGCGCCGAGTAGGGGAGCCCCTTTCGCGCGAGCCCGACGAGCGCGAGCCGCGAGTGCGGGCGGCCGACGACGGTCTTGCCGCCAAGGAGCATCATCATGTTGCTGAGAGAAGTCGCGGCTGCCATTTGGCATAGTATGAGCGGACAGGTGGCAATTGTCGAGGCGCCGCGCTCGCTGCCGCTCTTCACCGCACCACGGGCCGCACTTTCACATGCACGTGGTCGCGCCCCTCGACGTACTGCTCGAGCGGAACGACCGTTCGCGCGTACGAATAGTACGGCTCGGGTCCGACGTCGGAGTGCGCGGGGCGGAGGGCGTCGAGCGCGAACGGCGGCAAGCGCGGCGCGACGTGACCGCGGAACGTGACCCCTTCGGACGGGACGCGGAACTGGACCACGACGCTCCGCGGGAGCGCGCTCTGGTGCGTCTCGTTCGCCAGGAGCTCGTTCAGATCCTCGGGCGCGGCGACCTCGGGCGAGACGTCATAGCCTGGCAGCACCTCGACATCGACGTCTTTCCCGGCGAGCTCCACCGGCATCTTCACGTCGATCGTCTTCGTGATCTCGCGCCCCACGAACGGCACCAGGTGGAGCACGAGGCGCGCGTTCTGCCCGGCGTCGACGCCGTCTTCGAGCGCCTCGAGCCCGCGAATCCTCCACAGCTCGCGCGCGTACGTCACGGTGAGCACGCTCTCCACTCTGTCGACGTGCGCGTTCTCCCACGGGTTGTTGATCACGTCGCCCACCGTGCGAATCACCCGCGCGCGCGCGAAGTCGCCGGCGTCCGGCATGCCGCCGATGGCGACGCCGAAGTCCTCGAGCGAGACGGTCCCGTGTCCGCGCACGGTCACCTTCGACTCGAGCTTCCACGTCATGTCGCGCCGCTCGTTCACGGTCGCCTCGACCGCCGAGCCGATGACCCCCGCGGCCAGCGACGGCGTCAGGAATTTCTCTTCGGCGACCTGTGTCTTCCACTCCGTCTGCGGCGCACCGGTCACGCCGCGCACGCTCACGTTCACCGGGAACGTCGGCGCGTGCTTCGTCTCGTCGATGATGACGGCGCTCTGCCGATCCTGGACGAGCGCGCCGAGCGGCCGCGCGATCTCGCCGATCTTCATGCTGTGCTGGATGCTCGCGTAGATCCAGAGCACGCGACCGATGGCCGTCGGGATCGACGTGTTGCCCGCCTCGAACATCGGGTGCCCGAAGCCGCACAGCTTGTTGCCGGAGACGTGCGTCACGGTGCCGAGCCCCATGATGGAGACGTCGCCGCTCACGAGCGACACGCCGAGCGCGCCGCCGTCGACGAAGTGCATCGGCGTTCCGTCGCTCGAGCCCTGCCCGCCGCCGGCTTGCGCTGCTTCGAGTCCGAGGGGCCCCACGAGCTTTCGCAAGTACGCCGCGGTGCGATCGCCCACGCCCGAGAGGAGCAGCGGCGTCGCGTTCGGCACGAGCGCCATCGCCGGATCGATCTCCATGCGCTTCGCGATCTGCGCAGCGTGCGCCTCGACATCGTACGTCCCGGGCTCACCGTCGAACGCGGTCATGCTCGACGCGCGCATCGCGTGCACCGGCGCGCCGCTCGCGATCGGGCTCTCCCCTTCGCTCGGCCAGAAGCCCGGCGGGATCGCGCGATTGAGCTCCGTCATCATCAGCCCGATCGGCGTGACGCCCGCGACCGACTCGGTCGGGAACTGCGCATAGCTGTAGGCGTACGCGCCGAGCAGCCGGCCGCCGTCGAGGTAGATCGGGCTGCCGCTCATCCCCTTCACGTTCTTCGTGATGTCGAGCCGCGGGTGCGGCGTCTTCACGAGGACGAGATCCTGACCGGGGCGGAAGTTGTGAAGGACGCCGATGACTTCGACGTCGAAGCGCTCGGGCTCCGTGCCGTGGAAGACGGTGAGCCCGTACCCTTTCATCCCTTCTTTGACTTCGCTCGGCGCGATCGTCGGCGACTTCGCGTCACCGTGCGCGAGAGGGACGGAGAGACCGAGAGCAGCGGCGAGCCCGACGAGCGCCGTGAGGATGGGCAAACGGCTTCTCACCACTCGAATCCTACGCGATTCATCTGAGGCGTGGCGGACCCACCCCTGGAATCTTTCGAACACTCACTCGAAATGCGACCGCGACGGTTCGCGCTTCCTTGCGCGGGTGAGGGGTGGCGGTAGAGCGCGCCAACTCACTCCACCATCCCCGCGTTGCCCGGCAGCGCGAGGGGACAACCAAGGGGAACTTCCATGCTCATCAAGTCGCTCTTCTCGATCTCCGCTCTCGCTCTGTCGCTCGTCGCATGCGGCAGCGCGTCTTCCGAATCGGTCTCGCACGCAGGGCAGGCCTCGACGCGCGAGCAACCGGACTTCACGGCGTGCACGACGGACGACGACTGCGTCGCCATCAAGCAAGCCGCTCCCGGCTGCTGTGACAACGGCTGGCTCGTCTCGGTCAACACCGACTCGGTCCAGTCCTACGCCGACGCGAACGCCTGCAGCGCGCCGGCCGTCTGCCCGCACTACGTCGTGAAGGACACGCGCGTCGCTTCGTGCGACGCGACGTCGAACGCATGCGTGCTCATCGCGGGGCCGGTTGCGGCGACGGGTGATGACGACGGTGGCAGTGACACGACCGCGAACTGATCGCGTTCGTCCCGAATCGATCGCGTACCGCGCGGCGCTCGTCTCCAGACGGGCGCCGCGTTCGCGATTTCGGGCTCAGACCTTTTCGGTCTGCTTCGCGTCGGCGGCCTTCGCGTCGTAGCCAGCCTGGTGCACGGCGAACTTCGGCGTGCCCATGGCGCGGCGCTCGCGCTTGTTGCGCTTGCCGTTGGTGGTGGCCTTGCGCTTGCGAATCCGATCGAACTGCTGCGTCGACGAAACCATGGCTGCTCTTCCTGTTTAATCGGGCCTAGCGGCCGAAAGGGAGGCGCACCATGACCGCCCGCGGCCGGTCTGTCAACCGCAGGAAGCGTGGAACACCCACGAAAAGCGCGAGAATCGCCTCAGGGGCGAATGGTAACCGTGGCGCCGTAGGTCGCTTCGGCGAACGGAGGGACCTGCGCCTTGGTGAGCGCGCCTTTGATGCACGCCTCGGACGGCTTTCCGACCGAGAACCCGCTGAGATCGATCGACTGCACGCTCCCCGCGGATCCGAAGACCACGTGAGCGCGCGACACGCCGTCGTCCGGGCCGAGGCACTTGCGCGCGTTCGGAAGCGCGCCGCCGAGCGCGCTCGTGACCGCGCCCTGCGACGGGCGCTGCGACAACCCACCGGCGCCTGATGCCGGCGCGGACGCGGGCGTCGGAGCGGGGAGCGCTTGAGTGACGGGTGCAGCTGCCGCGGCGACGGGCGCCTCGGCTTGCGCGGCCGGAGCGGACGCGGGCAGCGTGTTCACTGACTGCATGATCGCCGCACCGAGAGCACCGCTCAGCGCCGGCGGTACCGGTTCTTTGGCGGCGACCTTCGCTTCGGCCTTGAGCGAGGGCTTCGCCGGCGCGCTGGGAGCGACCGTCGTGTCGGTCTTGGCGGCGGGCGCCTGGGCCGCAGGGCGCGGCGTGCGCGAGGCGAGGACGATCGGCGCGGTGGTCACGATCGTTCCCGCGCGCGGAAGGTTCATCGGATCGACGCCCGGATTCGTCGCGGGGCCCGCCGTCTGCGCGACCGCCACCGGCGCTTGCGGCGCGGCCTGCGCGACGTCGCTCGCCTGCGCCGGCCCTTGCACTGCGCTCACCGCCGCCACTGGCGCCTGCGTCGGCCGCAGGGTGCGAACGGCGAAGAACGCTCCTGCCGCGATCGCCGCGAGCCCGACCACCGCCGCGGCGCGCCCGAACGTTCCGCGCGACGCCTGCGTTCCATCACTGCTCCGCAGCGTCGCCTGCGCGCTCACCACGCGCGGCGCGACGGGCGAAGCGATCGCCAGCGGCGTCGTCGTCGACGGCGCGACCGATCCCGGCGTCAGCGAAATGCGCGGCGACGTCGGCGCTTCCTCGCCATCGAACAACGTCTCCGACGCCAGCGGCGTCACGCTCGCGCGATCGACCGCGCCCGGATCCGACGCCGCGAGCACGGCGAGATCGATCATCCCCGAGTCGTTCGCCGTCGTCTTGGTGCGAATCTCGGAGATGCTCCCGCGCTTCACGCTCGGCGTCGCGGCGAGCTCCGCCAGATCGCGGAAGCTGCGACGATCACCACCACCACGCTGCGACGTCTGTTGACCCATGTTGATGCCGTCCTCTGCCGGCAGGGACTCGCGCGATGACTCGCGCTCTGGCTCGTTCGCGCCGTCTACCCCACCGGCGCGCCGAATCTCCCCGCTCGATGCGCGCCATTTATGACCTTCTTCCCTCGTGTGGGGAAGTGGACTTGCGAGCAAATCATCCTCGGATATGGACTGGAGACATGTCGGCTTGTGACCGCGTGCGTGACGACCGCTGACCTTGGAGTCGATGCACTCTGCAAATTTAGCCCAATCCTGCTCCGTGCGCCGAATGTCCGGCCATGTATGCAGTGCTTGCGTCAGCGCTGTCTCATTCACGTCGCCCAGCAGTCGCGCGCGCTTCACGATCCGCCTCCGTCGCTGAGGAGCGCTTCGTCGAGATCGAATCCGCGTTCGGCGAGGAGCTCGCGCAGCTTCCGTCGCGCCTCGTGCACGCGCCACGCGATCGTCCCTTCGGGCGCGCCCAGGATCACCGCGGCGTCTTCGTGCGAGCGGCCGTCGACGCACACGAGGATGAGCGTGGTTCGCAGCGTGTCGCTCAGCGTGTCGATCGAGCGCGCGAGCGCCATGTAGAGCTGGCGTCGCGCGGCATCGACCGGCGGGCTGCACGAGCGAAGGGTCGCGTCGTGCTCCATGGAGAGGATCCGCGCTTCGTCTTCTTGCCGCGAGATCGATCGCCGTGCGCTGCGTCGCGCGCGGATCGCGTTGAGCGAGAGGTTCACCGCGATCCGGTAAATCCAGGTGAACGGCTCGCTGCGCCCGTCGAAGCGCGCCAGCGCTCCATACGCGCGAACGAACGTCTCTTGCGTCACGTCCTCGGCTTCCGCGCGATCGCGCAGCATGTGGAGCGCGAGCCGGTGAATGCGCCGCTGATGGCGCCGCACGATCTCCCCGAACGCGCGCTGATCTCCCGCGCGCGTGCGCTCGACCAGCTCGCGATCGCTCGGCTTGCCGTTCGGTGCGAGCGCCGGCGCGCGTTTGACGAGCGTGGGCCCGCTCTTCGGTGGCGGCGGAGTCCGCGCGACGAGGGCGTCGTGCTCCAGCGCATCGAGGATCGGATCGGGGAGGGGAGCGCGGGCGGCTGACGATTCCGAGGTCACGGTCGGTTGGACATCTCCGATCGCGAAAAGTTTTGCTCGAAGGCGCGCGTCGTCGCGTCCTCGCTTCGTCTCTCGGTTTCAGCCCTTCATTCCAGCCACATGGCGACGAACGTACAGCCGATGGCGGTCGGGTCCTGCACTTCGACGTTCGCCCCGCGCCCTCCGCTCAGCGTGATCAGCGACTCGAACCTCCCGGCCACCGCGTTCCAGATCCCGCGGTTGAAGCCGGTCACGCCGGTGACGAATCCCTTGGCCGCCCCGCCCTCGCGTTCGCCCCAGCGCGCCTGCCCCTGCGAATTGTAGTTGTCCCAGGCTCGCTGGGCCCGGTCCCACA
Organism: Myxococcales bacterium; assembly: GCA_003151595.1. The sequence goes on from PLXW01000078.1 coordinate 25,795, forward strand.
ACGTGTCGTATTGCATCGACCGGAGGAACACGCGGTAGATCCCGTTGAAGTCGATCTTGGCCGCTTCGATGCCGATCGTATGCGACATGTCCCACTGGCCGTTGCCGAGTGTGTCGCGGATGCCGACGTGAATCGCCGCGCTCACTTCGATCGGATACCAGGCGACCTGGAGCACGCGCGGCTCGATCTGCTCGCGTATCTCCTTGCGAAGGCTCCCTTTGATCTGGGCGAGGACGTCGTCGCCGTAGAGATTCGAGATCGCCTGGAGCGTGCTTCGGAGGGCCGCTCCTTTCTGCTTCACGCGAACAGCATACAGGCGCGCGGGGCGCGATGCCGCGTGTGACTCATGTGCGTTCGATTGCACCGTAGGTGGCGTGTGTGAGGAAACGCGCGCCGCTCACACGGTGCTTTTCTTGCGACCAACGGGCGGGCCAACGCTCATAATAGAGGCTGCCGTTTCCTCGCCCGGAGGAGTCATGAAGAAAGTATCGCTTGTCACGGCCACCATCGTGGCCGCCGTCGGATCAGTTCTCGGAACGCTCGCCGCGTGCGGGAGCTCGAGCACGTCGCCTGGACCGGGCGCGAACGCCGGAGATGGCGGACTGCTCGCCGATGGCGGCGTGACGAATCTCTTCGGCGGTGACGGCAGCAGCAACAACGGTGGCGATGGGTCCACGGGACCGTGCACGGGGTTGCAGTGTCAGATCCATTCGTGCGCAGGAGTGACCACGGGCACGACGGTGACAGGTCACGTCTACGATCCCGCCGGTAACAACCCGCTCTACAACGTCGTCGTCTATGTTCCCAACACGACGGTCGATCCGCTCCCCGCGGCGCCGACGAACGAGTGCGGCTCGTGCAACTCGCTCTACTCGGGGCAGCCGGTGGCCGCGGGAATCACCGACCCGACGGGCAAGTTCACGATGAACAACGCGCCCGACGGCGACAACATCCCGCTCGTCGTTCAGATCGGGAAATGGCGCACGCAGATGGTCATCCCGAAGATCACGTCGTGCGGGACCGGCGACGCGAACAATCTCGACAAGGTGCTCTCGGCGAAGATCACCCTTCCGGGAATCGCAGGAATTTCGGCAATTGACGGTCCGACGAAAGGACTTCAACAGGACATTCCGGAGATCGCCATCTCGACGGGCGGCGCGGATTCGCTGGAGTGCCTCCTCCGACGCATCGGCGTCAGCGGGAACGAGTACACCTCCGGCGTCGGCGGCACGGGCCACATTCACATCTTCCAGGGCGCGGGGGCGATGGGCAACGGGGGGCGGCCGTCGGCTCAGATGTCCGGCGGCGCGACGCCCGCCTCGCCGCAGCACCTCTGGGACAAGGGCGGGGACATGTCCCCCTATGACATCGTGATTCTCTCTTGCGAAGGACAGGAGACCTCGAGCGACACGCCGGATGGCGGGCTCTCGACGGCCGACGAGACCGCGCTCCAGCAGTTCACGGCGGCAGGCGGACGCGCGTTCCTCTCGCACTTCCACTACGCGTTTCTCGACCGAGGGCCGTTCGCGAGCCCGCCGCTGGCCGCCTGGTCGGCGGGAGCGAGGCCCATCGAAGACAAGAACGGCGCGCCCGACACCACGATGGGCGACATCGTTCAGACGCTGGGGAGCGGCGGGAAGTTCGCGAAGGGCGAGGCGTTCTACCAGTGGCTAGGCACGACGAACTCTCTCATCGGTACCCAGCTTCCGATCGTGGAAGCGAAGGAAAACGCGCTCGTCACGGCCGCCAACACGGCCTCGCAAGCGTGGATCACCGCCGACAAGAACGCCGTGAGTGAAGACAACAACCAGACCAGCGCGGCGGGAACGACGGAGTACTTCACGTTCGATACGCCCATCGGGGGCATCGGGACCGACGACGCCGGCGCGCCGATCTACTGCGGACGGGTGGTCTACAGCGATCTGCACGTCGGCGCGGCGTCCGGCGACTACAACAACGGGAGCGATCCGCAGCCGACCGTCCCCAGTGGGTGCGCCAACAACCCCCTCTCCCCTCAGGAGAAAGCGCTCGAATTCATGCTCTTCGACCTCTCGTCGTGCGTCACGCCCGACACGGGGCCGAGCCAGGGGCCGCCCCCCATCATCGTCCCGGTCAAGTGAGCGGAGTCCGAGGGCCGCTCGGCAGAGAGCGATTCGGCGAAATTAAGTCGTTCCTTCAGACGACTGGTGGGGCGGACGCGCGCTTCTTAAGCTCTCCCCAGCATCCAAGGAGGCGCGCGTTCACGTTTCTTCTCCTGTCTTCTCCCGACTCTGCGCTGCCGCTTGGCCCGAACCGATCTCGTCCCCAAATTTCGGCGTGACGGAATGGCTCGGCCTCCCCACCCGTTCGAAAGCCACCCTCGATGAACGACACCACCGCCACCACCGAAGAGCTCCGCCGTGCACTCGCTGCAGAGGAGGGGGGGCGTCGTTGGCTCCGCCGGCTCGCCATCGCCGGCGGAATCGCTGCGATCGTGGGCGCAGGAGTCGTCTGGCGCGCCAAGCATCGGCCCGCGCCGCCGGCGAAGTACGTCACGAAGGTCGTCGAGACGGGCGACATCGTCGAGAAGGTGCAGGCCACGGGCGCGGTCCAGCCGCTTCTCCAGGTCAACGTGGGCGCGCAGGTGAACGGGCGCGTCACGAAGGTGCTCGTCGACTTCAACTCGGTCGTGAAGAAGGGCGACGTGCTCGCCGAGATCGATCCGCAGATCTACGGCACGCAGGTCTCGGCGCAGCAGGCGAACTTGCTCCAGCAGCGCGCGCAGCTCGAGCAGGCGCGCGCGCAGATGGAGACGTCGAAGGCGCAGATGGAGACCGCGCGCGTCACGCTGAATCGCACCAAGCACCTGTTCGATGCGTCGCTCGCCGCGAAGGCCGACCTCGATACGGCGAGCGGGCAGTTCGACGCCGCGAAGGCGACGTACGACGCGTCGCTGGCGAACGTGAGCGCGGCCACCGCCGGCATCGGCGCGCAGCAAGCGCAGTTGAATCAGTACACGACGAACCTCGGGTACACGAAGATCTACTCGCCGGTCGACGGCGTCGTCGTCACGCGCAGCATCGATCCCGGAGCGACGGTCGTGTCGAGCTACCAGGCGCCGGTGCTCTTCGTCATCGCGCAGGACCTGAAGCGGATGCGCGTCATGGCCGACGTCGATGAAGCCGACGTGGGGAAGCTGAAGGAAGGGATGCCGGCCGACGCGGTCGTCGACGCGTTCCCCGGTGAGCAGTTCCACGGCATCGTGCAGCAGGTGCGGTATTCGCCGAACACCGTGTCCGGCGTCGTCACGTACTCGGCGATCGTGCAGGTCGAGAACCCGGACGAGAAGCTCCGCCCGGGCATGACGGCGACGGTCACCATCAAGACGAACGAAGCGAAGGCCACGCTCAAGATCCCGAACGCCGCGCTCCGCTTCAAGCCGACCCCGCCCGACGGGCCGAACGGAAAGCCGCTCCCGCAGCCGCCGGAAGCGCCGCTCGCGAAGGGGCAAGGGCGCGTGTACTTGCTCACGAACGAGAAGCCGGGCGACGAGAAGGAAGAAGCGAAGCTGATCTCGATCGGCGTCACCGATGGCATCAACACCGAAGTGGTGAACGGCGCGCTCGCCGCGGGCACGAAGGTCGTCACCGACGAGACCGACGACAAGAGCAAGAAGAAGGACATGTTCTAGCCGGCGCTCCCCATCGCCTCCGTTGGAAATGAGCCGAGCGAGGAACGTGATGAATCAGAAGATCGAATCGCAACAGGCTGCGCTGAAGGAGCCGCTGATCGAGCTCCGCGGCGTGAGCCGCGACTACGTGAGCGCGGCCGGAACCGTGCGCGCGATGCGCGACGTGGACCTCGTGATTCGGCCAGGCGAGTTCGTCGCCATCGTCGGAACGAGCGGGTCGGGCAAGTCGACGATGATGAACATCCTCGGCTGCCTCGATCGACCGACGAGCGGGACGTACACGCTCGAAGGGCTCGACGTAGGATCGCGCACGAACGACGGGCGCGCCCTCGTTCGGAACCGGCTCATCGGGTTCATCTTCCAGGGGTTCAACCTGCTCTCCCGGACGACGGCGCTCGAGAACGTGGAGCTGCCGCTCCAGTACCGCGGGTTCCCCGCCAAACAGCGTCACGCGCGCGCAAAGAAAGCGCTCGCGCAGGTCGGGCTCGCCGACCGCGAGCATCACACGCCGAATCAGCTCTCGGGCGGGCAGCAGCAGCGCGTCGCCATCGCGCGCGCGCTCGTGACCGATCCGCCGCTGCTTCTGGCCGACGAGCCGACCGGAAACCTCGACACGCGCACGAGCCTCGAAGTGCTCTCGCTCCTGCAGAGCCTCAACCGCGACAGCGGCATCACGATCTGCCTCGTCACGCACGAGCACGACATCGCGGCGTGCGCCAACCGCGTCATCACGATGCGCGACGGGCGCATCGTGAGCGACGTCGTGCAGGAGAAGCCGAGCGACGCCGCCGCCGAGCTCGCCGCGCTCCCCGTGCCGAAAGAGCAGGGCTCGGGACCGGACGTGGTCGACTCCGTCAGCCCGGCCGATTTGCTACGCGCACGGATCGGCGGCCCCGTGCCGTTCGCGGTCTACGCGATGATGTTCATCGGCGGCGTCCTCGGGCTCCTCGTGGGCGCGACGTACGACGTGGTCGTGCTGGGAGACTTCTTCTGGTCGATCGCGCTGGCGACGAGCGTGGTCGGCGGCGCGTTCCTGGGCGCGCGTTTCGGCAAGCGCAGGCTCGGGCAGCCGCTCACGAGCGATCAGCGCGTTCGGATCGCCACCTGGTACACGGTCGTCCTCTCGGCGGTCGGGGGATGTGTCGCGCTCGTGTCGCCGACGCTGCTCGCGCGCTCGATCCTCGATCGCATCGACGGGCTCTCGTCGCCGGGGCTCATCGGGGTGGTCGGCGTCGCGCTGCTCTCGGTAGGGGCGCTCGCGCTCCTCCACTACTTGCTCCTCTCGCTCTTCTCACCGAACCCCGCGTCGGCCACGAACGGCCCCGCGCGGTCCCACGCGTGAGGCCGCGGTGACCATCTTCTTCAACGCCGTGCGTCTCGCCTTCGGCGCGATCGGGCGGAACAAGATGCGCGCGTCGCTCACGGTGCTCGGCATCCTGATCGGCGTGTGGGCCGTCGTGACCGTCGTCGCGCTCGCCGACGGCGCCACGAACAAAGTCGGCGGCGAGCTCGAGAGCTTCGCGGCCAACGCCATCTACGTCGATCCGCAGGCCACGCAGCAGTCGGGCGCGCACTCGAAGGTCTCCGGCCGCCTCACCGAGAACGACGGCAGGGCGATCGCGCGCGAGGCGGTCAGCGTGTCCGGGGTCGGGCTGTGGCTCGACACGCGCGGGCAGGTGGTGCTCGGCGACAAGAACGTCCAGACGGAGCTCATCGGAACGAACCTGTCGTACTTCCCGATTCGGAAATGGGAGATCGCGAAGGGGGCTCTCTGGACGGAGAGCGACGAGGTCTTCAAGACGAAGGTGTGCCTCATCGGCGAGACGGTTCGCGAGAAGCTCTTCGGCCCCGGCGTCGATCCCGTCGGCGGAACGATCCGCCTCGCCGGCTTCCCGTACAGAGTCATCGGCCTCATGAAAGCGCGTGGCGCGTCGACGTTCGGCGACGATCAAGACGATCGCATCATGATGCCCACCGGGAGCTACCGCGCGCGCATCCAGCACACCTCGCCCGGGCGCGTGGACAAGTTCATCCTCGGCGCGACGTCGGAAGAGACGGTCGACCACGCAGTGAATCAGATCACGTCGATCCTCCGGCAGCGCCACCACATCGTCGAGGGGCGCCCCGACGACTTCGAGATCCACACGCAGGCCGAGATGCGCGAGACACAGGGGAAGATCTTCGGCGTCCTGGGGATGCTCCTCCTCGGCGTCGCGGCGATCAGCCTCGTGGTCGGCGGAATCGGCGTGATGAACATCATGCTCGTGAGCGTCGCGGAGCGGACGCGCGAGATCGGCATTCGCATGTCGATCGGCGCACGCGAAGGGGACATCCTCACGCAGTTCTTGATCGAGGCCGTGGTGCTCAGCTGCGTCGGCGGGCTGGCGGGGATGATCCTCGGCGTGGGCGTGACCGCTGCGCTCGGCGCGGCGTTCAACCTGCCGCTCCACGCCGGGTTGGGATCGATCGTGATGGCCGTCGGGACGAGCGCCGCCATCGGGCTCGTGTTCGGCTTCTTGCCGGCGCGTCGCGCGGCGAAGCTCGATCCCATCGACGCCTTGAGGACCGAATAATGCGCGCCCTCCTCGGTGGTGTCTGGCTTGCCCTGCGTGCCATTCGCCGCAACGTGTTGCGCGCGACGCTCACGGTGCTCGGCATCCTGATCGGCGTCATGTCGGTCGTGTCGATCACGGCGCTGGGCGCGGGCGCGCGCGACTCGGTGGGCGGGCGCATCCAGGCCATCGGCGCGAACTTCATGGTCGTGTTTCCGCAGAGCACCGCGGTCTCGGGCGCGCACGGCGCTCAGGGGACGGGCCATCGGCTGACCGAGGAAGACGGGCGCGCGATCCTCCGCGAGGCGAGCGACGTGAAGGCGCTCACGCCGTGGCTCGAGGCCGGCGTGCAGGTCGTCAACGCCGAGAACAACTGGTCGACGCAAGCCGGCGGCGCCACGATGGCGTTCCAGGAAGTGAAGAACTGGCACATCTCCCGCGGCGAGATGTGGACCGAGCACGACGAAGCCACGAAATCGAAGGTGTGCGTCCTCGGATCGACGGTGGCCACGAAGCTGTTCGGAAGCGCCGACGCCGTGGGCGAGACGATCCGCGTCGGCAACCATCCGTTCCGCGTGCTCGGCGTGCTCGAGTCGAAGGGGGAAGCGCCGTTCGGCGGCGACATGGATGACATCCTGCTCATGCCCATCGGGAGCATGCGCTCGCTCATCCTGAAGACGCCTCCCGGCTTCGTCGGCATCTTCCTGATCTCGGCGACGTCGGCCGACACGATCGACCACGCCGTGAAGCAGATGGACGACATCCTCCGCCAGCGTCACAACATCGCCCAGGGGGCCGACGCCGACTTTGCGATTCGCACGCTGAAGCAGTTCCAGGAGATCCAGGGGACGGTCTACAACGTGCTCACGCTGGTCCTCGTCGTCGTGGCCGGTATCAGCCTCGTGGTCGGCGGCATCGGCGTCATGAACATCATG